>JBFFHJ010000020.1:0-115459 GCA_041556995.1 bacterium | reverse complement strand
ATTATTAGATTACTTTTTTTAAAAACTATCAGCTCGTAAACTCACGTTAGAAAAGGCGAAGAATTTCGGGCAAAAAAAAACCTCCCATTGGGAGGTTTTTTTTTGCTTGGTTGGCTAATGATCTCTTAATCCGATAACATCACGATATCATATTACTTCACGGATACGTTAGCAGCAGCCGGTCCTTTTTGACCCTGTTCAATTTCAAAAGTGACACGATCGCCTTCTTGCAGTGATTTGAAACCCGAGCCATTAATAGCTGAATGATGAACGAATACATCGCCGCCATTTTCTTGCTCAATAAAACCATAACCTTTATTATCGTTGAACCATTTAACGGTACCTTCTACCATCGTGGATACTCCATCAAAAATTTAAATATTATTCGTTTTCTACTAACCTCCAGCATCCACTTAAGTCATAAATGGTACTTTCAATCAGTTTGCCATAACTGGTTAGACAATTAACCAATCATAAAATTTTGAGTCTTCTACTCAAAAAAAAAGAGTAGCATAGCTAAATGAAAAACGTCATTCATTTTATTGTTTTTTTTAAAAAAATTGTTTTGAATCAACGTTTTAGGACGAAGAGCATTCCACGTAAAACTGATACATGGTGTGCGTTTGTCTTATCGCAATCTATGCGGAATTCATACCATTTGTCAAATAATATATCATTTTATTTTAGACCAACGAAATGGTAAAGACGAAAACGGCCTTACCCCTTACAGATTCAGCTGATTAGCCTGGCCCTGTCCGAGAGAGCTTTTCCTTAACCAGGAGGAACTGCAATACAAAGGTAGCTCCGTTTTCTTTATTTTTCGCCCAAATTTCCCCATCATTTCAGCCATGTAATTGGAGCAGCAATAAGGACCGAAGCCATATTTGTCTTTATCTTCTAAATCTTCGATTTTAGAATTTTGGACAGGCTTTTTTATAACAATGATATGTGATCTTTCCATCAAACCGAATTCCAATCCCAACATTTCTTTTATACTATCATTTAATGATGATTTTTCTTCATAACCAGCTGATTTAGCAACCTTATATTGAGAAGTAACCACCAGAGATGGTTTCTACTTTGCTGTTCTGCCGAGTCAAACAGCGCTTACAGGTATTGTTTTCAGACACCAACTCTTTTTTCACAACAAAATAGTATTGCGGAAGTTTTTTCCCTTCAGGATCGTTACGAATAAAATGCTCTTTGGAATCCATTTCTTCCGCAAGTACTTGATTAACTTTACTCAATTCACTTGTTTTTAGTTTTTTATTAACTCCAAAATAAACTGCGTTAAAGTGACTACTCTGTTTAAGATGTTACCAATATTATGAAGAATGTCGGTGATAGTATTATCCACCATACCAGCCTTGTATGGTTTTTCAAACAGCTCCCCCTCGTGCTGAAGTCAATTCTATATCAGTTTTTTCGTTTGGAGATATTGGTTGAAATCAACATCACTTCAGCCACCATTCATTACCGGTAAAAACAGATATTCGTTCCAGCGGTTTCTTCTGTCCGATAGTACTTTTTGGTTTCAATATAATCATTTATTCCCATTGCAAACGATTGCTGGATGGCCTCTTTAAAAATATCATGATATTCGGAAGCCAACAAATTGAATAAGGATTTACCCGCCGCATATTCGAAAATTTGGCCCTCTTGCAATCGATATAGCATTTTCGGGAGATTTTACTAAACCGGCTTTCACGGGATTAAGACAAATATATCGTAGTAATTCCAATGAATCGTTCTCTTCGTCAATAAGAATAGATACCTACTTCTAAGTACCGCTCATTCATTAGTTTTGTTTGGATTTTCCCTGGGAAGTCTATTCCCTATATTCCATTTGAGAATTGATCAGCAATCACCTGGGCCAAGCACAGTGTGTGTTGTTTTATTTCGGAGAGGGTGCGTCCGGGATACCGGGCGTATGAAATCATGGTTCCATTAAGAGCTGAAAACAATGCGTGTGCCACCAGTCGCGAGTTCTCTTTTTTTCCATTGTCTATCAGGATTTTTTCCACATAATCAAGCAGTGTACGCATAACGGGGTCTATTTTTCCCGAGTTTTCAGAAGACGGCTCTTCACTCAACATAAAATGTGCCATCATCTGATAAAATGTCATGTTATCGTTGAGGTAGGTGACGTGAATCTCACAATACCGAGCTATGGAGCAATGGATATTTTCTTTGATCTCAGCTTCAGCCAACAGACTCATTTCATTAGCGTGAATCAAAAAAACATCCAAAAACAATTCATCCATGTTCTTATAATACCGATAAATTGAAGCAGGACTGATACCGGTAGTTTTGGCAATCTCCCGCGCCGTCACTTTTCTGAAATCTTTTTCTGAAAACAGTTTTTGAGCAGCGGTGATGATCATTTTTCGACGTGCTTCACGTTCTTTATGCTTTAGCTCTTTAAATGTGGACATTAGATGATCTTAATAATGTGTATTGGATTTTTAGCATTTTACCGATAATATCTATCAATGGGAACCACAGATTTTACAGATTGAGAAAAGAAAGAATCAGTTTAATCTGTTGTTTCAATTCATCAATCTGTTTGTTAAACATGGCCATCGTCTATTTTAATTTGCAGAACCCGATGTATGTACTTCCCACATATCATCGTCATTATAACATCGTTCGCTTTCATCGGGCTTCATGGCATCCTGTTCCATTTTACGACGATCATAGGCCGCATCCAGAACCTCTTTATAGTATTCATGCTGAATCAAAAGATTCATGATTTCGCTGGTTCCAGTCCAGATCAAACCCAGCCGCGTATCCCGCAGTGCTCTTTCAACCGGGTATACTTTGGTATAGCCGATACCGCCCATCATCTGCATGGCATTGTTTACCACATTCCAAGCCATTTCAGTAGCGAATCGTTTGGCTTCACTAATCAATCGCCGGGCGTTCGGGGCACCTTCATCCATAGCGCGTGCTGCCATGTAAGTCAATGCCCTGGCTGCATCCAATTGGGTAATTGAATTGGCTGTATTAAAATTCACTGCTTGAAAATCCCTTATCTTTTTGCCAAAGGCAACCCGTTTATCAGAATATCGTACAGCCAAATCTAATGCTCCCCAGATACCAAGACAACCGGAGGCTGATGTCAATCGCTCAGGGATCATCATCTGGTTAAAACATAAAGCCCCACCATGCATTTCACCTAGCAGGTTTTCCCTAGGTACTTTGACATCCCTGAACACCAGTCTACCGGTACCGCCACCTCGACATCCCATCAAATCATAGAGATATTCTGCTTCAACACCCGGTCCTTTATCAATGATTAATAAACTGATGCGATTGTATTTGTGTACATCGGGTTCAAAATTAGTTTTGCAATAAACAACAAAAAAATCAGCACCTTCGGCACCTACAACAAATCGCTTTTGACCGTTAACAATAAAATGATCGCCGTCCAGTACTGCTTTGGTAGTGGCACCAAAAAAATCCGATCCTCCCCTGGGTTCGGTAAGTGCTTCGGCAGAAATCAGTTTTCCTTCCAGATACGGTTTCAGGTACTTCTCCTTTTGTTCTTCCGTTCCAAAACAATTCAGAGCTTCTCCCACGATAGATGGCATGGAAAAAGCGCACCCCAATGCCATTCCCAGGCAACCAATCTCTTCCGTTAATACAGCTTCCGCCACCCAATTCAGCTCCCGGCCGCCATATTTTTTGGGAAATCGAATTCCCCTCAGGTTGTGTTTAGCCAGTTTTTCCACAAACTCACGTGGATACACAATTTCATCATTATCCAAATCTCTTAGAAAATCGCTGGTGATCTCTTCCTTGACGAATAGGCGAACTTCATCTCTTAACTCTATTATCTCCGGTGTTAACATGAAATCGTACATAACTCTTCTCCGTTAATATGAAAAATATCATAACTGTTCAGCATTATCCAGGACTCTATATCATTCCTGCGAGGATACGATGTCAATAAGCTGATCACTGCCATCCTGAGAAGGGACAACGAAGGATCTCTCACGACCAAAAACAATTGATGTTGTTTGTCATATAAAGCTATGGATAAATAACCTGGTCTAAACGTCATTCATGAAATCAAGTTATTTCCGAATGTCAATTGGGCTTTATTGAGATTCTTCAAATCACCTAAGGCTCCCATCAGAATGACAAACAGGTCATGCTTTTTAAGTTGAATGGTTACATAATATTATAAAGCATAAACCAGGCTCATTACTGTAAACAGTGTTCATTATAAATAACACTATTCATTTGTCAATCTTTTTCTTATCAGCTGGATCTTGGCCAAAAAGTTAAAATTTATGACCAATAGCTACCATCCGTATGTATCAACAAAACATTGGTGAAGATTTATTTGCATGAATCCGGGAAAATCCCGGAGTAACCTGAGAATTCAAATAAGTTTTAATGTATTTAATTCTTATATATAACAATTTATAAAAACCAGCTGGTCAAAACATGGGTTCTCCTGGTAATTGTATGTCGGGATTAAGACAATTGGTTTTGATTGGATAGCATAAAACAGATCGTGGAATGGCTACCGATCTGTATTACAGAAGAAACAGGCTCTATTTTCAAAAATCTGGCTATGGTTTTGTTTTATTTTTGATTAAGAACTAAGTATGTAATCGGTTGTTATTTATAAATAATTTTAACATCGCCATTCCTTGAAGCTGGTAAATCGATTTTGGGTGTACAATGGTAGTTTTTCTCCACTGAACCTGCAAATTCATCAATATGTTACGTTTTGTTAAACTAATCTTTTTATTATTGATTTTAGCGTTTACAGCTATTTCTTGCATGTCAAACAAAACCGCTCCTAAAGCGGAGGGAGGACGACTGGACTTAACCCATTGGAATTTTAATACCGATGGTATCGTCTGCCTGAACGGACAATGGAACTTTTATTGGAAAGAGTTGTTGGAACCGACTGATTTAAACGAAACATTAATTTCAAAAAAAACTGGATTTATCGATATTCCTGATAAATGGAATGGATACGTAATAAACGAAAAGATATTAGACGGCCATGGTTATGCCACATTCTCCTTAACAGTAAACGGGTTAATTCCATCCACCCTTTATGCAATAAAAATCCTGGATGTCGGAACATCATACAAGTTGTGGGTGAACGGAGAATTATTGCTTTCAAACGGTATCGTGGGGAGAACTTTCGAAGAAACACAGTCGCAGTATTTACCGCAAACAGCAACATTCCAGGCTGAAACCGAAACTCTTCAAATTTTATTGCAAGTTGCAAATTTCAGGCATCGAAAAGGAGGGATCTGGAAGCCGATTGATCTTGGACTGGAGCAACAGATAAAACGAAAAAGAGAGGGCAACATTTCTTTTGAATTGTTTTTGTTTGGTAGTCTTCTTTTTATGGGAGTTTATCATTTCGGGTTGTACTGGTTTCGTAAAAAAGATAAATCATCACTGCTTTTTGCCGCTGTATGTCTCATTTTATCCTTAAGAAGTACTATTACAGGAGAACGGTTCTTTATCTGGTGTTTTCCGGGTTTTAACTGGGAAATATTTCAAAAGCTGGAATATTTAACGTTTTATTTAAGTGTCCCATTGTTTACCAAATTCCTCTCCACACTTCTGACAGAAATACCCAAACGGATTGTTCAACTGATCGTGGCTTTTTCCATCATTTTAAGCATTATTTCTATTGTAACACCGGTAAGAGTTTATTCACACACAATTGTTTTTTATGAAGTTTTTATTATTCCTGCTTTTTTCATTGTTTATTATCATATTATTAAGGCGCTGATACATAAAAAGGAAGGTGCCATATGGATTGTTTTTGGGGTTAGTATACTCATTATCACAGTAATTTATGACCTTTTAGCAGTAAATGAACTGGTCTATCCGATTTATTTGGCTCCATTGGGACTGTTTTTTGTCATTATTGCCAATTCGTTTATTTTATCTCTCAGAAATTCCAAAGCTTTTGCTAAAGTTGAAACACTATCCGAAGAGTTGACCCGGATGGATAAATTGAAGGACGAATTTCTGGCCAATACCTCACATGAACTTAGAACTCCTTTGAATGCCATTAATGGTTTGGCTGAAACATTGCTCCTGGGTGCTGCCGGTCCGCTAAACAAACAGCAATTGGAAAACCTGGAGATGATAGCTTTCAGTGGGAAACGGTTGGCTTCGCTAGTGAACGATATTCTTGATTATTCAAAACTTAAAAACAGGGATATCAACTTGAATATTAAGGCATTGGACCTACGATCGGCTTCGGATGTTGTTCTAACTCTTTGCCGGCATTTGGTCGGTGCAAAAGATGTGATTCTTAAAAATAAACTTGATGAAGATCTTCCCGCTGTTTTGGCTGATGAAAACCGGTTCAACCAGATTATGTATAATCTGATCGGTAATGCTATTAAATTTACTCCAAAAGGTCATATTATAGTGGACGGCCGAGTGGTAGGAAATATGGTTGAAATATCCGTATCCGACCAGGGTATCGGGATTCCCATTCATCAACAAAAAGAAGTTTTTAAATCGTTTCAACAGGCAAATGGGTCTATTGAAAGAAAATTTGGTGGAACCGGTTTGGGATTGGCCGTTACCAAAAGCTTAGTGGAACTTCATGGTGGTGACATATGGGTGGAGTCAAAACCCAACGAAGGAGCGACATTTCTCTTCACCCTGCCCATCACAGATCAACCTATTCAAATCGCGACAGATAAAAAAGACGATCTGTATCCAAAACCCGAACCTCTGTCCTATCAGGATAATTCCCCGAATGATGCTGAGAAAAAGATTCCAATCGATACGGATAATCAACTCAATTTAGCAAAAAGAGTCGATAACGAATTATATTTCAAAGACTTAAAGGTGATGGCGGTGGATGATGAACCTTTAAACCTGAAAGTCATTGAAAACAATTTAAAGCTGGCCGGTGTTTCAGTGGAAAAAGCTTATTCCGGTGTCGAAGCCCTGGACAAAATCCTTTTACTTGATCCTGACATTATTTTATTGGATGTCATGATGCCCGGTATAAATGGCTACGAAACTGCCAAAAGAATTCGAAAAATCAAAACCAAAGAGACGTTACCCATTATATTTCTGACTGCCAAGAGCCAAGCCAAGGATTTGCTGGATGGATTTTCTGCCGGAGGGAATGACTATATTATCAAACCGGTGTCCAAGGATGAACTTTTCACTCGTATTGAATTCCACACCAAACTATCCAGATCGATTCGTGAGCTTTCATTTGCCGAACAGAAATATCGCAATCTCTTTGAAAACGCTATCGAAGGGATCATCTTAATGTCAGTTGATGGTCAACCACACACAGTCAATCCTGCATTTGCACAGATCTTTGGTTTATCATCACCTGAAGATTTTTTAATTCGGGTGCCCAACATTGAAGACCGTTTTTTCGTTGATCCATCTGAAAAGAATGTCATTCAAAACCTGACCTTAAAACAGGGATTTATTAAAGGATATGAAACTCAATGTTTTAACCTGGATAAACAGATTATCGACATTGCGTTGAGCATCAGCATTATTCTGGATGATAAGAAATCCATAAAATATCTGGTTGGAATTGTTGAAGATATCACTCATAAAAAAACAGCTGAAAAACTGAAAATTGCTAAAGAATCGGCCGAAATTGCCAATAAAACAAAATCAGAGTTTTTGGCTAACATGAGCCATGAACTCAGAACCCCTATGCATGGTATTCTGGGTTTTGCAAAACTGGGAATTCATCGTATTGAACAGGCGAGGCGAACAAAGTTGTTGGAATACTTTAACGAGATAAAATCGAGCGGTCAAAGTTTGATTGGTTTGTTGGACGATTTACTTGATCTATCCAAGCTGGAATCGGGAAAAGTTGAATATCATTTTGAAAAACATTGTCTATCTGAAGCCGTTTCAATGGTGATAAAAGAACTGCGTATCATGTGGGTGGAAAGAGAGATTGAAGTCAGATTTCAGCCACCGCAATTTGACGATGTGATTGTTTTTGATATTGAAAAAATGGTGCAAGTATTACGAAATCTTCTATCCAACGCGATAAAATTCTCATATTTTGAAGGAAAAATAGATATAAATATTGCCGAAAAACCCAATAGCCTTGAATTATCAGTTATAGATAATGGTGTCGGCATCCCGGAAAAGGAACTGGAATCAGTGTTTGATAAATTTATCCAAAGCAGCTCGACTAAAACAGGTGCTGGTGGAACCGGATTGGGATTGGCCATATGTAAAAAGATTATTACAGATCATAAAGGTGATATATGGGCTGAAAGCAACGAGGATAACGGAGTCATCATTCGAGTTGAGCTGCCCCGGCAACCGTAACCTACCTGAAACAAAGCCTTGCCTCCATTACCGCTTCGAAATAAAATCATTTTATTGTTAAAAATTGAATGAATTGATATTTGACGGGTCAATTCTATAAGTGACAAGAGATTATCTGTATTGAAATACCGCTATATAAAGCTGTTTCTCTATCTAATCAAAAAAAAATATGACTGTTTTCTTCTGAAATATTATCATCAGATAGCCAAAATAATAAAGTGATCTTTCTAATTTATATTCATTATTTTAAAACAGTATTTCTTATTTATTTGATGAATAGTAGGGATCAGATTTTCCCCGATCCAAAAACAGATACAATATGTTTATCCTTAGAGCAGATCCCAGATATCATAGATAAAAAGGAAAAATCGCTTCTTCCCAGGTAATAAGAAGCGGTTGATAATATTGGATATTTCCTGGAATCAACAATTCAAGAAGATGAAAGCTGGAGCTTTTCACATGCTAAAACGTTTGAAGAAAAATTGAAAAACGCCTCCACCGAAGCACGGATCAGGGTATATACTAAAATCTCTGACGCAATCAATCGCAAATTGATAATCCCCGAAAAACCCGGCTTTGTTTTTCTGGAAGACTTTTATATGTTTGGTAGTATTAATAAATATAAGAAGCTCCTTCGTTTTTAACGGGAAATCTCTTCATAATGAGTCCAGAGTTCTGTGCCTGTTGAACTGTCAGTTGCCTGAAAATATAGTTTATCATTGTAAACAGTTAAATATGCAGGATTGGAATTCCCCTCGCCAATGTTGATATCCCTCACCATCTGCGGGGCATTAAGTCCATCATACATCCACAACTCTATTCCATTTATACCATTTGTTGCAGAAAAATATAATCTGTTATTAATTTATCTATCACTAATAGAGCTTGTTTTCTTTTTCACTTTTCCCCAATTTTATTTCTTTATTAATCTGCTCAATTGATCTTATCTCATCTGGTTAATCCTTTTTTAAAATGCTTGTAATACAGGTTATTCATTAATTGAACAGTTTCCACCGTTGTTGCTTGTGATTAGCTAAACCGTACAGGTTTTTTATTGATTCCTAATTCCACAACCATCTGAATTTGCATGTAAGTCAAGTGTAACTTCCGGTACAATTCTAAAATCAGTCTCTCGGTAATGGTTTTTATTGCTTTTGTACTCCTTTCCTGTTTTTGGGGTGGTTTGCAAACTGTATAATTTTATCGCCAGTCATCACACAATCGGTCCTCTTATCACATTATTTGAGTGGGACGATCAGAGATGTTACTGATTTTTTATGTATAATTCAATTCAACTTATTCCATTCACCACATAACTGGGTCCACTTACTTGTTATAAGATTCAATTTTTGAGTAAAGTAATTATTGGAGCGAGGCGTTGATTGTTGATTTTATCATCCGTCAACGCCTATAGCATCTTTATTCTGTTCTTGTTGATTTCTTTTTCCGATTATTACAAGTCTGTTATAGAAAATATCTTTGTTGGGTCCATTTAAATATCTGTGTTGGCTGGTATGAACTTATCAGCCTATTAAATCCTGTAAAATGGGGATTATATGGAACATGTTTTTCGATTTATTTTAATTTATTCATTTTTGAATGAAGATAATATTTCCAAAAATAACTGGATAAGAAAGGCAAGTGACCAGGAAAAATCTCAATATCTGGACAATGTACAAAAAAAATCCAAAGAGCTATCACATTTTTTTGACACTGAAATAAATAGCGAAAACTTTGATCTATTTGCAGTTCTTAAAAATGCTCCAGATTCAATCAAAACTCAGGTCATTAAACTTGAAAACTATATGTTACAGTTCCATGCGATTAAAGTATCCTAATTTGATATTTGAAAAGATGACACGGATATTGGAAAAATAGACAAGAGTCTCATTACTGGCAAACTGGAATCGGTGAACGATTTACTTTACCGCTGAAGTGAAAGACTTCAATCTATTAACAGTATTTCACCCACTTTTTTACAGGTTCATCGGATTTAAGTTTTGAGATATAGGCGTCGGCACCCACTTATTTGCATTTAACCAACATTTGTTCATTAATCAAAGAACTGAAAACCAGAACCGGAGTACTGGTTTCCAGTTCTTTGATTTGCCGGTAGAGGGTTAACGCCCATTTGTGACATTTCGATATTGGTAATGATAAGATTAATAAAATATTCGATACGGCTTTAGCATCTAATAATATTGGCTTATCAATTAATCTAATACCAATCGCAGGTATCACAAGCGCCACTGATTGATTTTATCGGTGATATTTTCATCGCATTTTTTATCTTCCTTATTATTTAGTCTGTACAACGCTCAACAATACATCTTGAATAAAAAACGGCTCTTAATCCTCCATCTGAAGCAATTGATCAGCTATTTGACGGGTTACTCGGTCATGAGAGCAACCGAACGTTGCATGAATACAAGCGTCGTAAATGGAGTTTCGATTATTGAATATCTTTTCGCCATCGATGTTTATAAAAATATTACTCAAAATAGCCTGGTTGTACTTTTCTCTCAGGTCGTCTGTAAATCTGATCCGATCATAGTTGAACTTATTAATGTATATGAGAATTAATGAGTGTATTGATCTGTTATTTGATGGGTTTTCATTGATAACCGATTGCTTATATTCACACAGTTCAAGTGCATCTTCGATAGACAGAGTAGCGGGTAAATAAATGAATCGTTCCCTGGTATTATCGATCCATAGTTGGGATATTTTATGTTTTAATCCGTCTATTCCCTTCACCAGTAGCTTCATTAGAGATGCCCTTATAACTTGATCCTTCGCTTCAAACTGAATTGATGCATATTTATCGGCAAGAAGTATGTAGGTGGCATAAATGTTTTTTTCCGTATAATCCTTGGTGCTGCGACTGTCATCCAGGGCAAAGTATCCGTTTAAAAATTGCGGGTAACCGTAGCGTTGATGATAAAATGTTTTAATGAGAGCTTCCTTCATCTCATTTTCCTTGGAGCAAATTTCCGTCAATAACCGATCTGCTTTAGTCAATAGGCTGATTTCCTTCTCCACATATGGAATATATTGAGTTTTAAGCAAAATCCTGGTGGAAGGAAGCGCTTTGGACATAGCGACTGCTTCCAAATTAGATTCCTGTGATTTAAGGTATTCCAGGTCTTCTTTTTCAATCTCGATTTCCGTTTTAATGGCATCAATACCCTGTGTATAATTTACCAGGTCTTTAGCAACATTGTTAATTTTGTCTCGATGGTTCAATAGCGATATAATCTGGGTGAAACTCTGCATTTTTTCTATTTTTGATTTGGATGTCGCCTGTTGAAACTGGGATAGTGATTCGGCTAATTGATGCCGGAGAGCATTCAATTCGTCCTTTGTTTCTGCAATTGGGAGTGGAGGTGCAGGACACAGATATTTTGCCAGTACTTGCTGCGGCTCCTTTTTGTCTTTAATAATTAAATAAACTTGTGAAAGCAGTTGATTTTGCAAGAGTTTTCGCCTGACTGCATCCAAATCAGCTTGTTTTTGGTTTAAGGTGGTTTGTAGTTTGGTAAGGGCGGAATACGTTTGTTTAAGTTTTTGGATCAAAGAAACCAGTTTTTGAATCTCTTCCTTAAAATAACGGAGATATTCCGTCATATCACCACTTTCCTTTTTTTTATTCTGAAAAAGTTTCTTGATCTCATCGGTTTTTAATTGCTTGAGAATCCGGGTTTGGTTGCCTATAAGTTGAGCAATTTCCTGTTCCAGTTTTTTGAATTCACTATTATTTTTATTTGGGTGTTTCAACGCTTCATATTTTATTGTCAACTTTTCCTGAGACAAAGATAGAAAATCTGGTAGATTCTTATTAATTTTATTAATAAGGGTGTTTTTAGTACTGTTTTGTCTACTTTTTTTGAGGATCTCCAGGTGATCGATTGATTTTTCAAAATAGTGATAAAGGGCTTTATTGAATTTTATATAGGGGATGAATATGGTTGATAATTCTGATTTTTTAACTATTTTCAGTTTATTAATATCCTTTTTTATAGCTTCCAAACGGTCAGGCATAGTGGGTAAAAAATCAGCTAACTGATCAATAGTGATATTTATCTTCAAAAGTGAGCACAACAGGTGCCTGTTTTTTTCAATCTGCTGTTCTACCTCCTTTAATTCATTTTCCAGGGAGGATATATTTTTTCTTTTAATATCTAGCTGTTGATGAAATAATTCGATGATTTTTTCCAGCAGTTTCTGATAGATTTCCTCCTTGTTTTTCGGGGTTTCAATAAACGCCAGTTCGTTTTTAAGGTGTTCTAGGTTCTCCTCCGCATTTAACTTCAGCTCGGATAACGTGTGTTTGTATTGATGATGAAAGGTCTGGCTTAATGTTTTCGCTCTCTTTAACACTTTCAGAGTAAATGATTTCATGAACTTAACAAAATACATTTCATCGTCTTCCAACTCATTTGACAAAATTCCTTGCCTGAACAGCGTTGATAGATTTAATGCCGGGTAAGCAGTTGTCTGGTAATTTTTGATGATCGAATCAGTTTGATTGAATACAACAACATCTGGTTCATAATTGTGATTAGTAATAAAAGGTTGTATGTTTTTAGAGTAAAAAAGGATTCTTTCTGTTTTGATCAGGGCTTTGTTTACCAGATCTCGTTTTCTGAAAAAGGTAAAATTGCTGCTGATGAAATCCCTGGCTTCATCATCCAGCCGGTAGGTTTCCTTCAAGGACGAGATTTCCTCTTTTGCTGAATCATCAATTTGTGTTGATGAACTTTCTATGTCAAGATTGTCTTTGTGTTTGTTATAGATATTCAGTTTGAAAAAATCATCCATGTATTGAATGAGGGACTCAAATTCATCGATGATCTTTTCAAATATATCCGGCTTCAGAGTTTCTTTATCCTTTTTTTTGATGAACAATCCGATAGTTTTTGTTAATCGTTTAAAATTATTGTCTGTAAATTGGGGTGTTTTCGAGGTATCCAAAATATTTGTATATAATTCAAACAGTTCAGCCAGCCATTTTTTGTGAAGATTGGACATTTTTTGCGGGTCTTTAATATCATTGGGAGTGAATCCCAAACACTTGGGTTCAAAGGGAAGGATATTCAATCTGTTCATGGCAAACAAAACCAAATGGGACATAATATCGCCTGCCACGATCTGACGTCGAACTAACAACTGAAATTCCGCATCAAATTTGTTAAGCTGCCGAGCTTTTTCATATTCTGTGTATTTTGTAGCAAAATAGTTTTGGACCACATCAAAATTGGATTCCCCCCTGTTAAAGGAGATAAACTTGTGTATAACAGCGGAATGTTTATCCTTAATCAGTTTAAGCTTTTTAAATCGATCGATATGATTATCATTTTCGCCAATGCCTCGTTGAATGGCAACTTGTTGAGTATCAAGATTGATACTCATTACTTCAACATCCTGAAAAGAAACATCCACCACACTTCTGCCAAGGCTTAGTTTAAAAAAATCGATATCATTTGATTGAATGACATTTAATCCAATATTTTGATTGATAAACTCTGACGTCGTTATATATTTTCCATTGATTGATATTCCCTTAAAATCTTTTGGTTGGGAGGAAGATAATTTAAAACCGATAATGTCTTTAGGCTTAAGAAAAAGTGTATTGTTGGAGCGAATAGTGACCCCACCTGGTTTTCGTTGTTTATTAAAATGTCCCAATACGGATCTGAGCTTTCCAAAGGCATACCCAAACGCCTTGTTTTGTTTGTCCCTGGTGATATTTAAATGTATCTCGGTAAAAAATGGACGATCCAAATAAATCGGCTCACGGATTCGTCTATCTACCTGAGATAACTCTCTGGACTCGGTGATAACTTGCCATGGTTTGTTTAAATCCGAATCAAACACTTCGATACTACGTTCGGAATTACCCGATGTTTTGATGAAATTGTCCAGATATGCAAAAAAATCTTCATTTGAAAAATGGGCAACAATATACGGTTCAAATTCCAAGTCCATGGGAAGGTGAAATAGAATTTCCAGATAGTTTTCGACCCCTTTTTTCTGAATATTCTCCAACACATATCCCAGTGGGTCGTTGGCATCCTTTTGGATAGATTGAGTGATTTTTAAGATCGTGTTTTTAGTAATATGTTGATCCAGTTCGACATTTTTGGCGATGATAAAGCTGTCCATCCCTTTAGGAACATATTCACTGATACTACCGGCATTAAAACAGATCAGCTGCATTTTGGTAGACATCTCTCCTACTGTCATTGGAGCTTGCCTGAGTTTGTCTCGTGCGGTTCTCAGAAGATTTGACAGATCTTCTTTATCATTGCTGCTAACAAAATCGAAAAAATGTTTCATGTACAGCACTTAAATAAACAGTATTGATTTTGCAGAAGAAAAGGTTGCACCCGGAAAACCAAGTAAATGAAATATCATCTCAAATTATACAGATGTTTTTAATCGCATAGCCCTTACTTGAGAATTAGTCAGATTTTCATCAAATTAACAGTTCACCTTTTATTCTAGTGGAAATGAGGAGCTTAGACAATTTATTAAAAATAGGGTCCGTTTTCATACGAAGATTGAATGTCACAAAAAATAAGAATTTCAAGTTGAGCTTTCCCAATAGTCCTGTATCTTTTTTGGTTATTTTTATTCTACTCATAATCTCTACAGTTTAGAGTTCTCGCTTATATATTTGTAATTATAGTTTATCTGAGATGATTGCGGCATTATTCCGGGCGTGATCCGGAATCTATTGTTAGCTCCCGATAGTTCTCCCTGGATGCCGAATCAAATTCGGCATCCAGGGAGAACTATCAACTGTCAAGTCATAATGCATTGAATATTATTTGTCAGCAGGTGACCTTTATCCAATGCTGGTTTCCTTTTGGGAATGACTTAAAGTCTTTGTTGTCCGCACAGCTTTTTGGGAATTACAATTAAAAAAAGGTGTTGTATGAATCAAGTGAACTTAAATATCGATATCAATTTTGATTATCGGGCAGATTCATGAATTTGCCTCTACCATCCCGGATTAAAACCAACCCGTCTTTTTTTTTAAATAAAATTTTTCACATTTGCTTGAAACTCGTATATAATCAGTTGTAATACTGAAAATGAAATGAAAAGCGGTATGAGGATTTTTTTGATAACACGCTGATAAAAATGTTTAAATGAAATAGCTACCAAAATTTTCTTTGACTCAGAGTATTTTTACATTTCAGTATGCATCTATTGTTAAAGGCGTTTTATTTATTTCCTCAAGGATTAGTGCCAAGTAAATTGTGATGAAGATATTTTCTCGAATTCTGCTGAATAGAAAACGATATTCTTAACCATTCAAACTCGGTTGTTACATACGAATTTGTTGTGTTCTGGTGGTTTTATCCGCAACGGCCGTCCAGTTATATTTTGAATATAAAAAAGATTTGTCCCAAATTAACCCAAATATTCAGTTTATCCAAAAGCAATTTACCTGACCCATTTCCATCAGCATTGCCGAAAATAAGGAAAACCAGCTGGAGATTTTATGGCAAACTATTATTCAATTTATAACATATGGAATATTTGCGGATAAAGGGAATAACAGCTTACAACCAAGTGGTTCTTATAAGAGGAAATCTGATTGGGGTAAAAGAGTTCCCCCTTAAGAAACCTGATCCTTTCAATCGGGAAATTCTAGTTTGAATGGTGACAGTGGCAAGCAATCAGTAAGGGGTTTATCAGTGGCTATATTCTACTATAATAATCATTTTCACTGCTAAATATACTGAAACATGTTATTGTTTGTTTTTTAATTCTATTGATAATTCAATTTACTATCATTCGGTATTTAAGAAAGGCCGCCGATTATAACCGTAAATCAGCTGACAAAAACTATTATGAACTAATCGCAATTGATGCCAGAGTCTGATTAACAAATGATTTTGATTGGCCCAACAGCAATATCCTGAGATAAAAATCGATGAACCTGTTGGTGGAACGTCAATTGGACGATTTTATCAATTTAGACATCAAAAAAGGTACTAAGTATTTGATAAAAATTTGCATTAATTATGACTAGAATGGTCTCAATTATGGAAAAAACTAACATTTTAATTGTTGAAGATGAACCGATAATCAGCTTAGAGATCGTAAGCCTATTAAAAAACCTGGGATACATGCACTCAACCGTTGTAGATACCGGTAAAAAGGCCATAAAAAAAGCTGAGATTGAGAAACCGAACATTATTCTCATGGATATTCGATTGAAAGGAAAGATGGATGGAATTGAAGCAGCTGAAATTATTAAGTCACGTTTTTTTATCCCGGTGGTTTTTTTAACAGCCATGGCTGAAAAGAGCTTTATTGATAAAGCCAAGCTTATTCATCCCTATGGATACCTGATTAAGCCGGTGCAGGAACGAGATTTGAAAATTGCTATTGAAATGGCTTTATATGCGGCTAAATTGGACGCCGACCGAAAACAAAAGGAAGATGAGTTGAGAATCAAGGATTTTGCCATTGCATCGTCAATTAATGCCATGGCTATTGCTGATCTAACGGGAAACATGATGTATGTGAACGATTCTTTCATAAAAATGTGGAGCTATTGCAGTGATGCGGAAATTTTAGGAAAACCGTTGGAGAGTTTTTGGGCCGATCCAAATCAGGCGGCCACTATTATAGCAATGTTGAATAAACAGGAGAATAAAACCGGAGAATCCATTGCTCGAAAAAATGATGGCAGTCTGTTTGATATCCAGTATTCGATTTGTTTAGTAAAAAATAACAATGAAATACCTGTTTCAATCATGAGCTCATTTGTCGATATCACCGAACGTAAAATGGTCGAAGAGGAATTGAGAAAGCGTTCTCAAGCGGTTGAACAAAGCGGTAGCACCATTGTCATTACCGATCTTGAAGGAAATATCGAATATGTTAATCCAGCATTCTCACGAATTACAGGATATTCTAGCAAAGAGGTCATTGGCTTAAGTACAAAAATATTAAAATCAGGTAAACATCCTGTTATGTTTTATGAAGAATTGTGGAACACCATCACAAAAGGTGATATCTGGCGGGGTGAAATGATTAATAAAAAAAAGAATGGTGATTTGTTTTGGGAAGCTGCCACCATATCTCCGGTAAAGGATTTATCCGGAAAAACAACGCACTATGTAGCCATAAAGGACGATATATCTTCTCACAAACAGGTGGAAGAAGAATTACGAGAAAGTGAAACGCTACTGCGTAAAATGGCAGAAAACTATCCCAATTCATATCTTATAATTGTAAAGGATGATTATACTATTGGTTTTATATCCGGGCAGGAATTTAACAAACAAAACCTGGAACCGGAGCATTTTGTGGGATTAACCCTGGAAGAAGTTTATGGTGATAAAGTCACCATCGTTCAGTCATATTATGAGAAGACCTTTCAAGGTCAAGAGTGTTCTTTTGAGCTTTTTTTTAATGACCAACATCAATTATATCGAACGGTTCCCCTGTATTCAGAAGATGGCGTTATTTATCGAATTCTGGTGGTTGTAGGCAATATCACCGAACGTAAACAAATGGAAAACAACTTGCGTAAAGCTAAAAAACAAGCAGACGCAGCCAACCAAGCCAAAAGTGAGTTTCTGGCAAACATGAGTCACGAATTAAGAACACCGCTCAATGCCATTATCGGTTTTTGTCAGATTTTGGAGATGAAACTCAGTAAAACTTTTGACGAAAAACATACAAGATATTTTGATCATATTAGGGATGGTAGTAATCATCTGTTGGAGATGGTCAACGATATCCTTGATCTTTCAAAAATTGAGGCGAAAAAGGTTGAAATTAAAATGGAAGCGTTTGATTTGGGAAAACTATTAGTCAGATCACCGTCGACCATACAATCCATAGCCGACAATAAAAATGTTACACTGATCACCAACGTCGATTCCGACTTAGGTTGGATCAAAGGTGACGAAATTAAGCTAAAACAGGTGATTTACAACCTTCTTTCCAATGCTATTAAATTTACTGAACCGGGCAAAAAAGTTGGAATTGATGCTGCTGTGGATGGAGATGAATTCCATATTACTATCTGGGATGAAGGTGCCGGTATACCGGAGGAGTATTTGGAGAGAGTGTTTGAACCCTTCGAACAGGTACGGGGAAATATATCTTCTGAAGAGGTAGGTACAGGCCTTGGTCTTGCCATATCAAAAAAGTTGATCGAACTTCACCAGGGGACAATTAAAGCTTACAGTAAGGTCGGAGAAGGCAGCCGGTTTATCATTCAAATTCCCGGCAGATTTATAAATACAGATCAAATTAATCAAGAAAAATCATTTCAGTTAAGTGAACAAAAAACAAGGGCCAAAAATCAGTTACACTTGCTGGTTACTGAAGATAATAGAGTAAACCGGGAACTGATTAAGGTTGCCCTGGATGAATATTGCCTTGATTTCGCCCAGACAGGAGAAGATGCCGTCAACATGACGTCGAAGAACGATTATGATTTGATCCTGATGGATATTCAATTGCCAAAGATGAATGGTGTGGATGCCATGAAAAAAATCAGGGGAACAAGTAAAAAACGTATTCCCATCATTGCACTGACTGCGTTTGCCATGAAAGGTGATGAAGATAGATATTTAAATGAAGGGTTTGATGATTATATCTCAAAACCGTTAAACCTGGAGTTGCTGCGAAAGAAAATGTACCGGATACTTGAATGCGATTAACCTGTCTTCCATAGTTGACGGTGACTACAAAAACAAGTCCGGTTTTTTTATTTATAGAAAAACCCTTGATTATAAACAAACAAAAAGGGAGTAAAATGTTAAGCAACGAAGATAAGACCATTATTCATGATATGGTTATTGAGAGCATAGAGCAGTTAGATGGCATTGCAGACGAAGTCATGCACCTTGAGGAAAATACCGACCAAGAAACAATCAACAAAATTTTTAGAATATTCCACTCAGTTAAAGGGAATATCGGCATGATTGGATTTGCCAATTGCGGTGCTTTTGCTCACAAAGCCGAAGATATTGTCTCTTTAATCAGGGATGGTAAATTAATACCTGACAAAAGTGTGGCCATGGCATTATTAAAAAGTCTGGATGTTTTGCATGATCTACTTGAAGATATTAAAGAAAAAGGTAAAGATGATCGGGATATCAGCCAGGCATATGAAATGCTGAGGGAGATAGAATTATCCGTTGATCCCGAATCGACAGAAGAGACGGTTAGTGAAGAAATAGAATCCGAGATGATTTCCAGCCCGGAGCTTATGCAAGAAATACTACCAAGCAATGAAGACGTTAACCAGGATACAGTCCAGATAAATAGGAAGTTAAAAATGCTGATTGCGGAAGATGATTTTCGTTCCAGATTACTGATGCAAGAGATTTTGTCACCCTATGGCACTTTATTTACTGTAGTAAACGGTGAGGAAGCAATTATGGCTTTTCTTGATGCACTTAGAAAAGGAGAGCCCTATGATCTGATTTGTTTGGATATTATGATGCCAGTCAAGGATGGACAAACGGTATTGAAAGAAATTCGAGAGGCTGAACAATCCTGGGGGATTCCAGCTGAAAAAGGGGCGAAAATAATTATGGTTACAGCTTTAAAAGATCCAAAAAACATTATGAAGTCGTATTATGAAATGTGTAATGCCTATATTTTCAAACCGATCAGAGTATCTGAATTATTGAGGCAACTGGCAAAACTTGGTTTAGCAGATAAAAGTAAATTGGATTAAGCTTTATTTTTCCTTAATCAGGAGATCATTGTTATCAGGATTACCTGGAACTAGAAGTCGTTATTCTCAAAAAGCTGTGAGGGAGTTTTTTCAATGCCAATCCCTACATATCGTTAAATTATTGTATTCCAAGTTTCTGTATTTCCCTATTGAACTCAGCAATTTTGATTTGACCAAATTGCCCACGAAAGTAAGATTTAACTTCTTTGGATCTCGCATTTTGATGCTCACATAATACCTTAATGTTATATCCATGCTTAGTCATGCTCATTACCCATAACTATTTTATCATTAAATAACAATAATTTAAAATCATAATATTGTAGAATCTCATCTATGTAAAATTTTTTAAAGTCAATAAAAACGGCTAGTTAAAAACATGTACAAACTGTATAGCAACAAATTATGGGTAAAGAGTCGCCCCAGATCTAGTAGTCTAAAGGATTTTCCCCTCATTTCTTTCAATTATTCTTACAAATAACTTATACTGGATAACATTGATCGGATCAAAACATCTATGTACCAGTATCTTGTGATATATAATAAATTAATGTGAGTCGACCTTATTTATAAAATCACTTAATTTGGGTCTGAAAATTTGGATAAGTGTGTGTCCGACGATTTATCAAATGCGCTACTGCTAATAAAACCAGGATAGAAACATTTTCCAGGTTAATAAACGAATACCCAAGGAATTGATTTCAATCAATTCGATTTCAGAACCAAATTTTCCATCAGACAAACACCATTTTATTTTCCGGTGTTGGATCGTAATCTCAGCCTGGACTTCTATTTGTTTTTTAAACCGACGAATGTCAATGATTTTACCATTGAGAAATATGTAATGCGATAAAGTGTTTTCAAAATCAAAAAAAGAAATTATATTCAGTTTCATATAGCGATATCTTATAGTTTTTATCACTTTCATTAATACCCATTTGGGAGACTTAAATGTCGAATTCAGCTTTTGTTTATAGAACGCCGGAGACGCCAGAAGGTCATCAGCATAGTTACCCCCAACTGGTTTTTGGCATCAGTGGTGGAATGAAAATAAAAATTGAAGGCAGCACGCACGAGGTGGTTCTTGACCGTATGATCGGTTGCGCTATACCTGCCAATAGGCATCACTATTTTTTTGGCGTAGGAGAGAATAAAAATATTACTGTCAATTTTACTCAACCCATTCTTGATGATAGGCTGGCTCGTATTTTGGGAAAACCACGATTTTTTTTAATCGATGAAAACATGAGGAAGTTCATTCAGTTTTCAGCTAATGAATTACCTACCTATAAGGGCTCTTCAAATATCGGCAAAGATCGATTCAGTCAAAATATTGTTGAAATATTTAAGGAATTGCTGAACGATCGAATTGCGGAAGAAACAGATTTACCGACATCCATAGACCTGATGACCATCGATCAATATCTTGATCGTCGTTTGCATAAAAAAATAACAGTTCCAGATCTGGCCAAATATATGAATACCAGCACCAGTCATTTTTTCACCCTGTTTCGTAAAGAGATCGGTATATCTCCCCATCAGTATCTGATAAAAAAACGAATGGAAAAAGCCAATCATCTGCTGAAAACAACCCGAATGTCTATTGTCGAGATTTCTCAAGAGGTAGGATTCTCAAGTCAAAGTGCCTTAAACAATACATTTAAAGCTCAATTTGGATATACACCCGGCAGCGTGAGAAGAAATATAAGACGTCGTCTGTAAATATACCGAGAACTTATATTCCATCATCTTACAAAATCGTAAAAATCCCAGCTACAATCCCGTCGATTTTCCTCTGCTTCTATTCCCAACCATCCTATCCGTGTGGTAATTTGGTATTGAACCTGAATTTCTTAAAACGTAGATTTTTAAAAAAGAAAGGTAGGATTTTACAAGACAGTTTCAGTCCAAAACCAATCAAATGGATAAAATAGATTAGATTAATCAAAGAGCGATTGTTTTATTCCAAGATAAAAGATGCCGTTTAAAGAAAGAACAAACGGTAGGGCTCTACCTTATCAAATCTACTGAAAACTTAACAAAATAAAAACAACGCTGATACAAAAATTTATGGGGGTATTTATGGAAGAAGTGATTAAAAAATTAAATGATCTTAATCTTGACGCATTACTTCTGGGAAATGATTCAAACATTCGGTATGTCAGTGGTTATACAGGATCGGATTCTTATATTCTGCTGCTCGAAGATATTCAGTTTTTTATAACGGATTACAGATATTCGGAACAGGCGGAAAAAGAATGTCCTGGTTATGAGGTTGTAGTGGTGGATCGTAATACGCAAACTCATGAAAAGGTCATCGCCGATATTATCAAATCATACCAGATTTTAAAAATAGCTTTTGAAACCAACCTTGCCGTTTATAAGTTTATTATAAATATTCAAAAAGAGCTGTCCGACGAACAAATGATTCCAACCGAAGGGATTGTAGAAAACTTCAGGAGTACTAAAAAACCGGAAGAGATAGAAAATATCAGCAAAGCAGCTACCATTGCTGATAAATCGTTTCAGGAAATTCTAAGTTTTATAAAGCCTGGTGTTACTGAAATTGAATTAGCATGGCAACTTGAAAATCTACTTCGCCAAAATGGTGCTCAGGGATCGGCTTTTCCCATTATTTCTATTACCGGCCAAAAAACGTCCATGCCCCATGGTATTCCATCCAATGATAAAATTAAAACAGGTGATTTTATTACCATGGATTTTGGAGCTCTGTATAATGGGTATCGATCGGATATGACCAGAACTGTTATTCTTGGCAAACCAAACGAAAAACAGCTGAAGGTATATAATATCGTAAAAGAATCTCAAGCTGCTGCGGTTAATGCTGTTAAAGCTGATATACCGGGACGTGATATTGATAAGGTAGCCAATGATATCATTAAAAAACACCAATATCTTGAATTTGCTAGTAAAGGCACCGGCCATGGACTGGGTTTAGATATCCACGAAATTCCTTTCCTTAATGGCAAATGTAAAGAAAAACTTAAAGAGAACAATGTAATAACTATTGAACCGGGTATTTATGTACCATTTTGGGGAGGTGTTAGAATCGAGGACACCGTAGTGGTTAAAAAAACCGGTTGTGAAATCCTGACAAACTCACCCAGAGAGTTGATTGAGCTTTAAAAAAATGGAATTCTGAATTAACGAACGCTGAAAGATCATCTGCATTTCTTGGCAGGAAAAGATTGTGTCGTTGCAAGATAAAGCAGACTAACTGTCATCCTGAGAAGGAACGATGAAGGATCTCTCAAGATCAAAAGCAGATGATATCACTTAACGTAATGGTGAGTTCTTAGTAGTAAGTCTCACCAATTCAGTAGTGAAGTATCTCTTTGAAGTCACGTAGATTCTTCGTGTCACCCTTGGTTCCACTCATAATTTTCCTTAACTCAATGACATTGGGGGGCATATCTCTGCTAAAGAGGTCTTTAATACAACTTTCCATCCAAAATAAATCGTTTGATTTTATGCATTTTGACTCTTATTTGAATGCTTATTGGGCTTAATTCGGAATTCATTAATATTCATGGATATTTTAGCCCGAATTCCGGATTAAGTCCTGAAAGAAACTTCGTATACATTTTGTGAAATATGGCTGATTTTTGAATTATAAAAAGCCCATAAAACCCAAAAGATGGATGTTAACATAACGTTCGTCATAGCTAAATCCCTACAAATGGCTTTTAATTTTCAAACAACACCAGAACAGGTTATATGACACTTATAAGGTTGGTAATTCGAAAAAACAATGCGGATACCTTGGTCTTTTCACTAAATCAGGGATTTCGATTATTTTTTTTAGGACCCGGATTGTTTTTGATTTTTATGATGCTTTTGGAAGAAGATTCCACCAGTTCCAATCTCGGTCCCATTATTTTCGCCGTCGTACTGCTTTTGTCCGGGTGCTATTACGAAGGTTGGGTCTTTGATAAAAAGGCTGGCACAATCACCAGGCATTATGGGTTGTTATTCTTGTTCCAACGAAAAAATTATCCCTTGGATTCAATTGAATCCATCCATTTGGATAGTTTTACCAAAGGAAAAGCAGCCTGGGAGAATAAATCGGATGAGTTGACCGGCAGAAAACGCATTTTTCAAAAAAAGACCTACCGGTTTTATCTGATCCTCAATCAAGGAGACAGGTTGGATCTGGAGATGTTAACCGAGCGGCAATATAATCAGCTGAAGGAAAAAGCTGAGGCGCTGGCAACTTTTTGTGGAAAAAGGCTGAGCCTGGAACAATAAATTTCTTTTCCTGCTTTTTTCGGCTCAGTTAAATAAGAAACATGCGGCTTGGTGTTCTTTCTCAACAATCTCCAATTGTGGTTCCTCTTCTCGACATCTGTCCATCCGTTTTGAACATCGATCATAAAAACAGCATCCGGTTCTTTCTTGATCGGGAGAAGGCACGTCACCTTGCAGGATGATTCTTTTCCGTTCTTTTTCAATCTCGGGATCAGGAATGGGAACAGCGGACATCAATGCTTCTGAATAAGGATGTAGCGGGCGTTTATACAAATCTTCCGCCAGTGCGACTTCAACAATTTTCCCCAGATACATAACAGCGATTCGAGTGCTGATATATTCGATCACAGAAAGATCATGGGCAATAAAGACATATGTCAGCCCAAATTCATCTTGGAGATCTTTCAGCAGATTCAGGATCTGGGCTTGAATGGAAACGTCCAGTGCACTGACAGGTTCGTCTGCCAGAATCACTTTGGGATTCAGCGCAAGAGCCCGTGCAATTCCAATGCGTTGTCTTTGTCCACCGGAAAATTCGTGAGGGAAACGGTTTTTATAATGTCTGGACAATCCCACACGCTCCATTAGAGATTCCACCCGGTTCTCCATGTCCGATTTAGACATATCCAGCATACCCAGTTTGGAATAAATCTCTATTGGTTCCGAAATAATGGTTCTGACCGTCATCCTTGGATTCAATGAGGCATATGGGTCCTGAAACACCATCTGAAGATTCTTTCGATGTTTCAGAAACTGTTTATGGGAAAGTTTAGTGATATTGTTGCCGTCGAAAATAACGTCACCAGCAGTAACCTCCTCCAATTTTGCTACTGCTCTGGCAGTGGTTGATTTGCCACAACCCGATTCTCCCACTAATCCTAATGTTTCACCGGGATTGACCTGGAAATTGATGCCGTCGACTGCCCTGACGGCACCAACTTTCCGTTGAAACAGAATCCCTTCCTGGATGGGGAAATGGACTTTCAGGTTTTTTACTTCCAACAATGGTTTTTCAGCCAAGGCAGACCTCCTTATTATCTTTGTATAACCAGCAACCTACTTCCCTGTTTTGCTCCAATGGAATCATGGGAGGATTTTTTTCCCTACAGATATCTATGGCATGTTTACACCGTGGATAAAAAGGGCAGCAATCCGGGAGATTGATTAAATTCGGTGGTTGTCCCTCAATGGTGTACAATCGGTTTTCATTTTTTTTGTCAATACGGGGAACTGAATGTAACAGACCGATCGTATATGGATGTTTTGGTGTTTTAAACAAATCTTTATTGGACGATTTTTCAACGATTTTACCTGCATACATCACACAGACATTATCGCATACACCGGCAATCACGCCCAGATCATGAGTGATCATAATGGTAGCGGTGTTTAGTTTTCTGGAGAGTTTGTTCATCAATTCCAAAATCTGAGCTTGAATAGTGACATCCAGAGCGGTGGTTGGTTCGTCGGCAATCAGGATATCTGGGCGACAACTCAAAGCCATGGCAATCATAACCCGTTGTCGCATACCGCCGGAAAACTGGTGTGGATATTGATGAATCCTGTTTTCAGCATTGGCAATACCGACCAGTTTCAACATGTCGATGGATTCTTCCAAAGCCTGCTGCTTATTCAGTTGTCGATGCAGGGTAAATACCTCCGACATCTGCTTGGATATCCGCAAATAGGGATTGAGTGAGGTCATTGGATCCTGAAATATCATGGAGATCCGATTTCCCCTGATCTTATGAATAGCCTTATCCGATAACTTAAGAATATCCTGACCTTCAAATAATATTTCACCACCTACAATTTTTCCTGGCGGAGACGGAATCAGGCGCATCAATGAAAGATTGGTAACTGATTTTCCAGAACCTGACTCACCAACAATACCCAGGGTTTCTCCCCTGGCCAGATCAAAAGAGACATCTTCCACCGCTCTAACAATGCCGTCGTCGGTTTTGAAATGGGTTCTCAGGTTTTTTACTTCTAAAATTATTTTCCGCTTCAATTCGGTTCTTCTCCGCTATATTCTATTTTTACTTTGAGGATCAAAAGCATCTCTTAATCCATCTCCCAGAAAATTGATGGAAAACATGAATATTACCATGGCCAGAGCTGGAAAAAACAGTAACCAGGGATAGAGTGACATTCCTTCAATGGCATTTCTGAGAAGTGATCCCCATGAGGCGAAAGGAGGCGAAATCCCCAATCCCAAAAACGAAAGAAAAGCTTCTGTTAATATAAAATTCGGAATCTGTAAGGTGGTGAACACAATCACGATTCCCATCACATTGGGCATCATATGCCGGACGATAATCCGAGTACTGCTGGCACCGATTGACCTGGCAGCATCCACAAATTCAGCGTTCTTCAGGGAGATGATTTGTCCCCTGACGATTCGTGCGATTTCCAGCCAACTGATCAGGGCAATGCCGATGAAAATGTTGAATATGCTTTGCCCGAACAGGGCCAGAAAAATAATGACAATCATCATAAAAGGTAGACTGTAAACGATTTCTACTATTCTCATGATTAGATTATCAATTTTTCCCCCGATAAATCCTGCAACGGAGCCAGCTAAAAATCCGATCAGAACAGCGGTAAGTGCTCCCAGGGTTCCCACTGCAATGGATATCTGACCGCCATAGATGATGCGAGCCAGCATATCTCTTCCGTGATAATCGGTCCCCAATAAATATCGTCTGTCATGTAGTTTTACTTCTTTGCCGTTTATAACTCCAGTTTCTGTATTAATCCGTTGTTTCAGTTTTTCCAGGCGGTCTTTTTCCATATTATTTAATTCGGACCGACCCGTTTTTTCAGCAAATTTTAACAGCCTCATTTCCGTTTTTTCCAACATCAACTCACCGGCTGTTTTTGTCAGTGATGGTGGCAGATGTTTATGATCCAGGATGATTTTTTTATATGAATAGATGGGTAATATGGGTGCCAGTACAGAAATGATTGTGTAAAAAATAATGATATACAATCCACCAATCGCCATCTTATTCTTTTTTAACCTGCGCCAGGCGTCCGCTTTCAGGCTTGTTCCCTTGATTGACTGATCAAATTCGTTATTGATTTCTTTTTTTTTGGCTTTGAACATGAAAAAACCTTTTAGGTATAGATAACGCGAGGATCGAGCAGCGAGTACAAAATGTCGACCACAAAATTTAACAGCATCAAAATAACGGCATACACAATCACTGTTCCCATAATCATTGTATAGTCGCGATTTAATGCCGATTGCACAAAAAATATTCCCAATCCCGGTACGCGAAAAATGGTTTCCACAACAAATGATCCCACCAATATCTGTGCACAGGCTGGTCCCAGATAACTGACAATGGGTATCATAGCGCCTTTCAACACATGTCGGAAAATCACAATGGTTTCGGATAGCCCTTTTGCCCGGGCGGTTCTTACATAGTCGCTACGTAACACTTCCAGTACACTGGCGCGTGTCAAGCGGGCAATATAGGCAAAAAACAGTAAACTTAAAGTAATGGCAGGCATGATAATGGTCACCCAACCCCAACGACCTGTAATCCACCCTGATGTAGGGAGTAAATGGAGTTTTAATGCCACCACGTATGCCATGACTGGACCGACTACAAAGGAAGGAATGGATATCCCGACAACGGCCAAAGACATTGGTATATAGTCAGCCATGGTATTTTGTTTTAGAGCGGAAATAATCCCGGCACTAATGCCGAACGTCAAGGCCAAACACATGGCGATTGCCCCCAGTAGCATTGAGTTGGGAAGGCTGTGGGAAATGAAGTAATTGACATCATGATCGTGATACCGAAACGATGGACCCAAATCTCCCCGTAAAACATCCAGCAGATACCGTCCATATTGCATCAGCAACGGTTCATTCATGTGAAATTTTTTTTCAATATTTTCCAAAACCGTTGGTGGAATAGCTTTTTCTTGATCAAACGGTCCGCCGGGAGCAATTCGGATCAAAAAAAAGGTGATGGTAATGACGATAAACAGGGCTGGAAATATCGCCAGAAAACGGCGTATGATGTATTTTGTCATGTGGAGGACTGGTTACGGATATTTAGGGAATCGAGACGTCTGATTGTCAGGTCGCCCGATAATTATTTGATATTTTAAACTAAAGCAGGACTTGTAAATGCAGATCCTGCTTGTAATATCAAAAAACGCTATATTATAATTATATCACTTCAAATAGATATCTTTGACCGGATGAGCATTCATGATGTTATGATGCCAACCACCGAACTTGCTGATACGGACAATATTTTGATGAACATTGTGGTAAATTGGAATGACAGCCTGTTGTTCCGTTACCAGAATTGTTTCAGCTTTACGGAGAAGGGCGGATCTTGTTTTGCCGGGTTTCATTTTAGCGGCTTTGAGTACCAACTTATCAAATTCAGCATTGCTGAACTTACCACCGTTCATACCGCCATTGGTTATAAACAGTTCCAGAAAAGTATTGGAATCGGGATAATCGCCCACCCAACCGCCTCGAGCGATACCAAAATAATCACCGTGGTTTTTTGAGTTCAGATAGGTTTTCCATTCCTGGTTCTTCAGGTCAACTTTTACACCCAGAGTTTCTTCCCACTGTTGTTGCACATATTCCGATATTTTTTTGTACATTTCATTTGTATTATAAAGAAGATGTGATCTTGGGAAGCCCTTACCACCTGGAAAACCAGCTTCTGCCATCAGTTTGCGCGCTCTTGTCGGATTGTAGGTATTTCCTTTAATAGGATTATACCCAAACATTGGTGGAACCACAGCGCCGGTGGCGGTTTCCCCACCGCCCCTGACTTTTTCTACCAGATCTTTACGATTGATAGCCATGGAAAAAGCCTGTCTCACTCTTGGATCGGAAAAAGGGGGTTTGGTTGTTTGCACAAAATAGAATTCCGTTTGAAGTGCCGGTCCGACTATATAGTCATCCAACAACATAATTTCTTCTATTTGATCCAAAGGCGGCATGGTTACCCAATCAAGTTCGCCGTTTTTATACATAGTGTATTGCAGACTTTCGCCTGTAATGGGCAGGTAAACGACGCGTTCCAGGTGAACATTTTTTTTATCCCAATATCGGGGATTGGGCACAACGGTGATCCTTGCTTGGGGTTCCCACTTCTCTAGAATAAATGGACCGTTACCAACAAAATTCTCTGGAAGAATCCAATTTCGCCCGTGTTTTTTAATAGCATGCAACGGCACAATGGCAAACGAATTATGAGCAATGGCATCCAGAACATAAGGAGCCGGACTAATGGTTGTCATTTGAAAGGTATAATCGTCCACTGCCTTAATTTTGACGCCTTCAGGTCCTGTTTTACCAGAATTATATTCTGAACCACCTTTTAAGAACATGGCTGGAAACCAGGTATATGGACCACCGGTTTTGGGATTCAGTTCTCTTATCCATGAACCAACCACTGTATGAGCCGTGATAGGTACACCGTCACTCCAGGTGGTCTTTCGAAGTTTAAAGGTGTAAGTATGACCATCTTTACTCACCTTCCAACTTTCCGCTAAACCCGGTTTATGTGTACCGGTTTTGGCATCATATGCGGTTAATCCCTCGAATAATGCCATAGAAATCCACCATTCCGGAATACCACCAGTAAGATGTGGATCAAGAGATTCCGGCTCAGCGTAGTTGGCGATGACAAATTCCCCTTTGTTGGCAAATGCAGAACTAAAAGGAATCAATGCCAAAAATATCAACGAAAAAATTACAATGATCTTTTTCATTTTTCTCTCCTTCTTTGAATTAAACTTTATGTCATGTCCCAATAATTCAACCTGTTAAACAGTATGCAATCCATAATCCGGTTGCTTTATCAACCTAAAACCGGAAATAAACAAAGTCTTGTAAAAAGCTATGTTTTTTTTCAAAAATCTATGCTTTTTTCAAAAACCTATGTTTTTTTTAATATACTGTTTTTAGGGCAAAAAACTGAAGTGTGCCAAAAAAGATCGAAGGAAATAAATAAGCTGGTTTGATTTTCAGAATAGAAAAATACAAACTGGAGGATCGGGAACTGAAAAACCAGTTCCCATAGGCCGGATATTAAAATGTGTTAAACCAATCCAGTGTCAATAATGTAATAGGAATAATACTTTGCAAATGATCAGCACCTTCCACACCGATTAACTGTACGTTCGTACCGGGTTGATTGAGACCGTCATATAGCATCTCAGACAATTCCCAGGGACAAATTGTTTCTTCAGTGCCGCTATAGATCCTGACCGGGGCTACAGGTGTCCATCCCCAGTGAATGTCGTTCTCAACCATTGCAGCTTTAAGCTCAACTTCCCCACTACCATTATAATCGGACAAAAACGTGGATGAAAACAATTCCACTGTGTACAGGGGCATTTGACTGTTAACATAAGCCTCGGTATGGGACTTATCATGTAATTCCCATAGGAGCTCGTCATAAGGTGGATTAAAAAAGTCTGTCATGGGACGATCCAGCCGGTAGGTGTCATTATATGACATCAACAGATGTGAAATGATGGCACCTAAAAATGCATATTCACCTTGGAGAGCATCTTCCAGCATTTTAGTAAAAACATACGGTCCGCCCGCTGGAGCAGATGCAGTTACCTGAAGGAAATCGGAATAATTGGCTTCAATTTCTCTTTGGGCTGCCATTGTGGCATAGCCTCCCTCTGATAAACCCATAAGGAACAGTTTATTGTCCAAAGTCCATCCAATTTTTTCAGCAAATTTTCTTGCTGCCAATGCCATATCAGCCACAGCAGTTCCTGTCGGCTTCCAAATAGTATACGGATGTACCATATGTTTTGATGCTCCATAACCCAGAAAATCAGGCATTATGGTAAAAAAACCGTTAGACGCCGGAATAAGAGCACGCCAAATACCCCAGTTTTCTGTGCTACCGTATGAAGGAGCATCCGGTTCGTCCGGGAATATAGTACCTCGTTGCAAACTCAAAAGTGATCCATTTTTACTGTGTTTCCTGGGCACTAAAACTGCACCCGAAGCAGCTGTTGGATTCCCATGTGGATCAACAGTTTCATAAATAAGGCTATAAACATCAATATGATAATTAATAGCTCTTTTCAGCTCCTTTTTAGTAAAAAAATCATATCGATCGCTCAGATCCATTCCCATATCAATATACGTCTGCGCCCATCGCATTTCCATAGTTTCTTTGATAACTCTTTTTTTGGAAAGGGTTTTAAGGTATTTGTAACTGATTAACCTCCCCCTTTCCGCCCATCGATCGTATGGATGATTAATGGTAACGGCGCTTACGGTTTGAATAAAGAAAAAAGCAGCCATACAAGAAATAATTATTGTTAAAACTGAACGTTGTAAATACATTTTTGAATCCATTTCAAATCCTCCCTATTTGGTTTTTTGTTCAGGTTCTTGAAAGATGCATTAATCGTCTGATGTTACATAGTATCCTCCTTTATCAATCACATTGATTTTGGCCTCTTTATTAAAAATTGTTTTCATATATTGATAATTTTTTGGTCAACATGTTTTATCACATGATCCATCTTAGTAAATCATCAAAAATATGGAATGTTTATCTTAGTAAATTTTTTTTGAAAAGAAAATGTTTTTTTTTATATTTCCAAGGCTTTTTGTTCTTTCCAACATGACAAACATATTTTAAATGGTGATTTTAAAATGAACTAGATAGGCTGTATGTATTGTTATAATTGACATCACCGGCAATCATTTTTATTTGTTTCGTACTCAAAAAAGGTTCCTTACCACCAAGATATTTTTTATATTCATTCGTTTTAAGCTAATCATAAAAAAATTCCAAAACGATTTTCATGAATGGCATTTCGTAAAATCAAACCAGAAAAAATAAACCATGAAATGTTTGCTCATCGGTGAACAAGTGGTTTTGTTAAAGTGAATTGACATGATAGCCGGGGATTACGGAGTACTATAGACCACATTTTTTATCCGGTGGACATTTTAATTTCTTTGTATCGCCTTAGGTTCCAGAATGACAATAAGTAAACAATTTTCATAAATTTAATAACATTCTTGCAAAGGTGAGAGTCGGGAATCCGTTCTTCAGCATGAGAGTTGGCAATTCGATTCCTGGAATTCATCCTTAGTGGGGTTGACAAAGGGGATGTTCATCCATGCGATTATCCAGGATCTTTCTTAATTATCTTGAATTAGTATTATTATGGCCATATCTATTCCGCTTTTTTAACCTATTGGATCTGTTGTTGCCTGAAAGAAGATTTATTACCAAATATCATGCAAAAAAAGGGGCATTGTTGTTGCGGTATTTGGCAGATGGATCAACCGCCATCTCTGAAACCGAGCTACCTTTGAATAATGTCCTGTGCGGCGTGGATTTCATGGAACCGATTGAGACTGATTTTGAACTAACAGATCAAGAAAAAACAGAATGTTGGAATCTTTTACAGACAGTGATCGGTCATTGGAAAACGTCCGGTATAAAAACACCCAATGGTTTACGCAGCTCATTTTTGTGCAGGGAAAGTGTGTTGAAAATTCAAGGTGGTTCCTGGTTGTTGCAGTTGGAGAAAAAAACATATGATATCCTACTGGATCGACTACCTTGGAGTATTTGCGCAGTAAAACTTCCATGGATGGAAAAGTTGCTGATTGTTGAATGGTAAGAAAAATGCCACGAAAGACACAAAAAAAGAATATTGCTAAAACACAAATCGTCCGTATGAACCGATTCTGCAATAATCCATAAGCTTTGCCATCTGTCATACTGAAGAGGCACAGCAAAGGATCTCTTAAAGCCAAAAGCAAATAATGTTGTCTAACATCGTTTTGAGTTTTATACAATTAATCTGATATAAAAGGACCTTCATAATCAAGTTGCTGTTTAACGTCGTCTGGGCTCCATTGAAATTTTTCGTGTCACCCTGGACCTGCCCATTACCCATGAGTCTGTACTACATAGATAGTACACATTTTTAACTAGCCGTTTTTATTGACTTTAAAAAATTTTATATGGATGGAATGTTATAATATTGTAATTTCTAATTTCTAATCTATTGTTATTTAATGATAAAAATATTTATGGGTAATAGGCAGCCCTAGATTCCAATCAGAATGACAATGTAGGTTACGTTTTTTATGTTGAATAATCAGAAATATATTTAAACAAAACAATAATATAAAACATAGAATTATCAATCCAGCTCTTAAAACCATAAAAAATGAAATCCAGACGTTTTTGAATCTTAAAATCAAAACGGGGCGAGGAGAAGATCCCACTATGCGCCGTAGCGGTTTCTCAACGAATTTAAGATCTTAATGCAATATGACGATAATAACATCCCCATGCGGCCGATAGATGAAAACATGGTTTTTGATTTTGTTCTCCACTCCAACGATCCTTCAACTGGCAACTACTCGAATCTTCCGGAGAAAAAACCTCTGGAATGTGTTTCTCTTTAGCAATGATAGGGAAATTAAAGCGTATTGGGGGGCGACATACCGGGCTTTTTGTTCAGGAAGCTAAAATCGATAGAGGTGTACTTGTGTCGTTCCATTAGGTAATGGAATACCAAAAGGAAATCTAGTTCCTTTTGGAGTTTTATCTTTCCATATTTCCGAAGATGTATCAAAAACAGAGTTTGCTTTTGTCAGTATTGAACCCAAAAACGGAACTCCATATTATAAGATAGAAACAGGGAATTACATGCTTCGTATCGGTAGTCATGCCACTATTTGACGTTATCAAATCATTCCTGAATATACATCTGTGGACGACTTAATGGATCTACAGATAATTAATGAGTACAACGAACATGCTTGTGAATCGGAAAGGACGATTCGTTTTAAAAATTATGAAAAACAAAATATTAAAAAAATTTTAGGCAATGAAATTTCATTTGTATCCATGGAAGCAGTTCCTTGCGGTTGAACGGATATCGAAAACTCGTATTGGCCGGAGGTGAAGGAAACATTCCGTTATTGCCATCTCTTCCCAATCCGGATGGATCAATAATAATATTTGACAATAAAATATATTATTTTGGTATAATTGTTAATATCTAATACCTGTCATGGAGGGCGCTGATTTCAGATATTCAATTTAGGATAAACATAAAACATTCCGGGAATCATCGGATGGATGCTGATAAAAATGCAAAAATTCTTGATCAAGAACTTAATTGGTTCGGTTTTGTTCTGAACAAAAGAATTCAGGATTATTTTAATCCGGAACATCAGGAAAAAATGCTGGAATTTTTCCCACCCCGTCTTGAAATCTCCGACACCTGGTATGGTACATTTATAAAAAAATATGGGTTTTCTCCGTCGGAACGAATTGTTCTGATGTTAGCTCTGGCATCAGAGGTACGTCCTCAACTCCTGGATATATTATTTTCCAAAAACAAAATGTATAATCGGGGATTTACTGAATTCGGAGGGGTTGTCGACAATCGACATGCCGGGTTTATTCCAACTATTCAAACTGCTCTTTTTATTTTGGCAGGTGATGATCTGGTTTCCCAGTTTTCAGCCAGTACATTTTTTGATCGGCACCATCCTTTTAGAAGACAGGCAATTCTTGATTTAGACACCTCAAACAAGTACGAGCCTTTTACCAGTTCTCCCCTGCGTCTATCTCGGGATACTTTTAGTTACTTTACAACGGGGCAAGATAGTGAAACGGAATTCAGTACCGATTTCCCAGCTGTAAAAATGGAAACCATGATGGAATGGGACGACTTGGTACTTTCGCCGGATACGTACGATCAGTTGATGGAGTTGAGAGCCTGGTTAACTTATGGCGATGAACTACTGGATAACTGGGATATAAATAAACACATCCGGCCCGGTTATCGTGTCTTGTTTTACGGTCCGCCCGGAACAGGAAAAAGTCTGACAGCCAGTCTGCTGGGAAAACTGTCGACTCGACCGGTTTACCGTATTGACCTGTCACAGATCATTTCCAGGTATATCGGGGAGACGGAAAAAAAACTGGAACGGATATTTATGCAAGCGGAACAAAAAAACTGGATTCTCTTTTTTGATGAGGCGGATTCCCTGTTTGGAAAACGAACCCAGGTCAGTGATGTTCACGACAGGTATGCTGGAACTTCATACTTCCTTCAACGTCTGGAAGACTGTTCCAATGTGTTGATTCTGGCCAGTAATAATGTAAGATCAAATCTGGATGAAGCCTTTACTCGCCGGTTTCAATCCACTGTTTATTTTCCCATGCCGGAAAAAAAGGAGCGATATAAATTATGGAGCGCCTTAAGCTCGATATCGGAATTGGAAAACAACATCGACCTGGATAACATTTCAGAGAAATACAAATTGGCCGGCGGTGCCATTGTCAACGTCATTCGATATTGCACTTTGATGGCAATAAAACGTCGGTCCAATACAATTTCGGATAAAGATCTGCTCATCGGTATCCAAAGAGAGTACAGCAAAGAAGGCAGAACCATGTAGTTTTGATAAATAAATACAAAGGGGTAAGTAATGAACCATTCTGTTTCAAGTGGAGGGTTTTTGGTATGTGGTTTTGGCTATAGTAAGATCTGATGATTATCGTGATATTCCTGTAATGTCACATTTCTGTAATTGTTATATCTGTGGAGAAAAGTCAAGCAGTGGATTTGGAAAGGTGAAACTCGGTATGCTTACGGAAACATATACTCATTATGGTGGTTTAAAAAGCATAAGACACAGAAGCTTTTGATGAAATTTTAATAAAATCAGGAGTATTCAATGGCTACTAATTTAGAAAAAAGTATGGACATTCACCAACGAATTCCCGGAGACCTGGTTTCCGAAGAGGTAAAACAGACCATTCAGGAGGCCCAGCATCTGATCACGTATGTGGCCAATCAAGGGGTGATTAAAATGGATGAAAAAGCCCTGAAGGTGATTGTTCGATCAAAATATCTGCTGGAGGAGGATTTATGGACAGTGGAGGCTGAAATTGCTTTTTGGACCATGCTGGATAAGTTAACAGCACAGATCAACCCGGTCAGTATCCAGAGTTTAAAATCCATTGTCCCGACTTGTGATCATAGCAATCCATCCCGGAAAAAAAATAAACAGACTGTTGCCACTCATGCCGTGAGGTTTTATAGAGTATTGGCTATGTTATGCATGGTGATTTTGCTTTTTGCCCAGGTTTATTGGGTAATCGGGTCCGATCTAAAAGAGAATCTGCGGTCTATTTTTGAACAACGGGAAAAAACCGTCCTGGAACTGGAACAGATCAGGGTTATCCAAAACAATGCCAAAGATAGTGAAAATAATCCCCAGAAACTTAAGGTGGAATCAAAACTGGAGGTTCTGAATCAAACTCTGGACGCTAATTACGAGCTACTTCTTGGTTGGAGCAGGGTGTGGCAATGCCTTTTGGGTAAAAACCAATTTGAAGGCAAGGTTACGCAATACGTGCAATACAAACATGACATGAAAATGAAAGAGTTGGAAAGAGAATCAGAGGTGAAGGATCTGATTGAAGCGGAAAAATTGAAACATGCCCTGGATATTGCACGAAATAAGATGTTTCTAACCGAGTTGTCGGCGGGGTTTATCTTGAGAGCCTTGCAGATATATTTACTGCCGCTGCTGTATGGCTTGCTGGGGGCGACAACCTTTGTACTGAGGACCCTTTCCCTTGAAATTAGAAACCTGACATTTACCAGGGATTCCGCCATACGCTACGGATTAAGGTTATCCCTCGGTGCCTTGGCTGGTATGGCCATCGGTTGGTTTTTAAAACCCGACGACGTCAGCTTTGTCAGTTCGTTGTCTCCTCTGGCCATTGCTTTTTTGATGGGCTATAACGTTGATGTATTATTTACTATTATGGATAGGATTATTGAAAATCTAACCGGAAAATTAAAAACATTAAAAACGTCTTCATAATTTGATTAACAACTAAATCCACAAATGGCAAAAAAAAGAAGTTATATGTTCTTGGCTAATATAATCATAACTACTACCCTTCGCTCTTCTAATAATGTTTATGTAACGTGTGCCGCCGCATATAATATATATGATGATACCGCAACATGATATTTAACTCTATATTGGGAAAAATGACCGCTGTAATCTTTGGAACGGGAAAAAACGAAGACAAATTATGGAGAATTAGAACCATGAAACGACGATATCATAAGATGCTTTTTATCGGAATACTGCTCTTATGTTCAGTGGTGACAGGGGGCGTCCGCTATTATCAACATGAAGATAAAATTCATATTGCTTTGGTCGGTCCGTTAACCGGCCAGAGTCCGGTCAATGGCCGTCATCATCTTCAGGGAGTCAATTTATATCTGGATAAAATCAATAAAAAAGGGGGCGTTAACGGTAAAAAGATCGTGCTGGATATTTATGACGATCAAAACGATCCCCATATTGCAGCTGAAAAAGCCCGCCAGGTGGTTAACGAAAACAAAGCAGTGGCTGTTATTGGTCATAATTACAGCTCTTGCTCCATAAATGCCGGTCAGGTTTATAAGGTCCATGAGATACCGGCTGTTACCCCCAGTTCCACTGATGTAAAAGTGACATTGGATAACGACTGGTTTTTTAGAGTTGTTTATAACAATCGATCCCAGGCTCAACAATTGGCTGATTATGTTAAGTCGGTCTTAAAAGAAGATTCGGTGGTCATTATTCATGAGGATTTAGCTTATGGATCGTATTTAGCTGATGTATTTGAAGAAAACCTAAAAGAACGGGATATCGCTGTCAAAAATGTTTGGGAAATAAAAACCGGAAACAAATCTTCTGATCAAGAAATTGAGAACATTGTTGGCAAACTCTCGAACCAAAAACACAATAATATTATCTTCTTGGCTGTCCACGCACCGGAGGGAATTAAACTGGTAAAAAGGATAAAAGATGCCGGATTAAAAAACACCATTATCGGTCCCGATTCTCTTGCTTCCAAATCATTTTCCGAGGGGTTTAGTCAATATCCCAAAGAAAAATTGAGTCCGGGATTCTATTCAAACGGCATCTATGTGGTTTCTCCCCTGGTTTTTGACAGTGCTGGAGAAAAAGTCCGGAAGTTTCAGGAAGAATACTTAAAAACATATAATGAAGATGCAGATTGGCGGGCGGCATTTGCCTACGAAACAGCCCTGATAATCGTTGAAGCTCTTAAAGAAACCAAAATTGAAGCCAAACCCGGAACTATTACAGAGGATAGAAGAAGAATCAGGGATTATCTGGCCGGTTTAACCAAAGATCAATCCGTGGAAGGTATCACAGGATTTAACTATTTTGATCAACAGGGGGATTCATCCAAACCGTTTTTTATGGGGGTGTTTAAAAACAGAAAAATCATTTCGGCCCTGGTCCAGATTCAGGCTATTCGTTTTGCTGAAGAGATCCCGGATCTTCAACATGCTTTGGAAAAAGAGCAGGTTCTGGCCATTAACGGTGGATACATGTATAAAACCAATGTGGTTTACACCGGGATTGAATTTTATAAAATTTCAGAAATGGATTTTAAGGCCATGACGTGTCAACTGGACTTCCTCCTGTGGTTCAGATATCAGGGTGAGGGGAATGTTAGTGATATCAAGTTCCTTAACAGTATGAATGACATCAGGCTGGGAAATCCTGTTGAAACTGTCGTCAATGATCGAATCAGTTATAGTACCTATCGTGTAAACGATAGGTTCAAAATGGATTTTTTACCGGGAAATTATGTGTTTGGCCGACATATGGTTGGAATGGGGTTTCGTAACCGCAATATTATCCGCCAAAATCTGGTTTATGTTGTTGACGAATTGGGCATGGGAACAATTAACGGTCAATCCACAATGGAAAGGATGAGAGAAAATCGTGTGCTTTCCGAAGAACAGGATTATACCATCAGTCAAATCAGATATTCCCAGGAAACCATTAAAAATAATTCATTAGGAAATCCCCGTTTTTTAAATATACTGTCGGATACCATCGAATATTCCGGCCTGAATGCAGCAGTTTATATTGATCAAAAGACCGTTTCATTAAGGGGTATTTTCCCGGTTAATCATATCAATGTGTTAACTATTGTTTGCCTTGCTTTTCTCATTCTACTGTATCTGATAAAAAACAGGGTGGAAAAATTCGGAGCAAACAAAATCTGGCTAATGGAAGTAGTATTTGTTCTTATGCTGCTTTTATCAAGCGAGATGGCTTTAATCTACGTAGTCGGGCAAATGGTGGACTCATACTATATACAATATTTTATCACCCTATTTGATATCCTGTGGTGGATCGTACCGGCATTTATTCTAAATTCGGCTATTAAACGGCTCCTACTGGATACGCTGGAAAAGAAAACAGAACGGGAAATTCCCACTCTGGTAAAACGGTTCATTGGATTTATTATTTTTCTCTTCGCATTTTTCGGGATTGTGGCTTTTGTATTTGATCAGAAATTAACCAGCATTTTGGCTACCTCCGGGTTGATTGCCATGATTATTGGCTTGGCCATTCAAATCAATATTTCCAATATATTTTCCGGTATCGCCATCAATCTTGAAACCCCGTTTCGACTTAACGATTGGGTAAAAATCGGTTCATTTGATGAAGGAAAGGTGATGGATATTACCTGGAGATCAACCCACATTAGAACCAGGGATGGCTGTATATTAAACATTCCCAATTCATTGGCTTCCGAATCGGTTATTCTGAATTTTAACTATCCCAACCGCAATTGCTCCATGTGCTTTAACGTTCATGTTGACCCGATACATCGATTTGAACGGGTTCAGAAAATATTGATGGATGCTGTAATATCAGCCGAAGGTGTTTTAACACTTCCTCAACCCACTGTATCGTTCAGCCGATTTACAGATTGGTCGGCTGAATATGCAGTTGCATTTTATATTAATGAATATGGGTGTCGCATCACCTATACCAGGAATGTGTGGAAGCGTATCTATATTCATCTGAATCGAGCTGGCATTGTTCCACTGATCAAACGACAGGAAATAAGAATGACGACAGCCCCGGTTGTATCGGAGATAAATAATATTCGATCATTACCGGCCATTAACAATATAAACCTGTTCCAACAGTTTTCAGAAGCAGGAAAATCATGGCTGAACGGACAAATCAGGGAAAAACAATTTGCTGCTGGTGAGCAAATTACTCCTTGGGAAGGTAATAATAATTCATTTTTTATTATTGTAGAAGGAGTGGTTGAAAAAGAAGAAAAATTTCCGAATCAAGAACCGGCGATTTGCCAAAAAATGGGTGTGGAGGACTTTTTTGAATGTCTGGATTATCAAACAGATTCGAATAGAACATATAAATCTGTAACTGATTCGGTTCTACTCGAAATACCCAAAATAAATCTAAAACTACCTCCCCAGGATGAACCTCTGTTTAAACAGATCCTGAACTCTTTAGATGAAAAATGAAATCAGGCTCATGAATTGACATTATATGCAGGAGCAAACATGAATACTTTGATGGATCAAACTGCTCAAACAGATGATCATGTAAAAATGAACCACTTTGAATCGGCAGCTGATTGAGTGTTAATTGAATTGCACGGCTCGCAGTGTGAGAAACTAAAATTGCAACTTTGATTTTAAGAATCTCTATCATTTCAACGAAATCATTTACCCGGAGTTCCTCAGGTCAATGACTGGTTCGTCAGAATGACTGCTCGTGGGTAATTCTTGTGCAATTACCCTGATTTCATCATAACATTGGGTAAAGGGTAGCATGCTCTATGCTATCTTTCCTAAAATTTGACTATTTCATCCCGTACAGCAATTGATGATCCGTTTTTTGGGCTTTTTTCCACCAATCGACAGGAGCCACACTCCAATTGCCGAATGCTTTGGGTTCAACAGTCCCCTGCTCTTCGATCCATTTCATCAGATAATATCGAAGGTCCTTAATCGTTGATGAAAGCATACGCTTCGACAGATCGTTTTTTGATATTCCGGCACCTTTTGTCAAGTGTCCGCCACCACCGTTGCCACGGTACGAATTGATGGCCACTTTGTATTTTTTACTCAAATCAAACCGACTGCCGTCTGCCATGGAATGGATAATAACTCTTTCACCTACCGGTTTGGAAACGTCCACTGTATATTTTATGCCGGCTGCGGAATCGTAATTATAATATCGGGCAGTTGTTTCATAAGAACCGGTTCTGGCGGATTTCTGCAAATTTCCACTTCCATCTTTTTTGAAATTGATCAGATGATCATTGCTGTTTTTCATCTGGTTGAACCACAATCCATAGGAGTATTCAAGAAAGTTTTTAATCTCCAAACCGGTCAGTTGCATGGTGTATAAAAGGTTCTCGTACTTATAGAGTTTGAACATATCCCGTACAAAAACATCACCGCTGTGAATGGTTTTATCAAAACTCAAGGGAGCGGCAAAGGAAACATCCGCATCGGTTATATCCAGTTGGATACGATGAATCAGGTCAACAAACGGTGAGTCCCCAAACATGGCTTCGCGGGTTGAAATTGATTCGGTAAAAGATCCTACTTTTTTTGAGACATATTGTTTGATTTCATCAATATTAACCGAGAATCGATCCATGTATTCAGCATCTGGTTGATATGTTGAAACATCAACTATTTCACCGGATGTTGTTTTATCCCAGGTCTGCTTTTCTTCGTTCCAAACCAGGTCTATCTTGGCTACGGCCACCGTTTTAGCAGCATTCAAAGCACCCATTAACAATACACCGTTGTCTGTTTTTGTATTCCATCCTTTGTGATCATGACCAACAAAAACCGCATCAAATCCAGGAATCTGCATGGCCACCAGTTTAGATGCATTTTCATTTTTTGGCATGTCTGCTGCGGAGCCTCCGTAAGTATAGTCTGCACCGGCATGGAACACGCCGATGATTATATCGGGATTTTCTTCTTTACGGATGATTTTCATCCATTTTTTGGCATTGACGATCATATCTTCAAATTCCATCCCTTTCCAGATGTTTTCCGGCAACCAACTTGGAATTTTGGGTGTTACTAGCCCCAAAATCGCTACTTTAATGTCCTTTTGATAGGTGACAGAATAGGGTTTAAAATAGGGCTTTCCTGTTTTTTGATTTATGGTGTTGGCCGCCAGCCAATCAAAATTAAATTCTTTGACGATTTTATCGTATACGGGATGCCCGGCTTCAATATCATGATTTCCTATCGTGCTGGATACATACCCCATATAATTCATCACCTTGGCTGCAATATGAATGTCGTCAACATTTTCGAAATTCGAATAATAAACAGTGGGCTGTCCCTGAAGAATGTCGCCGTTGTCAACCAAAATGATATTTTTATCGGCAGCTCGTTGCTCCTTCACCCAGGAGTGTACTTGGGCCAGAGATGTTTTTGACTCTCGATTTTCGATGAAATCCCAAGGGAATAACGCACCGTGAACATCGCTGGTTTCAGCAATGATAATGGAAACACGACTTTGACTGGTGCTTTTTGTTGTAGTCGTTTTTATTCCTGTACAGCTCATTAGCACCGTTGAAAATAAAACCAGAATAATGCCAATAAACTGTTTGTTTGAAAAAAATCTTCCCATACCGCCTCCTTATTAGAAATCTGAATTCACTTATAGCTAGCTCCTTTTCACATTCATGCATGAAAACGCCAGTGTTTCATATCATGTGGAAAAATCAACCGAATAGTACTTTTATACCAGGACAATCGTATGAAAAAAGGTTTGTTTATCTGGTATTGTCATTTTGAATAGAGCCTAAGGCGACATGAAGAATCTCCGCGATTCCAGATAAATATCTAATCACTGATTATTCAGGGGTTACAGCAACCATTTTTCAGGATAACCTTTATGCTTCCAGTCCTGAGAGAGCCTTCGTCGCAGCCTTTTCAGGATGAAAGCTGGTGAGACATTGTCGCTCAATTGACAGATTTCTGGATATTCCAGTGATTTTGTGCTAATATAAACAAAGTTTAATTTTGCATTTCATTTGAATGAGTCCAAAAAAGTAAAAATCCCTCGGAAACCTGCTTATATGAACTCTGTATGCCGGAGACAAACTTATTTTAAACAGGGGAAACTTTCCTAAGATTACTTGTTATAAGCAAGTAAATCATTATGGAGCAAAATATGAATCGCTTTATGATTCTATTTTTAATATTACTGATTTCATCAACCCGGGCATATTCTGAAGAAATCATCCGCATCGCTACGGGGGAATTTCCTCCTTATTCATCTGAAAAATTAAGATATTATGGACTGGTTTCCAGGATTGTAACAGAAGCTTTCGCTTTGCAAGGGATTAAGGTTGAATACGGATTTTTTCCTTGGAGACGCGCTTTTATGTATACTCGAATCGGGAATTGGGATGCGTCTTCATTTTGGTACTATCATGTTGATCGGGAGAAAGATTTCTATCACAGTGATCTTATAATCCAAATCAAGGAGGTTTTTTTTCATTTGAAAAGCTATAAATTTGACTGGAATAAATGGTCGGATTTAAAAGAATTAAACATCGGAACAACTATAGGATATACTGTCACAAAAATACTGGAGGAAAATAAAAAAATCGGTAAGTTTAATCTTGAAAAAGTGCCTTCTGATCAGATGAATCTCAGAAAATTGCTGATAGGACGAATCAAACTGTTTCCAGTTTCACCAGAAGTGGCATATAGTCTGCTAAATAGGGATTTTACACCGAGTGAAGCGATGCAGCTTACCTATCATCCCAAACCGATTCATGTTGGTAAATCGTGCTTGCTATTTGTCAAAACCATTCAACGAAATAAACGAATGTTAACACTATTCAATAAAGGTCTGGAACAATTAAGATCAAGTGGAAAATACGATCAGTATTTCAAAGATGTACAGGCTGGCGTATATGATGATATCACCAAATGAGGTTCAACATCGCCCACCCGTTTAAACTGGCATTTTCGATATACAAGTGGATTAATATTTCTTATAGAACCAGGCCCTATATGAGATTTAAACAGAGAAACGTATTCGCACCAGATGGTAGGTTTCAGTACCTAACGATGTAAAAAGGAGTACGGAACAACTTTTTGGTAGCACTTATGAAATCAAATGAGAAACATTACCAATTCACCTTTTTAGAAGGTTGCGCCGTCCGTTTAATGACTTCCAGATAATCCATTTGCATCTTATTAGGCTCACTTTCTATTTTAGCCACCTTCTCAAGAATACCTACAAGTGACTGCACTTGTGCATCTGTAAAAGGGTCTTTGCTTTCAGAAATGATTCTTTTGGCAACCCTGGGTAGATCAGCTATATCTCTTGTCAGAAAAGATGAATGGGAATAAAGATCAGATGCATCCTGTTCGGATAAGTTGAAGGTGTCACCGTAGATCTTCATGATTTCTTGTTTTGTTTCCCGCGTAATTTCTCCCGATAGTTTCGCCATCCCAAATATGAGGACAGAACCGACTTCCATTGAACTGGATAAATTGTATAAGGGATTTCGATTGAGTTTTTTCTTCCACTGATGACGTCGATACCAAGTAAATGGATTAAAAGAATTTAAATCAACTCCTGAGTTCTGCAACCTGTTCAGTGCCCATATTAGACCAGCTAACGCCGTTATTAAACCAACAACTACATGCATTCTATAACCCCTGTTTTAAGTCTTTTTTATAAATTTTTCAGCTTCTGATCGAACATTAGACCAGTTATTTACTGTGTAGATAAATTACATACTAAGGACACTTTGACAATTGGAAAGCCACCAATTGACTGATTTTAGGATCGATCATGTATAAAATAAATCCTGAACAAAATAGGAAGGCTGAAAACGCTCCGCATTAAGACTCGGTTAACGTAAAATCTCATCCATGGTTTTGCCAGTAATCATTCATTTTCACAATTTGAGATTTTCATATAACCAACCGTTGTATTATGCTGTTTCAACATTTAGCGTTTTTTTTAATTAATAAGAGCCTCAAACCTTGGCAAGAGGCAAATAAAGAACTGTTTCAGAAGGAGTTTGTCGATGATAATGATTGAACCTCACATCCATACATTTTCAAGAACAACAGATGATTTTCAGAATATGTATGCAGCGAATATCAAAGCAGTTGTCGAGCCTTCTTTCTGGTTGGGGACCGATAGAAGATATGCCGGGACATTTTTTGACTATTTTCGCCTCATTCTGGAATTTGAAACTGTAAGATTAAAAAGATTCGGAATCGACCATTTTGCCGCCATTGCAGTGAATCCCAAGGAATCCGACAACAGGAAACTGGTGGATGAAGTATTGGATGGAATTGGTGAATATCTTGATCATGAAAGATGTGTAGCTTTAGGTGAGATCGGCCTGAACGAAATCAATGAAAACGAAATATACGCTTTCAGAAAACAGTTGCTTATGGCTGAAGAAAGAGAAATGCCGGTGGTGATTCACCTTCCACATTTTAATAAACTAAGAGGTATTCAAATTATCATCGACACTATCAAAGAAACCGGTGTTGAACAAAACAGAATATTAATCGACCACAACACGGAAGAGACTATGGCTATTGCCAGAGATTCCGGTTGTTATACCGGATTGACAGTGTATCCATACTCAAAACTAAATCCACATAGAGTATCCGAACTGATCAAAAAATTTGGATATGATAAAATGATTGTCTCCGGCTCCGCAGACTGGGGAGTCTCAGATCCACTAGCCCTACCCAAAACAATGGAATATATGCAGAAAGAAGGGCATTCAAAAGACTCCCTGAGGGCCATTTTTTACCAGAATCCCATGACCCTGTATTCTCACTCTCCTAACTGGAAACCTGATTTTGAATTGGAACCAGTACCCGTCAGCGCTTACCAGAGATGACAATCAAAAATCAGACATTCGCCTGGCTGCAATTGTTCAGACTCCCTAATCTCTTTACTATACCAGGCGAAGCAATAGTGGGGGGGCTTCTGGTCGGTATTTCCTTAAAAACCGTGACCGCTGCCGGATTTGTTTTTCTCTTGATCTACATAGGAGGATTAATTGTAAACGATATTGCGGATTATGAAGAGGACCGTAGGGAAAGAAGCTGGCGTCCGCTACCGTCAGGAAGAATTTCCAAATCCAGTGCAACAACTGTTGCATTTATATGTTATGTTTCCAGCTTGGTTTTCTCTTTCCTTATTGATGGATCAAGTGAGTTTTTTGCCGTCACAGTCCTGATTATAATTTTGACCCTGATTTACAATCTTGCTGCCAGGAAAATACCTCCTCTTGGCTGGACAACCGTTGCTTCATGCAGGGCCCTTATTCCTGTCTCTTTTTTCCTGATATCCGATAAAACAGTGTTAACCCCCTTGATTTATTCAGCTGGTATTTTTTTATACATCTGGATTATATCCGCAGCGGCGCATAATGAAACCCGACGTGCCCCTTCTTTTCCCATTCATATTATTTTGCCTCTGACAGTCTTTTTCTGTTTGAGCACACTCAATATCTATTCCGGGATCTCTATTTATGCATTGCTTTGGAGCCTTCCGGCAGTTTTTATCTCATTATATTTTTCCTTTCGAATAAAAAAGTCCAAGGAACCGGAAAAAATCCAAATGTATATTGGAAAAAGTATCGGTGCTGTTCTTTTTTTTCAGGGAGCAGCTCTTTTGGTTGTTGGAAACTTAGAAGGCATAATGCTGTGGGCGCTCTATCCCTTCTCAAGTTTCACCGCCAAAACATTTAAAGGCAGTTGACATGAAACTACTATTTGTCGAATGTGCTGCACTGGGATATCAGTTCAGCCTTGAAAACATGGGTGATTATCTTCTGGATATGCCCTTGAGGAAATTGGAACCTATCTTTCCTGATGTGACCTGCACAGTGCAGGCAACCATAAAAACAGGGAAAGAACCTTCGCATCATGGCATGATATGTAATGGTTATTTCGACCGTGATCTTCGAAAAACCTATTTCTGGGAACAATCCAGCAGACTGGTTTCAGGAGAGCGATGGTTTCAAAAGGGCAGGGAAAAAGGAAAAACCGTGGGAATCACATTTGTTCAACAATCCCTTGGAGAGGATATTGAATTGGTTTTTTCTCCGCAACCAATTCATAAGCACCACGGCGGTATGATTCTGGATAGTTTAACAATTCCTGCGGAACTTAGGGATAATATGAGAACCAGGCTGGGGAAATTTCCTCTGTTTAAGTACTGGGGGCCACTGGCAGGAATACAATCATCAAAATGGATCGCTTCGGCCACATCAATTATTCTAAAAGAAACATCACCCGATTTTTTATATACCTACATCCCGCATCTGGATTATGCCCTGCAAAAATATGGTACTCAGCATAAAAAATCACAAAAGAGTGCGATTGAATTCAGGGAGCTTGTCCAACCCATGTTGAATGATGCCATATCACTTGGTTATAAAGTTGTTCTTTTCGGTGATTCCGCCATTGAGGATGTAAAAGGTGTTTTATATCCCAACAAAATTTTAAAACAATATGGTTTTTTAAAACTGAGGAATATTGAGGGAATGCTTTATCCCGATTTTTTTTACACACCGGCATTTGCTTTGTGTGATCACCAGATTTGCCATATATACTGCGATCGATCCTGTATAAAGGAACTGATCAAAATATATGCAAATACTCCGGGAATAGAGGAGGTTTTAGTCGGTGATGAACTTGAAAAAGCGGGGCTAAAACACAAAAAATGCGGGGAAATAGTTTTGAAAGCAGCCCAGGGAATGTGGTTTGCCTACCCCTGGTGGGAAAAGAAGTCTCAACAACCAGAATATGCAACACACATGGATATTCACAATAAACCCGGTTTCGATCCGGCAGAACTGTTTTTTGGATTTCCTCCACCTTCCACCTCTTCAAACAATGAAAAGATAAAGGGAACACACGGTGGCGGAAGAAATCCATTTGCTCTGTATTCCAATCTGATTAATGAGGATACCGATATCTACAGCATGATCAATAACATTGCGCTAAAATGGACGGAATGAAAACAAATAACTATGAACCTACAGGGCGATACACTCAGAAATTACACCTGAGATTTCTTCAGAAAGTTATCTTTACAAGAAATGTGTTTACTACCGATAATCAGTCATTTACAGAACTGGTCCCTACCGGGGCCAATGTACTTTGTTTTGTTGACAGTAGATTATTGGAAACAAATCCGGATATAACCGACAAGATTAAAAAATACTTTATAACTCACAAGTACAATGGATTGTCTGAGACTGTATTCGCAGTTCCGGGTGGAGAAGAGATAAAAAATAATACAGTACATCTCAAACAGATGATTAAAATTATCCAGAATTCAGGGATGTGTCGTCATTCCTATATCATCGCAATAGGAGGCGGTGCTGTCCTTGATACTGTCGGATTTGTCTGTTCTATTGTTCATAGAGGAATCAGACACATTCGCATCCCCTCTACTGTTTTATCTCAAAATGATTCGGGGATGGGAGTTAAAAACGGCATTAACTATCTTGGTCACAAGAATTTCCTTGGTGCTTTCACCCCGCCGGAAGGTGTCATTGTTGACTTCAATTTCCTGAACACTCTTCCTGATCGTTATTACAGAGCCGGTATCAGTGAAGCTTTCAAAGTGGCAATCCTAAAAGATCGTACTTTTCTTGAATGGCTCACCGGAAACGCCGATAAAGCAGCCAGGAGATCTCAATCCGACATGGAGCAGCTTGTTCACCGATGCGCATTGCTGCATCTCAATCACATCGAATCTACCGGTGATCCCTTTGAAAAAACGTCTTTACGGCCCCTTGATTTTGGACATTGGAGTGCTCACCACCTGGAAGAAGCCACCCTTAACAACCTGAACCATGGAGAAGCGGTTTCAATAGGAATATGTCTGGATCTGCAAATCAGTACTTTGTTGGATTTAATTTACGAATACGAGGCGGAAAAAATCATAACAGCACTTTATAAATGTGGATTACCAGTGTGGCATAATGCACTCCGGCTTAAAAAAAACAACAAGCTGCTTTTGATGTCGGCCCTGAAGTCATTTCAACAACATATAGGCGGAAAATTGACTTTGGTGATGCCCAACGGAATAGGTAATCAGACTGAAATTAACTCCCTGTCAGAAGACACGCTTGCATCGGCATTAGATAAACTGGAAATCCTGGCTGGCAAAATAGGGGAAACATAATGTATGTCTCCGAAAATTACACTGTAACTTACTGCATGAACGTCTTTCCTGCATATGATGTTCAAAACCTGTTAATCCTTCTTAATGAAAAAATTCCCCAAATTGTAGAAAGAACACAACCCGATCAAATTACCATTCCACTGGGGTTGTGGTTCCCCATAGACCTTCTTGAGAAAAGCTCTCAAGCAGACAGAGACAGGATTGGAAGAGTTATGGCAAGGAATAATCAGTATATCTGTACCCTAAATGCCTTTCCCCAAGGACAGTTTCATGAAAAAAGAATCAAAGAAAATGTGTACTTCCCTGATTGGACTGACGATAAAAGATTTGAGTATACTTGTCGTGTCATTGAATTTGCATCAAATCTTTCATTGACTCAGGGAATAATTCCGGTTTCGACCGTACCAATCTCATACGGAAACAAATACTCGGATAGTGTCTGGATAAATCTTAAAAAAATGTGCGTTTTTCTGCACAAAATAAAAGAACAAAAAGGACTTCATTTTAGATTGCTTTTGGAACCGGAACCGGGATGCGTATTGGACAGAATCTCCAATTCAAAAGATTTTTTACAGGAGCTTTCCCTTAGAATCCCCAATGCACGAGAATATATTGGAATTTGCCTTGACACTTGTCACTGTGCGGTCATGTTCGAAAAACCCATTGATTTCTTTGATATGGTAGAAAATCAGGGGTATTCCATTGATAAAATTCAGATTTCAGCTGCATTAAAACTACAAAAAGGTATTAACAGGTCAACCCTCAGGAAATTTAATGAGGTCACCTATCTACATCAAACAACAATCTTGGAAGAAAATGGAGATTTTCATTTTTTTAATGATTTAAAACCCGCTCTTAAATCATCTATCCAGGGAGAAACCCGGACCCATTTCCACATTCCTCTCTACACCGAACCACTGCCTCCATTGGAATCAACAAGAGATTTGCTGGATAAAGACTTTTTCCGTAAAGTTGCAACAAACGGCAGAATACTCGAAATTGAAACCTATACGTTTTCCATATTGCCCGATAAACAAACTGATGTGATTTCATCCATATCGGATGAAATCAAATGGTTGAACCAATGTTTAAAAAACGCATTATAGAATCAGAATTTATGTTATTAGCGGCGACATTAAATGAGAACATTCACAGGGAAAAAGTGGAAAAGCAAAAAATAAAACTGACAGAGGAAAAAGAAACCCTTCTCGTTCCTCTATTCAGCAAAGCTGTTGAAAGTCAGAGATCGCACCAGATCCTTTTCGATCCAAAAGCTGAGGAAATCCTTCAACACATTGACTATAACTTCGAGGATTTGAAAATTCCAAGGCAAACACTTATTACGCTAGCAATTCGAGCTAAGAAACTCGATTCCTACGTTAGTGATTACCTGCTTCGTACTAAAAATCCTTTGGTATTGCACTTGGGATGCGGTCTGGATAGTCGTTTTTTACGTGTCGGATTCAATAAAGGTTCATGGTTGGACATTGATTATCCGGAAGTAATCAAATTACGTCGTCAATTTTACAATGAGACGTCTAACTATCATATGATCGAGTCATCGGTAACTGAACAAGGTTGGCTAGAGCGAGTGCCGGTTACTGATAATTCGGCCTTTATAGTGGCTGAGGGACTATTGATGTATTTACGCGAAGACGAAGTGAAGCGTCTATTTCTCAACTTACGGAATCGTTTACCGGGCAGCGAGATCGCTTTCGACGCGTATAGTCGTTTGACAGCCAAAGGCGCGAACCGTCACCCGTCAATTAAAAAGACGGGAGCGTGCATCCACTGGGGGATAGACAACACGAGTCAAATCAAGGAGTGGGATTCAGGAATGGAGTTACTTGATGAATGGTATTTCACCGACTCTCAGGATATCGCCACACTTGGAATTAGAGACCGTATTCTGTTTAAAACCATGAGTATGTTCAATGTCGCAAAGAAGGCTCATCGTATTCTTCGCATTCGTCTATAGCAACAATATCTATATGTTTCCCGCTACAGCACTAACAAATAAGGATGGATTGTGCAACAGGGGATTATTGATGTAAAAGTACGATATAGATAGATTAGACTTACTCCGAAACGTCCTTTCAAACCGTTTTTCCCACAATCATTTTTAAGTTGAACTGATACAAAAACAAGTGTTTTGAAACAGTTGCAGATACTGTGTAAGCTTTATCCTCCGGTCTGAAGATTCTTAAGGCATGCAGCAGATAGCCGGGAATCACAAAACCTTTTTGACAAATAACTATATTATATCAATAAAGTAAGTTGGTTGATAATCAATGCTTGATGCATGATCATCAACATGTCGATTAAACTCCAGGGAGTCCCCAGATAGCTGGGTTTCCCCCGAAGTTAAACGGCTTGTTTTTGTAGTGATTCTTTTGACTTGACCGGCATTGTCTGGGTTTCCAGTTCAATCTTGTTTTCCTCTTCAGTATTCTGAATCAGTTTTTCACGTGTTGTATATTCAGTATCCACAAGGACAAACTGGTGCCCAAGTTTTTGAACCGGATTGATAACAAGTGGTCCCTGAAGGTTAACTGTTACCTCATGTATATTTCTGGACATGGTTACGATGCAGTAAACCAGCAGATTTTCCGTGTTCTCTGTTTTTATCATTTTTAAGTCTTCCAGTGTAACATCAAAATGATAATCTGCACGGGCGATTAGCGGATCAACAACAACGAAAGCGAGAGAAGGATTGTCCAATGATTGCAACATACGAAACGGTACGGCTCTATCTTCATCAATGAATGTAAAACGAGTACAGTCAGGGAATCCAAGAGGTCCGTCCGGGAAGATCATGATATCTTCTGACTTTACATCAATCTGACCAAAACGAGTTGTATCAAATCTCATTTTTTGCCTCTGGTTGAAATTATCCCAAAAACTTGGGAGGTTTTCGGGCTTAAGCCCGATTTTCAGAAAAAACTAATATTGGAAATGGGAATAAGATCGACTTCACTTTTTCCGTTTCCAGATATCTGTCAGGGTTTTCAAACTTAAAGGGCTTTGCTGAGCTGCCAGCCGATTTTCATCTTGAATTCGCTGATAAATCTCTTCTCGATGAATGCTGTACTTTTTGGGAGCTTGAATCCCAAGTCTCACTTGTTTTCCCTTTATTTCCAGCACCTGGATCTTTATATCATCTCCAATTGTGATACTTTCCCCTAACTTCCTTGTTAAGATGAGCATTTTCACCCTCCATGGTGAAGAAAGAACTTTGGAAAAAGGTAACCTTTTAAATGGCCACCTCTTAACTCATATCATGACGCCTCTTAGTGACTAAAAATCATCTGGAACATCATGATATGGAGTCATCGTAAAAAATTAATTAATGTAGGTTGAATTAATCTGGCTGAGGCATCCAAAGATACCTTATGTTTTAACTCCGCCTTATTCATATCAACAGCGCCTTTTGCCAAGTCTATGTTTTCCAACTGTGACAATTCATCGGCCTTAAAATCCATGTTTTCCTGAATTCGCTGTTCACTGGATTCCAGCTCTCTGAATGTCGACCCAACCTGGCTGCGCTTCACCAGGACTTGATTAATGGACTTGTCAATATCTCCGATGCTTTTCATAACAGCCTTCTGGTCGTCATCTTCTAACGCTTCTGATAGCCGGTTGAGCATGTCGAAGGTATCGACAGATTCCGTATTATCGGGCTCCTTCTTAAATAGTTGCCTTGCTGTTATATTTAAAGCAACTTTGATACCATTATCAATAATGACCTCTTTTATTTGGTCATTTCCGTTATATTTCATAAACTCATTGCCCTTGAATTGAAACTCCAATCCTTCCCTGAAAAAGGGATTTCCTTTGGCATCAAATTCCAATTCAATCTTATTACTGGCTTTTCCGTCTGGGTTGAATACTTCAATTTTCTGCTGTAAATGACTTGGTTGAGACCAGGTTTTACCGTTATCATCACTGATAATAACCTGTGCTATACCAAACGTTCCTCCCTTAATTACGCGCACTTGGTATTCAGCTTCGGAGTAGCCGTTAAAGGTGGCTTTATATTCGCCGGTATCAATGGCAAATTCTGAAATAGCTGTTGGATCGATTTCTTCAGTGTTTACTTCGGCGTTCTCTTCTGAACCAGTGATAGTGGCGCCGGATGATCCGATGACTTTGAATTTCATTTGATTCAAAAAACCGGTATCATCTTTTCCGAATTTCAGGTTAATTCCCTTGGCAGAGTCCAGGTACATCGAGTTATCGATCCCTATTTCTGCTGTTACTTTAGCTTTATAACCGATGACGGAATGGGGATCTTTTTCATAGTTACATTCGGCTATAGCGGCCTTATTAATTTTTTCGATAATCTGTTTGAGCGATTCAGTACCGTCTAAAAATATAACAATTTTTTTGGGTAGCTGTTCCCCTTCTTCCGGTTCGGTCATTTCTTCAACTACAGGCTCTACCACTGTCTCTTCGGTCTTGGCAGCTTCTTCACCCTTAGATGTCTGATCGGTTTCTTCTGCAACTTTGGGTTTTTTAACTTTTTCTTCCTTAATCTCCTGGTTTTCTGCCTTGTATTCCGGTGTTTCATGAAGATAAATCGTCAGCGCACCAGGTAGAATCCCTTTCAGCGGTTTATCCTGATGTAAGGGAATAATTTTCTCGGCACTTTTTATCCGTGTTCCATAAAATTTAACCTCCGGTTCAATCAGTTTGGGACACATTTCCAGCGGCTTGGTAAAGGTCTTGGTGCCGGAAAACAGGTATAATTTACCTTCTTTTTTATTTCCTAAATCAATCAGATCTTTGGTAATCAGCTTGATTTCATTTGCCAGGGTGCTACGATTTTCCAGGGTAGAGGCACCGTTTGCCCCTTCCAGAGCAAGTTTTTTAACATGTTTAAGTGTATTAGTGATTTGTTTGATGGTCTCTTCGTTGGCGTTTAACCATACTTTGTCGGCACTAATATTTTTTTCCAGGGTTTTTGAATGATTAATAGATGTACGGAAATCTTGAACCTTGGCCGCCCCAACCGGGTCATCGGAAGGTTTGTTCAATACCTTGCCGTTGGACATACTGATTAATAAATCCTGAAGTTCTTCGGAATTAGTATTCAGGTTTTTATTAACCGCATTATGTTTTGTCAGTTCCGTAACTCGCATCGCTTGGTATTTTGTTGATAAAAACGTTTAAAAGCTAAAACCCCGGTTACATATTCACCAGTGTCTGAGTCATCTGATCCACTGTGCTGAGGAATTTAGCAGATGATTCATAGGCCCTCTGATATTTGATCATCTTGGTCATTTCCTCATCCAGATTAACGGAAGAAACAGAATCGCGAAGTGCTTCGTATTGTTCCAGCATTTGACCATGGGCGGCTAAACCCTTTTGAGCATTTTGCACCTTTAATCCGATATCCGTTATTTGACTGTTGTAAAACTCATCAAATGAAATGGTTTCGTCTTTCATGGTTGTTTGAAATTGCAGCTCAGCAATTTTCAGGGCAATTTTGTTGTCTCCGGGAATAAGATTCGATCCGGCCACAATTTTCATTTCATCTTCCACAAATTCTGGATTGACATAGATATCTTTGGCCCCATCGGTTAGATGAAAAAAACTGTTCAATCCCAGTACGGTCAGGATGTTGGTTTCATCCTCTCCATAAATGTATTGTTTTCCCATACTCGCCATCAATGTGACGGTTCCATCCTCATTTAAACTGGCCTTTAGTTTATTGATATCTTTAAGGACTTCTTTTCCTTCTTTTGTTATTTCGTAAGCCCCGGCAGCTCTGTTGATTTTTTCCACCACACTTTCGACGGTGTCGACACCAGCTTCCAGATTCACACTAATGACCTCCTCTATATCCCCATCCTTGTTTAAGAGTTTGATCTCAAATGCACCCGATTTCAGGTACGGTAATGGCTTCGATATATTATTGGGAGTCATGGCATAGGCACTGGTTTCATCGGATTTGATACCGTTGATTCCTGTTCCGCCCGAGTGAATGGTATTCACACGAAATGCCAGTTCCTTGACCAATTCGTCCAGTTCATCCAGGTATTTTTTAATGTTCTGATCCCGTTGGTTAATGACCTCTTTCAGGCTTCCTGCTTGCACTACATCCGTAATGTCGGTTTTAATACTGGGCGGATTGGTCAGACCTATTCTGATGTTTCCTTTTTGTTCTACTGCCATGTAAGGATGCAGATCATAACTGGTTCGTCCATGAACAAGGTGCTGACCATTAGGTACTTGAATCTCCAGGGTTCCTGTTTTGCTTTCAAACCAACGTATCTCGATTTTATCGGCCAATTTTTGTAATAATACTTCTCTTTGATCCCTGGCATCGTTAGCCGGTAGCCTACGATTTTCAAGTTGTTCAACCTGTTTGTTTATTAAAGCGATTTCACGGGTTATTTCATTAATATCCAATATTTCTTTTTTGATTCTACCGTTGAGTGTTTCATTAAAATCGGTCAATCTTTGGTAAAACATTCTAAAATCCTGGGCCAGATCTTCGGCTTTTGTCACCAGGGATTTTCGTAAAGTCCCACTTTCCGGTTCGTTGGCTACTGAGCTCCAGGCACCCCAGAATTCGTCCATTGATCCTCTGAGGCGTTTTCCTTCCAAGTCAGTGAAAATGATTTCCGCTTCGATCAATATTTTTTCTTTGGTATCCCAGGTACCTACATTTGATTGTTCACCAACCACCTTTTCTTTTGTAAATCCGTCTTGCATACGACGGACATCTTTAACTTCAACCCCTGTTCCTTTCCCATCACTGGTTGGTCTGGAAGCCTCCTGGGTGATTTCCTGGCGAGAAAATCCCTCTGTATCCACATTGGCAATATTATGCCCGGTGACGGACTGACCCATCTGTGATGTGGTGAGTGCTTTTTTTCCAATTTCAAAACTACCAAATAGCGACATAAAAACCTTGGCTTAGCAGCAAACTGCTAATAAAGTTGATATCTACATTAAGCGAACTTAGATCGATTTCGAACTGTGTACGGATTTTTGGATTGTTTGACCGATCCGTCTATCGAATATATTGTATGTTGTTTAAAAGATTTATCCAGCGCACCTTGGATTTCGGTAAAACAAGTGATTCTGGCAATGGCTTTTTCAGCGTTTTTTTTCACTGTAGACTTAATTTTGGCGATGAGCGTTTTTAACTCAGCTTTTAAATCCTGCAATATTTTTTGTTCTTTCGGGTTGCAGTTTTTTATTATCTCCTCCAACGAGATATCCTTATCGGTGTTATTCTCCTTTTTAAATGATTTAATTAACTGAATTCTATTTCTTTCTAATTCAAAAATGCGTCCGGCAGCCAAATCCCTGGTAGAGAGAATTTCGGTTAATTCCGGTAGGCTGCAGGAAGCTTTTAATTGGTTTTCCTGCTTTAACACCTCCAGCAAAACAAGGTGCATTTCTGCTTGAGATTTAAGATTCGATATCAGTTGTTGTATAAACATAATATTTATTTAGGCATAATTGTATACTGTCACCCTATGGGTGCTGTTATTGTTTACCTCGATATTGCCCCTGAATACTGGTCAGATATCTTCCAATAACGAATCTTTTAACAGGTTTGCAGCCAACTTTTTTTGATCAACTTGGTATTCACCCTTTTTTATTTTCTCTTTCAGGGCTTTAACCTTCTCAAGATCCATATCCGGTTCAGTTTCCATTTTGGAACGCATTTTTTTTACTGCAAACTGATCGGCACTTGTCTTTTTAATATCGGCCGGTTTGTTCTTTTCGATCTGAACATCCCCTTTTTCTTTTCCCTTTGGCGAACCTTTGTCCTGCACGGGAACTTTGGGATATTGACCTTCAATTTTCATATTAACCTCCAAGATTAATAATCAACCATCGAATAAGGAAAATTTTGCTTATTCCTTCATCGGTTTTTTCTTGTATAAACTTGAATCGTTATTAGCTGGGTTTTTTTATTTTTAAACAATGATAATAATTCCCGCCAACTAGATCGATTCTCCAAGTCATTTTTAAGCTCCGGGCATACGAGCTGATATTTGCCTCCCGAAATTTATTTCTCCGGTTTTCAAAGCTTTCTTCAAAGAAATAGTAAATGAACCATCTCTTATTATCTTTATCGGCAACTGAAAATATTTCTTTAGGATTTTTTTGTATGTTCAAAAATAAGGTCGCTTAAGCCTAATGTTCCAGTTTTGGTGATAAGTTTGGCATAATTTTCATCCAGCATATCTTGAAAAATTTCTTCACCTCTGCCACCAGAGATAAAACCGCTTTTTTCTGTGGTTTCTCTCATTACTTGCAGCAGTTTATGGACAAAAAGCTCTTCAAACCCGTCGCATGCCTTTTTCAGATTCTTATTGTATACTTCCTTACTTTCAGCATCTGGTGTTTGCTTTAAAGCTGTTTTTCCGACCATGTTGTTTTGGTTTAACCGTAATAATGTTACATCATTTGTAATATTCATGAGTTACCTATTGGTTTGGTTAAAACAATGCCGATATTACTTGATTATCAATTCAGCCTGTAAGGCCCCGGCGGATTTTATGGTCTTTAATACTTCCAGCAGGTCTGCATTGGAAATACCTATTTTGTTCAAACCATCCACCACTTCTTTAATGTCAACCCCCCCTTTAAACAAAATAACACCGCTTTGTTTTGCTGTTTGTGTTTCTTCATTTGATTGATCTTCCGAGGGTGGCGCGGGAGTTGGGTTGAACTCATCTCCGATTCTGATATTTAAATTCCCAAAAGAAATGGCGATGGGTAGAATTCTGACATTTGTTCCCATAACAACCGTACCGGTTCTTTCATCTAAAACCACTTTGGCGACAGTATCTGGTTCGATTTCAAGATTCTCCACTCTTGATATGAGTTCAACGGATTGTCCCAAGTAGCTGGCAGGAACAGATATTTCTACAGTACCGGCATCAACCGATCGGGCTGAACCGTCGCCCAGGTTTTTATTAATGGCTTTTGCCAAGCGAAAAGATGTTGTAAAATCCGGCTCTTTAATGTTTAGAAATAATCGTGTTCTTGAATTCAAATCAATATTGATTTCACGTTCAACTATGCCTCCCCCAATAACATAACCAACAGTAGGGACGATATTTCGGCGCGGATCAAATTCATAATCGCTGGCACCTACTTGTGCTCTGGCTCCCGGTAGTTCAACCCCCATGGGAATGCCAACGATGGGACCTTGTGCGATAGCAAATACTTCGCGATTATGCGCCCGTAAAGGAGTAACAAATAAAATACCACCGCGTAGTGAAATGGAATCACCCACAGCGCTGACAGTCACATCCAGTTTTTGTCCCTGTTTGGAAAACGGTGGTAAGGTAGCAGTAACCATAACACCGGCAATACTGCGACCTTTGATCTCGTTGGGGGTTATGGATATTGCCATTCGTTCCAAGGCGTTTCGCAGGGGTTTTCTGGACATTAAAGATTCCCTGGAATCACCGGTACCATTTAAGCCGACAACGATTCCAAAACCGGTCAGCTGGTTATCACGCATACCACGGATACCGGCCAGATCCTTTACTCTGACAGCATAGGCCGGATAGGCCATAAGGCTGATCAGTATAGAACAAAATAAAATTTTAAAAAGTCGTTTGTCTTTCATGAATCAGTTTTAGGCTGACTGATTTGTCAATTTAGACGGAGTTTTAGTTATAATGATAAATGCATTTGGTATACCGTTCGTTCATTTTCACCAATATTCAGGTGATATGATACGAAAGATAATCCTATTGTCATGTTTTAAAGTTCTGGGAAGTGAGGTTTCGCCTGTACAATAGCTACAGGCGAAGCTAACGAGATCAGTTGATTGATGCAGTCGATTATTTTGTTTTCACAGGGGATGTTGTTTTGGTTGGAGTGGCAATATGACTTAATCGATCAAATATGCTGGTCTTTTTTGGGCCAAGAACAGGAGAAAGCGATCTCAAATTTTTGGCCAACATTTGTCTTTTTATAATTGGCTCAAATCGGGCCAGTTTTATAGCCGGAACCTCATTTTTTTCATTGACATCCGACGGTCGAATAATACCTTTAATTTTTGTAACATACCGGACAGTGTTTTGTTGTCGGTAATCAACCTTTTCGCCCACGATGACCATATTTCCATTGGGTAGAACCGATTGGACATAAGCGGATATTGATCGTAATGAGGCCATCACCTCGTTTTGTTCCTCTTCGGCTTTTGACATGCCGGACACTGCTTCCAAAACATCTGCAATTTGTCCTGCTGTTTGTTCACCTGCTGCCGCCAAAGCGGTTTTCGGTGCGACTGCCTTTTGCTCCTTCGACTTTGGAACGGATATAACATCCTGCAAGTCTGTTATCTTAACCAGATCACCACTAAAACGTGCCCTGTGATCTCTCAACAGATTTCCCCAAGATGCTTCGTCCTTCCATAAGGAGCCCTCGTAACGGCTCTGATTAGCTGGCAATCTGTTTCTTTTTCGATAACTGTTTGTCTTTATATCACTGTTATCTTTTGTTTTTTTCTCTTCCATTGTCATGGGAGTTGTTGGAAGCTCCATGCGGCTTTTAGAACAACCCGTTATCAAGAGAATACTCAGAATAAGGACAAAGACCTGTTTCATTTTATATTTCCTTACAGTTATTTTGGAGAAAATGAGCCGGTGGTTCAAATTGTTCAGTCTGATCCAGTATTGATAGTGGATTCAGTTATTGTTATAAAGCCACTTCAACGTTTTTTTCATCCAAAATGGTGGCATATATTGTTCTTTTCCCTTTAATTGGTCGAACCGGAATTACTTCTCCTTTTTTGCCTGATTTTAATGCTTTAACCAGGTTGGTCAGGGTCAGGTTTTTAGATTTAAATATCAATCTGACAGGTGTTCCTTTTTTAACGATGATAGGTTGACCGATCAGTTGCTTTTTGATGGATTCATTTTTATAAATATCCCGTCGAGCAACTTGTCCGACCATTAAATCTGATTGGGATTTGAACCCGACTTTTTCTCTGGATACATTTTTTTTAATTGATACCAAGTCTACTTTTTGGATCTGTTTTCCCTTGGGGATTCTCTCTTTAGCCATCATTACATCGTCAAAAACCTCAATTTTGGTCTGGATAAAGATCTTTTTTACCTCTTCCCCGTTTAGTTTAAGAGACAAGGCCCAGGTGGAATAGCCGCCAACCTGTATGGTTTCCCCAATACGTTTCATTTCATATGTAGCATTACCTTTTGGCATATAAATGTCTTTGAGTCTTGTTTTGATGTGGATCTTCACCTCTTCATAATCTTGATAATGTTGTTTGATTTCCTTCAAAGCAATTTCTTCCAGCTGTTTTTTGGTGATTTTTATGGAAGCTCGGCTTATGATGGGTCTTGGTGGTAGAGCCACATTGATTTTCCGATCCGAAACACTTTTATTAACCTTTCGTTTAACCTGACCATGGGATAAAATATGAGAGTGTCCTGGTAAAGGTGATTTACCTATTTTTAGTCTGGCTAGCTGTTGAATACTCTCGACATCAAAGCCGTCGAACTCCGCAATATCTCCCAGAGTGTAATATTCACCATATACGATAGACTCAGGTAATATCCTTATTTCAATGGTATCAATGTCTGCATGGGTAATATTGGGTAAAAAAAACAGGAAAAGAATACCGGTAAAAACCAAGCAGCTCTGCAATATTTTACACATGTAACCTCGTTTGGTTATCTAAGAATGTTGACTGCCGTTTGCAGCATATTATCAGACGTTTGTATCGATTTGGAGTTTACTTCATACGCCCGTTGGGCGATGATCATATTTACCATTTCGTCCACCACGCTAACATTGGATTTCTCCAGAAACCCCGGGCTCAATGTTCCCAGCCCCTCCAAACCTGGATCTGCAACATTGGGTGCACCGGAAGCCGCCGTTTGCAGGAAAAGGTTTTTGCCGATGGGATTGAGACCCGCCGGATTTATGAATGTTGCCAATTGAATATTGCCCAGTTTGTTAGGTGTTGGGTCATCACCAACTAATATCTGAATTTGTCCATCCTGACTGACAATCACTTTTGTGGCTTCTGGTGGGATGATGATTTCCGGTTCCAATGGATACCCGTCCGCATTCACTACACGCCCATCCGAATCTCTCTGCCATGCGCCGTCTCGTGAATATGCAATGGTGCCATTGGGACGAAGAATTTGGAAGAATCCATTCCCATCAATACTGATATCCAATTCCTGACCGGTATGTGTTAAATTTCCCTGGGAAAAAATCTTTTGTGTTCCAGCCAGTTTAACCCCGTGCCCTTTATGGAGACCAGTGGGTGATATGGTATTTGAGGAGGTATTAGAACCCGGTATAATTTCATTGGAATAAAGCAAATCCTGGAAATTATTACGAGTCTGCTTAAAACCGTTAGTGTTTACGTTGGCCAGGTTGTTGGCAATAGTATCAATTTGTGCCTGTTGACCTTTCATTCCAGTGGCGGATGTAAAAAGTGATGTCATCATGACGGGGGTTCTCCTCTAATAGAATTTGGTTTAGATTCTTGCAATGGAAATGGATTTATCATCCAGTTCGTCAATTGAACGCATGACTTTCTGGGATGCTTCGTAGGAGCGATTTACTGTAATCATTTTTACCATCTCCTGGACGGAATCCACATTCGACCCTTCAAGAGTTCCTTGGTGAACAACGGCACTCTCCAGTTCTTTGGGTTTTTGTTCTGTGCTGGACGGAACCCAGTAAGAATTTCCCAGTTTGGTTAAACGTGTTGGTTCGGGAAAACTAACGATGCGAAGGGAATCAACCTCTTTACCATCAACAAGAACAGCACCGTCCTGGCCAACAGAAAAAACGTTCCCTTCTACTTTGATATGACCCTTTTTGCCTAGTACCTTGTGTCCTGAGTTATTAATAAGGTATCCCTCGGAATCTTTTAAAAACTGACCATTTCGTGTGTATCGCGAGCCATACGGTGTATCTATAACAAAAAAACCATCGGATCTAATAGCCAGGTCAAATGGATTTTGAGTACTTTTAAACATTCCCTGGCTCATTGAAGGGGAAACATGATCGGGCATAACAAAGGATGTGCTGCCTCGGCTTAATGGTGATATAAACTCATCGTGTGCAAATCTTTCCTCATCGGATTCCAGGTCCTGACCTGTAAATTCGTTATAGTATTCTCTGAATAAGACCTTATCCCCTTTATACCCTGTTGTATTCACATTTGCCAGGTTATTGGAAACAGCATCTAATTGCCGTTGTTGGCCTTTCATTGCAGATAGCAGTGAATATATTGATTCCATTAAAAACCTCAGTTTTTATCCCATTATCATTCTGTAATATTCAGCCAATTGACGAACCTTGATAATAGAAAAAATTGCTTTATCAACTATAGACAAATTCCTTTGGTGGATTTTTGACATATCAAGAATGCAGAGGTTATGCCAGCCTTAAAATACCTGAGATTATGGACGATCCACTTAATCTGTTTTGAAAATATCCGGCAATTTTTTTAGGTAACTATGTGTGAGATTATGGGGGTGGTTTTTTGATGTTGTTGATTTCAAAACCTCATAATGGTACAATCAAACAAATGGTATTTTTATAAAAAATCTAGTCTGTTTTATTAAGCTTCATACTCAGCATATTGAATAACGTCGGTTACTAACTCATATTTTAGAGTCGGCAAAAAAATCAGTTCACATTCTGTTTACGAAATGTCCGTTGTTTTTGGGGCTTTTCAGACAGATTATGGGAAGTTATTTTTTAACGATCTTAGTATCTTATGAGATACTAAGATGTGAGTTATTTATTCCTTAAAAATGTTTCTGACATCTGATGTTATATCACTAATACCGATATAAGCCGCTGATTTCATTTTATATGACACAGATGGGTGTTGATTGTATAAACCATACTTAAAGATAATTGATTGTTAGAGCGTTTTCTTTTTTTTTTAACGGCTCCATTACGACTTGAGTTGTTGTATGGATTCTTTGGCTTTTTTACATCATTTGGAGATTTAATGTGATGATAGAATTTAAAAAAGAAGCATCTACTATACAGTGCATTCCTCAAGTCGATATCACTGCATCCAATGTTCCTGAACTTAGAAATAAAATGATTGAGCATTTGGATAAGGAGGTGTGGGAGGAATTGGTGTTGGATTGTTCAAAAGTCAATACCTTAGACTCGATTGGTGTGAATCTGATTGTGGGATTGTTTAAAAAATCCAGCTCAAAAGAAAAAAAATTCAAAATCAATGGGTGCAACGAATCGCTTAGAAAGGTACTGAAACTATTTCGATTGGACGATAAGTTCAACGTGGATTGAATATCTCTCAGATTCCTTATCAATCGTCCATGACAGAAATACAGTTTCAAAACCCAATATCAAACGTTTAAATTTCTGATACTCAAGGAGAAACGGAATTGTCCCAGATAATCTTTGAAAACGGTTGGGAATCTGAAAGATGACAAAATAGAAAGTTTGTAATAATAATAACCATAGGGATAAACAATTAAAATATCATTTAGCCTGTAACTTAGATTGAATAAACAGCAGATGTCGCATAAGCCTGAAAAAATTTCCTCCTCCTGAATTGGATCATATCTCATTAATTTTTTTTAAAGAAACATCCAGATGTCTCCTAAAAAGAATATAAAGGTTTTAACCATTGAAGACGAAATTCTGATTCGGGAGAGTATTGCAGATTATCTTGCAGATAGTGGTTTTAATGTCCTTCAAGCGGAAAACGGAAAAACCGGATTAAAAGTATTTCGTATGGAAAAACCGGACATTATCCTTGTTGATTTGCGAATGCCCGAAATTGACGGGTTGGATGTCCTATCCGCTGTAACCAAGGAATCTCCTAGTACACCGGTTATTGTGGTATCCGGAACCGGTGTTATTCAAGATGTTATAGATGCATTACGGTTGGGGGCATGGGATTATCTGGTTAAACCCATCAGTGATTTGGCGGTATTGGAGTATGCCGTCAATAAAAGCCTGGAACGTGCTGCCCTGCTGCGGGAAAACCAGCTTTATCGGGAGCGATTGGAGGAGGAAGTTCGGGTACGTACAGCCGACTTGGAACGACGAACGGAAGAACTGTTGAAAGCCAAAGAAGCGGCTGAAGAAGCTAACCAGGCTAAAAGCAGATTTTTGACTACCATGAGTCATGAACTCAGAACCCCCATGAATGGTGTGCTGGGTATGGCTCAATTGGCTTTGTTAACCGATCTTAACGATCAACAGCGGTATTATCTGGAAATCATTTCCCAATCCGGTAGGGCTTTGATGGACATTCTGAATGAAATTCTGGATCTATCTAGAATCGAAGCCAATAAAATTGAACTGGAGCAGATCGACTTTAACCTGGGCGAAACCATTGAAGGAATCATTCGTCTGTTTTCCGGTTCGGCAGATGCCAAAGGATTATCTATTGATTGCAGAATTCCTGTACATATTCCGGTTGAATTAAACGGTGACCCCAACCGATTGAACCAGATATTATCTAACCTGATCGCTAATGCATTGAAATTTACTGAACGGGGCGAAATTAGTCTGACCATTAACAAACTGAAAGAAAGTGATGAAAGTGTAGAACTGTTTTTTGGAGTGTCCGATACCGGTATCGGCATATCTCAAGAAAAACTGGATATTATTTTTCAGCCGTTTTCCCAGGTTGATAATTCCACAACTCGAAAATATGGCGGAACCGGACTGGGTTTAACCATTGTAAAAAGTCTGGTCGAGTTGATGGGTGGTATGATCAGTGTGGAAAGCGAAGTTGATGTTGGTAGTACATTTTGGGTATCGCTGCCGTTCAAAAAACAAAAAAATATCGACAAAAGTAAATATACGGTTCCGGATTATTCTAAGAAAAAAATATTGATTATCAACAAACAACGAACCAGTCGTGATTTTCTGGAGAAGCAGACACGGCAATGGAAAATGGTTTGCGATGTTTCAGCGGACGGAAAAACCGGATTGGAAAAACTAAAAACAGCCAAGGATAAGAACCAGCCTTATGACGTTGTCATTATCGACTACCAATTGTCGGACACCAATGGCATAGACCTAATCTGGCAAATTCGAACTGAAAATATCTTTCCTTTGTCTAGAATCATCATGATTACATCAATACAATTTGATGATATTAAAAAGGAAGCAGAAAAAATCGGCATACAACATTGTTTATTAAAACCGATTGTACAGATATCTGTCTTGATGAAAGCTCTATCCAGTGTTTTGATGATTGATGAATCTAATCAGAAAGAGACAAAGGTTATTGTTAATAAGATAGAGCTAAATCAAAATAGAAAATTGCTCATAGTGGAAGACGACTTGGTCAATCAACAGGTAATTGTGGGCATGTTAGTAAAATTGGGGTTTTCTGTGGATGTTGCATCTGACGGCAAAGAAGCATTGGAGCGTTGTGATAAAACGATGTATGACTTAATATTTATGGATTGTCTGATGCCTGAAATGGATGGTTTCGAAGCAACCCATGAAATTCGAAATAGGGAAAAAAGTGGAGAAATGGACGGTCATGTCCCCATTGTTGCTTTTACCGCAAAAGCTATGAAGGGAGACCGCGAATTGTGCCTTGTTGCTGGCATGGATGATTATTTGACAAAACCAGTAAAAATCGAAGATTTGGAAAGGGTTACCGGAAAATATCTGCAATAATTGGGAATTTGACAACGATGAATCCTATAAAATAAGCAATCATTATACAAATTGATCAGTGAATTAAAATTAGAGACATCAAAGGACCTCCTTTTATTATTATATCATCTGCAAAATCTTTGCTTTTTATTCATCTAAGCGAATAAAAATATACAAAATGGAAGAACTGTTGAACATGGCTAATAGAAAGATTTTTAATAACAGGGAAAAACTGCTTCAAATATCATTAAGAAAAGCCGAACTGCTTCAAAGTGTGATGAAACATATTGAACATATTGAATCTAATAGTGTTTTTATTGAAGAAATTGAAGAGGCATATTTAAATCTGAACACAGAAGAGTCTGAAATGATTAAAGAAATAGAAAAGACAATAGAATGTCCGGGTTGCGGATTTAAATGTGCCCAGATTCATACATTTTGTATGGCTTGCGGGGTTCGATTACCTGATCAATATGATAAAGGTTTAATTTGAAAATTATTAAAATATCTTGCCGAAACGATTAAAATTAAGCTTCTCTATTCCTCCAATAATACCAAAAGCCTAGAAGTTCCCTTAATAAAAAAGATACCAGTTAAATAACACGATCCCAGCTATAGGTGACGTTTTCAGTTTGGGAATTGATTTTTGATTTATTTCAATCCGATCGATAAGAATCAAAAGGAACGTTTTTTTTGTCACGGGTCCTATTGTCATCTTTTTGTTATTAGTGAAAAAGAGTTATTTTCAACCTATAAAAAACATCAAACATGTCTGTAACGCAGAAATAAACTGCATCTAAAAAGATGAACCGTCTCATGTCAAAAAAAAAAGAAAGATTTTTGTTTAAAAAAGAGAAAAAATTATTTAGAATTGCTCGGTAATGAAAATGGTTTTCAAACCTGATGAAGGAAGAGGCAAAAACTGAAGGCCGATAATAAAAGTAATTAAATTACAGTTTAATAAAGGACGGGAAAAGTACTGTTTTTGTTCTTTTCGGATCATTTGAATAACTACCATTGTGAATTTGGTTGCCATTTCAATGAGTTGGAAGGCGATTCGATCAAACTGCTGAATTTGGTAAAAAAGTTTCAATCCTTTGAGCCAAATGATTGAAACTTCAAAACTTAGGGTTTATCGTCACGTCCGAATCGGCTCATGGACAGTGTCCTCTTTTTAAACATTTTGTAGTAAACGGTCAATCATGGCACGAATACTTCTGATAGACGATGATGAACTTAGCAGAATGGTTTTAAAAGAGCATCTCTTACGGGCTGGCCATGACATAATTGAAGCTGATGATGGTCACACCGGTATTGAATTGTATAATAGAGATACTATTGATTTAATTATTACAGATATTTTTATGCCACAAAAAGATGGGTTATCAATCATAACCGATTTATTGGTGGATTTTCCGGATATCAAAATAATCGCCATATCCGATGGTGGAAGTGTTGTCAAAAGTCTCGATTGTTTAGAACATGCAAAGGATTTCGGCGCGATTCGCGTTTTTCAAAAATCAGTTGATATAAAAAAATTACTGTCTACAATTCCAGAGGTTTTGGAGACAGTATAAATGGTTATTTTTAGAAACAGTGTATTCAAATCGTTGAAAAAATAAACGATTGTATTTTTATGCGGGACCATTTTTACGTGAGATTTTTGAAAAGAGGAAACTCAGTTATATGAAAGAAAGAACTATTTTTCATATAATTGCAGGGAATTGCAGGCTATGAAATGGAAGAAGGGGGATTTTTGGATTTATTTGTGAGATTAAGTTTTCGAATCCTTTTGTTAATATCCGGGTGTTCTTTTAAAATCTCTGATTTGGAAAAATCGTAAAATGCCAGGAGGAACTCCCAAAAGGGAGTTCTCTCCTTGATTTTCTTAAGACCGGAAATCAACCCTTCATAGTCCCCGGTTAGTAATACTGCAACACTGTCCGCCTGATACTTTCGCTTTCTTATTATAGCCTTACCTGTCAGATACGCAATCACCGAAAAACCGATTAACAATAGAATAAGTAACCAGGGAATAAATGATTGGCTGCTGATTGTTAGAATGATGTTTATCAGCAAAAGTATTTGCCCAAATAAAAACAGGTGACCTGCAATTCGCTTAATGTAAGATGCTGTTTGAAGGATGTTCATGTCGCTGTTTTGAATATGAGCAATTTCGTGAGCCAGTATTCCCATTAGTTCGTTGTAGTCCAGAATATTCATCAATCCCCTGGATAAAACAATGGCGGATCGATCTTCATGTTTTATTGTGTAAACATTTAATTTCAAAGAATAATCGTAAAACAAAACCGGTTCTACTGAAAGGTTCGCTTTTTTGGATAAGCGAGCCACTATTTTATTTAATGCCTGCCCTTTCAAGCAGTAAAAAAAATCTGATTTATCGTCGCTTTTGGTTGATTTTGGTCTAAAAACACTGGGAAATAAAATTAGAATGAAGGTGCCCAAAACAGTTAAAAAAAGAAAACCTGTGTAACCGGCAATATAATATCCTGTCAGAGCCAGGATAGATAAACTACCGCCAAAAACCAGTATGGCATAACAAACATAAAGCAGTATGGACAATTTAGACTCGGAACCTGGCTTGGTTGCCCGTTTACTGGCTTTGTCGGGCAGGATTTTATGGATGTCTTTAGAAGACAAAACCATGTATCCATCTTCCGTGGGAATGACAATCTGATCCTGTTTTTTGGCTTCTTCAGTTTTTTTATTCACACCGCTTTCCTTAACATCATATAGACCATAGTACCGCTAATTGATCAATGAATTGAAACCACAAACACTATGGACATCACTGGGAATATGTATCCCTGTCATTTGTGTAAAACAGAAGTTTATATTTAATATTATTAGTAAAGTCGCTATTTAGATGGGAATCGCCAATAACTGTTGTGTTTATTCCGTTTGTTCAGCGTCTGTTCTGAAACCGTAACAGCTCAGATACAATCTGTGAATTCCAATGATCAAAAGAACGATAATCTTATTTCAAATCCATCATCAAATGTTTTATCTGTTTAGGATTAGATTTGATTCCTTTTTTAACACTCGATCCTGGTTTCCTGTTCATTCCATAGTTCTGTCAGTATTAGAATAACTGATAAAAAGAATGCCAGGCAGAGTTGTCATGACTCTGCCCGGTTTTTTACCCGTTTTTGATTTTTTTCAGCTGCAAGAGATTGTTTTCCCCTGCACCAATAAGAAATGTTCCGTTGATATCCGGTGTTCTCAACAGTATTTTTGAAAGCGGTTTTATTACCATGCGGTTGAAGGCATTTTTTAATGGTCGGGCACCATATTTCTCATCAAATCCCACAGCTCTGATTCGATCACGGAAATCATTATCCATTTGAAGTACAATTTCTTTACTGGTTAGTTTTTTGTTAAGAAGTTCTAATTCCCTGCTCAATATGGAGTTAACTGTTTTTTCATCCAGATGGTGATAGTATAAAATTCCGTCCAGACGGCCCAACATTTCCGGTTTAAAATACCCTTCATGTGTTTTTAGATTTGAGGTTGCAAAGATCACTGTGTTTTTAAAATTAACCACGCGCCCTTGGGTGTCCGTCAATCTTCCGTCATCCAAAATCTGAAGCATGATATCACTGAAATCGAGATGTGCTTTTTCGATTTCATCAAAAAGGATTACGCTGTATGGATTTCGCCTAACGGCTTCAGTTAAAATACCACCTTTTTCATATCCGACATAACCAGGAGGTGCTCCAATCAATTTGGCCACGGAGTGTTGCTCACTATATTCGCTCAGATCAATTCGTATAAGATGTCTTTCGTCTCCGAACAGAAATTGGGACAGGGCTTTGGCTGATTCTGTTTTTCCGACTCCCGAAGGTCCCATGAGTAAAAAACTGCCCAATGGTCGACTTTGATCCGATAAACCGGCGTGGGCTGCAATCAGTGTATCTGAGATCTCTATTAATGCTTCCTTTTGTCCCAGTACTCTGGAACTAAGATACGGTTCAAGCTCTAACAGGTTTTCCTGTTGGGTTCGCAGTATCCTCTCCACAGGAACACCGGTGGATCTTGAGATAACTTCACCGATATTTTGTCGGCTAAGCTTCCACGAGATGTTAAATTGGGAAAGCTCTTCTTCCAATTCAGGAATATAACCATATTTAATTCGTGATGCTTCTTCAAAGTTTCCTTCTGTTTCCGCTTTTTGAAGTTGAAAATGAGCTTTATCAAGCTGTTGTTTTAATTGTGAAACTTTTTTTAAATCCATTACCTTTTTTTCCCATTTACTCTTTTTACCAATGAATTCCGTTTCCAAATCCTTAATTTCGGAACTCAGAGTTTTATCATGGGGATTGGCTTTGGCTAGGATTTTTTTGCTTCTGATTGAGGCTTCCATTTCTTCCAGTTCCGGCGGAAGAGAGTCTGCGCTTAACTTCAGACCAGCTGCAGCCTCATCAATGATATCAATGGCCTTGTCCGGTAAAAAGCGATCGGATATAAATTGATCGGAGAGATAGGCAGCTGATACGATCGCTTCGTCAGTTATTTCGACACCATGATGGATCTCCAGTTTTTCTTTCAAGCCCAATAATATTTGTATGGTATCATCTTTTGTAGGTTCTGCCACTTGAACCCGATGGAACCTTCGTTCCAAAGCAGAATCAGACTCAATATATTTTTTATATTCTTCCTGGGTAGTGGCTCCAATACAATTCAACTCACCACGTGATAAAGCGGGTTTTAATAAATTGGCTGCATCCATGGCACCTTCGGTTTTACCGGCACCGATAAGTAGATGAATTTCATCAATGAAAATAATCGCTTCTCGACCTTTATCTTTGATAAATCGGATCAGCTGATTGACACGTTCTTCAAATTCTCCTCTGAATTTGGTGCCGGCCATCAACGAACCGATATTCAATGAATAAATGGTTTTTCCAAGAATGATATCCGGAACCTGGTTTTTTTGAATCAAACCGGCTAATCCTTCAACGATTGCAGTTTTTCCAACACCGGGTGACCCCACTAATACAGGATTGTTTTTTGTTCGCCGACACAATATTTCCTGAACCCTTCTGATTTCCATTGCCCTGCCAATCACTGGGTCCAGTTTTCCATTTTCCGCCAACTCATTTAGATTTTCCAGGAATTCAGGGGTTTCACTTTCCTCTTCTACTTCAGCCACGTCTATTTTTAACTGGGGAAAATATTTGGTGAGGTGACGCAATATATCTACCTCGGATATATTTTCACGACCGGCTTGAATGGCGTCCGATGATGCCAAGGTGAACCATTCGGAAAGCTTTGTTGAGGGACGAATTTCCGACAAGGATAATTGGTCTATAATCGGTAATTGATCCAACAATCCTTTCAATACTTTTTTTTCTCCTTTTAGTCGTTTGGATGCGATGGTTGCAGGATTCTGAATCAATCCCCATAACAGATGAAATTCTGTTAATTCATTGTTTTTACGTTTTAATGCTTCGGCCTGAGCCAATTCTATAGAACCTAAAACAGTTGTATCGAAATTATTCATTGATTACTCCATTTGTTAATATAAACGCGTATTTGTTATTTTAGTTTGTTTAATATCATTGGTTATTTTAAAAGCGATATTTTGTCTTGAGATTAACAATGCTCGGTTTTAAAGACTTTAAGTTTTTCTGCAACAATAGTGCCAATATGAATGTTTTATTATTACAATTATTTAAAGTGCAAAAAAAATGGATGGGTCAAAATAACACCCAATCAATGTTTAACCATAGATCACCTGCATCGAAACATCAGCAGTTCATTTTCGAATTATACAAAACTGTTTTTAGTGTCTCTTAACTGATTTTGACATGAGTTGGATTGTAACTTTATATTACTGTATGTGATACCATGTAGATAGTTCAACACACATTTTTATCCGTATGCCTTTTATTGAACAATTGTCTATGATATCGGTAGAAACCGACTTTTGGTTATGAATATAAACATGGAAATTCTTGACAGACGTATTATCTGTCAAATAATATTTTGAGATTCTGATTGGTTTCATTTAGCAGATGATCGAATAATCTATTAATTTTATTCATTTTGTGTATAGAGATGGCGTACTTTTTGTTTTTCTGACATTATAGTTTACTTTAAAATAATAAAGAGGCAGTTTTCGTTTCCTAATAATTGATTGAGGAAGAGAACGATGGTATTAAATAATAAAGTTGTTGAATCAGATCTTAGAAATAGGTGGCATGATTCTGTTATCCCCAAATTATGTGAATTCATTAAGATTCCCAATAAATCACCGGCCTTTGATGAAAACTGGGAGCAAAATGGTCACATAGAAAATGCGCTTTCTCTGGTAAAAGAATGGTGTGAACAACAAAATATAGCGAATACAACAATTAATGTGGAAAGAATCAAGGGTGAAACACCTTTGTTGACTATTGAAACAGCCGGGCAAGGCAAACATGCCGACGACATCATATTATTATATGGTCATTTGGATAAACAGCCGGAAATGGAAGGGTGGGATGCCGATAAAGGACCATGGAAACCTGTTTTAAAAGAAGATCGATTATATGGTCGTGGAAGTGTCGATAACGGATATGCTGTATTTAGCATCATCACAGCGATAAAAGAACTCCAGGAAAACAATATTCCACATGCACGGTGTGTTGTACTTATTGAATCCAGTGAAGAAGGGGGCAGCAGTGGATTGCCGGAGTATATGGAACTGTTGAAGGACCGTATTGGCGATCCGGATTTAATTGTATGTTTGGATTCTGGATGTGGGAACTATAACCAATTATGGTTAACTACTTCTTTACGCGGGGCGTTTTTTGGTGGATTGAAAGTCAGTCTGATTAGCGAAGGGGTTCATTCCGGCAATGCAGGTGGGATTGCCGCTTCCAGTTTCCGGGTTTTACGGGGATTGTTGGATCGGATCGAAAATGTCAATACTGGTGAGGTGATTATTAAAGAACTGAATGTCGACATTCCCTCTCTGAGGAAACAACAAGCTGAGAAAGCTGCCAGTGTGCTGGGTGATAATTTAGCGGCATCTTATCCTTTTCACAAGGGAGTCAAGCCTGTTTTTGAAAATCCGTTCGAATTAATTCTCAATCGAAGTTGGCGTCCAAGTCTCTCATATATCGCTGCTGACGGTTTCCCGAAACCGGAAAATGCCGGAAATGTGCTGAGACCTTTTTCCATGCTGGATTTGTCTTTCAGATTACCTCCCACTATTGAAGCAGATACTGTTGGAGATATAATCAAAGCAGTGCTGGAGAAAGATCCTCCGTATAATGCCGAGGTTTTTTTTGAAAAAAAGCATAAAGCCGATGGGTGGAACTCACCCGTTCCGCCTCGCTGGTTGGAAGATGCCATAGAAAATGCGTCACAGACATATTTTGGAAAAGAACCTGTATATATGGGTGAAGGCGGATCGGTGCCTTTTATGAATATCCTGTCAAAAATGTTTCCTAAAGCACATTTTGTGGTGACTGGAGCTATGGGACCACATTCAAACGCCCATGGTCCGAATGAATTTTTACATATCCCCACAGCCATTAGAATTAGCTGCTGCCTAGTCCACATATTAGCAGAACATTCTAAAACATAATTCACTAAAAGAGTAACGTGCATTGTTTGTTCGTGATTTTCAAAAAACATCGATGAAAACAAACATAGATTTTTTCCATTATGTTTCATATAATAGGATTTCCCGGATCTGGATTAAAATAACTCATAATAGTAAACTTCAGTATTAGAAAACAGTCTGCAAAATAAAGGTTTAGACTAATGGTTTCTTAATTTTATAACATTTGATGATATCCGCCGGACTTGCCGTTAGTATTCATTATTTTACTAAAGTAATACATATGAGAATAAAGCATTACTCTTATAAAATAAGACCAACACAAAAATCCTTTTTATAGATTATGTTGAGAAATTAGATTTTAACAGGGAAATATGATAAAGGAGATTTTTCCCGGAAAATTCATTAAACAATATGGTCGACTTAGCTATACTTTTACCTTGTAAAAACTGCTGAAATCTATTTAAAATTTATCGATCTATTCAATTAAGTTCACAAAATACCTGTTAAAAAGAAAACAGTATCACAGCAAACAGGCGGGATGATAAACCGGTAACAAATGCAACGTAGTCGAATAATTAAGTACAGAATTTGATATTATGTATAGAATTCTTATTGCTGACGATAATGAGAGTATTCACCGGGATTTTGAAAAAATCCTCTGTTCGAAGGTAGAAGAGAACGAGGATATGAAGAACCTTGAAAAACAGCTGTTCTCTTCGAGTATTCGTAAAGGACAGCACCAGGTGAACTTAACAAAAGATTTTGTGCTTAATCATGCCTACCAGGGAGACGAAGCATTAAAAATGGTTCAAAAGGCGGCGGCCGAGAATGATCCTTATTCATTGATATTTATGGATATTAGAATGCCTCCCGGTTACAACGGCATTACCACTATTTCCAGGATATGGCAGGAATACCCGGATATTGAAATGGTTTTATGTACCGCTCATTCTGATTACACACTGGAAGAGATCGTTTCCGCCTTGGGAATGACAGATCAGTTGATGTTTATCAGAAAGCCTTTTGACAGTGTGATGGTAATTCAAATGGCATTGGCATTAACAAAAAAATGGGCGTTAAACCAGAAAAGTAAACAATTTATTGGAGAATTGAAGAATACCAATATGGAATTAATGGCTGCCAAGGAACTGGCAGAAGCTGCCAGTAAAGCCAAGTCGGATTTTCTTGCCAATATGTCTCATGAACTCAGAACCCCAATGAATGGTGTATTGGGCATGGCTGAAATTGTGCTACAGACCAATTTAGATGTCAAGCAACATGAATGCATTGAAACGATTTTTAGTTCCGGTCGTGCCCTGTTAAAAATCCTGAACGATATTCTTGATTTGTCGAAAATCGAAGCAGACAAATTTGTCATTGAAACTATCGATTTCAGCCTGGAACAAACCATCAAAGGGATTATCAACCTGTTTTCCGTTACAGCAGATGCTAAGGGATTAAGCCTGATCTATTCCATTGATAATAATATTGTGGACACCTTAAGAGGTGATCCAAATCGATTAAACCAAGTTTTATCCAATCTATTAGCCAACGCCCTAAAGTTTTCCCAGAAAGGCAGTGTTCACTTGAACATCCTCCAGGAATCAGAACAAGAAAAAGAAATTCGCCTGCGATTTGAAATCGAGGATGAGGGCATCGGTATTCCAAAAGAATCAATAGAAAAGATTTTTCAGACGTTTACCCAGGCTGATACCTCTTCGACTCGCAAATATGGCGGTACTGGACTTGGTTTGCCCATTGTTAAAAATCTGGTTGAACTGATGGGGGGAGAGGTTGGTGTTGAAAGCATGGTTGGTATGGGCAGTAAGTTCTGGATTATATTACCTTTTGTAAAACAGGAATCTATTGAATTGAAGGATTTTTCCATATATGAACCGCCTGAAGAGGATTTGAAACTCGAATCCAGAGATAGCTGCAAGCTTCTTGTTGTTGAAGATGATCAAGTAAATCAAGCAATAATGACAGGGATGCTGGAAAAACTCGGATATGCAGTGGATATCACTTCAAATGGCATTGAAGCCTTGAACAATCTGAAGAAAAACAAATACGATTTGATATTTATGGATTGTTTAATGCCAAAAATGGATGGATTTAAAACAACAGGAATCATAAGGGATCTGGAAGCTAAACAGAAATCGGTTAAAACCATTCCAATCGTTGCTATTACTGCCAAAGCCATGAAAGACGATCGGAAAAAGTGTTTGGACTCTGGTATGAATGAGTTTATAACAAAACCGATTTTGATGAAGGATTTGAAAAAGGCTTTAATTAAATTTAATCTTTAACTGGATGATACCAGCTTATCATAAAAAAGCGTCCTTTTCTTAAAGGTATAAAATCCGGATGTTTTTTTCCATAAAGGATAATGAGGAAATGGAATCCAAACGCATATTGATTGTTGATGATAACGAGTCGATACACGAAGATATTCATAATATTTTAAAGGCTCGTGACAGTAAAAAAGATGCTGAAACTGAATTGTTGGAAGAGGAACTGTTTGGTGATGGAAATGACTCCTTTGAAAATGATGGACAAATAACCAATTATTCTATTGATGATGCTTATCAAGGAGCGGATGCTGTTTCCATGGTTGATGCCGCTGCTGAAGAGGGATTTCCTTATGCTTTAATTTTTATGGATGTGAGAATGCCACCGGGAATTGACGGTATTCAAGCCGTAACGGAAATTTGGCAAAAGCATCCCCATATTGAAGTGGTTATTTGTACTGCATATTCCGATTATTCCTGGGACCAAATTATTAAAAAATTTGGTTCCACAGATCATCTTCTCTTCATGAAGAAGCCGTTTGATAATATTGCGCTAAAACAAATCGCCCTGTCGTTGACTACCAAATGGGATCGAGCAAAATCCAACCAAGCTTATATTAAAGATCTTGAAGTGGAGGTCAAACATAGAACCGATCAATTGAATCAGATGGTGGAACATCTGAAAAAAATAAAAAAAGAAACCGAGGAATTGACCATTGCCAAAAGTATTTTCATGTCCGGCATTACGCATGAACTGCGGACACCGCTTAATGGCATTCTCGGGATGACGGATCTGTTGCTGGATACTAATCTGGATGATGAACAGCGGAATTTTGCCAAAACTATCAAATCCTCCAGTGAATCTTTGATGTTGATTGTGAGTGACATTCTTGATTTTTCAAAGGACAGTGCTGATGGATTTCCAATAGATAATATTGTTTTTGATGTTCGTACTACTATTGATAACATTGTTGATCTGGTATCAATTGCAGCATATGATATGGGATTGGATATCGCTGTATTGGTTGATTGTGATGTCAACGATTTATTAATCGGAGATCCGTTCAGATTGAAGCAGGTTTTGCTGGATCTGATTTCCTATGCTATAAAATTAGCCCATCAGGGTGAAATAATCATTTCTGTTTCTAATAAACAGATGATCTCCCAGCATGAGGTTGAGTTGGAGTTTAACATATCATACACTGGCGTTTATATTTCTGCTGATCAACAAAAAAGGCTTTTTTCAACAGGAAAAGATACTGGTCCCTTAAACCAGAAGGAATATGCCGGCGACGGTTTAGGTTTATCCGTTTCAAAACATTTGGCGGAGCTGATGAACGGTCAAATAGACCTGGAAAGCGAGATAAGTAAAGGTTCAACGTTCAAATTCACAGCACCATTTGGCTTGGAAGATAAACCATTGGAACGTGAAATGGAGCTTTCTAAAACAATCATTGGCATACGCTGCCTGGTTATTAGTGATTATGCTATCGGCAGAAAAGTTCTTTCATTACACATTAACCATTGGGGTGGTTTATGCAAAGAGGCTTCAATTCAGGATGATATTATTGAACGAATCATTACTGCCATGGAATCAAATAAACCCTTTGATGCTGTGCTTATTGATATTAAAAATGGCGATTTATCAGTATACAAAAGACTGGCGGAAAGGATTAATGGAGAAATGACCAAGCTTAACCTGCCAATCTGTAATTTGATTTGCCTGACTTCCAAGACATTGCGTGGAGATGCGGGGAGAATAAAAGATTACGGTTATATCGCTTATCTGACGAAACCCATAAAACAGAGCCATCTATACAAAAGCCTGGCCATGGTTAAAAGCCTGCAATTGAACTGTAACAAAATTAAAAGACCGTCTCTCATTACAAAATATGTAGTTGATGAATTGATGCCGGATTATTATCAAGTGCTGGTAGTCGAAGATGACAAAGATATGCTGAAATACATCATTTCCTGCTTAACAAAACTCAAGTTACGTTGCGATGTAGCGCAAAGTGGTGAAAAATCTATCAAAGCTCTAAAGAGGAGAAACTACGACTTGCTTTTTATGAAATTTAAATTGCCAGATATGGATAGTTCTGAGATTATTGATTTATTGAAGAAGGAAGGGGGAGAGAATGCTAAAATCCCCATAATAGGAATTGCCGATAATTCAAAAAATGAAACCAGAAAAAAGTGCTTGGAAGCCGGGGTGAGTGATTGCATCGTTAAACCGTTCGATAGACAATCCTTGGTAGCGGTTCTAAAAAAGCATTTCAAAATATAAGCAAAAAAACAATTCGGATATTTTAGAAAATGGTTCCTCTATTTAATTGGGCTGCTGTAACCTCCTGATTATTATTTCAGCACGTGTTTTTCTAATACAAAACAGGTAAAACTGCCGTTAAATACCTGTTCCTCGCCTCGTTTCACAACTACAACCACCTTATGTTTTTTCCCTTTTTTCTCTGTTACTTTTGCTTCGGCCAAAAGAACCTCTCCCACCTTAACCGGTTTTTGGAAAGTTACCTGTGAAGCTCCCAATACAACGTTAGGGTGATTGACAGCTATCATGGCTGCATGATCAGCCAGTGAAAAAATAAAGCCACCATGAACCAGCCCCTGATCGTCAACGATCATATCTTCGGTGGTTTTTAATTTGACTCTACTGAAATCCTCTTCTATTGCCTGGGGTTTGCCGCTTAAAACGACATTGATTTTTTTATGTGTTTTGATATCCATTGCTTTATATAGTCTCTTTTATGTGGGTTGCATCTGTTTTTAACAGTATTTGACAATAATTACCTGTTCCGATTTTGTCAATCGACTGTTTCCCCCGGGGAAATAATGAACCCGCTTCATTCGGTCCATCATTCAGGAAATTCATATTTTATTTCTATTCAGAATATATGGACTAACAGGTTGTTTCGCAATTAAAGATCATTGGTTCTTTCTTTTTCATCCCGGATTTGATTTGGGAAACATCTTTGTAAAATACTGAAAAAGCAATGAACTCCAGGCTATCGTCATCTAAATTTTAAATATGGCCAGTTTTCGAATTGCGGCATAGTATGCAAACTCGGTAAAATAAAGAGTCAAATTATGTGGATAATAAAAAATCTGTTACTACTGACATATTATTTCTGAATAAACAACGAAAGGTTTGACGACACATGAATGAATAAAATACTATTTTTATTTGAACCTAACATGGTGTGCTATCGATAATGTCTTCAACATAATAACCATATGACTGATATAAAACAGAAGCAAAAAGAACGATACCATCGTCATTTGATTTTACGAAATTTTGGAGAGGAAGGACAAAAAAAACTGTTAAATAGTAAAATTCTGGTTATTGGCGTCGGTGGTCTTGGATCTCCGGTATTGCTGTACCTGGCAGCTGCCGGTGTTGGAACTATCGGTATAGCCGATGATGATGTCGTCGATGTGTCCAATCTTCAGCGGCAGATAATTCATTTTACAACGGATGTCAATTTACCAAAGGTCGATTCGGCGGAACAGAAAATAAATGCTTTGAATCCGGATGTCACTGTCATTAAATATCATAAGGTTATCGACGCGGAAAACATCCTGGAGACTATAAAAAAATATCACTTTGTTATTGACTGTACGGATAACTTCTCATCCAAGTTCCTGATAAACGATGCATGTGTAATGGCAAAAATTCCGTATTCTCATGGTGGTGTGATGCAGTATCACGGTCAAACCCTTACTGTTATTCCTGATCAAACAGCTTGTTACCGGTGTGTCTACAATGAACCACCCCCTGCTGACTCCAATATTCACGCCTCTGAAATAGGAATATTGGGTGTCATACCTGGAATTCTGGGAACCATTCAAGCAGCGGAAGCTATCAAACACATAGCCGGTGTGGGAAATCTCTTAACCAATGCTTTGATGACGTTCAACGCAGAAACAATGAATTTTCAAAAAATCAAACTTAAGAAACAGAAAGCCTGCCCGCTTTGTGGAGAAAAACCTTCTATTACCAGCCTTTCAAATTAAAAAAGCTCTGTAGTTAGGTATATTGCATTCATCCTCATCGTGCCGGATAACCGGCTGAGCTAGGACAAGCTCCTTTTCAGGGTGGAATGCCTTAAAACGACAACTGGTGGTACTTTATCATGCAATTGTTTTTGATTATGGGAGTATCCATTGCCGAACTTCGTGATTTACACTGATAATTTACCATTGTTATTAAGATTTACTGCCCCAAAAAACGGATTGTACACATTGTACCTGATATAAGGGATCAATCTCTTTTATCACCCGCCGAAAATTGGATGAGTCGAAGATTGGATGACTTGGTTCCGAGTAAATCCATAATTAATATATCGCTTGTTAGTTGGTATTTATTATTTTATAATCGAAGTAAGTGCCCATAATTTATATAAAATCGGATTCAGCCGTCTGCATTTTAATGATTGCAGCTGTTTATTGCTCTATTTTAGTTATAATTATCAAGATGTTATCCCTCAAAATGGTTCCCAATATTCAGTCCCTTGCAAATCGAACGGCGCTTTCGGAGGAAGAGGTTCGAAAAAGATTGTTGATGGGTTTTGCGATCATCACAGGAACTCCTGTACTTGTCGTATTTGGAATTTTCCATCTGATTATCGGTAACTATATTAATGGCAGTATAGATTTTCTATTTGTTATAGTATTGCTGTTAAGTTTGCTTATACTGCGGTTTGTTGATAATGGTTTGCTTATTTTTCGTCTGAACACGTTTTTTTTATTCATAATGTTATTGTACCTTCAGTACGCTGTAGGGGTTAACGGACCGTTTATACCCTGGTTGTATGTTTTTCCTATTGTTGCTCATTTTTTACTGGGTAAAACTGAAGGGTTGATATGGTGTATAGTGCATTTTTTTTGTATCTCGGTGCAGTTTTTTTTTTCATCACAACAAATTATCGGTAATTCATATTTCCAGAGGATCAATAACAAAGGGATTATTGTGTACATTGTTATTGTGGCCTTGATCCATTTCTATGAATTGGTCAGGCAGCGATTGGCAGTGGAGTTGGAAGGGAAACATCAAAAGCTGAAACAAGCCAATATGGAAATGCATAAACAGATGGTTGAGCATTCGAGGGCCAGGAACACGCTGCGGGAAAGCGAAGAAAGGTTGGACCTTGTATTAAAAGGTGCCGATCTGGGCATGCTTGATTGGAATACCAAATCTGACCGGTCAATTATTAATACAAAGCTGGCTGAAATACTGGAATTCGGACAGGACGAACTAATACATAATTCAACTGTCTGGAAGGGAATTATCTGTCCAGAAGATTTTCCTCTTTATAGAGGCAGCATGATCAATCATTTGAAAGGGACAACTCCCTTTTATAAATGTGAATTTCGTGTGAATACAAGATCGATGTCTACAAAATGGTTATTGGCAAGTGGAAAAGTGGTCAAACGGGATTCAAACGGTCGGGCATTGCGGATGACTGGAACCATTCTTGATATCACAGCTCGAAAACAGGTGGAAGCCAATTTGATAAAATCCCATAATGAGTTGGAAAGGCGGGTTGAGCTTCGAACAAAGGAGCTTGAGGAGACTAATAAAGACTTACTGATGGAGATTGAAGAGCGAAAGCAGATTCAAGAAAAACTCTTGTCGGCAAAGAGTATGGCGGAAATAGCCAACACAGCAAAAAGCGAATTCCTGGCTAATATGTCTCATGAGCTTAGAACACCTATGCATGGGATTTTGAGTTATTCAAGATTCGGTATTGATAAAATTAATAGAGTCTCAAAAGAAAAGCATTTACATTATTTTAAACAGATCCACGACAGTGGTGAACGTCTATTAAAACTCCTCAACAATCTTCTCGACTTGTCGAAATTAGAGTCCGGTAAGATGGAATACTACATGAAAGAAGAAAATATAAGGCAGATCATACAAGCCGTCATACTGGAATTCAACCCTTTTACTACAGAAAAACGGCAGCATGTGAACCTGTTGAAGTCCGATTTATCAACCTGCATAGAATGCGATGCCTTTAAAATAGGGCAAGTTGTGAGAAATCTGTTATCAAATGCCATTAAATTTACACCGGAAGGGAAAACCATTACCATCAAATTTGAAACAGCATCCTTACCCATCGGAAAACGAGCGTCAGACCATAAGTTAGTGGATGGATTGACGGTGAAGGTTTTTGATCAGGGAGTCGGCATTCCAGAGAATGAACTGGAAGTGGTATTTAACAAGTTTGCCCAAAGCAGCAAAACAAAAACAGGAGCTGGCGGAACCGGTCTCGGTTTAGCTATCTGTTCTGAAATTATCAACGCTCATAAAGGTAAAATCTGGGCGGAAAATTCCAGTGACGGGGCTGTGTTTAATTTTAGCCTTCCATTCAAACAGATCTATTTTACCTGAGCATCCGTCTGTGCCTTAATAGATGACCATTTATGAATGGCTTTGGAAAGCGCATTGATATTGATGGGTTTAGATATATAATCGTTCATTCCGGCCTCAATGCATTTATCCCTGTCCCCTTTCATGGCGTTAGCCGTCATAGCTATGATTGGGATGTTATGATTTAATACCGATGAACCAGGATCACGGATCAGCCGAGTGGCATCGTATCCGTCCATTTCCGGCATTTGACAATCCATCAAAATAAGGTGGTAACTCTTATTTTCCAGTGTTTTGATGGCTTCCTGTCCGTTATTTACCACATCAGCTTGATATCCAATTTTTGCTAGTACCTTCAAGGCGACTTTTTGGTTCACTTTGTTGTCTTCTGCTAGCAGAATTTTGATATCCTTTTTCTGTAGCTCTTCAATGGAATGACGCGTGATAATACCTGGACTGTCTACCTCTTCCAATGATTTTAATCCCAAAACCATTAACAGCGAGTTGTATAGATGTGTTTGTCGGACCGGTTTGGTTAAATAGGCGGCAAAACCCGCCTTTTCAAAGCGAATGGCGTCACCGCGTTCTCCCATAGATGTTAACAGAACAAGGGCGGTTGATTGCAGCTGTTTATCCGCTTTGATTAGCATGCCCAAACTTTCGCCGTCTGTTCCTGGCATAAATTTGTCCAGAATAGCGATCTGAAAAGGTTGGTTATTATCCGCAGCTGCTTTTAATTTTTTTAATGCCGATTCAGCATTTTCTGCTGTTTCATAGATGGTTTGCCAGGTTGAGATCAGGTTGGCCAACATTTTTCTAGCGGCCTTATTATCATCAACTACCAGAATTTTAGTGTTTTTAAGTGAATTATTAGTATTTTCAGTGCCTTGATCTCTCATTTCGTCCAACGCCTGTTTTTCAAGACGGACGGTGAACCAAAAATTCGATCCTTCTCCGAATTTACTTTCTACTCCGATTTTGCCATCCATTAATTCCACTAACTGCCTTGAAATAGATAATCCCAGTCCTGTTCCTCCGAATTTTCGTGTGGTGGTGCTATCTGCTTGGGTAAAAGCGTTAAACAGCATGGAAATCTTTTCTTGGGCGATGCCGATACCGGTATCTTTTACGCTAAAATGTATAATAGAATAATGCCGCTTTTCCTCTTTCAAGCTGACTTGAACAACAATTTCTCCTTTTTCTGTGAATTTGATGGAGTTACCAATCAGGTTGGTCAAGATCTGACGCAATCGTCCGGGATCTCCCTTAAAGAATGATGGGACCTTGGGGTCAATAAAACTGACCAGCTCGGTATCTTGATTTTTAATGCGAACTGCCAAAATATCAATCATGTTTTCCATTGTGGATCTTAGATTGAAGCTTGTTTTTTCCAGTTCCAGTTTTCCCGCTTCTATTTTTGAAAAATCGAGAATGTCGTTAATAATGGTTAAGAGGGCGTCCGCGCTATCCTTGATAGTTTCAACGCAATCCTGTTGTTCAGCGTTCAGTTTAGTATCCAGCAGCAGGTGATTCATGGCCATAATCCCATTCATGGGCGTTCGTATTTCATGACTCATATTGGCCAGGAATTCGCTTTTGGCTTGGTTGGCTTTTTCAGCTTCAATGGTTAGCTTTTTTTCCCTCGACAGGGCTTTTTCCAGTTCCTGGTTAGCCAATTCAGCTTTATGCCGGGCTTCATTTGCGTCCTTCATCATTGCCATTACTTTCTGTCGGCTAGCTTCCAATTCCTGGGCCCGTTCTTCCAGTTGCTGACTGTACATTTCCGCAACACCTTTGGAGTATTTAAGCAGCTCTTCCGTTTGTTTTTGTTCGCTGATATCGATAATAATCCCCCGAAAACCGATTACTTCGTTTTCATGAATGACCGGTTTTGTATATAGTAATACAGGAAATCTGCTGCCATCTTTCCTTAGCGCCGTATATTCAGATGATTTAGAGTGTTCGCCCTTTATTTTGTGCTCAATATTAGTCTTGAGTTTTTCTTTATCCTCTTCAATAAAAACGTCGAAAAAATTGAGGATCTCTGGATTGGATTTTAAATAGCCGAAATAATCTAATCCAAAATCGTTAATGAAGGTAAAATCAAAACCTAAATTTATTTCAAAAATGATTTGGGGCAGGTTATTTAAAAAATCTTGGAAATTAGTTTCACTTTCCCTAAGGGCTTCTTCAGTGTTCTTTTTATCGGTTATATCAAGCGACGTACCTACCATTCCAGTGATAACACCCTCCGTATTGCGAAACGGTACTTTGGATGTCAATAACCAGAAGGATTTACCAGCTGAATTGGTGCACTGTTCCTCAACATTCAGAATCATCTGTCCTGTTTCAATCAGCTTTGTATCCTGCTCATAAAATAGCTTTGCATATTGGTGTGGAAAAAGATCGTAATCGGTCTTACCGATAATATCTTTATCTGGAATCCCAACCATTTCTGAAAATGCTCTGTTAACGGCCAAATAACGCAGTTGATTGTCCTTAAATTGGACATACGACGGGACAGAGGATAAAAGTGCAGATTGTTGCTCCATTTGTTCCCGGAGTTTGTTTTCGATAAGTTTTTGTTCGGTAATATCTTGAATGGTGCCGATCAGAATGGCCGGATTGCCATCATTATTTGTTTCACTGACCTCGGGAGGTTCTGATCGCATCCATCGAATATTGTTGTTGGCATGTCTTATACGATATTCAATGGTTTCAGTCTTTCCCTTGGTCAGGAAACTTTGTATGGAGGTTTCTACCAAGTTTTTGTCTTCAGAATAAACATAATTTTCAACAAAATAGGGAAAGCTTTCTAGTACCTCATTGTCATTTAAACCAAGAAAGTCAGAAAATATCTCAGAATAAACGAAGGTTCCTGTAATCAAATGCCACTCCCAATTACCGAGTCTGGCAATGATTTGGGCTTTTTTCAGGTTATTTTCCCGTTTGGTTAACTCTTTTGTTCGGAATTCAAATTGTTGCTCGACTTTATTGGTTCGACGAGCATAGTTTAACAAATATATAACTAACCAAGCAGTAAAAAGAATACCGATAATAATAATGACCCGAGACTGCCGCCACTGGTTGGTGGAAAGATAATCATCTGTTGGTGTGCATACCAGAAGCCATTGTCGCCCCCCAACATCAATGGTTGATGTGACCTTTAATCCCTTTGATTCAGCAATATCTATGTGATTTTTTATACTGATATCATTGGTGAATTTATATTTTGAATAAAGTAATTGCTCTTCGGGCTCAGCTGCCAGATCATAAATGTAAATATTTAAACTGGATTTTTCCAAGCCGGAAATGGAGGTCTCAAAGCCAAGTCCAATATAATAAGTAACAATGATAAAACCACTAAATGTATTGTGGTGTTCTTCGACGTCATTTACAGAAAAAGTGGGTTTAAAAACGGGAACGACAAAGTAAATACCATATTTTTTGAATAGATTTTCTTTCGAAAGGTCGAATCTTGGTGAAGCAATAATATCATGGGTAATACGGGCCTTATCCATCAAACGACGCATGGTTTCATCGGCACCCATATCCAAACCCAGTTCTTCCTTAAAATTATCTATAGGTTCAATATATTTTGCCGGATAATAGTCACTCCGACTTTTAACCGGAAGTTGCTCCCCATTTTTCGCTCTTTCATAAACCGAGTTTTCTAAAAGTCCGCTTTTCCTGCCTTGTTCTTCATAGGATTCTATATTCTCCCTTTTCACTTTTGGATTCCATTGAAGTGACCTGGTTTCCGGATGATGGTTAAGGATTGGCAAAGTCAGTGTTTTAAAATCTTTTTGGTTCATGGATATTGAACCTTGGATAAACCGTTTTAACTCATTGAGGTAGGTATGAATATTTAATCGAAATAATAAAATCCGAACATTGGCATCACTTTGAAAAAGACTTGTCAGCAGGCGTTTTTCCCATCTGTTTACCAGAAAAGATGATCCCAATGTTATGGTCAGGCCGGTTATTGCTACGATAACAATAGTACCGAAACGTTGTCGTAATGTTTGCCGTTTTGATAATTGCGAAGGCTTTAGCCGGTTCATTCAAGTCTTTGCCAAAGATTTATGTTTGAGTTACCAGGTTAGTCGTGATTTTGACTATTATCTGTTAAACGTAAAGTAATTACAACTGATTTTTAAACATGACTTACTGAATCTATCAAACCATACACACGGATTTTGAAAGGTTATAACATAATTTATTTTTTAAAATAGTTATAATATATTTAATCATGTATAATTAGTTCTATTTTGTTTGTTGAATTACGTTTTTATTGATAGATATTGAGGATAAATAAAAAAACTCGACATTTCAAAAAAACATAAGTAAAATAATAAGTTGCTGGATGAATACTATAATGGGATGATATTACAGTATTATATTATCTGCCTGGGGTTTATTAGGGGGAGTTCGGATTTTTGTAAAGGAAAGACAATGTCTTGATTTTGCTGCCCTGATAATATGTTTTGAATAATAAAACACTGTCCAGGAAAATGCGATGGTTTGGATACTTGATGTCAACGGTAAAAAGCTATTTAACTTTTTGAGAATGAATTCATCCTCAAATTAATTATCTAGTATGAAGGACATATGGAACAGAAAGTATTAATCGTCGATGATAATCGGACAAATCAAAAGATTTTAGAAGATATTCTAAAAGATGATTTTAAGCTGGAAAAGACGGAATCAGGGGAAAAAGCACTGGAAATAATTCCGGTTTTCAAACCCGATATTGTGCTGTTGGATGTTATGATGCCAGGCCTGGACGGTTATTCAGTTTGTGAAATGATAAAAAAAAGCGGCAAGAAATCAAATACCAAAGTATTGCTGGTGTCTGCTAAAGTCATGTTAGAAGACAGATTAAAGGGATATAATGTAGGAGCCGACGATTATATTACCAAACCATTTGACGAAGAAGAGCTGTTGGCAAAAGTTAAGGTTTTTGCAAGATTGAATGAAGAAGAAATGAAGCGGAAAAAGGCTGAAGAGGATGTGAGAAGAAACGAAACAAAATTCAGATCCATTTTTTCTAATGCCAATGACGCCATTTTACTTGTAGATGAGAACGGACATTATAAGGATTGCAATGATGTTGGATTGAAAATGTTTGGATGTAAAAGGGAAGAGATGATTGGTCGTTCTTTTTTAGATTTTTCTCCTCTTTTTCAGCCGGATGGTAACAGTTCTTCTGAAAAAATGAAAATTCAAATAAAAAACGCTTACGAAAACAATCCCAGCCATTTCGAATGGCAGTATCAAAGAAGCAACAGATCCACTTTTTTTGCTGAAATCAGTCTCAGTATCCTGCATTTGGATAAAGAACAAAACCTGCTGGCTATTGTAAGAGATATTTCCGAACGTAAAAAATTTGAAGCGAAAATAAGATCAGCCAACGAAGAGATGCAGGCATTGTCTGAAACAGGCGCCCTGGTGGCCACAGTAGCCCATGATGCAAAAAAATTCACTTCTGCTATGTCCATGTCATTGGAAGGATTGATTATTCCATGCCTGCGAGAAAAGCTGGACCAATCTGAACATTGGGTGATGAATCTGATGAATGATGTACTGGAAGTACATTCCAATTCAAATCAGTGTACACATTTTCTTGAATCTCTGCTAGCCATCAACCGCAAAACGGAAGTTATTGAACCCGTTAGCTCTGTTGATATCATTCAGCGGGCGTTTGGATTGCTTTCATACAACCTCATCCAGGATAAAGTGGAATGGCACCTGGAATATCAATCGGGTCGTAAAATGATGGTCATGGGCAACAATCAGCTGATTAGAGTGTTTATGAATCTTATTGCCAATGCCAGTGATGCGTTAAAAAAATTTGAAGTGGCCAAACCGAAAATCAGTGTAACCATTGAAGAGGACGATAAAACCGTTATAGTTTCGGTACATGATAATGGCCCTGGAATTAAAAAAGATATTCTTGAGGTCATTCGAAAAGGAATGGTGGTTTCTACAAAAGGCAAAGGTGGCAATGGTTTTGGTGTATCCGGGGCGACCAAAATTGTAAAAAACTGCAATGGTACAATGGAAATAGAAAGCGAATTAGGTCGGGGGGCGACATTTATTGTAAACTTGCCTAAAGCTAATGAAGAAGTCAGGGAAGAGGTCAATCTGGAAGGTGTGGATTTGTTCTGAAATCGGTCAAAGATGCCAATGACTTCGAACTTTGCTTTTTTAGCGGTAAATAACCTGGCATTAAGCGTCTTGGGGACAATGATTTCAAAAAACCTATGGATGGATTAGTCCTGACTTAGTGCTTTCCTAAAATCAGATACCTTCTTTTTTGCCAATCTTAATCCCTTTTCCCTTTCTTCAGTTTTTTCCGACAGAAGCTTTTTAAAATATGAGGTTTCCAATTCATTTTTAGCACGAAAATATCGCCACCCAATTCGAAAAAGACCATTAAGACGTTTTTCCAATATTATGGGAGAGGAACCAGGATTATGTATATCCAATAATAATTGTTCGATTTCAATATCCGAAAGAGTAACAATCTCTTTCTTTAAGTGATTATCCATTTGCACGATTTCATCTGAAGGTAAGTACCATTCAGCCAGATCCAGGATGTTAAATATCTTTTTGACTTTGTCAATAACACTGGATTTTTTATCGTTCAGGATAATGGCTGTTTGCTCCATCATGTGATCAAGCATTTTGATAAACGGCATGGCAATGATGGCATCCAAGTTAAAATTCTTTGGTTTTTCCAGTTGATGTTTAAAATATTCACCGGCATCGTTAGGGGAGAAAAAAACCCAGAAAGTATATTTTTTTTCTACCAGTCCAATGGCTTTCTCTTCAATAAAACAATATAACTTGCATTTCCGTTGGAGAAATAGATCAAAATTATCCCACGATTCGATGAGAAAATGATGCTTCAGTAATTTTCCACAATTGCCGTTATTTGAAATGATGAACCATTCCGCTTCCGAGTAGTCTTTTTTCTTTGTTTGAGAAAATGCAGTCCTTAATTTATCAGTATATGCTTGAAATAGCGGTAGAAAAAAATCTGCCACTTCCTCTACGGGAATGTTTAAAGTTTGTTGATTCATGTCGACTTTTATCTATTGATTGTCAGAAACCGTAGTGCAATAAAATCAATTATTAAACAGGTTTTCTTTTGTTCAATTCACTCCGGAACAAGTAGTGTCAATCACCGAATAGCGGCGTTTACATGTCTTGTATCTCACATTTTTGTTTTTTATCCTACCCTCAAGTTTCCTGTCATCCTGCGAAAGTTCGACTGATCTCTCAAGGTCCAAAGTAAGAGTTACTGTTGATTGCCTGGAAACTTTTTTACTTCAAATCCTGTAAAATCAGTAACAAAAGATCTCTTTAAAAGCACATAGATTTTTTAGGTCGCCAGGGCTCTCATCAGAATAACACGTGTTTTTAGAAAGATATGGACAAGTAAAGGTCAAATCAAAACCTTAGGAACTAAAATGTGTGTTGTATTATATCAATAATATTGCATTATTTGCAATATTTTCAAATGTTTCGGAGCAACTAATTTGGTTAATAGAGAATAATTAAGTTTTGGTTTAATTTCAAATTCCGTTAACTATAAAGAAAAAAAACATGGAAAACAGTCAAAGATGATGTTAAAATCATATCAGTTTTTTAATCTAATGAAAACCTTCGCCATAAATCACCTGATCACATTATCTTCAAATCAAGTGAGGGCTTGAATGAAACCGGTTATTATGACTCTCAGGTTAAGTCAACTTTAGTCAATAATACATGGAATTTTGTCGAAGGAAGAGCGGTAACCTGAAAGTATAGATAATTTTTTGACAATATTATCAATTATCTTGCTACATGATAATCCCAATTCCAGCCTGCTTAATACTGGATAAAATCAGGAATAAAATGGTCCGCATCCCTATCATTGTTGAGTTAATAATAAACTTGACAGTTTAAAGTTTCCGTTATTATGCCGGACTTGATCCTATAAGCGTTAAATTGTTTTTAATTGAATGTATCCAAAGCTTGTCCATTTCGACTTTCGAGCCAGAATCCGCATAAATGTTTTTTAAACTCCTGCTTTCGCCGGAATGGCAGGGTTTATGAAGTCATTTGATAAATTAACTTAACGCTTATGAGACTTGATCCGGCATCCAGGGGAAGATAATCGGAGCTAACAATAGATTCCGGATCAACAGGCTGTGTCACATTAAGAAAATTGGCCATATTTTACAAAAGTTCAGTGAAGCGTTTTTCCGGGATTTCACCAGAATCCAGGGGAATTTCAGTATATTTAGAAATCCTGATGTGTCGAATTTTGACTGATCCCAAATTATTTTAAATTTCTCTGAATTTACTGAATTTACTGAATTTAATGTATTTTTTATTATCATCTTGAAGCTCATATTTTTTCTTAAAATATATAATAATATCAGCAATTTATGTAACGTTAGATCAGGAGTTGCGATATTGAAAAATAAGGCTCCAGATCAAGCCTGGAGTGATGAAGTAAAAAATCAGAGATTATACTATTGGGGCACAGTATGTAAGCTCGGAGATAGTGTAAGCGTTTAAAAAGTCATTAATTACAAGCGGTTACATGATGACTCTAAACTGAAAAAATAATAAAATGACAGATAGTAGAAAGTAAGTATCGTTTTTTCTTTATAATACTAATAAATATAATTTTTGAAGGATTGAATGTCGATGATGGAATGGGATGATTCTTATACTGTCGGGGTGGAGTCTCTTGATGAACAGCATAAAAGAATTATTGACATGATTAATGAACTGCACGAGTCTTTAATACTTGCGGAAGATAGTCGGAGGCTGGATGAACTCTTAGTCCGTCTGGCTATTTATACGGTTAAACATTTCATTTATGAGGAGCATCTATTTAAAAAATATGGCTATGAATTTCAGGAAGAGCACAAAATCGAACACGATCTATTATCCCAATGTATCACTGAATTTCAAAAAAAACATCTGGTGGAAGGCATTGATATGGAAGAAGACTTATTGGTGTTTTTCAAACATCAGTTAATAAAACATATTTTAACGTATGATTCGAAATATATGGCGTTTATGTCCGATCATGGAGTGAAGTAATCCAATCTTTAGCGGTTTTATCCCCAAACATAATTATAAGCATCAATTGCCACCTTAACCAACAGAAGTTGTAAAACCAATATTCCTCCCATGTTTGATTTGAACAAACTGAATTCTGTTAAAATCCTCATATTTAAAAAAACTACTGTATGAAATCAGCAGGAAAATTGAAGAGAACTTTACTGTTATTTTGGTTTCATCCAGGGCCCTTAATACATGCTATTGTTGTAATTGTTTTGAACAAAAATAAAGATTGACAGTAAGAAAAATACGACATTCTCTAAAAGTTAACGATACCATAGTTAGTCGTAAAAAATTGGCAGATTTACTGGATTCAGTTATTATAATCCTAACGATTTGGAAGCGTTCCGGCTTCAATAATATTTTCTCGGCAGATCATGAGTTTTTTAAGACAATTCATACAGAAATCATTTCCCAAGGCGATAAAATCGGAGCATATTTTATTGAGAACCTCTGCGCCGGGATCGTCCTGGTATGGAACAGAAGAGCCTACAGGTGCCCAAATAAATGAAATAATAGCTGAAATAAACAATCTGTTGTTTAAATATCCGGGAACACCGGATTTTTTGGGGAAAAAGCTGGAGTATCCAAAGAAAAGACGCTTTATTCTGTTTCGGATAAATCGGAAACCGAACCTTTCGGGACTTAGAGAAGAAGTTAATAAATTCATGGAATCGACTAAGATTCTGGAGCCTCGAAAAAAAATCATCAAGTTGTTGAAAAAATATCCTTATGATCCTGATTTAAGGGCGTTGAGTGCAATTCAAGTATTTAATGATTCATCTCAAAGCGGATTGGATGAAAAAAAACTGGATGTATTGTGTGACTCGGTGAGTGAAATAGCCGGGGCCATTCATAATGGCGGGATGAGTATATTTAACGTGACCTGGTTTATAAAAATATATTTAAGATATCTTGATTTGTTGAAAGATAAATTCACCCACGAATATAACTCATACCATCAAAACAGGTTTATCGAAGTCCGAAATTCAGCGGAAAATTTAAGTAGGGCTGTTTTGCAATTAACCTCCCTGATGTCTGTCAAAGATAAATTGGATGGCCTGATAATGTTAAATGCAAAATTAAAAGGTTCCGTTTATATTTTAAATTCCATTACCAAGGATGAAATAAGGTCGGCCTGCACCGCCACCATGCAAAATGATCTGACCAGGCTTATCAGTCCCGGTAAAACTGCCAATTATGTAATTTTAGTGATTATGACACTTAGCCTGTTGTTTGCTAGAATTCCTATCTTAAAACGACTGGTATCTGATATATTAACCACCATTCCTGACATATCCAAAGACTTGATTCTGCAAAAGAGTATGGTTAATTCAATGATGAATGTGACCGATTTTCAATTGGCTTTATCCAGCGGGGATATTGCTAGAAGCCGGGATGTAGCAGATAGACTGTACCTTCGATGCAAGTCGGTTATCAATCAACATCTTGAATATTCGATTCTGACCAAACCTCACGAAGTTGATCCCTTTTTGAAAGCTGGTTGGATTGCCAAGGAGTCCAATGGATTATTTAAAGAGTCCGACTACAGAGTGCGATTGGAAGAGGCCAATAAGTTTCTGACTATGATTACGGGTAATCGTGGAAAAGTGAGAGGGGCTTTCGAACTGGCCAGGCAGTTACAAAACGATATCGATTATATCAAGTCTGAATATGGGTGGTCATTGTAGTTGACAATCTCAAGTCTATATTGTCTCCTTAGATTTTTATCAGCACAATCCGTTAAATCCATCGATCTAACTCAACCGGGCCTAAAGATTGCCTTTTGTAATCCTAAGCCCCATGGTCTTGGACAAAACTTATTTTAAGATTGAAGCTGATCTGGTTGCCAAGCTAAGGCGGAATTCATTAGTGCTTTAAATGTATCACTCATTGCTAATTATGTTTTAAAAAATACTGTAGATACCAGCACTATTTTTAACACAGTGGCGGTGGCCAATAAGCTTCTCTTTATTGAGATTCCGGAAGAGTACGTTTATAATAATAGATCTTATCTGATAAGATTGTCTTTTAGTAATAAAAACAATAATTTGCAATTTCTTGAAGAGCATATTGTTCAACACCTGGATGTTTTTCGAAAATTTGATTTCAAATCGATTTTTGTAAAAAAAGAAAAATAACTGCGAATCATTAATCCGGTGAATCGGATTTGGGAGTAATAATGATAATTTCCAGGTTTTCTAGAATTGTTGTTGTTTTTTTCGGTATCCTGTTTGTAGGTGCTGTCAATATGAGAAACAGGATGCGTTCCAACAGCTATTATTTGATGATACCTTCTTTACAGCGGTGCTATTTACATTAAAAACCTTTTTAATAGCCGCCGTTTTAGCTTTTATAACAGGCGTACCGGCTGGATATTTCCTGGCACGAAATAAAAGCACTGTCTCAAAATTTCTGGATGTTTTATTCGACATCCCCATTGTTTTACCCCCATTGATTTTTAGGGGGGCTGCTCACATTTTTTAATATACCAGTAGCTAAAAATTCGTTATCATTGATATTTACCGTAACAGGAGCCATTGTTGCCCAGTTATTCATTGCTGTACCTTTTACCATTAAATCATCAAAAAATGCCTTTGAACTGGTTTTACCGGGTTGAACGCATTGCCATGACTTTGGGAGTAACGCTGATAAAACCCCTTTTGATACAATATTTAAAACAGCATTTTCAGTGATTTTTTCTAGACTTGTCCTAACTTGGCTTCACTATGTGGGGAGTTAGGTGCAACACTGATGATGAGTGGTGTTATACCGGGAAGAACAGAAAACATTCCCTCTTGTATCTACCTGCAAATGACATCTGGGGATTATGATAAAGGGTTGACTACCGGATTAATAACGGTGATTTTGGTTATGCCGTGTATTTTGCTTATCAATCCGGTTTTTTTGAGAAGAAAAAAAGATTTCTTTTAATCCCCAACCCGTTTGCCGACAATTGCAAAATAACCGGCTATATGTTCGACACACATTTAAAAAAACAAATGCTTTTACCCAATATCATCTATCAGGATAATCACCTTTTTGTGGTGGAAAAACCAGCGGGAATGTTGGTTCAAGGGGATAAAAGCGGGGATAAATCCTTGTTGGATCATGTAAAATCGTACATTAAAATGGAATTTAATAAGCCCGGAAATGTTTATCTGGGATTGGTTCATCGCCTGGATCGACCGGTTTCAGGTGTAATTGTGTTGGCCAGAACTTCTAAAGCGGCGTCCCGATTGTCTGAACAATTTCGACAAAAAAAAGTAAAAAAAGTATATTGGGCTTTGGTCAAAGGTAAAATTCGAGACCAGGGAGAACTGAAAGATTTTATCCAAAGAATGGGAGTGAACAGCAAAATATCTAAAAAACAGAACGGTAAATCTGCTGAGTTGAGTTTTCGGCGACTTCAATATTCTCATGGATTATCTTTGGTTGAAATTAATTTGGGTACGGGGCGACATCATCAAATACGGATTCAACTATCTAATATTGGCTATCCAATCATCGGAGATTTTAGATATGGATCCAAAGAAGTGTTCCCCCAAAAAACATTGGCACTTCATGCACGTTCCATAACAATTCAACATCCTGTTACAAAAAAGATAATGACATTTTCCGCAACCCTTGAAAAAACGTGGCCGAAATCGTTTTTACAGCTTTCTTCTAATCTCGTTTGATTTTATAATGTTAATAGCCTGTGTTATTGATATTCAATAAATCCTAAAAAAAACAGTTGTAAAGACAATTGAACTTTGGTAGTTAGAATGTATTAAATTAAAGAAAGGTGAATAAACAATAGCATAAAGAGAACCTATCGGGTACCGTTGAATCTTAAACCTGAAATAGGCAAGATACTAAAAAAGACTAAGATTGATTTTTAATATTGTCCTTCATTTTCAAGCAGTGAATAAATAAATTGATTGTGAAAGGCTGTTAGGTTCGTTATAAAGATAGTTTCCGGGTCGAAATAACAGATTTCGAAAATTCAGGTCAAATTCAATTATTGTAAAGAGGGAATTATGTCGAAGGAAGTAATCGTAGAAAGGAAAGAAGTCACTTTTTTTGAAATAATCAAAGTTGGTCCCAGAGTTGATGGATTCTCAGATAAAAGAAGGAAAGATGCTTTAAAATCAACCTACGGTAAATACATTAAGATCTTCGACGGACCAGCTATTGATTCAGAAAACTTTTTCGCCGATTTGTTTGATCAAATTGACAGTTTTGAAGATTTGGCTGCCATTGAGGTAAGTCCGGAGTTGGACGAACAAACAATTAGAAGAATTGTGAACAACGATCTTGGTGTTCAGGTTATTCAACCCAGATTTTCCGGATCGGCCTTTATTCGATACATTGCATATTCTTTGGGATCACTGAATGAGAAACCAATGGACCTGATTAATCAGGTTAAAAACGTATAAATCCAAAACGACCCGGCTGATTTAGCATTCCTATCCATTCCACCCGGCAGAGGTACTCCCAAAAGGGAAGCCAAGGCTTCCCGTATGCCTGATGAATACGCACTTAGTCCTGCTTTTTTTTATCTGAAATTTAACCTTTCAGTCTATTTCAGGCCATCCAACCGTTTGCTGGTTGTTTCAATCGGCATCTATATCTATAACGGGTATGACAGATGGAAGCATTTAACAAAAAAGCATTAATATCAAACTGCTCAGCAAACACCAAAAGCACTCAAGATTCGCACAAATCTGGAACAATAAATTGACATGAAGTGATAAATGCCTCAAACGCCAAACACAATGGTGACGAATTTCGTGCTTTGTGTTTACTGAGGTAGAAGTTCCTCTTTAGATTTAATCCCTTAATTTTCAGTGCTTTTAATTTGCCTGTTTGCAGATCCTCGGCCACAGCAATAGGTGAGAGAATTGAAATGCCGATATTAGCTTTAATGCCCTGAATTACAGCAGCTGTACTTCCTAATTCCGCAGCGATATTCAGCTTTTCACGGGAAATATCTTTTTTAGCCAAGCTTTTCTGAATTGATGCCAAGGTTCCTGATCCGATTTCTCGAACAATAAAGGGTTCATTTAGCAAACTCTGGACATCAATTTCGGTTTTATCAGCCCATTGATGACACTTGGGAACAATCAAACGCAAATCATCTGCCATCAGTTTTTTCTGTTCAATGCGTATATCGTCACTTTCAGTTCCCACAATACCAAGTTCCAACTCCCCAGATAACAAATCCTGGATAATTTTCCTTGTATCCCCAATACGAAGAGAAACCATGACCTCTGAATAGTGTCTGCGAAACTCACCAATGAGTTTTGGAAGAATATAACCTCCCGGAATAGTACTGCCTCCAATTTGCAATCGTCCTTTTAAACCACCCTGGAATTCAGCTAAGGCGGACTCCATTTTCTCACGTAATATCAACAACCGCTTGGCATAATCATATAAAATCTCACCTGCTTTGGTGGGGTAGGCTTTTTTTTCCACTCGGTCAATTAACGGACAATTAAAATGCTTTTCCAGATCTTTGATATGACTGCTAACCGTTGGCTGTGAAAGATGAACCACCTCTGCCGCTTTAGTAAAACCCTTATATTCGATAACCTTACAAAATATATTTAATTGCCATAAATCCATGAGAAGAAGGGGGACGTTCGTTTAAAAGTTGTCAAACAGGAAAATACAATTTGTTTTCACAAGAAAACAAATCTATAGAAAATTTCAATCGATTCTATAGAAGATATCTATATCCAGATATTTGTGTCAATATCCGTTATGATAGTGTTTTACAGGTAATCGCATAGTAATCAACATCAGGTAAATCCCCAGTTTTGCTGGGTAGACCATTACTGTTTGACAGTTCCGGGATTATGAAGAAATCTCTTTCAATATGAACTGCTCAAAGTTCATATTGAAAGAGATTTCAATTAAAACAATTCAAAGTTTAAGTCATTTCAAATGGGAGCATAAATATCATATTTCGTGGATAACGAAATGTTGGAATAAAGTGATATACGGATGACTTCGAAATCAGTTGGGTGAAGTTCTAAAGGAACTTGCCAGACAAAAGGAAAGCCTCAAATTGGAACATAATCTTTCGCCTGATCATGTTCATGTGCTGGTGTCAATCCCGCCGAAATATGCAGTTGCGCAAGTTATTGGATACCTAAAAGGAAAAAGTTTCATCCATATTGCAAGGAGATACTTTGGCCATAAAAATGCTTCTGACCATAAATTCTGGGCAAGAGATTACCATGTATCGACTATAGGCAGAGATGACAATACATTAAAGAACAAGAAAAAAGAAGTTCGAAGAATAGATCAACTTACTGTTTTTGATACATAATTGTGGTTTCAACGTTACCACATTTAGGGAATCCGTTTTTTTATTTCGCTGCTTTAAGCAATTGATAAAATCAAGCTACTGGTTTTGTCAGTGGTGTTTGACTCAGGATGATGCTTGTTTGAGGATTATCCTGTGTTTTGTCAGAATCCGGCTTGAATCTAGTGAGTTGGAAAGTTATGATGTAATTTCCGATTCAGGATAAAAAATAGGACTATTTGCTGTCGACTTCCTTTTTTAACTTGACGGTTGAAAATTCTTGTTATCATGCTGCCCCCCAGTTAAACAGAGGGCATGCTTTTATAATCCGGCATCCAGGGAGAGATGCCAGGAGCTAACAATATATTCACATATTCCGTGAAACCTGGAATGATATCACAAGTATTTCGAATAGACTTTTATTTCAGACGCGTACATTGGAACTCTAGACTGCAAAGTTCTTAATTAAATGCAAAAATTCAACTATTAAACATTTAGATAATACCAATAGAAAATGAACACTTGGTTTATAGATACCCATTGTCACCTGGATTTTGCTGTTTTTGATGAGAAACGGTCTGATATATTACAAAATTGCATGTCTCATGATGTACGACAGATGATTATCCCCGGAGTGAGTCAGTGCAGATGGGATTCTATACTGGGTTGTGTTCGAGAAAACAAAGGTTTATATGCCGCGCTTGGAATTCATCCTGGTTTTATTGGTGTTAATGATATTTTGTTGGAGCCTTTACAAAAGAAGTTGGAAGATAATTCGGATATTATTGTTGCTATTGGTGAAATTGGATTGGATTATTTCTCAGGAGATAGTGGGGACTCTGTTCAGTCGGATGTGTTTAACCAGCAAGTGATATTGGCTAAGGAATTAAAATTGCCGCTTATCCTGCATGTCAGAAAAGCACACGATGAGGTCACCAAGATTATAAAGCAGCAGCATTTTACATATGGCGGTATTGTTCATTGCTATTCCGGCAGTTTGCAGCAAGCCGGCAGATATTTGGATTTGGGATTTAGACTGGGTATAGGCGGTGTTATAACCTATGAACGGTCCCACCGACTACAGAAAATTATATCCGTATTACCGCTCTCATCTTTCGTTCTTGAAAGTGATGCACCTGATATCCCTATTTGTGGGAAGGAACACCAGCCGAACAGCCCTGAATATATCCCTCACATTTTTAAGTCATTCTGTAACTATCGCTCCGAATCAACCGATATACTGAAAGAGAAGGTTTTTTTGAATACTTTAGAACTTTTTCCAAAATTAAAGGCTTAGTTTATGGCAGATTATTTAGAACGAACCCGGATTTTGATTGGTGATGAAGCCATAAACAGGTTAAATCGTCAAAACATATATTTAGCCGGCCTGGGAGGAGTGGGAGCGTATATTGCCGAAGCGTTGGCCAGGGCAGGTGTCGGCAGATTGACTATTCATGATGCTGATATCGTTACCTATTCAAATATTAATCGACAACTGATCGCATTGCATTCCACTGTTGGTAGAAAAAAGACGGATGTTATGAAAGAGCGCATTGCCGACATTAATCCGAATTGTATAGTAAAGTCACAGAACATATTCATCACCAAAGAAACGATGCCGGAAGTTTTGCAGGAGGATTACGATATTGTTATCGATGCCATTGATGTTTTTAACTGTAAGCTGGCATTTTTGCGATATGCTTTTTCAGGAGGGTATAAGATTTATTCCAGTATGGGTGCCGGTAATAGAATCGATCCCGAAAAAATAAGAACCGGAGATTTTTATGAGTCCAAACATTGTCGATTAGCCAAGGTGTTGAGAAAAAAACTTAAAAAATCGGGGATCGGCAAAGGGATTACAGCTGTCTGGTCCGAAGAGATCGGTCATGCTCCCGGACCGGAAGAAGAGAGAGGTGATCGCTCCAGACCAATTAACGGCAGTATCAGCACTATTCCCGCCCTGTTTGGCATGACCTTGGCCGGTTTGGTTATTAGAGATATTATCGGTGATAACGTTTGATTTTTGGTCACCCCCTACTCTTTGCTATTTATCTGATTTTCATGAGATTAATAAAGAGTCTTTTGGCCACGATCAAGGCACGTTCTTTATCCAATCCGATTCTGATATAGCATTTTTCAAAAAGCTCCTCCACTAATCTGACATCCTCGGAATTACTCAAGTCATCGTATATGAAATATTCGCTTTTGCACGAATTGCAAATGCGTATCCGTTCGATATCATTGTCGTCCAGTAAATCACGGTCGTATACAAGACCGCGTGTCTGTGATCCACACTGTTTACAAATCTTGGAAATATGTTTCATTGAATATTTCTCCCAAAAAACAGATCTGGCTAAGTGCCTTTTGAAACGGTTAATGGTTTTTGTTCACAATACCAAATTGGTGGGATTTTGATCAAGAATAACAAATAATGCGAAAAAGTAATAATGAATGAGTTTTATAGGATAGACCGGAATTTTTCCTTTTAAATACCGAGATTAATGGGTTGTTTTTTAAAATAATGTGCGTATAACTTTACTCATGGTATGAAATTGTCGGCTTTTATGTTTTAAAACACCCTGAAAGCTGAATGATTACCATGATGAGTAAAATATTAGTATCAAACAATGAATCGAAATAAGTTGTGCATCAGAACTAAAACACTGTTTTTATAGTATAATTGTGATGTCGGCTAATGTTGAATAGCCACAAGAATTAAAAATAATATTTTTTGGAGACAGATGATGAAATTTGTTTATTGGTTTGCCTGCTTTATGTTGACGGTGCCCTGTCTAACCGCTGATGAGATAGGTAGTGTCGACACGGCATTTAAGTTGATCGGAGAAAATCATAAAATTGTTATTGAAGCATTTGATGATCCCAAGGTTTCTGGAGCCACTTGTTACCTCAGCCGGGCAAAAAAAGGAGGTATCACCGGATCACTGGGAATTGCTGAAGATCCTTCCGACGCATCAATCGCCTGCCGACAGACGGGTCCCATTAGATTACCTAGCGAAATTATCACAGGCGAAAGCGACGGTGAGGAGGTTTTTAAAAAAAGCACATCAATTCTATTCAAAAAAATTCAAGTGGTTCGATTTTTTGATAAAAAACGTAATGTTTTGATTTATTTAATCTATAGTGATAAGTTGATTGAGGGGTCGCCTAAAAACAGTATTTCAGCCATTCCATTATATCAACGTCAGATGGAGTAATTTTATCTGCCATCTTTAAATTAATTCAATATTGATTCATGAGGAGTTGTAAGTATTTTTGGCACAATGCCGATTTTTATTATAGTGTTCAAAATAGAAAAATGATTGCAAGGCCGGTTAATTTTCGGGTAAGTTATAGATAAACATCAATATCTATTGAAGGTCTTAAAAGCCGCCATTACTCTTAAAAATATGCAAAGCCGATGTATTAAATCCCCATTGTTCCGGTAACTGGAAAAGTGTAAAGAGCACTAATAATGGACAACCTCCTCTAATAAAATGAAATTCTCTGTTAAGAGAGGTGTTGTAATATAGAGAATTCATCTGATTTTAGTTCACTGTATGAAATTTTTGTAATGTCTATATTTTAAGTCATCGGATTAGATGTATGTGATCGCCTTATTGACTAAAGACAGGTGACCTTGACATCTAAACGGGATTTTATGTAGAGTAGCGACTCATCTGGCTTGGTATTTAGTAACATTGTTTGACATTTGAATTCGAATAGTCTTTATTTTGCAAAAACCAGAGCTATCTGGTGACAGGTGTAGGGACATGTCAGCATTTTTCCTCATTAATGGTTAAACAATCGATTTTATCTGATGGATTCTTCCGAATATCACAAACTATTGAGTGAAGCTCGATCTTTTAAAAATGAGAACGACAGGAAAGAACCTAATAAAATCATTCGTTTTGTCAGTTTGTTAGGCAGTCATCTGGTCGAAGACATGGATGTGCTGAAAAAAATGTTGAATGAAAAAAAATTTACTGTTGATTATTTTGAATACAAAGTCGTCAATACTTTGGTTCAACGCCGTTTAATAAATATTGATCGAAGGAGTGGCCCAAAAGAACGCATAAGAGTTGACGAAAAAGTTGATGTTAATAGTAACCTGAAGTACTTAAGACAGTTTACATGGCGAGTTCTGAAAGATGTTAACAATGTTTTATTAGTGCAACTGAGTCAGCTGAAAGGTGTTCCTTGCTGTCTTCCTCTTATTTTCCCCAGTATTCTCGAAAAAAAACGTCAAATTTTGGTAAGTGGCATAACAAACAACATGCGCATTCAGCTTAGTTCCAAACCGGATCTGTTGTTCAAAACTATTCCCGAGCTTATTGTAGAAAACAAGGCTTGTAAGGAACACATCCTCAATCGAGCCGATCGAGAAAGAAGCATGCTGGCCATTACCCGAAGTTTGCAGGATTTTCCGCTATTACCGGAAGATATTACGATCAAAATTAATGCTATTGCCGCTGGTGAAAAAAATATTTTATCCGAAGCGGAAGCCATTAACCTGATTTTGCTATCGGATTTAAATTCCCGTTACATGCCGATGTTTCAAACCTTTCAAAATGAAGTATCGGGAAGAGCAACGGCCGTTTCAGCTTTGGCCGGGCAATTTGCGGAGATGACACAAGGAATCAGCACGGAGCGACTTATTGAAGTGTTTAAGGAGTATTTGTTGGATGAGGATACCGAAGATGAAGGATTATCAAGTCCCAATAATACCCAGTTATTCAATTTTCTTTACATGAAAGCCCAGCGTATTGAAGAGAAAAGGATCAGAATTGGAGATTTCAGCCTAACCCGAGCGGGAATGTTTAGTCTGATGAGGAGCGTTGTCACTTTTGCCAGATGTCAATTTGATCCTGATTTATGGAAACGCTGTTTTTTTATATTAAGGCGGGAAGATGAAAATACGCACGAATATGAAAATCAGGAAACCATAAACTCGTTATCGCAGATACTTCACAAAAACTTGCAGGTTCATGAATCCGCTTCTTCTCAAAGCCTGATGGAGATCCATTTAACGCACAATTTGCATCGGCACATTGACGGAAAAAGAGTATTGCTGAGCAAAGCTGTGTTAAGCGAGATGGAGCAAGCAGTCATCAAATCAGTGGTTGTTCCCCGGTTTTATCAACCCAGTTGGGAAATACAGCGTCCGGAATCCATCCGATTGTTTCTGGAAATGAATATAAGATCTTTTAAGCTGATCAATAGCATTCATACGGTATCCAGGGTATATGGTTTCTTAATCGGCCGACGTATGCGGGAAGCTGTTCAAAAATTTCTCAAACCGGGATTAAGGGACCTATTGACCCGTTTTGGCAGAGACTTTTTCAGCATTTTTTATGAAATGACTATACTGGAAACCGGTCTTCCGGTATCACGAAACCAGTTTGCCGAGTGGTTGGAATTCAAGGGATACTTTAAAAATCTTGAGGAGTATGGATTTATATCCAGTACCTTGGAAACCAATTTTGATGCTATGTTGAATCCTAAAGTGCTGTCTGAAACTGGGGTGTCGGTGTTTCCGGGGACTTATTCATCAACAAATTTTGAAGAGGATTATAAAAGATCAAAAAATGAGTTTGAAACTTTTTTAGAAAATCTTAAAAAAAATGCACAGGATAAAACAGCAGTAGTGGAAAGGATTCTGTACGGTTTTTTTAATAAGAATTATTATAGTTTTAACTCATCACAATTTAGGGATTATATTAAAAAAAGTGAATTATACAATGCTTTGCAGGGAATTGTTATGCAGTGTTGTAAGGAATTGGCCCAGAATATAATTGATTTGTCCGTCAATAATAAGATTATATTAAAGGTGCCATTTGACTTTGAACCGCTTTTATTGTTGGAAAATATGTTCAATGTTACCATTGAGAATCAGGCATACCAGGTTCATCTCATTGCAGTGCCGGTGGAATCGGAAAAAGAACTGGAAGGCACATCGAACAGGTTTTCTCATAACTTGTTTAATGCCTTGCAGGACACAAACAATCCAAACGTAACCTATCTGATTAGTGCAAAAACCATTGTCAGAGAGTACCTGCAAACTGCCAGGGATTTTTTTAAATACATTTCACTTATCGTCCTGGACCGACAGATCAGTCAGTCGGTGGATAAAATGCGGCAGGTAAAGAGTTACAACCCGAATTATATAAAGTATGGTTTTCAAAACTATGAGAAACTGATTGTCGGCAATATCAAAACCATAAACCTGGGAAAATTGGTTCAGTTCGATGCGTCCAAAAAAGCGAAGGATATGTTCTATAACGTGCCTGCCAGCCATATATTGCAGGCGGTTGTATTGTACAAATCAGCCAACCAAAAGCTGCGAGATTATCGAGATACTATCGATAGAATTTTGGATTTGTTGGAATCCCATGCTAAGAAAAAGGAAGAGGATTATGAATCTATTACATATATGAAACAAATTCAGAAGTTTAAGGAGTTATTGTCTACTCCTGTGGATGAATTAAGTGAAAATGTTCTAAATATTATTGCTATTCTGGCGGGGAAAATTCAAAAGACTATCAGTCTAGGACGTAGCAAAAAGGGGGTGCTGGATGCTATATATTACAAATGGAATCGGTTATATGGATCAAGAGCAAGAAAAATCGATTTTTACTTTGCTTTTTTAAAGGAATTTGCCGGCACCAATTATGAAAAAAAGATGTTTATTGAAATTGCTAAATCCAGGGAGATCCTGTTGAATATCAAACGAAGGAAATGTTTGATATTTATTCCTGATAAACAAAAGGATGATCATTTGAGGTATATTTCTGAAATCGGGGCGTTCATTTTAGATCGAGGATATGATCTGGATATGTATGTTGAAATAAATGGATTAAGTAAAGAAAATATTGATGAATTGGCCAAGGTATTCTATCCAAAGAACTTTTTTCGTCTGGATCGGATCAATCCCAAAAAAATGTAGCCTCACTGACCTGCCATAAGACACCGTACCCGTTACCCTGAAAGTAATTTCACTTCAATCACAGCTCTTAAAATTTGCAATCCTATTGATACACCATCCATTTTGCAGCCAGATGGTATTTGACGCCACAACGTCATATTCACTACAATTTAATCATTAACCTGAAAAATTGATAACTGATGCTTAAACGAAAATCTGTTATTTCCTTTTTTGTCATTCCTCCTGTTAACAGACTTGGACTTATTTTTAATAATTGCAGTATTGATGTGAGATTCAAGATTCTTACAAGCATTTTGTAGAGTTTTGGCTGGAGATGTTTCAGTAGATCCTTTGGCGACATAAGGAATCTCAATGGAGATCAGGCGACATTCAACAACAACCCGCTATATCAGGTTGTTTATATTAAATTCAAGACGATGTTAAACGGCATCATTTGCTTTTGATTCTGAGAGATCCTTCGTCGTAACTCCTTGACAGGTGGCAAAGTTTTAACTTAAAGATATAAACCGTAGGGCTGCCCCACCGTTTGTTGTTTCAATCGACATTTGCAACTCAGGATAATAAACAAAATCAGAATTTAGAGAGTTTTCGTTCAAGTACTACCTAACTATTAAGGAAACCTGTGGGTGAACATACACATAAATTTGTGGAAGAATACGATGATTTTATTGGATTCGGAATGGATCGTGATACCGATGAAAAAACTGTCATCTATTATTTGCAAAAATTTTCCGATGACACACTGATAAAAGAGCTGGTCAAACGGATGACAGACAAGGAGTTAGATGAGGTTTTTTCAATGATCACCAGAATGATGAAAAATCATTTTACAGAACCGGAGTATCATCAGTATTTTTTAAAGGAATAAGGTTCTTTATCTTGACTCTTTTTTTAAATTCAACGATCTGATGATAAAAGCAAGGACTACCGGCGTCGAAAATAGCGCCCGTTTTTACCGTTTCTATTAATAACTCACATTTTAGGTTGTTTTATCCTGCCTCAATGAACACGGATTCCTGGTCGATCCGTAAGCAAGTTTTCTGTCATCCTGAGGAGGCACAACAAAGGATCTCTCAGGGCCAAAAGCAAGAGATGTTGCTGATTACTTGGAAACATGTTTGCTTCAAGTCCTGTGAAACCAATAACAAAAGATCTCTTTGAAAGCATGGAGATTTTTCAGGTCGTCAGGGCTTTCACCAGAATGACACAGGTTTTTTAAAAACTTGAACAAGTAAAAGTCAAATACAAACCCTAAAATGTGTGTTAATAAGCCAACTTCATTTATTATATGACATTAGGCCGTTGATGCGACCAAGGTTTTTCTTTTTCAAGTTGCGCAGCCAATTGCAGCAGAACATCTTCTGCTCCCAATTTGGCCATAAAGTGAACACCACACGGTAGTCTGTTTTCTGTCCAATAAAGCGGTACTGACATGGCTGGTTGTCCGGTAAAATTGGCCAGTTGTGTAAACGGCGTTTTGGCCAAGCTGTCAATTGCCATTCGATTGATGATACCGCTTACTTTAAGAAGCTTTCCCAACCTCAGTCTATTAACAATTCTAAGTATCAGCTTTTCCATCGGTTTCGGTTTTAATTCACCTATTTTGGCAGGTGGAGATGCAGTAGTAGGTGTAAGGTAAAGATCGTATTTGGTGTGAAATTCACCCATGGTCATGGAAGCCTTGCTCCATTGACGTATCTCCTTAACAAAAAAACCGGCGGAAAAGATGCGGCCTAAATATCCCAAAGTCCAGGTTGTGGCTTCAACATCCGATGAGCTGACATTTCGGCCCAGGACGGTTTTCATTTCTTCAATATCCGCAGCTATTTCACCAAAATACATGGTCATGTAGCTTTTGGCCAAAGCAATGCCATCTAAGTCCGGCTTTGCTTCTTCTACTCTATGGCCGAGCTTTTCCAACAATCTGGCTGTTTCTTCAACTGCTTTGATGCATTCCGCATCAACTGGCATACCAACGGGTGAAGTGGTATCAAAGGCGATAGTAAGTTTGGTTGGTTCCTGTTGGATGGCTTTGAGATATGGCTGTTCCGGTGCGATAATGGAGTAAGGGGAACCAATATCCGGTCCATGGGTAGCATCCAGCATGGCAGCACTATCTCGAACCGATCGACTGATAACATGTTGAGAGACGGCTCCCTGCCATAGTTCACCATATTGAGGGCCATTAGGAATTCTACCTCGGGACGGTTTAAGTCCAAAAAGACCACAATAGGCTGCAGGAATTCTAATTGATCCACCACCATCTCCAGCTGAAGCCAATGGTACCATACCAGCGGCAACTGCCGCTGCAGATCCACCGCTGGAGCCTCCAGGTGTATGGTTTTTATCCCATGGATTTCGGGTAGCACCATGCAGTTCGGGTTCGGTGTAGCCCATTAAACCAAATTCAGGGCAGTTGGTTTTTCCCAAAATGACCAGACCGGCTTTTTTGAACCGTTTCACCAATTCGCTATCATAAAGCGGAACGTAATCCTTGTATCCTTTGCAACCACTGGTCATTGGCACCCCGGCATAGGCAACCAGAAGATCTTTCAATAAAAAAGGCACCCCCATAAAAGGTCCCTCAGGCAATTGATCATGAATTGATTGTCTGGCTTTATCGTACATAATAGCGATGACAGCATTGATTTCCGGATTGACTCTTTCGATTTTATCAATAGCTGCTTCGCAGAGTTCGGACGCTGACATTTCCTTTTTTCGTACCAAATCCGCCAGACCAAGACCGTCATATTCTTCATATTCCTTGAATCCACTCATAATCATCTCCCAATAGGCTTTTTCCCGTTTACATAAAGAACAGTTAAAGATCTTTCGATTTGTGCCAAGAATTTATCAGTTATGGTTGACCTTGCCAACAAATTTAGTATCTTGATCACAAAGAAATCGCATGAATTCAGATCAATTCCAATGTTTGGGAATAAAACAGATAGGCATATGGGGCTTCCCCCTACGGGGATTATACAGATTAAAATCCGTGTAGGGGCGGATCTTTGAGGATTGGATACTAATTGGACAAAGCTGCGGTGACATTTTTAAACAGCCTTTCTTTTAACGTTTTCAGAGTATTTCGATCTTTATTCAAAGTTTTAGCCTGTTCCAATATAGCGGGCATTAATTCGTCCAGTGAACAGGCCTGTTTGACGATGTGATGTTCTACACATTCCTGCGCGGTGAGTCGTCGGGCAGTGAGTTGCATATCAGTCAACATGTAATTGGGTATGGCTTTTTCTACCACAGTATTGAGAAAAGGAGTAAAGGGGATTTTGATATCCACTTCAGGAAAACAAAGCCATCCACGGTCATTACGCATATATCGGAAATCAAACGCACAGGCTAAAATTCCACCACCAGCAAAGGCATGTCCCGTAATGGCAGCAAATGTTATCATGGGATAGGTTACTATCCGATGTAAAAAACGAGCCATTTCATTACTGAATTTTTCCCATACGGAATCGCCATCTTTTTCAACCAAAGACAAGATCCAGTTCAGATCGATGCCATTGGACCAGATTTTTTCATCAGATGATTTGACAACCAGTACATTGGCTTGGGTGTCATTTTCTATTTCATCCAGGATCTTGTGAAAGGCATCAAAAAAAGTATAGTTAAACCGATTTTCACCAGCATCCATGGTTATTATGGCAACATTTTCATCCAATTCATATTTCAGTAAAGACATCTCTTTTCTCCAAATCCGTTAAAAGTAGTGCAGGCAAATAGCTAAATTTGCCATGATTAGAAACATTCCCTGTCCAAAAGCTTGAAGTTACGTTTTCCATTAATATTTCAATGGTTCCATATATATTTTTTAAAAAAGACTGGTAAAACCAACTGTTTTTTAAGGTATTTTTTGATATGGGTGAATCTTTAAATGTTTTTGTGGAAATATTTAGCTATCAACCAGTGAACCAAGATGTTCAAAAGGTACCGGCACTAGCTTTTTATCTCTATCCATGCAAACCAAATGGAGCTCACAACTGACGGCCGGTTTTGTCCGATCAGATTTCCAGGCTTCGTGTTGCCATATAATTCGATATTTACCATCAAAATGGTATGTGGTGCGAATATCGAGAATGTCGCCAAATTCCGCTCCTTCAGAATAGGTTAGATTGGATTTGTAAACAGCAAATCCCAAACCTTCCTCTTTCCATAACCGTACCAGCTCATCCTTGCCGATTACATGCTCTCGCGCCCGTTCAAAATATTTTAAGTAATTGGCATGATAAACAACACCGGAATGATCCGTGTCTTCATAGTAGATCTGAACCGGCAAATGATGCTCCTGACTGCTCATCTAAAATCCTTTTGTAAGTTTAATCAATAATACAACATTTTCCTAGTTATCCACCCCCTTTAATTAGCAGCCCCCTCTTAGAAAAACAAGTTTCAATGTAGGACATTGACCTGGAACATTGTGACCGGGGACGTTGGTGTTGAAAGCTAGCTAGTAATCGAATTCAAGCAGAGTAAAAATTGATATTTTATTATACTATTTGAATTCAAGGGTTTTAATTTTTTATAATGACATATGTTTTTATTTTTATTAATAACAGGAATCAAAGAACACATTTCGCTGCTATTTTCAGATACTTGTTCCTGGATACCAGATTAAATCCAAAATACTTAAATCATGAAATTTTTGCATAAAAAGAGAATTACAGCGGGGCAATATCCTTGCTAAATCGTTCTTTGAAACACTCGCGAATGTAGGTCATATGATTTTAGGCATATTGAAGCGATTTTGGGATCAAGTCCAATATGACGGACGTATGTTTTATATTTTCTAAAAACTATTTACCGAGTATCGACTGACAGATATGCTGGCGTATCCTTTGGCACCTAGGCAGCCATACAGCTTGTTGCTTGCTTCAATCGGCATCTTTAATTCAGGATGACAGTTAGCCGATCTTAGAAATCGTTATAAAATAACTTGATAAGATTGACGTAGCGCAAGCCCTATGCCTGTCCGGGTGCCTCTGGGCACCCTTTAAGAATTAAAATAAGCCACCAATCGAACTAATTCATGTCAAGGTATAAGATGACACAAACAGATCAATCGCAGAGCCATCGCTCTCCATTTAAGGCTTTTCAATTTTGTCCTGCTTGCGGCACAAAAACTTTAAAATCAAATGGTTGTAAATATCTCCGCTGTTCAGCCTGTGGATTTTCCTATTATATTAATCCGGCAGTCGCCGTGGTCGCTTTGTTAAAAAACGAACAGGGCCAATATTTATTTGCCAGACGAAAATATGACCCGGGAAAAGGCAAGCTTGATTTTCCCGGTGGTTTTGTGGATCTTGATGAAACTTTGGAGGAGGGATTAAAAAGGGAAATTCGGGAGGAATTGAATTTACACATATCCCATATGACATATTTTGCTTCCTACCCAACACGATATCCTTTCGACGGTATTGTCTATCAACCCATCGATGCCATTTTTGAGTGCCGTGTAAAAGATTGGAAAAATCTCCAAGTCGGGGATGATGTGGAAACAGTATTTTTTCTATACCCCCATCAAGTTTTACCTGAAGAACTTGCATTTCAAAGTGGCGCTCTGATTCTTCAACAACTGGTATTACAAGAAAAAAACATGGAGAACCTTTAGTCGGTCTATTTTGAGTCATCGAAATAGGTGTCTGGTTAAGAATTTGCAGCAGGTTTTTGATCAAAAGTATTCGTCTTTATTCAAAAGATGTAACAGTTTGAATGTTGAAGGCGTTTGGCAAGTCGGAATAAATTCCTTGCCATCAGTTTCAGATGTTTTCGAATACTTATCTGAATTGTTTTGGCGGGTGTTGACAGACGATAAACAGCCAATCAGGTTCATGGAAAAATGGTGGTGACAGTAAGTGTTTGTTTATCGTTGATAATACGAAAGCATGTCACTATAATGAATTTGAAGGCGATGTTTATAGCAATTATAGAATGTTTTTTTCGACGTTTTCGCCGTCTGATACTCGGATGTAGATCAGCATTGATCATCTTTTAACACTTACGATAAAGAGATAAACAATGGGAAAAAAAACATTATTACTCTGTATCCTGATGTTTTTGGGAGCTTCGATGGTTTTGGGGAATACAAGTTATATACGGAGTTATCAAGCGGATGTATTTGCCAGTCCGGTAGAAAAATCAACCAGGATTACAATGGCTAAAAGAGGGGAAAAGGTTCAAGAATTGGATAAGGCCGGTAATTGGACTAAAATCAGGATAAATAACAACGAAGGTTGGATTTTGCGTATGAATCTATCCCCAGTGGTTTATCCCAGTAAAATAAAATTTGAAAAGCTTCCGATAGTAAAAAAAACGAAGAAACGTCGCAACCTTAGATTAAGGGTAGCTCGAGCAGCAGTTGGAGTGAAAGGCCTTCGTAAACCTCAAATGGATAATCTGAAAGAGAAAGAAACAGACTTTAAAGCTTTGGAAAAAATGGAGAGATTTAAGATAGATGAGCAAACCGCTACCAAGTTTATTACATCACTGGCTGAACAATAGGATTTAATGCCATATGATGTTCCTCAAATTAAACCGTACCAGGTAATTTTAATCAGGAAACACCATGAATATCAAAGCTGTTAGCCGATTGTTGCTGATCATTGCGTTTTGTTTTTCGGGACAATTTTTTATCCTTTCTGCCGAGGAATCCAATTTCAGGCTAAGGATTAATCAATTACCTCAAGATTATACAAAAGATGATATTAAAGCCGAGATCCAGTTCGGTCGAAATTTGGCTGCGACCATTCTGGCTCGACATACACTTTTAAAAAATCAGAACATTCAAAGATATGTTAATCTTTTGGGTAGTGGTGTTGCAGCTCAAGTGGGACGTCCCGAACTAATCTACTACTTTGCTGTTATTGAAGAGGAAGATATCAATGCCTATGCCTGTCCAGGAGGGTATATTTTTGTTACCAAGGGAGCCCTTTATGCTATGAAAAACGAGGCACAACTGGCTGGTGTTATTGCCCATGAAATCGGACATGTTAATCGACGTCATATCGTCAAGCAGCTTAAAATCCGAGGGAAAGACAGCTCGCTATCAAGCGGAATTGCTGCTGCTATTGGTGGGACAACCGCCTCAGCCAGAATATTGTTTGAACAATTAACGGAAAAAGCGTATCAATTATTGTTTGAAGAGGGAGTATCCCAGGAGATGGAATTGGAATCTGACGAAGTCGGTATCGAGGCGTTGATCACGTTATCTTATGATTGGAAAAGCTATAGGGATTATCTAATTGATATTAAAGCGTTGCTCAATACTGACCATGGCAAGGTGATTAATAAAACACATCCTTCGATTGGCCAACGAGTTAATAATATTAACGCTTTTGTCCAGCAATATGAGCTGCAAGATTATTCTGGAAAAACAAATACCAGTAGATTTGCTAGTTTTATTCCCTTAAAATAGATATATTTGATTGAAAATCCTACACATTCATGTCCTTCCGGTATATCTATCCAATTCCTCTCTATCATTTATGAATAAATTGGCAGTGGTTACGGCCTCGTCTTGAAACAGATCGTTTTTTACTTGAAGCTTGGCATATCAGGTATTTTGTTAAAAACTAAATCGTTGCAATTGGTTAATTAATTGTTTCCGTTTATTCATGGAGAGTTGAAATGGTTAAAGTGTCTGAAGATTGTAAAAATAAAATCTCTGTTCAAAACATACTATTCCTGATTTTAATTTTCATTTTGAGCACTCAGTTAGCTCAACAGACATTGGCCAAACCCATTCCGCTGACGGTCTGTATTTTGCCCCAGGTTTATTTTGTCAATAGAATTGCTGGCGATCGTGTTTCGGTTGATGTGCTTGTCCTTCCTGGAAAGAGTCCAGCAACTTATGCTCCCAGTCCCCAGCAGATTACAAAGTTAGTGAAGTCAAAAATATTTTTTACTATTGGGTTGCCATTTGAAACGGTGTTATTACCAAAAATCAAAACTATCGCTCCAAAACTAACCATTGTAAAAACTCATAAAGGGATTACACTTCGAAAAATGGAAGGCGACCACAACCATTCTGAAAAAAAACATCAAAAGCATTTTGATAGTAAAATTGATAAAGATCAACACGATAATAAAAAAGAGCTTATATCTCAGGGCAATGATCCTCATACATGGCTGGACCCCCTGCTGGTTAAAAAGCAAGCCCAAGTCATTTACAACTCCCTGGTACAACTTGATCCTGAAGGAAAAGCAGATTATAAAACCGGCTTAAGCTTATTTATCAGTGAATTAGATGAACTGGATAAAAACATACACCAGACAATGGCACCGGTAAAAGGCAAGACTTTTTTTGTCTTTCATCCTTCCTTTGGCTATTTTGCCGATGCGTATGGACTAAAACAGAAAGCAGTTGAAGTGGAAGGTAAAATTCCTAAGGGGAAAGATCTTGTTCATTTTATAAAAATGGCAAAAAAGGAAAAAATCCGAACCATTTTTGTGCAACCACAATTTGATCGAAAAGCGGCCGGAAGGATTGCTACAGCGATTAAAGGGTCCATTGTGGTGTTGGATCCGTTGGCAGAAAACTATATTTATAACTTAAAAAGCATGGCCGTGAAGATCAGCAATGCACTATGATCTGAACTTATTTCTCATGTGTAACCTCCATCCCAGGATGTATCCATGGACAAACAACCGGATGTTACGTTGAATGACGTCTCGTTTTCATATAACAGTGAGCCGATTCTCGAAAATGTTCACTTGAATATTGCCCAGGGAGATTTTGCCACGATCGTGGGGCCTAACGGCGGCGGTAAAACAACATTATTAAAATTGCTATTGGGCATATTAAGACCGAAAACCGGAGAGATCAGGATTTTAGGTAAAAAACCGGAAAAATCCCGAAAAAAAGTGGGTTATATGCCGCAATATATCTATCTTGACTTGAAATTCCCTGTAACGGTTATGGATGTAGTATTAATGGGGCGCCTGGGACACAATCTGATGGGTTGGTTTTCCAAAAGAGATAAACAGGTGGCTATGGATGCACTGGAGGAAGTAAAATTATCAGATTTTACCGAAAGAAGTTTTAGCGATTTATCTGGCGGTCAGCGACAGCGAGTTTTGATCGCCCGTGCCTTAAGTTGCGAACCGGAGTTATTATTGTTGGATGAGCCTACTGCAAATGTTGATCCGGAGGTAGAAGAAGCGCTACTGGGAATTCTACAGGAACTCAATAAACGGATGACCATATTATTGGTTTCCCATGACCTGGGATTTGTTTCCAAGGTTGTAAAAAGTGTTATCTGTGTTAACAGAAAGGTCCTGGTTCATCCCACCAGCGAAATTAATGGCAGAATTATCGAGGATATTTACGGCGGTGATTTGAGAATCATCCGTCACGATCATCGTTGCAGTGAAATGGGGCATCACCATGTTTGAATTCATAGACGCTTTGGCTGATCCGGATAATGTATTTTTAAGATTGGCATTGATCATCGGATTGTTGGCCAGTATGTCTTTCGGAATTATAGGAAGTTACGTCATTACCAAAAGAATCAGTTATTTGGCTGGGGCCATTGCCCATTGTGCCTTTGGCGGAATAGGTGCGGGGTTATATGTTCAAAAAAAAATTGGATTGGTCTGGTTTGATCCAATGTACGGCGCGATAGTATTTGCCCTGTTTGCAGCGCTCATTATCGGCTGGATCAGTCTTTATGCTCAACAGCGTGAAGACACAATAATCGGTGCTTTATGGGCCATCGGCATGGCCGCAGGATTGCTGTTTATCGATAGAACACCGGGTTATTTTGATGTCACGAGCTATCTTTTTGGCGACATTCTTTTGATATCAGCAATTGATTTTTGGCTGGTACTGGGGCTGGACATCATAGTGGTGATTTTATCCGTTTTTTTTTATAACAAACTACTGGCAGTCTGTTTTGACGAGGAATTTGCCAGTTTAAGGGGTGTTCATTCAGGCGTGTTTTATATCTTTTTATTATGCCTGGCCGCATTAACTGTGGTTTTATTGGTTCGCATTGTGGGAATCATTTTGGTGATTGCATTGTTGACTATTCCCGCTGCTGTGGCGGGACAATTTGCCAAAAAATTATGGCAAATGATGATTTTAGCGATTTTTTTCTGCATGGTTTTCACCTGGAGTGGGTTGGCTGTCAGTTATTCATTAAGATTATCCAGTGGGCCAACTATCATTTGTATAGCCGGGTTAACGTATATAGGGGTGATGATATTAAAAAGAGTTTTTAGATCTTTTTAAGCCATTCATCTTGATACAGCGATTTTTCCTGGCAAGTACATATTGGTTACAAGCCGACAAAACATAATGCTTGATTATTAGATTATGTTTTTAATGTCGGCTGTTTTATAAAATATTGTTTTTTATGGAATATTAGAGCTATTTGATCTCAATATTCATAATAAAAAGCGGGGAAAAATCCTGAAATGAGCTTGACACTCAAAAATTAGAGTGCTAATTATCATCACATTTACATTAATAAAAGCAGCAGATTAATCATAGGTTAATAAGTATACTGAATAGGTTAATCGGTATACTGAATTTTTAACAAGAGGGTATCATTGCGATTACTTACCTTTAAGCATGGTGTTCATCCAAGCGAACATAAGGAGCTCAGCAATTCAAGTCCTATTGAAGAGCTTCCCCTTCCGGATGAAGTTTTTATCCCCCTCCAACAGCATCTCGGTAGACCATGTTCCCCCTTGGTGAAAAAGAATGACGAAGTAAAAACCGGGCAGATCATAGGTAAGGCAGAAGGTTTTAT
>JBFFHJ010000019.1:0-115868 GCA_041556995.1 bacterium | reverse complement strand
GGCTTCTTCTGTGGCTACAATCACGACCGGTACTGTCAATAAAGCCAGAGTCAGCGACGCCCAAAGTAAGCCACCGGTCCCAAAAGTCGGGTTAGGAAGACGTTCGGGAAAGAAGAACTGATCAATTGAACCGCCGACAATATAAGCAAAAAATCCCAGTCCGAAAATACCATATACAATGGACGGTACACCGGCCAGGTTATTCACACAGATACGAATAATGGAAACCAGACGCCCTTGTTTAGCATATTCACGAAGATATAAAGAGGCAATCACTCCAAAAGGGGCGACCAAAATAACCAATAAAACAGTCATGATAAAGGTCCCAAATATGGCAGGAAAAACACCACCTTCCGTATTGGCTTCTCTTGGCTCCGTAACCAGAAATTCCAGCCAGCGGGAAAAGTAAATGGACATTTTGTTCCAAAAAGAGAGTGAGTTGGCTGGATAAAACCTGACAATATCGGAAAGCAAAATCTCTTTTTCCGTTCCGTTAACATCAGCCAGAACAACGCTGTAACGCTCGTTTTCCTGTTTCAGTATATTCACTGACTGCAACAGTTTTTGATACTCCCTTTGTAAGTCATCGGTTTCTTTTTTTTGGTTAAATAGTTCGTCTCTGTACTGTTTACTGTGGTTTCCATATTTTAAGAAAAGCTTTCGCAGGGAAAGTCTGTTTTTCTCCATGTAATAATTAACGATTCCGATATCCGATTTCTCAATTTTACTGATTTTTTCACGAAGATTGGTTATCTGCGCATGCCGATCCACCAGATACTTATACTGACTGATGTCAAATGGTTCATGCTTACCCCTAAAATGCATGGATTTGATGAATCCAACAAATGGCCCCCACTCTCTTCTTTCGATGTAGTATATTTCCTTGGGCAGAGTTATTTCCTTTACTTCATAATCGGCGACCCATTTAAAATCATCATTATTCAAATCGTAATTACCGGTTTTATATAATGTTCGTTCTGCAAAACCATTATTAGCTTCAATTTTTTGTCTGATATTTTGAGGCAATTTATCCATGTCTGCTTCCGATGGTCTGAATAACTCGCTACGAACTGGTTCACCAGCGATCTGCCTGTTTTTGTATAATGTTACCTGGTGGATTGGATTTGGATAAAAGACGGAAATACCATTTTGCAAGACAAGCCATAAAAAAGCACCGATCATGACAATCCCAAGCACTAACGCACCTCCCATTCCCCAGATAAATGGTTCACCATGACTGTTTACATCATGAACACCTGATAGAAGTGTCTGATTTATTTTCATATTCTTAGTTGATATTTTTATATTGAAAGGATTTATCCCTATATTTGCATGGCTCGCTTACGAAAACGCAATCGAATAATCTCCGCACCTGTATTAATGATAAATGTCAGCATAAATAACACCAGTCCCGATAAGAACAAAATTCGATAAAGAGTTCCACCTTTCACTGCTTCAGGCAGTTCTACTGCAATAGTAGCGGATAAAGCCCTTAATCCATTAAAAATGTTCCAATCCATCAATGGAGTATTACCGGCTGCCATTACTACGATCATGGTCTCTCCAACGGCTCGTCCCATTCCCACCATGATAGCGGAAAAAATGCCACTCATGGCAGTGGGCAGAACGATATAGATAGTGGTCTGCCAGGTAGTGGCCGCACATCCCAGACTGGCCGCCCGTAAGTGTTCCGGTACTGCACTTAAAGCGTCTTCTGCTATGGTATAAATAATTGGGATGACGGCAAAACCCATGGCAAAACCGACCACCAGTGTATTTCGCTGGGCGTAAGTATCAACAAATTCGCCTCGTGGATCAACACCGAATATTCCAAACACTTTGGCTAAGGTATACGATGATATAATAGCCAGAATGGCTGAAACAAACCATTTTGAGGCTTCAATGACAGTAGCTGTTTGTCTGTTTATTGCCTTATCTTTTAGAAAATCTTTAAAAGTTAGATGCTTTGAAAAGATATAAGCAAAAATCAAAAAGCAAATAGGCAGGAATAATAGAAAATGGAACGATTCAGCCGTTCCAAAATCTTTGTTTAACCATGCTTTGAAGTCACCGTTGAAAAAGAAGGCTTCAAAGGAAAGGCTGATATTAAAAGTAAAAAACAAAGCTACCAAAATCACACCCAAAACCGTAAAAAGCTTACCGGCACTTTGCTGGCGAACAACTATATTCTGAGGAAGCAACCGCCAGAAAATCGAACCTATTAACAGTGATAACGGTACTATTAAAAACAAAAGTAACACTGCCGATATCCATGTTTGTACAACGGGCGCCAGGACCAGTGCGGCTACAAAACCAAGTACAACCGATGGTAATGATGCCATCATTTCCATGATTGGTTTTATAAATCTTTTTTGACCTATGGGGGCAAATTCCGATGTGTAAATGGCACCTAATATGGCAATGGGCACAGCAAACAGCAATGAATAGAAGGCCCCTTTAATGGAACCGAAGATTAGTGGAATAAGCGAGAATTTTGATTCATAATCATCAGTGCCTGCGGATGATTGCCAGGTATACGTCGGTTCTGTGTACCCCTCGTACCAGACTTTTCGGAAAAGCGTTTGAAATGTTGTTTCAGGATGAGGTGCATAAAATTCCCAGAAGCGGACTTTCCCGGTGTTATCAATAGCCAACAAGCCATCCAGGCGGGGAGAAAGTGAAATACCGCTAATGGCTGAAGCTTTGTTTCCATTTATGTTTAAAATTGTTTTCTGACTAGTACCATGCCATACAGTCAGTTTTCCATCATCAAACGCTACAGCCATGCATTTACTTCGACCGGATGGTTTCAGATAAATGGCATTGGAGCCATCAGTGTCAAAGGATCTGGCCTTGACAATGGCTTTTTTATCCAATGTTCCTCGGGTACTGTCATTTATCATGAAGAAAATATTGAAAGAACCGTCATTGCCGGCAACAACAAGAGACTGTTCGCCACTTAAAAAGCCAGCAGTTGTTAGCATTCGACCTTTGGGTAATAAACCGGATATCTCCACTAGTACGGGTTTGTCAAAATCACGTAGATTATATCGATAAACATGTCCGGTTTTGGAAAATGCCAAAACCATATCCGCCCGATCTGTCATCAATAATGTACGAAAATCAGCAGGGTTATCCACTTTCGGCAGTTTGGTGGTAACAAAGGTTGCCTTTTCTTGTCCAGTTAGCAAATTGGTTGAATAACGAGCAGTATTCAGGGCCATTTGTCCATCTTCATCCATAGTAACAATCGACTGCCTTTTTTGCCCGTCTTCATTAGTGGATTTGATATCCACTAAAATAATGGATCGATTGTTGGAATTAACTTTTATCGGTGCATCTGCTTTAAACCGGACACTGATTTCTCGAAAGCTTTCATCCGGTATTTGTGAATAAACCCGTTGATTATCCGTTTTGTCTCGTTTATCAAGTTTTTTTAAACCGTTGGGCAATTCGTCTTTCGACAGAATCTCAGATGGGAACTCAATGGCAACCGGTATAATGGTGCCGTCATCAAAAGCAAAAACCATACGTTGTTGATCGATAGTAGTGGCAAAGCTGGTGGGTGTCTTTCCCAAAAAATCAATTTTCTGTTCTTGCAATTTGATCCCAGTTCTTACATGAAAAACGTTGATGGTTCCATCGGGTAAAACGCTGTAAAAGACGGTATTGTACTCATCGATTCCCAATCCAACTATTTTATCCTGCATTCCATTGGTTTGATATTCAAAAACATTTGTAACAACAGCACTTCGAAACAGGGGAATAGTTTGCTGAACCAGGAATACCAATATCCCCAGTACCACAATGATGACCAAAATCCCGCCGATGGTGATTATTCGATCCGCCAATTTGTCGATAAACAGAACTGAACGTCTGACTTGACGACCCGATCTCACATGAGCATCAGGCTTTTTTTTATCGAAAACTCTCTTATCTTCTTCTTGTTTCAGGGCGTTTGCCTGGAACATGTTTTTGGTCATAAGGCCCGTTCGATTATTTATTAAGGATAATGTCCGGAAGATAGTGGTTATCTTCCAGACGATTTTGGTGTTTTGCCAGGAGTTTCGTTTTTACCGTATTCTAAGGGAACGTCTATCTTGTTTGGCCAGTACTTCAGATACTGGGTAGTAACCATCTTTGATTACGATCTCTTGTCCACGCTTGGAAAGGATGAACTTAATAAAGTTGGATCTTAAGGGGTCCATTTTCTGATTTGGATTCTTGTTTACATAAATATAAAGAAACCTGGCCAGGGGATATGTACCGACATATGCGTTGGTTGCGTTTGCATCAAAAGCTGTGCTTCCTGAAGTTGCTGCTAGTGGAACAGTGCGTACATCAGCGGTTTTATATCCAACACCGGAGTAGCCGATGGCATATTTGTCTGTTGCCACACCTTGTACCACTGCGGATGATCCTGGTTGTTCCTTAACACTATCTTTATAATCACCTTTTCCCAGGGCGATTTTTTTAAAATAACCGTAGGTTCCTGAAGCAGAATTTCGTCCATAAATTGAGATAGGTTGATTCGCCCAGAGTCCTTTTAAACCTAAATCACCCCAGGTTCGGATATCTCGGGAGTATCCCCGTTTTCTATTTTTAGAGAAAACAGCATCCACTTGTGCCAGTGTCAGAGATTTAATCGGGTTGTCCTTATGCACAAAAACAGCTAAGGCATCAACTGCAACACGAATGCGAGTCGGCTTATAACCATATTTGTTTTCAAAGGCGTCAATTTCTTTTGACTTCATAGCTCTCGACATTGGACCGAACTGGGATGTTCCCTGAATCAATGCCGGAGGAGCCGTGGATGATCCTTTTCCTTCAATTTCAATTTTTACATTCGGATACATTGCCTGAAATCCCTCTGACCAGAGTGTCATCAAGTTGTTCAGCGTATCGGACCCAACAGATTTAATACTACCTGAAACACCGCTGGTACTTTTATATGTTGGCAGATTTTTGTCCACTTCCAATGCGAAAACAGATGTGAAAGTAAATATCGAAATTACTAATGCTGGCAGGATTTGTCTAAGAAAACCATTTTTGTTCAGCATATTGCCTCCTCAAAGTTTAAAGAATTAAGCTTTTATCCAATTTATGTTGCATGGGAATTAGATAACCGGCTGATTCCTTTTATTAAAAAAACAGCCGGCTAACCAAAGCAACAGCATTAATATCAAACCGGAAATGTTTTTGTAAAAAAAACCTTGTCGGGTGATATTGTTAAATTTAGATATAAACCCAGATTATTTGAGGTGCGTTAGCAGATTATTAAGTGTTAATTAAGTTTGTGTTAGGAAGATGTTATCGGTAGGATTTCACTGGCTAACGTAACTATTTCTGAAAGGTTTACGGCCTTTGAAAGGATTGGCCGTAAAAAACAAATCATCGAGCATAAGAGGACGGGGTATCAAATAGCAAGAGACAATATCTCGACAATACGATTTTGATTATACGTTTTTTCCATGCCCCAAAACGACGACAATCGAAACGCATTTTCTGCGATTTTTTCGATGTCGTCGGCCGGTATTCCAACATCTGACAATCGAATTGGGGCATTAATATCTGTCAACCAGTTTTCTAATGCTTTTATACCGTCTTGTGAATCATCAACATTAAATACAGCCTTTGCAAACTGCTTGATTTGTGGTGCCTTTTCATTTCGGAAATATTTTAACCAGGCAGGCAATATGATAGCCAATCCTGCTCCATGGGCAATATCATACAGGGCACTTAAGGAATGCTCAATCATATGGCTGGGAAAACAAAAATCTTTCGCTCCCAGTTTGTTCAAGCCGTTTAAAGCCATAGTGGAAGCCCACATCAATTCGGCTCTGGCATTATAATCTGTGGGATCGGTTAAAGCGATTTTAACGTTTCGAGTTACTGAAAAACAAATGTTTTCGATATAGCCTTCCAAAAACATCACTGAATTGGTTTTAGTAAAGTATGGTTCAATTGCGTGTGAAATAGTATCCACCGCACCGTATGCAGTTTGATCCTTAGGAACACTAAACGTTAATTCCGGGTTTAAGATAGAGACTTTGGGAGATGTAAATATTGAACCAGTGCCAAACTTTTCCCTGGTTTTTTCGTTAGTTAAAACAAATCCATTATTCATTTCACTACCGGTGGCCGAAAGCGTTAGGATTGTGTATAAAGGAAGTGCGGTTTCAATTGCGATCCCCCTGTAAAAATCATAAATATCAATGCCCGATTTGGCCGCCGCTGCTATAGCTTTTGAGCTGTCAATGACCGAACCGCCTCCGACTGCCAAGATGGCTTCGACTTGTTCTTTTATGGCCAGGTCTTTTCCTTCATTGGCTGTGGAAATTATCGGATTGGGTTTAATTCCTTCAAATTCAACATATTCAATACCTGATTGCTCTAAACTTGTAATCACTTTGTCCAGCAGACCTGTTCGTTTTATTGAACCAAGCCCAAAAGTAATCAGTACTTTTTTTATTTGATCATTTGCTAAAATTGTCCCAATTTCATTTTCTGTATTTCGACCAAACTTAATATGGGTTGGATTATAGAAATCGAAGTCGTGCATTATTCCTCCTCCTTTTTTAAAAACGATTTATTGTGTTATGTCAGACCAAAACCTGAATCAGGTTTATATGAAAACGAGAATACCAATGTCAAAGTATAGAATTAACTATGAGTCTTTTTCCATATTTTCACAGTAGATGTTTTTTATCAATCATAACCAACTGTTTTTGAAACATTATTATATTGCTTTTTATCACTGTTTTATATTTTTTCAGAAGTTCTTTTCGCTGATTCGCTGTTTGACTGCCTTGATTTAAGAGTGATGCATATTCTTTTAAACATGGTTGATATGTACTTTCTACATTATTCACCTGATTGTCTTCAATAAATAATTGAACGTTGCTTACTTTTATATTCTCGATGTTATGAGTAATCACTTCCAAATTATGTGTAAGTATGAATTTGATCAATCACTATATTGGGAATAAACTGGAGAAACCGTCAATAGTATACGCTGCCATGGATGTTTATTAGAGACGTCAAAGTCAAGTGCTTTCAACTACATGTATCTGCAAAAGCTTTTCGGTTGATGAATGAAAGCACAACACTGCTTTTTTAATAGGAATATGTTTGTTGAAGCGTTTGGTTGAAAAATAAAATGAATAATGTAAGCAGACAATGGTTTTTTAAAAAAACTTTGCATCTAAAACCCTAATATATTAATCTATATATAAACAGTTTTGCATCTCATCAGGTTATATAAGGATGGATAGGAGATTTTCCGTCCATCTCGTTTTATCCAACGGAAAATGGAGGCAGTATGAAAAACAGAATACTAATCGTCGATGACAATACAATAAACTGTGAGTCGTTAAAAAAACTGCTTTCTGATTGGGGAGAATGTGATGTGGCTCACAACGGAGAAAACGCTTTAAAAATGTTTCACTTGGCTCATGCCAAGTCCAAACCATACACTTTGATGACGCTGGATATAGATATGCCGGGAATGGATGGTATTGAGGTGTTGGAGAATATTCGTGAATGGGAACCGGTGGCAGGTTATTCCAAAAAAGATCAATTAAAAATCATAATGATTTCTGCCATGCATAATGTCAGAAGTGATGTCATGAAGTCTTTTTATCTGGGGTGCGAGGACTATATTGTAAAACCCGCTACCAGGGAAAAGCTAACCCAGGTACTGAACAATCTGGGGTTCAAAATGCAAAAAGATATGATTGGAAATCAAATTGAAGAAAATAAAATTATGATCGTTGATGATGGAGAACAAAGCCGATCGATTATGATCGAACTGCTGTCGGCATATGGGCATTGTGATACGTTTGAAAGCAGTCAAGATGCCTTGAGAGCCTTCCACCTGGCACACGCCCAGGAAAAACCTTATGATTTAATGGCACTGGATCTAAATATGTCCAGTATGGATACAAATGAAGTGATTCAAAGCATCAGAGAATGGGAAGATCAAAAGGAAGTTTCATTAAACGGCAAAGAATTAAAAATTCTGATGGTAACATCCGGTAATTCTATACAAGACAGTTTGAAAACCTTAATAAAAGGTAGTGAAAAACTTCTTGTTAAGCCGGTTGATATAAAAGAGTTGGACAAAGTATTGGCGGAGCTGGAAATTAAGGTTCGTGGTTAAAGGGCAGTATTAATATTTTTTTTGAAGATTTTAATAATCCATTTTTGGTACGGGTATTTGCATCATCCTGGTTAAACTTGAAATTTCCTATGAACTGCCGCAGCTTTTCAAGGATAACTTCAGAATTCCTGATCTAACATAATGTTTCGTGCTGATATAATTGAATATATTAAAAGTACATATGAATTTCAATATGATACTGAAAAACATATTAATCCCAGTAAAATTATAAAACTTAAGTGTAAATTAACACATCAGGAATTCTGAATTTCATTTTTAGACCTTGAAGAGCTTCTAAAGTCACAAGTTAAAGCCAAAAAGTAACTAAAAAAACGTGAAATTACTTTTGATTAATCCCCTAAGATTATAAGCGAAAGTGATACGACCTGGGGTTATGTTACGTTCTAACCATTCAAGAATCATTTTGTTGTGGATCGAATGATCAGCTCAGGCTCTGACCACCACATTCTGAACTCTCCATTTTTTTCAGAACTGCTTTTATCCAGAATTCGCTGTACCATTTTGTCGATGAGGAAATCAATGTTTGAGTTGACGGTTGTTAAGCGAAAGGAGTCCCAGGAAGACTGGGGGATGTCGTCGAATCCCACAATCGAGGCATCCTCCGGAATTCGTATTTTCATGGCCCTTGCGGCATCAAGTGCTCCGATCGCCATAATATCGTTAAAACAAAAAACGGCATCGGGCGGTTCGGACATTGAAAACAATCTCAAACCGGCTGATTTGCTTTTTTCATATGTGATATCGCCCCTTTCTTCTGCATAAAGTTCCATATTGGCGATAGATAATTCGTCTACCAAACCTTTTTTTCTGGTGACATTAGCATTTGTATCTTTTATTTTTGCCAGGTAGGCAATTCGCTTATGTCCGGTTCGTATCAGAAATCGACCGACCAAATGTCCTGCTTTCTCATTCTTACAACAAAAACACTCAGTACCCGGTGCTCCTTCGGTAGTCCCATAAAGTAATAAAGGGACTCTCAATGCTTGCAGATGTTCAACCACAGAGGCAGATACGTTTCCACCCAATACAACAATGGCGTCCACTTGATAATCCAGTGCATTTTTAGTTGACTCATCCAGGTCGTCCTTTTCGGTAACAGGAATCATTAGCGCTCGTTTACCATAGCTCGACAGTTTAAAAATCAGTTTATCTTCGATTTCTTTTAAACTTGGAGTACTGCCGCCTTCACCCGTAATCAAAGCAATTAAATTGGTTTCCATTCCAGTCATTGATCGCGCGATCATATTGGGACGGTAACTCAGTTCTTCACTTGCTTTAATAATTTTTTTTTTATAATTTTCCGATACATGCCCACCCGAAAAAAACCGAGATACGGCAGATCTGGAAACCCCTGCTAAATCAGCAACATCTTGAGAAGTTGTTCTGGTTTTCATTTTTAAGTTTTTATCTGACTATTGCGATAGTGGTCACTCAATATTTAAATTCTAAAATTAACCAATTTTCAAAGTCCTCTCACTGTTCAACAATTATGGTAATAAGCGGAATATTGTATTTTGTCAATTAAACACGGGATCAACATCCAGGGCTTATTGGTTCTCCTTTTCAAAACCGCTATTGGTCTGGATTTAACTATTAGTCCTGATCAATTTTGTCTAACAATTGTATTTTGTATGTGATAACAACAAACTAGGTAATTTAGTAAATATCGATCACAAATTCTTTATGGGATTACAGGTTAGAATCAATTTGCCCTGGACCAATATTCCGCTTAAAGCTTTAAGATAAGCCATCAATGGTGACTTTTCAAAGACTGAATTCGCGTGCAGTAAAAAAAACAGATGGCGATTATGGCCCGTTCTATTTAACCGTTTGATATTGAACTGTTATGATTAATCTCTTGCCTTTCCAATTAAACGCGATTTGAAAAGACCTAAAGCCATAGAAACCACTATTAGGAAATTCAGTGTAGCCTTAAGCGGAACTTATATTAAATATTCAGAAGTCCCTTAACATTACACTACTGAAGACAGCATAGTCAGTCGTGGAAAAGCCTGAACTGTCAAGATCAGGATAATAGAATGATAATATGCCATCAGCTGTTATTTCGAGGAGTTTTTACTATGGGTTTGATAATTGATCCAGAAAATTCTAAAAAGTATTCTATTTTGAGCAATTGTTGTTTATTGGCGACTCTATACACAGATTTTATTCCATGTTAAACTATAAAATGGTCCGGCTCTATAAATATAAGACCTTGGATATACTAAATTATGACATCTAATATAGGCTGAGCAACAAAAGATCGAAATGTCTTTTCGTTCTAGTTAAAAATCTGCATTATGACGTCTTAACAAGGTATCTTATGATAACGATTTCAAATGTACGAATCAAAGATTCCATTGCTACCCAGCTTTTAAAGGTGGTGTTTTCATTCTACTTTATTGTAACTCTGGTGGTAACATTAATCCATATGTCTGCTGAATTCTACAATAAAAAAGAACAAGTGAACCACGAATTACGAGTAATCGGTAGTAATTTTGCTCCCGGGTTGGCTAAGGCATTATGGGATATGAATCTGGAACAGCTGCAACCTATTTTTTTTGGCATGGTACAGTTTCCCACGGTGGTTGGTGTGAAACTGGAAAACGAACGGAATAAGGAAATAGGTTCTGCCGGCATTATCATACGAGTGCTGGATAAAGCGGTAAAAGTTGACAAGCATGGTAAAGTGAAACATTTAAATGACTATACCGGTTTGTTTTATCATTCTTTTCCCATCACATACATACAGCGGGGAAAGGTAATACAGTTGGGTACTGCCACCATCTATTCGAGCACCGGTGTTATTTTAGATAAAGTAAAACTGGGGTTTATTTTTATTATTGTCAACTCCATCATCAAAACAACGGCTTTGTGGGTAATTTTTTTAGCATTTGCCCGAGTTCTGTTAAGTCGCCCCTTGGCTTCATTAACCATGGCCACGGAACAAATGAACCTGGATAATCTTGGAAATCTTCGGGTCAATGTGGAGACCAAAGGCAGGAATGAGTTACGAATCCTGGAGCAGGCATTTAATGCCATGATTCAAAAATTAAGATCGTCCATCACTGAAAAAGAACTATCACAAGCTGATGCTTTAAAACGGGAAAGTGAATATCGATTTTTAATTGAAAATCTAAATGTCGGCGTTTTTCGTGCTGAATTAGGCCCGAAAGGAACGTTTTTAAAAGCGAATTTAGCCTTACCTCAAGTATTCGGGTATGCGTCTTTTGACGAAATCAAATCGATTCCGATTTCCGATTTACATCTTAATCCGGAAAAGCATAATGAAGTAACCAGTATTATCCAACAGCAGGGAGAGTGTAAAAATATTGAACTATTGATGAAAAAGCGGGATCAATCCGTCTTTTGGGTTTCCATTAGCGCCAAGGTTAGTTTTGATAGTAATGATCATTCAAGTTATATGGATGGCATTATAAGGGACATAACCGAGCAAAAAAATGCAGAATCACTATTAAGGGAGTACAGTGATCAACTGGAAAAGAAAGTGGAGTCAAGAACGATTGAGTTGGAAAGGGCTAATCAAAAACTGATTGTGGCAAAAAATGCAGCTGAGACAGCCAATCGGGCAAAAAGTGAATTCTTAGCAAATATGAGTCATGAATTGCGTACTCCACTGAATGCTGTTATTGGTTTTAGTGAGCTGCTATCCACTATCGTTAATGATAGTAAGCAGGAGAACTATATTGATTCCATTAAAATTGCAGGAAATAGCCTGTTGATGTTGATAAATGATATCCTGGATTTATCAAAAATCGAAGCCGGTAAAATGGACATTCAAACGGCCCCGGTTAACTTATTCAAGCTGTTTTCCGAAATTGAACTGATATTTAAGGAACGACTATATCGTAACAATATCGTGTATATTTCTATTGTAGATGAAGGATTACCACCGTTTCTATTGCTTGATGAAACCAGACTGCGACAAGTGTTATTGAATCTGGTCGGTAATGCCGCCAAGTTCACCAATGTCGGGCATATTAAACTTTCCGCTCGTAAGATTGCTCAATCCGAGGAAGAAAAAACGGTGGACATTGTTATTTCAGTTGAGGATACAGGTGTCGGTATTCCCGAAGACGATTTGGAGAGCATTTTTGAATCATTCAAACAAAAAACCGGTCAGCAAGTGAAACAGTTCGGCGGAACAGGCCTTGGACTTACTATCAGTCAACGACTGGTGGAGGCGATGGGAGGTGAAATCAATGTAGAAAGCCAAATAAATGGAGGAAGTACATTCGAAATACATCTGATAAATGTTGCCGTCTCATCCAAAGAGGTAGAGTCGGTGCAGGAAGAAAAGTTCAATCTGAGTAACATTGTATTTAAAAAAACCAAAATACTGGTAGTGGATGATATAAAGTCCAATCAAGTCATGTTAAAGGAATTGTTGACCAGGCTGAATCTGGATGTTTTAACTGCATCAAACGGTAAAGAAGCGTTGGAAGTAGTAAGTCTGGAAATGCCGGATGCCATTATTATGGATATTAAAATGCCGGTAATGGATGGGATAGAAGCCACTAAACACCTGAAAAACAATCCCAAAACCAAGGAGTTACCGGTGATTGCATTAACCGCACTCACCAAATACAGTGAGCAGGAAATTGACATCAGACGTACTTTTGATGGATATCTATCCAAACCGGTGAATATGAATAGTCTGGTTAACCAGTTAAATAATTTTATTCCTTTTGATGAAAAAAACAAGGCATCACCATCTTCTGAGGATTTGGAATATAAAAAGGAGATGAAAAATCAGGAACTGTTGGCGGCCCTAAAAAAGGATATTATACCTTATCTGGATCAGTTTAAAGGTGCCATAAAAATGAACCAGGTTCAGCAATTTGCAGTAAGAATTAAGGAATTGGGAAAAAAACATGGATTACAGATGTTGACTAATTATGGCAATAAATTAATGGACCTGAAACAAAGCTTTGATATTGAAAACATTATGAAAGTTATAAGAGATATTTCCGACTTGATTCATGTGTAGCGTTAGCAACACCTATTTTAGGGTTTGAATATGACCTTTGCTTGTTCAAATTTTTTCAAAAACCGGTATCATTTTGATGGGGCCCTTGGCGACTTGAAGAATCTCCATACTTTTAAAGAGATCTTTTGTTACTGGTTTTCAAGCATGTTTCCAGGTAATCTGCAACATCTCTTGCTTTTGGTCCTGGAAGATCCTTGGTCGTACCTCCTCATAATGACAGGAAGGTTGTTTGCTGACCCACCGGGAATCCGTGGTTATTAGGGAAGAATAAAAAAACCTGGAATGTAAGCTAACAAGAAGTACAGAAAATAATTTCCGACTCTTAGTGTCGGCGATGAATCGATTTTCGAAACGAGAATTATACACCCTATAAATCCAACATGTTTTATCCTGTTGATCTGGTAAACCCCTGCAAAAATAGAAATAAGAACGACTGTAATTTAGTCAAAAATGTTGTTTTTTAAGTCCACTCGTGGTATTTAAAAAGGTGATTTTTCCTCATATTAATCAGGTATATTTTTGTGATGAGGACGGAAATATAATTTTGTCTTCTGGTTTCTACAACTTATTTTCAAAAGGAGGAGAGATGGGATACACCATTCAAACAGAAACATTGGAAAACTCAATTGATATGGATGTTCATTTCATATCTTTACCAACAGAAATAGAAAACAAATCTTATAATGAATTGATCGGTTTTCTTGAAGATCATCTGCCCGATCTTGATTTGGGGGAAATAAAAGAATTACAGATTATTAATGGTTTTGAACCGGAAATCATTGAGGCGATGGTAACCGTACACATGCACCAATTAAGGCTTCAAGAATCCGGAACATTGATACATACCCCATATAAAAAAGGGACATATCAAAAAAACAATAATTCACCGCCGCTAGAAATATGGTTGGGGATGAGGGAGGTTTTCGAAAAAAACGAAATTACCACCAAAGAGCAAAATCGAAAAACCTTCTATAGTGATAACCGGAATAGTCCCGAAGAAAGGGCCTATAAATGGGACGAATATGATCTGGTCAAAAGCTTTAAACAAAGAACAATCCAATCTTTATATGGCTTGATTTGTAAAAAAGTACCCGGTGGTTTTGAAGTCACCTTTCAGCATTTCGGATTCCTTGATATAAAAGATTGGGAGGATCGTCCGGAAGACACAGTAGAACATGTTACCGAATCAACGGTATTAGTCCATTTTCCAGATGAAGCATACGGGGATTAACTGTAATAATCTGCTATAAGCACTCAAAATAAGAGTGTAATAGGTTTTTAGCTACATTAATAGTTGCTATCGTCAAACAAAGGGTTTTGACGGCCTACCTACATGGCCTGTTAGAAAAATGAATCGATAGAATAACCAAAATGTAGTTAAGCGGTTGACGGAGGCATAACAAATCATTGGATGGAAATTGCCCAGGTTTTGCCGGTCCTTGGCAGAAGGCCCAAGACCGGGATAATTTGCCTTACAATATGTAAAAAAAAAGGCCCCTAAATATTATGTGACACCACTCTGCATATTTGGTTTTAACCCTGACAACCGTCGCATGCATTTACACTCTTTGCATCCAGGAGCACGTTCTGGAAAATACCGTATTCAAACCCATTATCCAAAAAGAATTCTCCAAACCCCACCCCGACAGTTGGAGAATTAGAGATCCATAGACAACGAGTTGATACCGAAGATTTGGCAAAGTGATGTTTTCAGCCACGAAATCCACGAAAGGATACCAAATGTTTTTTTGGGGTTTCATGGCTGATTTGTTGGCTTTTACTCATTTATAGTCTTCCGCCGGTAAGCAGAGAATAGACCACTACTTTTTGCAACATTTTTTCTTTGAGTGAGGCGGGATTGTCCAGTTGCATGCGTTCCAGGTAGGGTTTCGTTTCAGCTGGGACGCCAATTATGGTTTTAGCCAGTTTGGACAAGGAGATTTTTTTGCATGCCAGATTATCCTTGAACGTTCGCAGCGAGCCGATGAGAACGATTTCTTCGCCTGTAAGATCAGTGCCGAACGGGAACGGGTTAAAAAATCCTTTTTCTTTGAAAGGGGCGATTCGTTTTTCCAGTTCTTCGGGGTAGTTGTTGCGGAATCGTTCAGGGATTTCGTAATTGCGGCGGATTTTTTTGGATTTTTTGGCTTTAAACAGTAATTCTTCCTGAAATCTGGAATCGGTCACATTCAGCAAGGAGGCGATGACATCGCAATCCCGTTTGCTTCTCAGATCTGCAATACCATATTCGGTTACTACGATATCACGCAAATGCCTGGGGATGGTGGTATGTCCATAGCTGTACATGATATTTGAGCTAACCTTGCCATTTTTTCTTCGGGTGGATTTTATCATCATAATCCCGCGAGCGTCGTCCAGCGCATGAGCCATACTGACAAAATTATACTGACCTCCTACGCCACTGACGACATTACCGTCTTCCAGACCGTCCGATGTTACAGCGCCCAAAATATTGACAAACATTCCAGCATTAATGTAGCGGGCCTTTTTACGTTGAAGCGTTTTTAATTTTTCACCGCGATATAGTTGGTTCACATACTGCACACTGGTCATGTTGAATAGTTTACGATCGTCGTCGCTCATATTGTTCAGGTCGTCGTAAAAGCTCTGCGGTCCGATAAAAAAGGAACCGTGCATAATAACGCCGTTTTTCAATTTAGACCCCAGGCAATTGGATATAATGTTTTCCAAATTTTTTTCGTCGGACAGATCGGTGGAAAAGCTCCGACGTCCATTGACGATAGTGTTTTCCTGATAACTTAAATTCTCCTTAAAAATTCCAAATTTTTGCAAAAAGTTAAAATTTTCTTCTGATATGTTTCCGTCGATGACCCGGTTTTCCAGCAGAGTTGTCAGGGTTCGAGGTGTTATGTCTTCCTGGATTTTTTTATCGTTAATAAGCTGTTGCAGGGAAGCATCGTCATATACTTTTCTTTTGATAATCCCGCTTTTGTAAAGATTCATAAAACCATCGACAAACATCTCAGACGAGCCATATAAGCCCTCTTTAAAGCTATCAGTTTCCCCAACTTGTGAAATCACGTCCCCAAAATTTTCACGGATTTTGAATCCATCAATAACCTGGTTGTAGACATCATTGTGATCTTGCCTCATCTGTAGGCTGGCTGCAATGGCATCCCCCAGTGATCCGATGCCAATCTGTATAGTTCCGCCATCTTTGATAAGGGAGCTTGTATGCACACCGATCATATAATCATCGGTTAATACGGCTGTTTTTGGAGGGCTAAACAGTTTAAAATTGTAATCGGGATTGTCGATGATGGCATCAAAATTTTCTGCAGGAACCACGGCATCGCCGTGCATAAACGGTAAATTGGTATTAACCTGTCCGACAATAAAGTTCTTTATCCCATTCCGTTTTTGTTCACGCATTTCATGGCCAACCTCAATGGGTGTATCGGGATTGCAACTCATACTATACATGGTGCGACCGTTGATGGTTTTTTTTGCAAGAAGTTGACCCGACACATTGAGCCCCAAGTTAAAGATATCGCGGGGTGCATGCGTATAATTTGTACTCATGTAGTTTTGTTGCACATGGGAGTTGTTCAGAAAGCTACCCGATTTATTGAAGAACTCAATCAATTCAAAATTAGGGGGTAATGTTTTGTTTCGAAGATCAGTCAGGTATTCGAAATCGGGGAAGTCACCAAAAATCCGTTCCACCAACGGTCCTATAATTCGTCGTTCCAGTTCATTGGTTGAAGTCGGCTTTTCCAGTGATATAGCGGTCATTATTTTTAATCTTATTCCAGGATCATTTTTTGCCCGTCTATATAATTCGTTGACCAGTTGATTGGGTTTACCCAATGCCAGGGGGATACCCATCATGATATCCTTACCCACTTTTTTTATTATTTCATCAGCGCATTTTTTGGCGCTAAGATAGTAAACGGTTTTTTTTGCCTTCATAATAACAGCTCCTCTCTGTTGCTAGGAAAGTTCAAATCCTTAATAACGTTTTTTGTCTAAAGATAACTGCACCGGTTCTGAAAACGGCGCGACGAAGCAATTCCTCGGTTTATCTGCATTTCAAGAAAATTGTTTATTCAAAGCCACAATCGTCCTTTTCTATTTCGCAAATCCAGCACTAAAATGTTAAATAGATATAAATAACAGAATATTATTGAAGTGCGATATATTACAGGTTTTTATGCAAGAAGTGATATATAAGTGCTCTACCTTACTGATTTCTATTTTTATTGATTTCTGAAAAACATCAATAGAAAACTTAACAAATTATTTACAAAGATCACATACTGTGAGACTTAGGTGCACTATGTAAATAAAAACAATGGTATAGAAACTAAACACTGAAATTATATTTGTTGCGGGTGTTGCGGCGTCTCATCAATTTACTGAAATGGGGAGATCCTTTGGCATCGGCTGCAAATTCTCAGGCCTTTTACTCGTTATATGAGTTCACTACGAAAAGTCATTTTTTAGTTTCCAAAAAATTCCGGCCTCATATACGGGTGCGAAGATTCAAAAACTCACCCTCATGAAGATTAAAGAGCCCTCCAAAATGTCGCAGTTTTTTTATGATTTTGGACTTTTCCTCCTCAGGCCTTCGCCTCACCCTCAGAATGGGCAGGACAATAGCTCAATGACCGACTGGAAATCCGTGATTATTGGGAAGGGCTTTTATTATTACATGATCGTTCATTTTTTCCTGTTTTTTGTCACTTTTTGAAAATTGGATGGTTGATGTAATTGAAATTTAATAAGTATATAAATTTGTTGAAAAAATTGTTTACAATATGTCATTCAATTTTGTAGAAGATCGAGGGAGATCAGGTTCGCTATAGGATTTATTTAGATTGGAAACAGTTTAAGGAGAACATGTTTCAGTATTTGAGTTAGTTTGAAAAAATAAGAAAAAACTAATAAAAACAGGTAAATAAATTACAATTTTAACGTTATGATCTTTATAAATTATTAAAATTATAGACTTTTTAATAATTGTTCATTTCCTACGTATCTCTAGGGAAAAACCTTACACATGAAGACGAAAACTAATACTATTAGTATTAATTAGTAATACTTTAAAAAAAGATGTTTACTCTGGTAGGCAATTCCGCTAAGTATCAAATCGATTGCACGTAAAGGCTCTGTTTCACTGGAATCTACAGCCAATTATGCAACAAACAGAATGGTTTCCCGGGTAAATGGATATGACTAAAGTGGATGTCAAAACCTTATACCGGGAAAATGGAAGAGGAGTAAAGGATTTCAAAGCGGATGCTTGTTTCACAATGACTTGAAATGGGGCAAAAGTGGTTTCAAGACATTGTTTTTTAAGATAGCAACTATATATAGTTGCTAGGTATTAAAACCTAAAGGAGGGGTAAAATAATGTTAAAACAGATTTTAAAAGCGTGTTTAGCTTCGGCAGTGTTAATTGGAATGTCTGCACCGGTTATGGCGCAAGATATAACTGTTAATGCCAGTTTGAAAGAGTATTTTGGGCAGTGGGATACTGGTGTTGAAAATACAGATGCTCGATTGCACAATGCAGGTGAGGCAAATCTGTCGGTGACAGGAACGATGGGACCGATTACCGGTTATATGCAGATTGAATTTGATGATGATAAACAGGGATTATATAACTCAGAAAAAAATAAATTTAATGATGATTCACAGAGGTGGGTGAAATACACCAATGGTGGATTATCAGTCAAGATTGGAACCATCCTTAATGCAGAGACTTTGGGTTATACCCTATTGGGCGGTACAGGTACTTTTAACTTGTTTTATCAAGGTGCTACTCCGGCAGCTGCGATTTCGGGAGGATATATTGAGTCAGATGGAATTCGTGTGGGCTATAAAATGGATGCGGCAGATATTGGAATAACGGTCTATGATACTGTTAAGCAGGTAAATGCATATAAATATTCCGCAGCCATTTATGGTTCAACTATTCAAACGGGATTACTGAAAGGGGGGCAAGTAACTCAATTATCCGCTAATGGAATGGTAGGTCCGGTAGTGTGGAGCGGTGCATATACTTTAACAAAATCAGATGATCCTGATGTCACAAGTGATACAGCCCAAAATGGTACATTGTTGAAATTAGGAGCTTTGGTTTTTTTGGCAGAAAAAGGTGCTATGGGAATCGCACTTGATTATGGAAGCGCAAAAGCGTCTATCAATGATGCAGACTATGAAGGTGCTGAAACATCACTTCAGTTTTTTATACAGGCCGGTCCCGGTAAAGTTAAGCTAACTTACACCACGGGAGAAGGAAAGTACGATGGAGAAAGTCAAGGAAAAAGTGTTTGGACTAACTTTGTATATGATATCCCATTGGACAAAAGTGTTGGTGCACGAATTTGTTACCTAAGCTGGGGAATGACTCCTGAAGGTGAAGATACAACAACAACAACTTTTGTGGGCGGCGGTCTATACGCCAATTTCTAAGAACTTGAACCTGGACCATTATACATTTTTAATGATCCAAAAACAAATGGGTAAACCGGGGGCTTTCAAGAACTCTCCTTTCTTGATTTAAAATGTGCAGCATTCAAACATGCACTTGAACGTTTGATAACATAAATAAAGCCTCTGGTTTACCTTGCATTTGCTACGAGATAGCGGTTTTTGCGGCTGCTAAAATTCGGATTTAACGGATAAACCGTAAAAACCGGGGCAAATGGTTGAGCGTTTTAACTGCAAAGGGGATAACTGTTCAGTTAAAGGGTAAACTAAGGGCTTTCAAGACCTCTCCGATCTTGATTATAAAACGTGTTGGGAATAACATGCGGGTTTCGTTTTATAATAGCCGGTCCTTGGTTTACTTGGCTTTTTTTATACTTCCTATTATTACCTTTCTTTTTACACTGAAATTCAATCGTTTTTATATCTTGCCAGCTTCATACTTTCCAGAAATTCAGACATTTTACTTTAGACAGTTATCTGTTTTCAATTTGTCATTTTTTGATGTTGAACGTCCAATATCGAACGTTTAATGTCAAAGAGAAGCTGTTGAATTTGTATTTAGAAATACAGAGCAACACTTAATCCTCCTTTCGGATAGGTGGCAGATGAACTCTCATCTAATGAGGTTTTACCATGTTTTTTATCTACTATTTCTAAGGAGAGATAACCACTGAGTTTCAGGTCATTTTGAAGGGGGTAATCCAGGTATAAGGCTTGGGTCAGAGACGAGCCGGAATAGTGAAATTCTCCTTCGCCATCCGGATTGTTTTTTCGATCAAAATCCAGGGTTTTATAAATGACCGAAAATCGGGGATGGTATTTGTCGAAATTATATAATTCCAAGTTAAAGCGAAAAAACTGAAAATCGGCAAAAAAGTCGTGTTTGGCAGCCAGTGCTTCATTGTAGGCATCAATGTAGGCTTTTTCCGGGCCGGAAACATCATCCGGTAGGGTAATAGGCGGCTCTTTGGAATCATCTGCAAAACCATAGTATAATTCCATCCTGACAAATCGATTGTGAAAAAAGATCCCTCCCCGATTCAGTTGCATGTCATCTTCGTGAAACTCATTCTCATGTCGGACAGCGTAATAGATACCATTGAGGATGGTTATATCGATGGCAAATGGTCCGTAATCGAAGCCACCGGCCATCTGATAAATATCGTTTTCCCGATGATCCTTTGATTCCAAGTCTTCTGCCGACCATTTATACTTTTTTGCTCCCATATTAAAACGATTGAAATCAACCATAATGGAAAAATGAACATAACTGGCTTTTAACCGGTAGTAGGCCTGCATTTGAGGTTCCTCATGCAAACCATAAGGCATGGGGGCATTCCCGGTTACCAGTATACGTTGGAAGCCGAAGGGACCTTCCGTAAGTTCGCTGGTGATGACGGGCATAAAACTGTTGCTACGGTTTTTGGAGGCGCCATATCGTGAGCCTGTGTTAACCCAGATACCCAGAGTCGTATCATTAGTATAAATTTGTGGCACCGGGTAAAATTGTTTGCTACTGTCATAATCCCTGACTTTATCGTATCCCTCTTTTAGACGGTCCAGTTCTTTTTTGATTAACATAGGATCCGCTAACAGATGCTGGGGATATATGGGATGAGATTTCAAATCAGCAGGTTGGCTTTTTTCATCTTCTTGCCCACAATGCATAAAAGGATAAGGATGCACAAAATTCAAATGCTGGGTAGTGGTATCAGATACATTGGTAGCACCCTGAAAAGGTGTGATTTCAATATCCCAAATATCTGCAGTATCGATAATAGTTTGCGTCCCAGCCAGGGTGAGAAAGGAGATACGTTCTTCGGAATAATCGATCATCCAACCTTTGACCAGATCCACTACTTGATCTTTAAAAATGGTTTTAACGGTAATAATATCGGTTTCCTGACCATTGGCAATCCTGGGGATCAATATGTTTCCCACCGGATAATTTGCAATGTAAATGATATTGAACCTGGATATGCTGCGGACTTCGCCGTTTAAGGTCAATAACTGTAGTTTGGTATCGTCAACATTAATAATCACGCCCGTTTCCCGCATGCAGGCTGAGAAATAAACAGCCGATATATTAACAGCTTTGCTTTGGCGGGCAACTATCGCAAAAAGAAAAGAAATCGTCAAAATAAACAGTATTTTATAGAATAAATTCAACGACCATTGCAAATGATATTTTGTTTTCACCGGATTCTTTGTCATCTTGTTCGGTTTTGGATTGATACTGTCGGATATAATAATTCAAGAAGCCTGTTAATGAAACATAATCACCAAATTCTTGTTTCACGCGAACTGAAGTGATATATTGATTAAAGTTCAGCTCATATTTTGATCCGGCCAGGATCTCTTCGTATTCCCCTTGAAAGATCACTTCACTGATGCTGATCCTGGTTTCTTCGTTAAGGTCCAAATCCAGATTAAATCTCAAAAACTGTGAGTGCAGGGAATAATCCTCCAATGAATTGGCCAGATCTTTTGAGGCAGTGGTAAGAATGGTGCCCTGACTCATCTCTTCGGCATAAATCATCCGGATGTTGTCTTCCGATGGCTTCCCTTTTCCTAATCTGATATCCGATAATAAAACGCGGACTTTCATATCACCGGTAGTATATAAAAAACTGGCCAGGGGCATGGATTGTTCAGCCAGGATTTCCCGGAATAATCCATTGCCTTGAAGGCAGATGATGGGGTAGTAATAACCACCTGAAATTGAATATGCTCCCCACTCCAAGCCTGTTAGAGCTGTCTGGTTGTAATGGGGAAATACCAGTGGATCATCCGGATCATATTTGGAAAAAAAATTCTGGAATAACGCTCTGTTATTCACAATAAAATCACTGCCAAAGGAAAAGGCATTCGGATTACCTGCAAAATAAACAGATAAAAAATGATATTTTCCTTCGAATTTTAATCCGAAAATGGGTTCTACATTGGGCAAAAACTCATTGTAGTGGGACCCAATATTGAGAATTCCCTGGGGACCGAAATTCGAACCGGACGGCCATTGAAAATTAAGTGGAAATTGAGGTATTTCAGCTCTAAAGTCATCATTTCCAGCCACAATCCCAACTTTGGTTTTTTTGTCATATAAATAAGGTCTGGCATAAAAAGAGGTTCGTTTCTGAAATCGATTTAATTTGGTGAATCCTTTGGTATAAACCGATAGAAACTTGGCGATTTTGATTTTATCGCTTAACATTCGGGTGGGTTGGACAACATCCTTTGCTCTTCCACTGATGCCGCCACATTCCGGCAGATTATTACCGAAACCGAATTGATAGGTTTTAAAATGTTTGATGGATTTTACCTGGGACGAGATGGTCTCTGGAACGGCAAATCGCTGGATCATATCAATATCCACCAGGTGGGTTTTACCTTCTATATCATAAAATACGATCAATTCCTCCAGAAATCGAATGGGCCAGCCGATAAAATTAGTATCTTCTTCGGCCTGGACTTCGACTTCACGGGCAAAGTCTCGTAATTCATCAGTCAAATCCAACTGATTGATTGGATTATCCAACGTGTTGTATACCAGAATATTCTCAATTCCGTTCCTGGAGGTTTTAACCAGTTTTCCATTAATATCCAGTTGGAAAACATCTTCCGTATTAATCCCAATAATCAGTCCCGTGTTGGCTTGACATCCCTTGTGAATAATAGAATATATTTCAATTCCCGATACCGAACTGGAAAGTACACAAAAAAAAGATAAACAAATATACCCAACACGCAGCAGTGTTTTCATTTTTTCCGGGTTGATTTTTTATTTTAGTTTTTCCATGAAAGTTTTTTCGATGGTCTGCCAAAGCAGCCATAAAGTCAATCCACAATCTTGATATGCGATCATTTTTTTAACGGGAGTTACATGATCCATGCAAAATATCCACCCTGCAATCCCGTTAAAATGAGGGTGGCTGTTTTAGGTTTGTGTTTCCAAACTGAAATTACATATTGAGTTAAAAAATAAAAAAGGGGTTCCAAAAGTTGATATTTGGTATGCTTTTGTTGATAAACAGTATTTTGGAACATTGGTGCTAAAGTTGACTACTTACATTTCTGGTCTTTTGTTCTACCCCAATGACTGTGGATTTCAGGTTGATCAGTGAGTGATTTTCCTGTCATACTGAGGAGGAACGATAAAGGATCTGACGAAGGATCTCTCAAGACCAAAAGCAAGAGACATTGTTGGTTGCCCGGAGACATGTTTGTTCCAAGTGCAGTCGAACCAGTAACAAAAGATCTTTCTAAAATCACCGAACTTCTTCGGATCGCCAGGGCATTCATTAGCACGACACCGGTTTTTTTAAAAAGTTGACCAAATAAAGGTCAAATCCAAGCCCTAAAATGTGTATTGATAAATTAACACTTAAAAGTGAACATTGAAAGGATATTCAACTGTTTATTGGGTGTTTTGATGAGCTTTGTGACTTGTAAGCATACATGATTAGGTACTCTATAAAATTGTTTTGTTTATATTTAATTGATCTGTAAGGAGAAAAAATGTCATGGCAAAAGTGAACATTTGTACTTGTAATTCATAAATACATCATTTAACTTAAACTGAAGGTTTATTAGATTTTCTTTTGAATACAGCATCGTCGTTTTACAAACATTTGAATCTATTATACAATGAATCGCAAAGTTACAGAGTCTGAAGAGTTTGAAAACAGGGCAGCGGATATCAAACCGATGTCCAGTGAATTGGATCATATTATTGTTAAGGGAGCAAAAGAGCATAATCTAAAAAATATAAATGTTCAATTGCCTAAAAAGAAATTTATCGTTTTCACCGGAGTATCCGGTTCGGGTAAATCAAGTTTGGCCTTCGACACTATTTTTGCCGAAGGGCAACGGCGCTATATAGAGTCGCTGTCGTCATATGCACGGCAATTTATCGGTCAAATGGAAAAACCAAAATATGAAACCATCAAGGGACTTTCACCCACAATTTCTATTGAGCAGAAATCGGCTTCAAAAAATCCGCGCTCAACAGTTGGTACCATCACAGAAGTTTATGATTATCTGAGGGTATTGTTTGCCAGAATCGGAGTTCAGTTTTGTCAGAAATGCGGTAAGGAAGTAGGTCGTGGTGATGCAGCCAGTATGGTGGAGCAGGTTTTTAAGATGCCGCCGGACTCTGGAATATTACTTCTGTCGCCCTTAGTGGAAAGTCGGAAGGGAGAGCATAAGGAATTGTTGGATGAATTGCAAAAGGAGGGGTATACCAGGGTTCGAGTAGACGGTGTTGTGCAGCGGATATCTAACGTTCAGTCCCTGGCTAAACATAAGAAACATACCATCGAAGTTGTAGTGGATCGGTTGACTTTAAAAGCAGATGACAGTTTTAAAAAACGTTTGACCGACTCTTTGGAAACCGCTTTAAAATTGGGTAAAGGGCAGATTGTTGTCAATGTGGATAATAAAAAGGATATCCGCATGAGTGAAGCCAGGACTTGTTGCGGGATTGCTTATCCTGAACTTGAACCGACACTTTTTTCCTTTAACTCTCCTCTGGGCATGTGTCCGGAATGTAATGGATTAGGGACGGTTCTTTCTATGGACCCCGATAAGATCGTGCCGGACGACAGTTTGTCCATTGATGAAGGAGCAGTTGTTCCATGGCGAAATTATTTTGTCAATGGCGAGCGAAAGAAGGAAAGCTGGGGCATGAAACACCTGGACGCTATTCAAAAGCAATGGGGAGTGGATTTTTCAAAGCCCTGGAAGAAACTGCCTAAAAAACATAGAGATCTATGCCTTTACGGTTCGAAAGATGAAGAGATGGTAGTGGACTGGAATTCAGCAAAAATGCAGGGCTCCATTACCACCAAGTTTGAAGGAGTAATGAATACATTGATGCGGCGATACTTGCAAACCAGTTCGGAAAGCACTAAAGCTTGGTATGCCAAATTTATGTCAACCAATACCTGTTCGGTATGCCATGGCCGCCGATTAAAGTCAGAGATTCAATATGTCAGAATTGGAGATCAGTCGATTATTGATATCACTGCCAAAACCATCAGTGAAGCGTATGATTTTTTTAATCATTTAAAGCTATCCAGCAATAAAAAGATAATCGCTGAGGAATTGCTAAAAGAGATCCAAAACAGGTTGGGTTTTTTGGTGAATGTGGGGCTGAATTATCTTTCTCTGGATCGAAAGGGACCAACATTATCCGGTGGAGAATCTCAGCGAATCCGCTTGGCGTCACAAATCGGGTCGGAGTTAACCGGCGTGCTGTACATTCTGGATGAACCGTCCATTGGTTTGCACCAGCGGGATAATATGAAGTTGTTGAAGAGTCTTTGCCATTTAAGGGATATTGGCAACACATTAATTGTGGTTGAACATGATCAGGAGACAATCGAATCAGCTGACTGGGTGTTAGATATCGGTCCAGGTGCCGGTCGCTTGGGTGGAGAGATTGTGGCAGAAGGAACACCGTTGGATATTTGCCGAAACAAGTCTTCTTTAACCGGTCTTTTTTTAAGCGGAAAAGAATCCATCAAAATGCCCAAAAAGCGACGGTCAACCAAAGGGAAAGAAACAAATTGGATTACTATAAAAGAGGCCGCTGAGAATAATCTGGCAGATATTGATGTGAAGATTCCCCTGGGAAAATTTGTGGCAATAACGGGTGTTTCCGGGGCGGGAAAGTCAACCCTGATCAACCAGATTCTATTTCCCTCTTTGGCACGCAAACTCCATAACTCGACCCTTAGTGTAGGTTCACACAAGGGCATTACTGGCTTATCTCACCTTGACAAGGTGATCAATATTGACCAAAAAGCGATTGGAAGAACTCCCAGAAGCAATCCTGCCACTTACACCAAGGTATTTGATCTGATCAGAGATCTGTTTGCTGTTTTACCGGAGTCAAAAACTCGCGGGTATAAAAAGGGGCGGTTTTCTTTTAATGTCAAGGGCGGTCGATGCGAGAACTGTAAAGGAGATGGGTATAATCGGGTGGAAATGCACTTTCTGGCTGATGTTTTTGTTCCCTGTGAAGTGTGCAAAGGAAAACGATTTAATGATTCAACCTTGGAAATTTTGTTCAAGGGGCATTCCATTACAGATATTCTCAATTTGTCAGTACGAGACGCCTTAACGATTTTTTCCAACCAACCGAAAATCAAAGTGATTCTTGATACCCTGCACCAGGTTGGACTGACGTATATCAAACTGGGACAACCGGCCACTACGTTGTCCGGCGGTGAAGCGCAACGGATTAAGCTGGCACGCGAGCTGGCTAAAAAAGATACCGGCAGAACCTTGTATATTCTGGATGAACCGACCACAGGTCTTCATTTCAGCGATATCCGTATGTTGTTGAAAGTATTGCAGCAGTTGGTGGACGCCGGTAATACGGTGATTGTAATCGAACACAACATGGATGTAATTAAATGTGTTGATTGGATCATCGATCTAGGACCCGATGGTGGAAAAGCAGGTGGTCAGATTGTGGCCCAGGGAACGCCGGAGGTAGTGGCAACATCATCTAAAAGTTATACCGGGGAATTTTTGAAGAAGACATTGCAAATCTGAAAATAATCACACAGGGCGGGTTTGGAGCCAGAAACTGCCCCGATTAATTGATATTAACCGCACTAAAGATTTCTTATTCACCGGTAGTTTTCTGGATACTAAAACAGTAGAAAGATGGGGGGGAGTAAGTCGTATAGAAGAGCCGAATGGACTGATGTCTGTTTGGTATAATTTGGTTGAAGGTATTATATCAAGTGATTCTAAAATGATTGAGGATTATAAACAGTTGATCAACCAGGGATACAATGATACGTTTACCAACGGACTTGGACTGGAATTTAAAATGCATCTGGAAAATGCCAAAAAATCAACACAAAAAATTTTGATATATCTCACCGCGAAGCGGTTCAAAAAAGAGAACTAATTTGGAGAGTTGACTATGGATATCAAAGGAAAGACAGCAGTGATTACCGGTGGTGCCAGCGGATTGGGAGCAGCAGTTGTTAAAAAACTTCACGGATTGAAAGCAAACGTTGTAATTGCTGATATGAACGAATTAAATGGTGAAGCACTATTGTCGGAATTGGGAGAAAGATCGATTTTTGTTAAAATGAATGTCACAGAAACTGAAGAAGTGGAAGCCGGGATGAAAACAGCCGTAGATGAATTCCAATCAATCAACATCCTGGTAAACTGTGCAGGAACCGGTTTTGCCATGAGAACTGTGGGGAAAAATGGGCCGCATGACCTGGAAGTATTTCGTAAGATTGTGGATATAAACCTGATTGGAACATTCGATACAATTCGCCAAGCGGCTTATCGAATGCAGAAAAATATTCCGGACAACACGGACGGCGAGAGAGGGATTATTGTCAATACTGCCTCCGTGGCTGCGTTTGACGGACAAATCGGACAAGCATCCTATTCCGCTTCTAAAGCGGCTGTAGTGGGAATGACACTGCCTATTGCCAGGGATTTGTCTATATTTGGTATTCGGGTTTGTACTATTGCCCCTGGTATTTTTGATACACCGCTTATGATGGCAGTACCTGAAACGACCAGGGCTTCTTTAGCTCAGCAAATCCCTTTTCCTAAACGATTCGGCAAACCGGATGAATTTGCTCAAATGGTGCAGCAAATTATTGAAAATCCCATTATAAATGGTGAAACCATTCGTCTTGACGGTGCCATACGTATGGGCCCGAAGTAAGAAAGAAACCAAATCATCCATAAATCCTGAAATATCAAAACAGGATTTTTGGATTTTTATAAACATCCATTCGCTCTATCCTGCCTCTTAAATATATCATCTTAATTGCGATCTTGTTTTATTTTAGATATATAATTCCATATTTACAGACTGTATTATAATATTAGTGTTTGGATTTGACTTTACACGTTCAGATTTTTTCAAGAACCAGTATCATCCTGATGAGAGTGCTGGCAGCCTGAAGAATCTCCATGCTTTCAAAGAGATCTTTTGTTACTGATTTACAGGACTTGAATCAAACATGTTTCCAGGTCGGCAACATCTCTTGCTTTTAGACATGAGTGACCTTTGTCGTTCTTCCTCTGGACTTCACCTCTTCCCCTCTTAACTAACTGAAAATTTTTATTAAAAAATTTCAACCAAGTATAAAGTGGTAAAATCATTATGCCCGACCAAGTTAGCTGCAAAAATTTTGCCGGCTTGCCGGCATATGTAACTCAGGATGAAAGGAAGCGTGTCTACTGCCGACCAGGAATCCATAGTCATTGGGATGGGATAAAAAACCATAAAATATGAGTTATTATAGTAAAATCTTTGATTTTTCCTTGCATCATGCTGTTTTAATCAAAAATATATAAATAGCACAAAAATAACAATGCATTAGAGGTGAACCGTGAATAATACAAAATGAACGTTCGTTCGTTTTGTGTTGACAAAAAGATGACAAAATAAGAAGATCTAACAACAAACCGGAGTTACATCAAAAAATACTGGAGGATATTTTTGCCATTCTCATCAATGATGTGGAGTTCAACTTAGGAAGCGCTGAAAAAAGTTAAAACATCGATAATGAGATGACAATTCTGAATTTATTTTTAATATCAGGTTAATGGGTTAAAAGTACACAAAATCTTAAATAACATAAGAGGAAGAAAATGGCACAACAGCTTGTAGATCAGCGGGACATGGAGTTTGTTCTTTGGGAACAATTTGAGAATGAAAAAATCCTGGCAAATAATGAGGGATATGAGGCTTTCAACAAAAAGACATGTGATATGATTCTCAAGGAGGCACGGAAAATAGCTTTGAACGAACTGTTGCCGACTATGAGGGAAAGTGAAGATATTGGACTAAAATTTGCGAATGGTGAGGTTAAAGTCCCGGAGCCCATGCACCCGGTATTTGAGCTTCTAAAAGAGGGAGATTGGGGAAACCTGCCAATTCCGGAAGAAATGGGCGGACAAGGGGCACCTCATTTTATGGGTTCTGCTGTGAGCGAATATTTCATGGCTGCTCACTGGGCGGTGAATGCGTATGTCAGCATGGGGAATGGTACTGCTGCTATGATTTATCAATATGGTACAGAAGATCAGAAAAAAATGTATGTCAAAAAACTGGTATCAGCTGAATGGGGTGGTACTATGCTGTTAACGGAACCGAATGCCGGATCGGATGTTGGAGCTTTGGAGTCAACCGCCAAGAAGAATCCTGATGGAACGTACTCTCTTACCGGTAATAAGATATTTATTACCAACGGTGAACACGATCTGTGTGATAACATCATTCATCCTGTTCTAGCGCGGATTGAGGGCGCACCTGCTGGCTCAAAAGGGATTTCCATCTTTATTGTACCGAAGTATTTGGTTAATGAGGATGGTAGTCTGGGTGAAAGAAACGATATCTGGTGTACCGGTATAGAACATAAACACGGTATTAAGACCAGTGCCACTTGCAGTATGGCCATGGGAGCCAAGGGAACCTGTGTCGGCTTTTTACTGGGGAATGAGAATGAAGGTATGAAAATCATGTTTAACATGATGAATGGTGCGCGTATGCATACCGGATTGCAAGCTTTGGCTTATGCTTCCGCCTCATACATGATGGCTGTTAATTATGCCAGGGAACGGATTCAAATGCGGGAACTGGGACAACCTCACGATGCACCGCCGGTGGCCATTATTAATCATCCCGATGTCAGGCGAAACTTATTATGGATGAAGTCATACGTTGATGGTTTAAGGAGCTTTTACCAATACATGGATCTCCAAACGGAGCTTTCACACTGTGCCGAAACTGAAGAGGAACGAAAGTCAGCCGACAATATGTTTGAGCTTTTGATCCCGATTATTAAAAGTTACCTGGCCAACAGGGGATACGAGGTTTGTGTGCAAGCCATGCAGGTATATGGCGGTGCAGGTTATACAAAGGATTACCTGGTAGAACAATATGTAAGAGACTGTAAGATTGCTTCCATTTATGAAGGAACCTGCGGCATTCAGGCGATGGACCTGCTAGGTCGAAAGATGGCCATGGACGGCGGAAAAGTTTTTATGACCTTTTTAGGTGAGATTCAAAAGACAGTTGCCAATGCCAAAAACATGGAAAGTTTGCAGGATCTGGCTGGTCGGGTTGAGCAGATGGTTAATAAGTTGGGTGAAACTGCGGCACATATGGGAAAATATGCCATGAGTCTTGAATTTAAAACTGCGTTTGCTCATTCGTTACCGTATTTAGATGTCATGGGCGATACTATTATGGCCTGGATGTTATTGTGGAGAGCATCTGTGGCCACAAAAAAATTGTCTGAGAAACCGAAGAAAAAAGATATGACTTTTTACGAAGGACAAGTAAAAACAGCTGAGTTTTTTATTAGAACGGTTGTTCCTACCAGTATGGGAAAAATGAGTAGCATTTCAGATTTTTCCTCTGCCGCTATTGATATACCAGACGAAGGATTTGGCGGTCTTTAATGAATAAGTTCGTTTCTGTAACATAGGAAAAATAAACTAAAAAGCGAAGCAACTCTATTTCAGGGCGACTTCGCTTTTTTATTTTATTGTAACTATTCAGCAACACCATGGAGCTTCACGATGCTGCCACTAATTTTGTATGGGAACGTTTTGATTCAGGTAAAAACATCAGCGGAAACTAATGAACCCAAGGATAAAACAGATCATTAAGATTTATCTGACTCAAGACTGTACAAGAGTTTAATTTCCTGCTCCCAGATAGAGCTGTCAACGGTTTCCAAAATCATGGGGATCTCATCAAACCGGGCATCATTCATCAGGTATTTGAATACGTTCATACCCAGCTTGCCTTTACCAATACTTTCGTGACGATCCACACGACTTCCCATATCTTTTTTGGAATCGTTAAGATGCATGGCTTTTAAATAGCTAAATCCAACAATATTATCAAAAATATCAAATACTTTCTGACAATCTGTTTCTGTCAATAGATTATAACCCGCAGTAAATGTGTGGCAAGTATCCAGGCAAACACCAATCCTGCTTTTATCCTCTACCTGGTCAATAATCTCTGCCAAGTGTTCGAATTCAAATCCCAGGTTACTTCCCTGACCGGCTGTGTTTTCGATAACCGCTGTTACGCCTTCCGTCTGTTCCAGAGTCATGTTCACGGATTCAGCGATAGTATGAAGGCACTCCTTGATCGATGTTTTTTTCAGATGGCTTCCAGGGTGAAAATTCAGCATAACAAGTCCTAATTGTTGGCAGCGTTGCATTTCATCCAGAAACGCATTCCTGGATTTCTGTAGGGCATCTTTATCCGGGTGTCCCAAATTGATCAGGTAACCGTCGTGGGGTAAAATATATCTGGATAAATAATTTGTTTCTTCGCAGTTTTTTTTGAAAGCGTTAACACTTTCAGGTGTAATGGGTTTAGCTGCCCATTGTCGCTGGTTTTTGACAAAGAGTGCAAACGCTTTAGCCCCAATTTTTTGTGCATTCAACGGGGCATTTTCAACACCACCACTTGCACTGACATGTGCACCGATTCGTTTCATGTAGACATTATGGTTTGGATTTCACAGTTAATAAATTAAAGATATCTGTGCTTTCAACTGATATTATTGGAGGTACTTCCAGCTATCATACATTTATTTTTGAAAACTAAGGAAAGTATCCCATAACGAAATATGGTTGACCGAGTTAGGCAACTCGGTCAAGGCGTAAAACAGTAAATTGGAAATCTAAGATGGATCAGACCCAACGGTTTTGTTGGATCAGCGGTGTTATGCAGGATTTTTTGGATTACTAAAAACACCCCCTTCGGGATTTAGTTGGGCACCTTCCTTATCCGGTTCCGCCTCAATATCTTCTGAATCTTCCGGTCCGGGATTGCCTGGATTGGAGGCGTGATCTGACAGTTTTCCAATTAGCTCCAGATTCAGGAAGTCTCCAATAACATAGGGTAGAACCGGTTCTTCATCATATATCATAAATAGGCGTCTCAGTTTCCATAGAATCAACTCTTTAATTTTATCAGTCAATTCGGCATTTTCTGCAACACCTCGAGCTAGATCCTGTTCATCGCCAAAATCATCCAGGGCGGCTTTGATTTCTTTATGAGCCTCCCGAAGTTTAAAAATTGATGTTTCATAAGAATCGATCATGCTGTTTAGGATTATATTGGGACGACGAATATCGGTATCGTATAGAAAAAACAAAATATCATTGTAATCTTCAACTTCAGTTAAAACCTTTTGTATTTCACTGTTTTTTTTATAAATCTCATCGTATTTGGCATTGAGGTCGTCTATATTCATCGTCTCTTCCTTTAATTGAGGTTAATAGCAAGCTACTTTTAAAGATGTTGTTCTAAAATAGCTGGGAACCGGATACCAAAGTTGTATTTTAAGTGACATTATACAGTCACTCATCCTACTAAAATTGGTTAATCGGGACAAATATACTGCAAATTAAAATAGTTGTCACCTGAAAAATTAAAACTTAGATTTCAAACTCTCGTGCCAATTGGTCAAGAACCAACCTTATACCCTTATTAGTTATTGGACTTCTTTCAATCATTTGCCTTTTTCGTTCGAATTCTGCCTCGATAAAGTATTCCAAAATCTTTTTTATTATTGGATCAGGATTATAAATATTATTGGAAAATTTTAAATTATTTTTTGGAACCTGATTTAACATGCGATAAATAATCCGAATGATTATTTTACGGTACTTGGGTAAGGCCATGTTATCGGGAATGCTATTCAGATAGTATTCGTACTTCAATATGCGATGAAAACAGCTTTCCAATTGCGTCATCCAGGTGTAGATCTCTTTTGAAAAGTCTACCGATTTAACAATTTCCGCGATTTTCTCATCAGGCATACGGCGTTTTCTCATCTTTTCCTACTTAAGAGTGTGTGCTATGGTGGACGTATAAAAAATATCGTATGACCTAAATGCATAGTCAGAAAAAACAAACAATATTTTACTTTCCAATTAGCTTTAATCGTATACAAAATAGAAATAAAAATCAAAAAGCATTGTTGGAAAGCCAAGGTAAAAGCCTGTAAGTGGTGGTTTTGAGGTTTTTCGTAATGAAAACGTTGTCTGGAAAAAAACAACTGACCAACTGTCTGACACAGCTTAGGGGCGGCTTAAAAATTAATTCACATTCTGTTTTCAAAATGTCCAGTGTTTTCAGGGCTTTTGCAAGCAGACCATGTGAAGTTGTTTTTTAACGATCCCTTATTGACTGGAGTCAATCAACAATTTATAAGAGAAAAAAAACCAAAGCGAGCAACAACATGCCAAAAATAGATATTATTATCATTGGAGCAGGTGCCGCAGGATTAATGGCAGCTGGTAGAGCCGCAGAATTAGGGGCTAGAGTAAAGATTATTGAGCACAAAAGTAAACCTGGGCGAAAACTATCTATTACCGGAAAAGGACGATGTAATTTGACCAATTCAGTTGAATTAGCTGAATTTATAAACCACTTTCATCCCAATGGCCGATTTTTACGCCCTTCGTTTTCCCTGTTTTTTTCAAAAGAGACTATTGATTTTTTTCTGAAGCAAAAGGTCCCGACAACCATTGAACGGGGCGGCAGAGTTTTCCCGCTCAGCAATAAAGCCCAGGATGTTGTTAATGCACTGGTGAATTGGAATTTACAACATGGGGTGAAAATAGAAACCAATACAGTAGTTGATGCTCTTTTGTTAGAAGACAACAGAATCAAAGGTGTTAAAATACGCCGGACAAAAAACCGCAAAGGGAAGATAGTAAAAATCGGACAAACTTCATGTAATATTCATGCCGATGCAGTTATCCTTGCCACAGGTGGTGCCAGTTATCCTGCCACCGGATCGACAGGAGACGGGTACAACCTGGCACGGTCCGTTGGTCATTCAATCATCATCCCCCGACCGGCTTTGGTGCCTTTGGAAACCAAAAATGGAATAGCGGAAACCTTGCGGGAGTTGTCTCTTAAAAACGTATCGGTGAGTTTATGGATTGATGGGAAAAAAAAAGACACAGCCTTCGGTGAAATGACGTTCACCGATTTTGGTTTAACAGGACCAGTCATACTAACGCTCAGCCATCAAGTAGTGGACAATATTCTTGAGAATCGGCAAGTAATCATTAAAATCGACCTTAAACCGGCATTGGATGCCAAAAAACTGGATGCTCGGTTATTACGAGAGTTGGACCGAAATGGGAAAAAGCAGTTTTTGTCTGTTTTAGGCAATCTATTGCCGAAAAAAATGATTTCTTATTGTGTCGATGAGCTTGGTATTCAGGGGGATAAACCCTGTCATCAGATAGGAGCGGTAGAGCGAAAATGCCTCCGGCAATGGCTAAAGGAGATTCCTTTTTTGATCACAGGTTATCGACCATTTTCCGAAGCGATTATCACGGCAGGTGGCATTAGATTGCAGGAAGTGAATCCAAAAACCATGGCTTCAAGGAAAATCGAGCGTCTCTTTTTTGCCGGGGAAGTGTTGGATATCCAAGCTGATACAGGTGGATATAATCTTCAGGCTGCATTTTCTACCGGGCGTCTTGCGGCGGAGTCGGCTATTACAAAAAACTGAGACAATTGTAAAACCGGTTTATTGGAATTTGGTCTTTTTCCTGCATTTTTCGTTTCCATGAAATGATGTTTCCTGCGTCATTCGGATTATCTAATGTTTTAATATTATTATGTAGTATCAATTCTATCATGAGGAAACTATGAAAAAGCTGGTATTTATTCTAATCATCAGCATTGTGCTGACAACCGAGCTTTGTGGTCAGACACCGGATGTCAATTCCTGTATTGAATCATATAACAGTCAGAAAACTATGGGATACAATGCTCTTGCTGTGGCAATTGATAATGGTTTTTTCGTTTGTGGTTATGCTTTTGGACAACCTGCAAAAAAGTATGCTGATAGACAAGCGTTGGGTGAATGCGAGAGGGCACGTTTAGATCCAGCCAATGAAGTTCAAGGTATCAGGAAAATAATGACACGTTGCAGAATTATGCAATATCAATTGGTTGAATAACCGGCTTTAGGGTAGATTCTCCAATTTAAAGTCATCAATATACATGTGGGATCTGCCAAAAACTCTTCAAATATCGTTCCTCCTCATTTTTTCCGGTTGTAAGATAAATCCGGCTGTTTGTTTGTCTTCCCAGTCAATTCTCAGCGCTTCTTTTGTTTATTGTATGTTGTTCTAAAATAAAATCTCTTGTTTATTCACTATTTATCTTGAAATTCCCAAGCAGAAACATCGTTGTTAATACGTTGTATACCATAAGTTTTAATGTTCTTTCAGAATTTTAAGATTAACAACCTGGAACAAACTGAACATCGAACGTACAATAAGGAAAAACGAAAATATACCTCACAAAGATCGGAATAGTCGGTTCTGCATTAATCAGGAAATTTGCCAACTACTGGAAAAACATGTTAATGTTACAGATAAAGTCACTGCTATTTGAAAGTACAAAATTGTGTTGAACAAGTTTGGTTCACTTTATATCTTTTTCGACAAAATTGTGAGTATGTTTTTTTGTAAACTCAATTAACTTTAATATTATATCTTTTGGGGAAATCATGTTTAAAAATATGCCAATTAAAGTGAAACTGACTCTCGTTAGTATGGTTGCCATTTTAGCTTCACTTGTGATTCTTGGTTTGTTTTTTTTCTCAATGGAAATAGTTGAAAATTTTAATGAAGGAACAGCATTAATTAAACAAATCAAGATAGACCTTCTAATCCTGAGAAGTAATGAGAAAGACTTTCTGGCACGCAATGACATTAAGTACCAACAAGAGTTTATAAAAAATCACTCAATACTATTGAGTAATATAAGAAAGCTGGAGCAGAATATTGACAGTTTTGATCTTGAAAAAAGACAGATATTGGAGTTGCAGAACCTGGTAACAAAGTACAAATCAAAATTTGACAGGATTGTTGAAGTAGAAAAAAAAATTGGTCTGGATGAAAAATCCGGTTTAAGGGGAAACTTGAGAAAATCCGTCCATGAAGCGGAAGAACTTCTTTTTAAGAAAAATGATATTCTCTTGATAACAGATATACTGATGTTAAGAAGAAGAGAAAAAGATTTTATGTTAAGGTCGGATGTAAGCTATTTTGAAAAATCGGATGAAGATTTTCGTAAAATGACCGAACACCTGAATAACAGCGTTAAGCTGAATGCTTCTGAAAAAACAGATGTTGCAAATCTGATGAAGAACTATAGAGAACACTTTAAGAATCTGGTCGAAGGATACAAAGAAAAAGGGCTCACGCCACAAGATGGGGATTTAGGAGAACTCAGGAATACAGTTCGCAATGTAGAAACGCTTTTATTAAAATTTTCAGATGAATTGCAATCATACATTGCAACTGAATTATTGTTTCAAAAAACAGTGATTATAATAGTTTCCGTCAGTTTCATATTACTGACAGTTGTTATTGTGGCGTTTATAATCACATTTATCTCGAAATCGATTTCTGCTCTTAGAAATTCAGTAGATGATATAATCGATACAGGTGATTTTAAAATAAGAGTGGATGTCAAAAGTACAGATGAGCTGGGACAAATCGGGCTCCAGTTTAATAATCTATTGCAAATCCTTGAATCAGGTTTTAATGAAATCAATCGAGTTATGAGGGCAGTGAGAGATGGGGACCTTACTACCCAGATACAGACTGATGAAAATAGCAAACTTGATACAAACAGTATCAAAGATGCCATCAGGATGTTGAGTCATACTATCATACAGGTAATGATTGTGGCGGAGCAGGTTAAGAATGGCGCTGGTGAATTGTCCAGTTCGTCACAGTCATTGGCCAGCGGTATTACAGAACAGGCAGCCAGTCTGGAAGAGATAGGCGCCTCAATGTCTGAAGTCGAAAGCCGGTCAAAGACAAACAATGATAACGCCAGTAAGGCCGCACAATTCACCAACAAAGCATTGGAGATCACCAATCGAGGCAACGAACAGATGAAAGACATGCTTTCATCCATGGAAAAAATCAATAACTCCAGTGCAAATATTACTAAAATCATCAAAGTGATTGATGAGATCGCTTTTCAAACTAACCTGTTGGCTTTGAACGCGGCAGTTGAGGCCGCACGAGCCGGAAAATACGGTAAAGGTTTCGCAGTGGTCGCTGAGGAGGTTCGGAATCTGGCAGCAAGAAGTGCTGAAGCAGCGAAGAACACTACAGAACTGATAGAAAATTCTGCTCAAGAAGTTGAATCCGGTGTCAATAATGCTGATAGGACAGCAGAAGTACTGACTGAAATTAATGAGAGCATTACCAAGGTAAATGATCTGATTGCTGAAATCACTGTGGCCTCTCAGGAACAAAGCGCCAGCGCTAATGAAATGAGTAATGCACTCGTGCAGGTTAACAATGTCGTTCAGCAGAACTCATCCATATCAGAAGAAACTGCTTCAGCATCTGAAGAACTGAGCGGTCAAGCATTACAATTGCAGGAATTGATGAACTTTTTTAAAGTCGACCAAACAAATACAATTCAGGATACGACTACAATTAGACGCCCAATAGTTAAGCAGATCTCAGAAGCTGGAAAAGAGAGGATGAAACGTTCAAAAATGATCACACTAGACGGGGATGATTTTAGTAATTATTGAAAGGGATTGATGTCACAAATAGGCCTGGAAGATGTCCGCAATTAGCGAAATATGTCACCAATCACATTCGCTTCTTTATTAAGGGATCGTTAAAAAATAACTTCAATCTGTTTGCAAAGGTCCCAAAAACGATGGACATTTTGTAAACAGAATGTGAATTGATTTTTAGCCGACCCTGAGTTCAACTTCAAATCCATCTCTCGCCATCATTCCTACGGTATATCCAAAATTCAGTCTTCTCCACTGGATCATATTTCATAAAACATCTCGCTGAACTGTAGGGATCAAACAGCTTGGCAATTATCATTGGATCTTTGCCATGTTCCTATGATTAGAGAGGAAAGCCGTTGAATAGTTACTAGATTCTTCTGTTATTAATTTCATTTCAATCATCAATAAAACCAGTAAAGCTAAAATCTTGCCGCATCATTGTTCCCTTTTTCCTGTTCAGATCTGGATTCTGATTTGCCTTTTGCAGGAATATTGATGCCATTGCTGTCAAAGAAATTCCGCATTGTAGATTCCTGAGAGATGATCTTCACTGCCAGTTTCTCCGCCCAAATAGTATTTTCGGATTTGTAATTCAGATTGAGTATTCAAGTGCAAAATCTTTTATTTATCTGTTTTGATTTAATAATTGTCATTTTATAATAATGATTGACCGGTTTAAAACCCATATAAAAAAGAGTATTGGAACAGAAAAAACAGGGTCTTTGTGATTGGAAAAATAGGAAATCTGTGTAAAAGATATCGATTTCAATCATCATGGATCGATTGAGAGTAGTAAACCGGTTTATCTTAAAACAGATAAAAAACTCAATATGGTGGCACTAAAAGGTTTCGGTTGATGCAAACTTGTTGAAATGTTTGTTGACCATTTTATCTCATTTTCCGGATTGAAATACCGCTCTTTCGATAAACTTGCCAGTTTTCTCCTTGGAACGATATGCTGTTCTTTTGAGATCAATTATAAACTGACCAGATAAATCGCATCTATGAAAAAAATTATTCAGAACACAAAAAAAGTTATTGAAGCACTGAGAACCAAAAACGGGGACGATTTTGTGTACCCAGAGATCGAAGAAAGAATCATCTTTGATCCGGATGCGGAAGTTTTGATATCAAAGGAGATTTTAAACGATTTTTTAACCCGGAATTTTCCTTTTAGCACTAAAATCAATCTGGATGAGAAACGGCAGGTGGATATCTCTGTATCCAGCGCTGTATTGCAATTCGAACAGGGGAATGTCGTTCAATTACAGATCACTAACGCAGGAATCCGGTCTGAGAAGATGAATTTTAACATAGGGCTTCAATCCAATATCGTCATTCTACAGTTAAATATTGGTATTATTAAAGAAGACAATGATTTTAGACTGGTGATTTCCGGCGGGTTTTCAACCTTTGATGTTAAATTCATGCCAAAATGGTTGGAAAAGCGGATTGTGGATTACTTAAGAACAAAACTATTCAGCCCATTGCTGGATCGCAGTATTACAGAATTTATTGGGATTTCCAAAGAGCTGAATACAGAATACGGGGCTATAAAACTAAATTTACAGCCGGAAGATGCTGCCATCAAAATCGATAAAAATGGAGTACGTTTACAAGTTAAATACCTTAAAGCGTCTAAAACTCACCTGCTTGGACACTAAAGCGATGGTGCATTTCTTCAATTGAAACCTGCTCGCTGTCCATTTAGGTATTCATTCAATGGAAAACTCAATTATGATAGACCGAACTGTAACCGTCGTGATTGATCAAGATCTCTGTAACGGTTGTGCCTCTTGTATCAAAGTTTGCTCTAACAACACCATTACTCTTTTTGAAGGAAAAGCCTGCATTACAGGAGATGAGTCTCTAAATTGTGATCATTGTGCTGCTGCCTGCACAACCGGGGCACTTACTGTTGAGAAGATTGATCGCTCTCTGGGTGAGTTTAAGACATTCGAAGCGGAAAAAAAGTGGATCGAACATGGAAAATATAATACAACCAGTCTGGTCAATCTGATGCAGTCCAGACGATCCTGTCGAAATTTTAAGGAAAAACCGGTCGAACCGGAGCTTTTGGAAGACCTAGTTAAGATCGGCATAACTGCGCCTTCCGGTTCAAACTGTCAGATGTGGACATTTAGTATCCTGCCAAATCGGCAGAAAGTTGAAGCATTTGGAAATAGAATCAAGCAGTTTTTTGCCGGATTGAACAAAATGGCGGAAAAATCATGGCTTCGAATGGTGTTAAAGGTGATTGGGAAACCCGAACTGTCTTGGTATTATCAAAATTATTACCGATCAATTAAAGAAGGCCTGGAGGAATGGGAAACCAGTGGAAAAGATCTGCTTTTTCACAAGGCACCGGCTGTGATTATTGTAGGGGCAAAAGATGCGGCCAGTTGCCCTTCGGAAGATGCACTGTTGGCCACACAAAATATACTGCTGGCAGCGCATGCCATGGGATTAGGAACCTGTTTGATCGGATTTGCAGTCAGTGCGTTACAGAAAGATAAAAAGACATTTGAGTTTATTAAAATGGCAGAAGATGAAAAGGCCTATGCCGTCATTGCCATTGGATATTCGGCTGAAAAATATCAAACTGTTACAGGAAGAAAACCGATCCACTTGCGATATGTCGATTAGTTCTTCTCTTCCTCCTCGGAGGTTTTCTCTTCAAATTCCGGTACAATGCCGCAGGCTATTTGGGCAGCATGTATAATCGATCTGGCAGTTACTTCACGATTAATTAGAGCCCCCTTAACTCTGTACCTGTTTCGTCCAATTTCTTTTATTCTTGCCTTTCCACCTATAACAATCCCACCGCAATCAAAAATCCGACCTCCTTTTTTATCAGTCCAAAGATACTCAATAGCATAAACCAATGTTGGGATGCTGATAGCAATTGCAATAATGGCCGTTAGGAGACGTTTTTTCATAATATATTTTTAGATGACTGATTTTTCTGTTTTTTATTAAACTTTCCATTGGTCTATTATTTTATTCCAAAAATCAAAGAAATAAAATGTAAAACCACTAATAAAACTGTACAGGGTTACAATGGTTTTTAGTAGAATTTAATATTAATCCACCAAATTGTTACTACAATCAAAGCATTAATTTCTATTTGTCGAATTGTTAGAGAAAAGCAATGGTAATGCCAGAATGGTGATTTCCGTAATGATTGTTACAAAGAGAGACATGATGCAAAATTACTCCTGTTCTAATCGGATAGGATAACAGGACAGGGAAATCATGGAGATTTTTCATGTAACCGAGTTGGGCTCCATTTAGAAAAATAATGGTAAATTATGGCACTTGACCATATGACATCAGCGTAAGACCGTATGCTGATAGGTAAAACAACAAAATGTTGCAACTTAGCATCTGTTTTTATATACTTTTTTACAGATATAAACTCTAAAGCAATCAATGAAAAAATTTTAATTCATATCATTGGAGCCTAAGGCGACATGAAGAATCTCAATGGAGCCAAGCCCAAGCAATATTCATAAACAACCTGGTTTTATGACAATCCTTCTTTATTAAATTGACCGAGTTGTTTGTATAAAACTTAAGACGATGTTAAGCACCGTCGTTTACTTTTGGCTTTAAGAGATTCTTCATCGCACCTTCCAAGGATGAAAGATAGAAATGTCTGACTAAATGACATTTAGCCCACCTTTTTAATTTGATGCGACTGCTGCCCATATGTGAACCCCAGTTTATTTATGCTTTTTGTCATGTCATAGTCGACTAAAATAAGATGAATTAAAAAACACATAAACCGAACTAAAAACAAAATTGATGCTTGGGCAAATTTGTTTGAAAGATGGCAGAATCAATGAGTATTCTACCGGTATTCCGGTTTTATCGGATAATACAATTCATCGACTAACAAAGACTGGGTTTCAAATCAATATATTGCAGTGATAGAAAAATCCAGTAACTTGGACTGTATACCTTTCTTCCTGGAAAATTCGAATTCCAGTTTACTAACTGATGTTTAATGTTTTCTCTGTCAAAAAGATCAAGAACGCCAACATGGTTTTATTCACCGGGGTAACGGGGCCTGGGTTCAGAGCAAAGAAACTGAAGGATACGGCTATATTGAATTATCAGACTATGGAAAACAGGATGGACGATTTTGGTTCAAGTGAGTTTGATATATTTTTAAAATTGTTATTTTTCACACATTGAAAATCATCATTATATTTGTAGGTAATTTCCCTACTTGTTTGAGTATTTTGGGCTAACATCAAATTCAATTATTTTTGTTTTGTCATACATATTCAATTGCTAACATCCTTTATTTAAAACAAAAATTGACAATTTAGTAAAAATGACCTAATGAAAAAGTCCCGCTGAAAGGAATTTGACAGCGGAAACCAATCAAAGGGAATCACTTTCAAAGGGACTTTAATAACAATAAAGGAGTAATTCATTGGAATTTATACAGATATTAATCACCGGAATAGGACAGGGCTGTGTATACGGTCTAATAGCCCTGGGTTTTGTCTTAATTTATAAGGCTACAGAGATCGTCAATTTTGCCCAGGGCGATCTAATGATGCTGGGGGCTTTTACTGCAATTACAACCATCAGCATTCTGGGATTACCCTATTGGGCGGGATTAATTCTTGCTGTGACCATGATGGCCGTTTTTGGGTACTTGCTGGATATGGTCGTCATCCGGGCCATTATTGGAGAACCACAATTTGCAGTTGTTATATTAACCATCAGTTTAGGATTTATATTTCGATCAGTGGCCGGAGCGATTTGGGGAGTGGATATTTTAACCTTGAAGACACCGTTTTCAGGTAAAATGATGAACATCAGGGGATTACAAATCAGTCAAGAATATTTGGCGGTCATTGCTGGCACCATCATTTTATCCATTGTTCTTTTCTTGTTTTTTAAGTTTTCAAATCTTGGAATTGCCATTCAAGCCTCTTCACAGAATCAATTGGCTGCTTATTATATGGGAATACCGGTGAAAAGAGTGTTTTCTTTGATCTGGGCAATCAGCGCAATGGTAGCGGGGGTGGCCGGTACATTGATGGCACCGATATCCCTGGTGAATCCAGACATGGGATTTATTGGGATCAAAGCTTTTGCCGCTGCGGTTATTGGGGGATTCGGCAGTTTACCGGGCGCACTTATCGGAGGGTTGATTATCGGTAGTTCAGAGCAGCTGACTGGGGCATATTTACCCGCCGGATTCCAAGAAACAGTCGCCTATTTGATCATGTTTCTAGTATTAACCATTCGACCACAAGGTCTTTTTGCCCAAATTCAACAGAAAAAAGTTTGATCAAACGGTTTCACGCATTCCATAGCACCGATCACCCAGTGTATAGACAGGAATATTTGGTCAGTCAATCAGATCACCGAAAAAAAAGGTTGTAAATATGCGAATAATATTTAAGACATCGTATAATCAGGATATCCAATTATTTAAACATAGCGGGTATGTTTTCTGGTATGGATTATTATGTGTTGCACTGATACTGGCACCATTGATTTTAGAAGAGTTTTATCTTGGTGAATTGGCGTTTATTTTTATTTATGCCATCGCCGGTTTAGGTTTAATGATGTTGGTTGGATTTACCGGGCTGGCTAGTCTTGGGCATGCAGCCTTTATGGCGATAGGCGCTTATACCAATGCCTATTTTATATCCAAAGGGATCCCGTTTCTCATTTCCTTTGCGCTGTCGGGAGTACTAGGTACGCTGGTCGGCGCTTTGATAGCCATACCTCTTAAACGGATGACCGGCATCTATTTTGCGATTGCCACTTTGGCTTTTGCTATTGTCGTTGAAGAGGTAATTGTTCATTGGAAGGACGTCACAGGCGGTTTTAACGGATTCTCAGTCAATTTTCCCTCCATTTTCGGATATGAATTAGTGGAAGCTTCGGATTTTTATTATCTTTGTCTGTTTGTATTGGTATTCGTTCTGCTGGGAACTCTAAACCTGCTTCGTTCGCCTACAGGTAGAGCGTTTGTCGCTATACGGGATTCGGAGATTTCAGCAGAAAGTATGGGAATCAATCTGGCAAAATACAAAGTCATGTCATTTGCTGTTAGTGGCGGTTTTACTGCATTAGCAGGTGGATTGTTTGCGCATAAACTGGCCTATTTAACCCCTGATGCCTTTAACTTTTTACTCTCCATTCAATTACTGATGATGGTGGTAGTTGGTGGCCTGGGAACTGTTCACGGTGCTATATATGGTGCAATTTTTGTTGGGTTATTGCCCCAGGCTATTGCCATTGCCAAAGACTACATTCCTCCTGTTATTGGTGAGTTTCCCGGATTGGAGCCGGGAGTATTCGGTTTAATTCTGGTTTTGTTTATCGTCTTTGAACCTATGGGTATTTACGGTAGATGGATAAAACTTAAATTGTATCTTGAAATGTTCCCGTTGTATCGTAAGGCAACATTTAAAAAACAAAAGACATATTTAAAAACGGAGCGACTACAATGAGTTTTTTCAAAGCTGAAAATGTATCCATTGAATTTGGCGGCATCCGGGCGGTGAACGAAGTCAGTTTCGAAGTCAATCAAGGTCAGATATATACCATTGTAGGACCCAATGGAGCCGGCAAAACCACCATATTCAACATCATCAGCCGGATATACGATGCTACCAGCGGCCGAATCTATTTTGAAAATCAGGATATCACTGAAATCCCGGCGCATCATATCGCAGGATTGGGTATTGCCAGAACTTTCCAGAATATTGAGCTTTTTGATCATGCAACAGTACTGCATAATCTCTTGGTGGGGCGTCATACTCACAGAGAATCGAATATATTGTCGGAGTTGTTTTTTCTGCCTTCAGTCAGAGAGATGGAAAAGACACATCGCAGAAAGGTCGAAAATGTTATCGATTTTCTGGATCTGCAACATTACAGGGATCAGTTGATTGCCAATCTCCCCTATGGTGTTAGAAAAGTGGTTGAACTCGGACGGGCATTATGCACGGAACCAAAGCTTCTTTTACTGGACGAGCCGGCTTCCGGATTAAATGTGGATGAAACCGCCGATATGGCTTTTTGGATTGAGGATATTAAAAAAATACTTGGCATAACAGTAATCATGGTTGAGCATAACATGAACCTGGTATCGCAGGTCTCCGACAGGGTATTGGCAATTAACTACGGTGAAAAACTGGCAGAGGGAACAGCCGTTGAAGTGCAGAAAAACCCTGAGGTGATCAAGGCTTATTTAGGGGAGGAAGAAAATGTCTGAAATGATATTGAGTTTAAGAAATATTGAAACCTATTACGGCCCTATTCTGGCGGTTCGGGGTATCAGTCTTGATGTTCCCAAGGGTAAAATTGTGACTATCCTGGGGGCCAACGGGGCAGGGAAAACCACTATTCTCAAAACAATTTCCGGTGCAATGGACCCTCAAAAAGGCAAGGTTGTATTCCTTGGGAATGAAATACAAAAACAGGATCCTGATAAAGTAGCCAATCGCGGTATTGCACATGTACCTGAAGGACGCGAGGTTTTCCCGCTGTTAACAGTGTATGAAAACCTCCTCATGGGAGCCTATGGTCGTTCAGACAGGAACAGTATTTCAAATGATATGAAGACGGTTTATGAATATTTTCCAATTTTAAAAGATCGATTACAGCAAAAAGCGGGTTATCTTTCCGGAGGACAGCAACAGATGCTGGCTTTAGGGCGGGCAATGATGGCCGATCCAACGGTGATGTTGCTGGATGAACCGTCATTGGGACTTTCACCGCTTTTTGTTCAGGATATATTTAATATCATTATCCGTTTGAATAAAGAGCAGGGAATGACCATGCTGCTGGTGGAGCAAAACGCCAATATGGCATTAAAAACCAGTGATTATGGATATGTATTGGAGAATGGCAGGATTGTTATGGAAGATACCTGTGAAAAACTTATGGACAGTGAAGATATTCAAGAATTCTATATGGGGATTAAAGATGAAGGTATTCGCGGTAAACGTCGATGGAAAAAAAGAAAAACATGGCGATAGACAAATTCTTTATCCAGTTTAACATTGATAATTGTTTAATATCCAAAAACATATCTGCGATCATTATTGATTGCTAGGCTAAAATACTGATATAATAAAATAAAAGGTAGATTATGACCGCGCCAGTTATCAAACCTATTCAAATTGAGGGGTGTGATACCGTCCCAAAACTTTTTTGGCACCGCGTAAAACAGTTGGGGAATAAAGTTGCTTTGAGAGAGAAAAACTATGGTATCTGGGAAACAACAACCTGGAAGGAATATGGAATTAAAGCCCGCGAAGTGGGACTCGGGTTATTGTCTCTAGGATTGCAGCGAGGGGATGTATGTTCCGTTCTGGGAGAAAACAATAAAGAGTGGTTTTTTGCCGATATGGGAATTCTTGGCAGCGGCGGTGTGACCAGTGGTATTTATACCACGGACTCTGCCAAACAGGTGAAGTATCTTTGTACAGATTCGAGAAGTAAATTCCTGTTTGTGGAAAATGAGGAGCAACTAGATAAATACCTTGAAATTCGTGACGATTTGCCGATGATTCAAAAAGTCATCATTTTTGATCCGGAAGGGTTATATGAGTTTGAGGATGAAAAGGTGATGATGATCGAAGATCTGTATGAACTTGGTCGATCATATGCCAAAAAACATGGTGATCTTTGGGAAAAAAATATTGCTGCTTCCAAACCGAATGATCTCATGGTGCTTGTATATACGTCCGGTACTACCGGACCGCCGAAAGGAGCGATGATTAGTCACACTAATGGATTATACTCCGTCGATGTTATCGCCACCATTAATAAAGTCTCTCCTAACGATGAACAACTGTCATTTCTGCCACTTTGCCATGTAGCAGAACGTTTGTTTTCAATACTACTTCCACTTCGAACCTGTGCTGTTATTAATTTTGCTGAAGGACCGGATACGGTTCCCGAGAATATCAAAGAGGTTTCTCCCACCATATTTTTTGCTGTTCCCAGAATATGGGAAAAGTTTTATTCATCGATCATGCTGGCATATAAAGATGCGACCCGCTTTGGTCGATCGGCATTGGATTTGGCCGTTGCAATTGGAGATAGAGCCGCAAAATATAGATTGACTGGTAAAAAAGTGCCCTTAGCGACGAACATGTTATATTGGTTGGCAAAAAAGATCGTTCTAAACAACATTCGACGAATGTTGGGATTGGATCGTGTGAATTGGACATGCACCGGTGCGGCACCTATTTCACCTGATCTTATAAAATGGTATTACGCTTTGGGAATCGATATGGTGGAAGTTTACGGCCAAACGGAATGTGGCGGTTTGGCCACAGCCAACAGAGTGGGCGCAGCAAAACTGAGTACTATTGGGAAATCAGTACCGGACACCGAGGTTGCACTTTCCGAAGAAGGAGAAATTCTGATAAAAGGTCCTGGTGTATTTCTGGGATATCTTAATCAACCGGATAAAACAGCGGAAACAGTGGTTGACGGCTGGTTACATACCGGAGATGTTGGCGTTGTCGATGATGATGAGTTCTATACCATCACCGATCGAATGAAAGATATCATTATTACAGCAGGTGGAAAAAACATCTCGCCCAGTGAAATTGAAAACCAATTGAAGTTTTCTCCTTATATTACTGATGCGGTGGTTATCGGTGATAAGCGTAAATATCTTTCCTGTCTCATTATGATTGACCAGGAAAATGTTGAGAAATTTGCCCAGGAAAATGATGTACCGTATACTAACTATGCCAGCCTGTGTAAGACGAAAGAGGTAAATGAGTTGATACAAGCTGAGGTTGAAAAAACTAACAAAAATTTTGCTCGCGTGGAATCAATCAAGAAATTTCGTTTGATAGATCAACTATTAACAGCAGAAGATGATGAATTGACTCCCACCATGAAATTAAAGCGGAAATTTGTTAATGAAAAATACAAAAATTTAATTGATTCAATGTATTAATTAGTTTAACAGTTGAAAGTTCTTATCATCATACCAGGCTTGATCCAACATCCAGGGAAAAATATCCGGAGCTAACAATATATTCCGGGTCAACTGACTGTGTCACAATTAGAAAATTAGCCACATTTCACAAAATTTAAGCGAATTGTTTTTCCGGGCTCGCTTCGGGAACCCAAGTTAAAAATATTCATAAATATCAATAAATCCCGGATCAGGTCTGAGGTGACTAACTGTAGAGTAACGTCAGTTATAATTTGGATAAAATCTCCAGCTTTTCCATTGTGGCACAGCATGCAAGTCCAAAATAATATTGTAAGTATTTTGAATAGAACTTAATTTCAGACGAAATACATAAGAATTCTAAACCGTAGAGTAACAAAGGATACTTGAATCATCGGTTGAATCTGTATTTTTTTATTGAATAGTCCTCCAATGGAAGGTTCAATGCAATTCTAATTTTAAAAATGGCGGTGAATGGAGTTTTTGTTGGTTATTGGAGAATCCAAACATGGAGCTATGGTTTTCCAATAACTGTTTTTTAAGGAAGCCGGTTTCTATCGGTTTATCCTAATTCAATTCTGTTAAAAGGAGGGATTATGAGGTTTAAGAGCTTTATTAAAATCGTTGTTAGCGCATTTACGGTTCTGGGACTTGTTGTATCCACTCAGGCAGCCACCAGGGGGGTGACTGATTCGGAAATTGTTATTGGAACTCACACGGCACTTAGTGGTCCGGTTGCTGCGTGGGGAAAACCTATTGTCCAAGCCATTCGAATGCGTTTTGAAGAAGCCAATGAGGCAGGCGGTATTCATGGGCGAAAAATCAAGTACGTCGTCGAGGATTCTCAATATCGTGTTCCCATTGCAGTACAGAAAGCTAATAAGCTGATAAACCGGGACAAGGTTTTTGCATTGATCGGTTCTATTGGAACTCCCATGAATAACGCTGTATTCAAATTTCAGTTGCCTAAAAACGTTCCCAGTCTTTTTCCTTATACCCTGGCCAGATCTATGGGATCTCCACATCATAAATTGAAGTTTACCGGAGCATCCAGTTATTACGATCAAAACAGGGCACTGGTGAAGTACTTTGTTAAGGAGAAAAATAAGAAAAACATCTGTCTTATGTACCAGGATACAGATTATGGTATGGAAATCGTTGACGGTGTGAACGATCAACTAAAAGCCATGGGCATGAAATTAACGGCTTCGACGTCTCACAAGCCGATGGAAACAAATTTTATTGGCTCCGTTACAAAACTGAGAAAAGCAAAGTGTGATTTGATCGTCTTGGGAACTATTGTCAGGGATACGATTCTTTCAGTAAGTGCGGCTCGAAAAATGGGTTGGATGGTTGATATGGCAGGGACAGCGTCCTCCTGTAATTCAATTGTAGCTGCCAGAGGTGGTAAGCATATTGAAGGGTATTACGCAGTCAGTGGCGTAGAAATGGCCTATGAAGACCAGGTGAAAGGAAAAGGTAAGCGGTTTTTTGAAAAATTCAGGAAAAAACATGGTGTTGCCCCTGGGGGGGAAGCACAAATGGCTTATATTATAGCCGATATTACTGTAATAGCTTTAGAAAATGCCGGACGAAATCTTACCGTTGATTCACTGGTGAAGGGAATGGAGAGTATCAAGTCATATGAAAGTATGTTCAATGGTGCCCATCGCAGTTTTGGTCCCAACAAACATGATGCTTCCCGGGAGTCAGTACTTTATAAGATAATTAACGGTCGCTGGTTGTATCCATCCGGTAAAAGAATGATATTGACATATTAAGAACATATTGAAACGATCTCTTCAGCGATAAATCGGTGAAGAGATCGTTTTTGCTTTCCAAGGTAAATAATTGCGGGCTGGCCCGGATAAAACCAATTCTAAAATAAGGTTAACAAATTATGTTTAGAACGAAACTCAGGTCAAAAATAATGTCCGGAGCATTGGGTATTGTGGCGATGACGATGATTCTGTCGTCAGTTATTATTTCCATTATCATCTACCGGCAGAACAGGGAGACATCTTATGGCATGTTGGAACAGACCATGAATATTATTCGTGATGATCTGCTATCCAAAACCAACAAGATACTAAGACATACTCAACAGATTGCAGATTCGGAAAACCTAGGCGTCAGTATGCAGTTTATAAACGAATTGAATATTGATGATGGGTTGGATTACACTGCAAAAACAGTCTATCAGGAAATTGTGATGTCATTATATACTGTCAGTCGAACGGCTAATCTGGCGAAATCCGCTATTTATAGCAAAGACGGACGATTGATGACGTTTGTTATTCTTAGAGAAAATGATGCAATACTGGGATATCCGTTAAGGATGGGTTTCGAAGTTGCGGTTCTAAAACCGGGAGAGAGTTCGAAGGTGAGTTCCTGGAAAACTGTGGATGTTTTGGAAGACTTCGTATTAAATTATGAGGGTGAAATCCCTGAGCACGGGACGGTTGGTTTTGGAACCATTGGTCATCAGGTGGCATTAGTTTCGTTTTCCCCCATCAAAGCGAATGTCTACAATAAGGAAACAGACACTTTTGATAAATTACAGATTGGATTTGCCACTGCCATCGCTCCGTTAGGAGATACCTTTGTAAAACGAATGTCAAAACTGACCGGAACTCACATTGGCGTTTTTTATGAAAAGAGTTTAAGTTCCGGAACAATGGCGGAATATCAGAAATTAAGCGATGTCAGTTTTGATGAAGTAGATCAAAACTGGACTGTCCAGGATCAAGAAGCAAAAACCAGTGATGTCACAATCGCACAAAAACGTTTTTTTCAGAGAATATTGCCATTATATGCTAATACACAATATATCGGAGCCATCGCCACATTGTATTCATCTGATAAAGCGATGGAAAATACCTGGCAGATCATCTGGATTTTATGCGGGGTATCACTGGGATGTATTCTGATTGTATTGCCTATCTCCTTTTTTTTCTCAACTTCCATCGCCACACCGCTGGTAAAAATGTCCAAAGTTTTAGTGAAAGTGGAAGAAACCGGAGATTTTTCTCATCGGGTTGAGGTTAAAACAAAAGATGAAACCGGCCTGATATCAAATGCGTTTAATGCATTGATGGATTCTCTTCAATCCGCCCTTGAAAACATGAATAAGGTGATGAAATCAGTAGCAAACGGCGATCTGTCCAGCAGTGTCCAGGGAGATTATAAAGGAGAATTAGAAGATCTGAAAAATAGCACCAATCAATCCATCAGTATTCTGGCACAAACCATTTCCAAGGTGGCTATTGCCAGTGATAAAGTCAACCTGAGCGCCAATGAATTAAACAGCTCTTCTCATACCCTGGCCAGTGGTACTACGGAACAAGCGGCTACTTTGGAGGAGATTTCTTCATCTATGAATGAAATCGGATCGCAGGCCAAGACCAACAGCGATAATGCCAATGAAGTTCAACAGTTGATTCGAAGTACCATTGATGTTGTTCAGCAGGGGAACATGCAAATGGAGAATATGCTGCAATCCATGCAGCAGATCAGCAGCACCAGTGATGAAGTTTCAAAGATTATAAAAGTCATTGATGAAATTGCTTTTCAAACCAATTTACTGGCTTTAAATGCCGCAGTTGAAGCTGCAAGAGCCGGAAAATATGGTAAAGGATTCTCCGTGGTTGCCGATGAAGTCAGAAATCTGGCTGCACGCAGTGCAGAGGCGGCTAAAAATACAACCGGTTTGATAGAAAGTTCGCTTAAACAGGTCGATAGCGGTGTGCAAAATGCTGATAAAACTGCCGATGTCTTACGACAAATTACTGAAGGAATTGAAAAATCTAATAACCTGATTAGTGAAATATCCACTGCTTCAAAGGATCAGAATTCAGGAGTGGCGGAAATTAATGAAGGATTATCCCAGGTTAACAACGTCATTCAACAGAATTCCTCCATTTCAGAACAATCTGCTGCTGCATCGGAAGAGTTATCTTCGTTGTCGACTAAACTTCAAACTCTTCTCAACAAGTTTCGTTTAAAAGAGGAGAAAATGATTATCGGACCAGCACGCCAGATTGAGTTGGAAGGAAAAGAAATTGTGACTTCTCGAAATTAAACTTGGCTGTGTTGTTTGATAATGCGATTGCTGATTGAAGCAACCAACAAATGTCAGGGGGCTTAAGTCCATGTTATTAAGTCAAGCTTTGTCATCTGTTATTCTGAGAAGATATGATGAAGGATCACTCAGGGTCAAAGACAAGTGACTTCACTTAACATTGAGGTAAGTGAAGTGCAGAAAGCCTTATCAATTAGGTGTTGAAAAATTTCATTGAAATCAGGAGATTTTTAATATCGTTTAGGCTCCAGAATAACAACTTATATTTATCCCTTCACACGCCAAATCCAATTCCTCTAAAATATACGTCACTTGTGCGTTATGTCATGGACAGAGATCTGGATGATCAGATGAAGGGAATGTTTTGTCAAAAAAACACCAATTTTTATATTAACCTTTTACAGTTGCAATACGATAACATAGTTTTTTTCAAACATGGAAGATGGAATACAAGATTACACCTAAAAACCTGATTCTTGGAGTGCTACAGGCGTTCAAAAACAGGGAGATTTTGATCAAAACCCTGGTATTTATCGGCGAGATTTTTGGTTTTACAGGCAATTCCATTCGTGTGACCGCAATGCGACTTATTCGAGAAGGAAAGCTTGAAAGCGACAAACGTGGCTGTTATCGATTAAGCGATCAGATGAATCCCTTTAGTCAATTTTTAAATAGCTGGAGGCTTAGAGAAGAACGGATAAAGCCGTGGGATGGAAGCTGGATGTGTTATCTAATGCCCAGATTGACGTTAAGACAACTGACCCGGCATAAGAAATTAATAATGAAACCGGGATTCAGAGAAGGCAGTCTGAATCTTTGGGTCAGACCTAATAATCTAACAATCGGGATTAAGGGAGTAGACAGAATTTTGTCCCAATCAGATTCGGATAAAAAGGGTGAGTTGTTTGTCGGCCAGGATTTTAATAGCAAACTGACCGAGCAATGGGAACAAAATCTCTGGCCGATTAAGAAACTGGAGCAAACCCAGAGAGTTTTTCTGGAAAAACTAAGAAAAAGCGCCAATCGTCTAAAAAGAATACCCCCGAAAAACGCCCTGATTGAATCTTACTTGATGGGAAGTCAAGCTGTACTCCTGCTAATAACTGACCCCCTGCTGCCCAAAGAAATGATGAATAATTATTACCGTCTGGCACTAACCAATGAAATGCTGGCATACGACAAACTCGGCAGAACTGTGTGGCGTAACTATTTCTACAGCTTCGGAATAGAAAACGCTCCCTCTTACTGGCAAGCCAAAAGCAATGGTTTATAGGCAGTCCCTCACTCATCTTCAGTTCCGAATTCGAGAGGCTTTGAGTATGTCATTTTGATTTGATGAAAAGCAATCTACTTCAATATTGGCGGGAAGATCTTAATTTCAAAAAGAATTTATCGGGGATAAAACTATGTTATCAGATAATTAGCTAAAAAAAGCGTCGATTTCATCCTGATTTAATCGTCCATTTGTGGATTTAACATCCGATTCTTTTTTACTTTGTAGTTTTTTTTCAATCGGATCAAAAAGTTTTTGGCGTAGTTCATCTTGCACTATTTTTGTCACCTTTTTTTCCTCCGGCGCGGCTTCTTTTATAATCTTTTGCTGCTCTTTTTTGCAATCTGAAATGGACAGGATTTCACTGATGGAGTTATTGGCCGCAGCAGTATATTTACTGGCAGTCTCAAAAATAGAGTAAGTAAGATCAATTAAATCCGCATTGGTCAGCTTGTAATCCTTTTTTAGCCAGGCATATGCATCTTCTATTTTGACTCGTGACTTCTCATCGACGATGAATATTTTTTTCCATTTTTCCTGTGGGAATTTTTTGAAACCGTAATCCGATAGATGCTTATACAGGATATCGAAATATACAATATTGGAAAAATCGTCGAAGCTGTACACAGCGATGTTTTGAGCTGGTTTTGATTTTGGGTTTTTCTTGTTTGTTTTTTTACTAAGGTGATCTTCGGAAAAATCGTACAAACTCTGCAATTGAATATTCATTGCCGGTCTGGATTTGGAAAGTGTATCGAACGATTTGAGACCGGTTTGATGAAGGTTGATGATACGGCTGATAATTTCTGATAAAATAATAGTTAATAATTCCAGTGCAATGGCAAGTTTTTCCTCAGAAAATTTATGAATTTCCTCCTTATTTTTGGTTGTTTTTCGAAAATCATTAACCTTACGAAATAACTCATCAACAATTGTCATTTCCACGCCCAGCGCCATCAAACCGTTTTTTCCGGATAGTAAGTTGGCTCCCCTTGGTTCTCCAAGGATACAGCGCTCTCCAACAATGGGGCCGGTAGTTGATCCGAGTTTTTTCCCTTTAATATAAACATCCAAATCGCCATCGATGATAAAATATACCCATTGGTCAAAAAGACCTTCTTGAATCAAGGTTTCACCTGGACTCAAATTTACCGGTTTACTGTAACAAAAAACCATATCGAGCAATGCGTCAGAGCATCCGGTAAAGCCAGGGATCAATTTTAACGATGATTTGGCTTGAGGATCATACCCCAGGATTGCTTCACAGTAATTGGTAACTGGCTTCATATCGTAAGAATAATAATTGGAGGATGCTTATTGAATTTAACCAATGTTGACAATCTTGAAAAAAATACAGGTCAACGATCAACTTTACTCGTATAATAAATATCAGTGTGTTAGGAAATTCTTATACCGTTGTGTACATCCAGCATTTCAAAGTTTTTCGTTCAACATCACTATCATTTAGTACCAAAAACGGCAACCTTTGATTTTCTGAGTAAGATCTGTTGCGCGGTCGATGCAGGTTATACATGTTTTTGGATACCAAATCTGCAATTGTACTATGTAAGTTTTGCCGATACTTCTTTTTTATTGACCCAGGATTTCTCTGATAGAACATGCCAGAACTCCTATATCTAACGGTTTCATAAGGTATTTTTTGATGCCGGCCGCAACAGCTTGTTCTTCCGATAAAGTATCGCTATAACCGGTTAATAAAATTATAGGGATGTCGGGCTTTAATTTCATAAACCGTTTCGTCAGTTCCATACCGTTTAAAAAAGGCATAGTCTGATCAGTGATCACCAGATCGTATTTTGGACTATTTAAATGAAAGTCCGCCAAGGCTTCCAGGCTGTTGGTGAATCCAGTCACTTGATAACCAATACCGGTTAATATCTCTTTTTCCATGTTAACCAATCCAAACTCGTCGTCAACAATCAAAATATGTTCACTTCCGTGGGGAAGTTCTTCCAGAATTCGGCTGGTGATTAACGGTGTTTCCGGCTTGCTGGGTAGACGAATAGTAACTGTGGTTCCCTGGCCTAGTGATGTCAACACATTGATTATACCATCATGTTTTTCTACAATATCTTTTACAATTGAAAGCCCCAAGCCGGTGCCTTGCCCGATTGGTTTTGTTGTAAAATAGGGATCAAACACTTTTGATAACGTTTTTTCATCCATCCCGGAACCGGTATCTTTGATTGTCATTTCCACGTATTTTATATTCTGCAATTGAATTTCATCCAAAATAATGTCCAATACACCTCCGCTTTCTCTCATGGAATAGTAAGCGTTGGTACAAACGTTCAACACCATTTGATAAATTTGAGTAGGATCACCATTTATAACACCACATTGTTCGTTGATATTTTGCCGAATTTCAATGCCAGCTGGGATAGCGGATCGCATGAGCTTCAATATCTCTTTTATAATCGGCTGTATCACTAGTGGCTGCAATTCTCCGATAGTCCCACGGCTAAAAGTGAGTATTTGCTGTACCAGGGTTGAAGCACGATTTGATGCTTCCATGACGGTGTCTAAATACTCAACTATTTCCCTATTTTTATTTGATTTTTTGTAAAATACTTGAGTATATCCCATAATCTGAAACAGGATATTGTTGAAATCATGAGCAATACCTCCTGCCAAGGCACCTAATGATTCCATTTTCCGTGATTGAAAGAGCTGTCGTTCTAATTCCGCTCGTTCGTATCGCATTTTTTTTTGATCGGTAATATCGTACCAAACGGTATGCCCATAAACGACATCTCCTTGATCATCACAGATAGCAGACATGGTTAAACGAACATCAATTAATTGACCATTCTTCTTTTGAAGTCTTAATTCTTCTCCTTCTATCAAACCTGTTCGGTTAAATAGAGGAAAAAGTTCAGTTTTTATCTTTTCTATATCTTCTTGAAAATACAGTTTTAAAACAGACTGGCCGATGATTTCATTTTTTGAGTATCCAATGTTGTGAAGTAATGTTTGGTTACATTCCATAATGCTTAAGGTGTTGACATCCATAGAAGCATACATATTCGGAGAATTATCGTATAGCCAGCGGAATTTATTTTCGGATCTCCTGACAGCTTCCCGTGCCTGATATCGATCGGAAATATCTTTTGCAAAGGCACAATTGTATTCCTTACCGTCGAAACAAAAGTAGCTACAGGTCACTTCTACAGGGAATTCTTTGGTTTTATTCTTTGTGGAACAAACAGATTCCAATCTTAACGTTTTATGGTTTTTCAAATAATGCCAGTTTTTTTCCCATTGCTTTGTTTTTAAATGTGGAAGCAATTCAAAGATTGACATGTTTTTAAGTTCATGCTTGGCAAATCCGGTTCTTTGTGCTGATGTTTCATTGACATCCAGGATTTTACCATTTGCATCCAACCAAAATAGCATATCTTCAGCATGTTCGATGGAAAATCTTGATAAGCGTAAGGCTCTTTCTGCGGTGTCCCTTTCGGCGTTTAATTTGAAAGAATATAATGCCATTTCAATTGTCACTTTTAATTCCCGTTCCTGAAATGGCTTAAGCAAGTAACCATATGGCACTGCCAGCTTAGCTTGTTGAAGTTTATATTCATCTGCTAAAGTTGAAATAAAAATAATAGGTATTTTCAATGAACATCTAATTTGGTCTGCGGCTTCAATGCCATCCATTTTGCCATTTAAGTTGATATCCATCAAGATTATATCTGGTCGGATTTGTTGCGCTTTAACAATGGCATCTTCTCCAGAATCAGTCACTGCTGCAATGTCATACCCCAAATTGCTAAGACTGTTTTTTATTGCCATGGCAACCAAGGCCTCATCCTCTACAATTATTACCTTTTCTTTCATCATTGGCATATCCTTATCCCGGTTTTGTACCGGATACGCACAGTGGTCGATTTACAGCAAAATCGCATTTTATATCAATGACAAATCATATGGTGATAAAATGAGTGAAGTCTACTAAAAATACTGATATAAAAAGAGAATTATATATTAATGCAAGTAGGAAGTAAATTGATTTTAGTTACTGCCAGAACAGCTAAATTAAAATATATCCTTTTTTTTTTTAGTTCTCTATCGTTTTGTTGAACTTGTTGATTGAAGATGAACGAATCCATCCATTAATTATATCTATGGCTCATAACCATATGAAAATCATTCCCTTTTGTTGCCATAATCGTTAGAATTTTTGATAAGAGATGATTATATTAAAGCTCAATAAGTGGCGTTTGGTTACCAAACGGCCACATAAAAACTAATAAAGACAATATTATGAAACGATTTATCGCCATTGCAAAATTCATTTTCAGATTCATTATCCCGTTTTGCCTGATACCGGTTTTTATTTTCAGATACCTATCTCTGCCGGAAAGTGGGGTATTATCACCTCATCTTTATGTTTATTTCGATATGGCCTATAAAATCCTGCTGTCATCCATGGTAGGGTATTTTACTAATTTTCTGGCTATTATCATGTTGTTCAAACCTAAAAATAAAACCCGGCATGGTATCCAGGGACTGATTCCAAGAAATCAGGATTCCATTGCTGATAGACTGGGCTCAGGAATTGCGGATAATTTTTTCAATCCAAAAGACATGATCGATTATATCAAAAGAAACGACCTGATTGCAGATTCTATCTCCAGTTTATCCAAATATACCGAAGATAAACTGGAAATGCAGGAAAACCAAAAAAAAATTACCGATTGGATATTGAATCAGTTTCAATCCAATTCTCATCGGCTTTTTTATGTATTGGCGCAATTGTCAGAGATGAATCTTTCAAAGCATTTAAGGGAGAGAATTGATCTGGATTCTATGGCCAAGGAAGTAACGGGATTCATTGAAAAAAGTGTTAACGACGGCACAATTAATTTGAAAGCCATTTCCAGGGAATTGACCCTGATGATTCAAGACAATATTCCGCAAATATCTGGATTTATTTATCGACAAATTGCCAAAACGATTGAACAGCAGGGGACCATCAAAAAAAATATCCTGAAACTGGCTACCTGGACCTTTGATTTTGATCAGTCAACCATTGAGGAAAACTTGTATGAAACGGTTCAATCATATGAATTTAGATCGCAATTGTATGATTATTTGGAACAGGCATCGGGCCGATTGACCGACTATTTGGATTCGGAAGAAGGTATTCAGGATTTGAACCGGTATTATCAGAAGCTGGTGGTCGAATTAAATGAACGAGTCAGAAGTAAAGGAGTGGGATATATTCTTTCTGAAATCGAAAAATTCCTTCAGCGGGAAACCTCTTGGGTAAAAATAAAAACAGCGGTTAAAAAAGGTTTAGCCATTATTCAAGAACTTTTGGAGGATTTAGTTGCCAATGAACGTTTCGATCAATGGATGAACCGGTCTGTACCTGTCATTCTTGAAAAAATAAAGGTGTCATCCATTGTTTCTGATAAAGTAAAAGTATACGATACGGACAACCTGGAAAAAATGGTAAAAGATGCATCGGGAGAACATTTGGCTGCCATTGAAGTATTAGGTGGTATTTTGGGTGGATTTGTCGGTATCGCTCTTTTTAGTCCGTTGTTATTCATCTATATTGTCACACCGATCGGTTTGTTGGGTTTGGTTGAATATATTATGACAAAACGCCAGCAACCATAACCGTGCCATGATTTAATTCCTCTTCTGATTATTTAAGCTGACAACAGTTTTATTATGGATTGTCGACCTGGTTAGTGACTGTTTTGATCAGACCATAACAATGGATCGGCAATAAAATTCCTGCCAAACAGTAAAATTCCCATATTATACTGATCTTAGGGATCGTTAAAAAATAACTTTACATTCTGTTTATAAAAGTCCCAAAAACAATGGACATTTTGTAAACAGAATGTAAACTGTTTTTTGCCGACCCTAAGGTCGTCTGTAAACAAAGAGTTCACCGCATCAGATCTTGTGTGGCCAAAAAAAATGTCTTTTATTTTGATTATAATATTGGATCTTTTATATAATAAAAAGTAGTAATGAACCGCTATTGAAGCCAATGATTTCTGGCTCGATTATTGAAGAACCAACTCCATAATTATATGTGTTAAGGGCCTTAGGATATTTATTCCTGAAATCGAATGCTCCAAAGCGACGTAAGTATTTATTAAAATGGAAAAACAAATTTCTGTTCTTATTATTGAAACCGAAGCGCATTTACAAAATGAACTTACGGCTATTATTGAAAACGAAGGACTTTCAGCTGTTTGTTGTCAAAACGGGAAAAAAGCCTTGATCGCTTTTGATTCCTGCGCATTTGATATTGTTGTTCTGGAATTGGAATTACCGGATACTGATAGCTTAACTCTAATGGATTCAATGCTGGTATCTAATCCAAAAACAAAATTTATTTATCATACAACATCTGTTTCAGCTGAAGATGTTATTTCAGCTGTTAATCGGGGAGCTTTTGCCTTTGTTTTGAAAAGCCAGGGGCATATTTCATTGCTGGAGCAAATCAGGCGTGCTGTTCAACTCAAGTCGATAGAGCTTGATCATACGTCTGTAACATCCAGTCAATTGCCTGCTTCACAGGAAAATCGTCAACCTCACTCTGTTGGGAAAGAATCTGTGGGTAACAGGTTATCAAATAACAGTGGGTATGAGGGATTACTTTCGAAGTATGGACAAACTTCCCAGGGGATCACATTCTCTTATGATAATAAGTTTATTGAATTGAATCGGGCAGCACGACAAATGTTAGGATACCGAAGAGGTGAGCTGCTTGGACGGCCTGAAACAGAGATTATTGCCCCGGAATCACAAGATACTATTTATCACCATATGACTTCTGCCTCTAATGAACCATTTGAGGTTTTGGTTTTAAGAAAGGACAAAACCACTTTTCCAGCAGAATTTCATTATAAAAATTATAACTTTAAAGGAAAAAGAATAAAAAGTACCATTATCAAAGATTTGACCCGACAGCCCAGCCTCAACCATCCAATGATTCGATATGAAAATTGTAAGGAGTTGGCTCTCCAAGGGGCCGATCTGGGATTTTGGGAATGGAATGTGTCCACCGGTGCTTTATATATTGATCAACGAATATGCCGAATGATCGAATGCGATTCGGAGGAATTTGTTCCACATTTCAGTAGCTGGGATAAAATGATTCATCCGGAAGATTTGGATATGGTAAAATCCAGGTGGAAGAATTATTTTATAAATAAACAGCCATATTTTGAAAACGAGTATCGTATCGTTACCGGATCAGGGGCTATTAAATGGATATTATCCAGGGGGACCATGTTTAAGGAGGATGGCTCAACACTTGTGACTCATGTGGCCGGGGCGGTTCTTGATATCTCAAATCGAAAGCAGATAGAAGAAGAATTGAGGCAAGCACATGCAAATCTGGAAAAAAGAGTTGAACGCAGAACCGCCGAACTTGCATTGTCTAATAAAGAACTTAAAAGCGCTATTCTGGAACATCGCAAAATAGAAAAAAAGCTAATGGTGGCAAAAAAAGAAGCCGAAGACGCTAATAAAGCCAAGGACGACTTTTTGGCCAATATGTCCCATGAATTAAGAACACCCATGCACCACATTCTTAACTACTCCAAATTTGGAATAGAAAAGATCGAACAGGTGGACAATGAACAGCTGAAGAAGTTTTTTACAAGAATCAATATCAGCGGAAACAAACTGCTTGTGCTGTTGAACGATTTGCTTGATCTTTCGCGACTGGAATCCGGTAAACTGAACTTGAATATTGGCAAATATGATATTATTTCAATTATAAACAACGTGGCGGATAATTTCGTGGAAACTTCGGAAGGGACAGACTTTTCTCTTGAGATAATCCAACCTGAGTTTCCGACCACCATAGAATGTGATTCCATTAGAATCGAGCAGATTATAAAAAAATTATTTTCCAACGTTATTAAATACTCTCCGTCCAAGGCAAATGTGTTGGTTTCATTTAAGGAAAGCATTATTAAAACTGCCGAAGGCCCCATCCCTGCGCTGATAACAACTGTTTCCGATCAGGGCATCGGTATCCCGGAATCAGAACTGGAATCCATTTTCGACAAGTTCATCCAAGGCAGTGAAACCGATGCCTCTGCCGGTGGAATCGGACTGGGATTGTCCATCTGCAAGGGAATCGTAAAACACCACCAAGGCACCATCTGGGCTAAAAACAATCCTGGCGGTGGTGCTATCTTCCGCTTTGAATTACCCTATTGCCAGTGATTTATTGATCGACTTCTTGCTTATAACAACCAGTTTTCTTGCTTTCAAAATCTTATCCAACCCCTTGATGTTACTTCATTAAAAACATTTCTTATAGGACTCTCAAATCCAGTGAATTTTTAACTCAACTTTTAAGAAACTCGCGAGTATTTTTTTGATCAAAATTATGATATTGAAAGTGAATCAATAGAGTTGTAATATAAGGGAGCTTAATTATATTAAAGAATGGGTATTAACAATATGCGGCACTTCTTCTTTATTTATTGGATGTTATCGTTGGTTATCAGTAGCTGTAACTCAACAGAAACCACGGTTTATAAAGATTATTATCAAAAGCTGGACACAATTAGAGAGCATAAACACAAGGAACTATATAAATACATGGAGTTTGTTCATAAGAAAGCTTTTTCTCTTAAAGAAGATGAGGAGATGAAGCAGTTTTTTAAACAAAAACTCGTTCTTTTTCAAAGAATGAAAAACAATCAAGCAATCTATGCAGACAGAAAAAAAATTGCCTGGTTACGTGAAAAAATAACTGACCGGTACATATCGAAGTATTTGATATTCTACGATATATTATTTATTGATACTGCCGGCAATATTTTTTATACGGTTAGGAGGCAAGCCGATTATCACAAAAATATTTTTGAAGGAGAACTTGCTCAAACAGCTTTGGCGAGACAACTTAAAAAAAGCCCCACTGAAGCATTTGTTGACTTCCAACAATATCAGATTTCAGGTGAACCTTCAGCTTTTTTTATAGAACCATTTTTGTCTGAATCCAAACTGCTTGGCTGGTTTATACCGCAGTTTTCCATTAATAAAATCAATGATATATTTTCTATTGAAGAAGCTTTGGGACATACCGGAGAAGTGTTTTTAGTAAACAAAAACTACTACATGTTGACGGACTCCAGGTTTTATGCAGGCTCGACAATTTTATCAAAACACTTGTCAAAAGATAACATTCATTCCAAATTTAAGGAGGGCAAAGGACAAAAAATTGTAACGGATTACAGGGGGTATCAGGCTTTATCATCTTTTGAGGTTGTTTCGATTTTGAACAGTAAATGGCTGATAATTGCGAAAATAGATGAAGATGAAATATTAACTGAAAAATACAAAATGAACAGGAAAAAATATAGAAAAGCCTTAATAAAATTAACGGAGCGAAAAAAAATATCCCTTAAAGATTCAAATAGAGATTTATCAAAACATATCGAAGTGGATATGGATGAAATTAAAAGGAGTGCCAATGGTAAAGCCCTATATACACATGGGGTCTCTGCTTGCACAGCGGTCATAATTTCAAAGCGTGGAAAATTTGCATATCTTGCTCATATCAGTGCGAATGATCGAATATATGGAGGAATGCAAACGGATCTTGTCAGGCGGATGCAAAAACGAATCACCAAATTTGATTTACTAAATAGTGAAAAAAGAAATATTGAAATCATTATTATCTCACCTCAGTTTCGCTATAGTGAGAGTCTAATAGATATTTTTCTGGATTGGGATGTATTTCTTTCCCAGATTAAACTGATCCATAATACAGCAGCGCAATATGCAAACCTTTCACATAACTATGTAAATGGTGAAACATTGGTTGAATGGAAACTAAAAAAACCAAGTGTTGTAACCAATACGATATCTGCTAATGACGTTAAAAGCTTGGGAAAGATACTAAAAGCAAGAATAATTGGTGCAATATAAATCCACGTTTGGTTGAGGCATCTTGTAACTTATTTTTTTTCTGAATTATTCTCTGATTATTCAATAAACTCTTAATAAATTGGAACATGTTTTCAATAATATTGTATAACAGATAATTCTAATTCCTCACAAGCATTTTTCGGAGCATCTGTTGGCAGATCCTTCTGTACGTGGAGTCGCTCTACTGTTTGTTGGTTACTTCTATCGGCATCTATATCTTTGGGGCAGCAAAAAAAATTAGTTCACATTCTATTTACAAAATGTCCATTGTTTTTGGGACTTTTATAAACAGATTATGTTAAGTTATTTTTTAGCAATCCCTCAAAATGACGAACAGTAAACTATTTTTATGCCATTGCATTGATAAAATCCCTTTTTATCGGCCTGAAAGAATACTAATGATCAATTGGGAATGAATTTTGATAGAAATCATCTCCTTTATTAATAAAAGCCAAATACTAAAGTGATTAATACTGGTTTTTTATTCTGTCATACGTACCATCTATTTTAATGATCTTTAGTCCACGGTTAAATGCATCAACAATTTCCAAGGCGTTGGGGTATCTTTTTGAAATAGCGACATAGTGTTTATCAATCATGTATGGCGGATTATAACCGATAACACTTTCACGACCCGCTGAGCCAAATTGCTGGGAAATCAAATAAAGGGCTGTGATCTCCGGTGCAATGATAAAATCGATTCTTCCCAGAATAAGCTTTCTTAAGTTTTGGTTAATAGTCAATGTTGATTCGTATTGCACACCGACATTTGCCAGTTCATTTTCGATAAATGATCCCTTAAATGTTCCTACAACTGAACCTTTAAGGCTTTCCAGTCCATTGAATTCAGTCAGGGGGACTCCTTTCTTCAAACCCAAAACTTTGATTTTAATAGTATATAGCTCATCAGGATAATATAGAAATGCCGTTCGATCATCTCTGTATGAAACAATGGCACCTCCGGCGATGATTCCCTGTTTAAGCGCTTCAATGATTTTTTCATAAGGATAAAATTCGATTTCTGCTTTATAGCCAACCCGTTGAAATATCGCTCTGATCAATTGAGGATAAAGGCCCTGGTTTTTTAGTTCTTCACTCGACAATGGCATGATTTTGGGGATTGCAATGATGATGTGTTTTTCCGATGTGTCTCCAAAGGTATTGGCAATTGTAAGAATGACAAATGCAATAGAAAAAAGGACCATTTTAACTGAATTAAGTCTCATAATTCCTCTAAATTCTTGGATTCCGTTATTGGAGATTCTGACAAAGATGTGAAAAAGGGAATAACTTCTATTTTAATTCATTGCGCTCTGTGTCGCAAGAAAAAGATATATTTTCCTTTTAATGGGGCTTGTGCTTGTTCTTCGAAAGCACATTGGAATAAAGCAAAGCGCTTAATTAGGCAGAGAAAGACGGATGTCTGTTTTTAGTAGAACATGAGACAAAAAATCATGTTTGGAGCCTCAACTTATAATAGATATTTCGTGAAAATCTGAAGTGAAAATCTTGCAAGGGAATACACGAATATTACTTATGTTCGGCCCCTATATGAAGGAAGTCGCAATGTATAACGCACTGTATTGGCAGGACCCGGCAATTGATATGATTCTTTTTATCATCACCATGCCCGACGCCATCTATCGAAAGATGGTGCCGATTTAGAAACTGTCTGACAGTATTATGGAGATCTGAAAGCCATCCGAAATCCAACTCCGGGAAAACGTTTTTCGGTCTGTGTTGTCGACCATGATGCCATAAGAAAGGATGCCGAGGCATTGCTCGGGAATGATACACCGGTTTTTAATCCCCGGAAACAGCGGTTAAAGCCCAAGCTTTTTTGTGGAAATACAATCAAAACATAATCTCTTCCAGCTGAACCACCAATGTTTCAAAATATTTAATGGCATTTTTTACAGGTTCCTGCGAACTCATATCCACGCCTGCTGTTTTAAGTTCATTAATCGGAAAGTCGCTGCCACCGAGCTTAAGAAAATTAAGGTATTCGTTTATAGCAGGTTCTCCTTCCAACATAATCCTATTGCAAATGGCAATTGCAGCAGCTAACCCCGTTGCATATTTATAGACATAAAAAGGTGAGTAAAAATGTGGCACCCTGAGGCATTCCAGGCAGAGCGCATCATCAATCACCATGGTGTCACCGAAGTAAATTTCCAAAAGTTTTTTGTATTCACCCGTCATTACATCAAGTGTTAACGGCTGATTGGTTTCGGCAAGATGATGAGTCACTTTTTCAAATTCTGCAAACATGGTCTGCCTGAACATTGTGGCCCTGATGTTGTCAATCTCTCTGTTGATAAGATACGCCTTCATTTTCGGATCGTCTTTATAATATTCAAGAAGATATTTGCCAAGGAGTGTCTCATTCAAGGTGGAGGCGACTTCTGCTACAAAAATGGTATAATTATGTGTGGCATATGGTTGATGTTTGCAGGAATAATACGTATGCATGGAATGCCCGGCCTCATGGATAAGGGTAAAAAGGCTGTTGATGGTATTTTCGTCATAATTCATCAGAATATAAGGGGGTGAATCATAACAGCCGGAAGAATAAGCGCCGCTTCTTTTGCCTTTGTTTTCATATTTGTCCACCCAGCCGCCGTTTAAGCCTTTTTCCAGAACATCGGTATACCCTTTTCCCAAGGGGGCGAGCGCTTTTATGCAGATATCCGCTGCTTCGTCATAGGACATTTTAAAATTAACTTCTTTAACCAACGGCACATAGGTGTCATAGAAATGAAGTTTGTCAAGATCCAGCACTTTTTTCCTTAGTTGAAAATATCTGAAAAGCGGTTTTATATTTTTCTTGGCTGCTTCCAGCAGATTGTCATAAACAGAGTCACTGACGTTATCTGAAAACAAAGCCGCCTGTCTACAATTATCAAATTGCTTTACCTTGGCAAGGAAAAGGTCTTTTTTAATGGAGGCGGACAAGGTGGCGGAAATTGAGTATTTATGGTTTTCATAGGACTGATAATATTGTTCAAAGGCATTTTTTCTTATTTCTGGATTCCGGCATGTGAGAAAAGAAACAAAGTTTCCGTGACTCAGTTCAACCATACTTCCGTTTTCATCTTTAATCTGACCGAATGTCATGTCTGCATTGTCAAGCTGGCTGAATATCTGTCTCGGAGCATGGTTCACCTCCGTTGCCATGGCCAGAACCTGTTCAACTTCCAAATTTCTGGTATGGGGTTTGTATCGGAGAATTTTTTCCAGCGGGAACTTGAAATCAGCGATTTCCGGGTTGTTAAGAAACGAATTTATTACCTCTTCTGGAATTGACTGGATTTCCGGTGTCATAAAACTGGTGGCTTCGGAAATTCTGGTATACAGATTCATGGCTCGCTGAAAAAGACCGGAATACTTCTGATTAGTCGTATCCTCATCATTTTTCAGATGGGCGTAGGTGTACAACTTTTCCAGGTTTCTTGAAACAGCATTATCAAAATCGATTGCCTTTTTAAAAGTCTCAAAGGATTCCCCCAGCTTGCCTTTGAAGCTTTCATAACCAGGAATTTCCTCTTCAGTTTTTTTGTAAAGGGCTTCCCAGTCACTTTCAGATTGAAAAAGAGGACAAAGATCCCATTGATCTTTTTTTTCAATGTCTTTTCTCAAAGGCAGGCTTTTTTCGCTCATACTTTTCTCCCTATTTAGTCGTTGTATCTGAATTCCAAATTTATTTTAATTCCGTTTGTGGCGGTACTCAATGCCATTCCCTATCTGTTCATCCAGTATTTGAATTTCAACAGCTTTTTTAAAGTCATACTTCTATATGTAAAGAGGTGATTCGGATTTGTCTATACTGATACCTTAGCTTCGGCAGCGATAAGAAACAATCAATAAAACAGGTAGATAAACGATATTTCTTATAATTTAAAAAATCTGGAAATGGGGGCGTCCGGGTAGTTATCGCGACGGGGAAATGCTCATAAAGAATTACTGACCCGTTTTCATCCCATCATATAGTGATTTTACAGCAGAGTTGTCCCATACCCGTCAAAGAGTTCAATCTTTTTTATATGGTTGCTTCTCAAAGATTTGTTATAAACATTGCATATTTACATTTATTTGATATAATAGAACATTGTAAAAGATTGAGTTATCTATGTAAAAGCCGCTTGAATAGGGCTGTGTCCTTCTCTCAATACATTATTATAGAAACTATTAAAATTACACTCAAAAGATAGCTGAATGAGATTAAAGTATATACCAGTCTTAATATCCATAGTTCTAGGCATTATCGGATCCGCTGCAAACTATTCAATTACCCTTAACAACCAACAGCGCTTTATTGAAAACGAGTTGATATATGCAGCGGAGAAGCGTTTTTTGATGATCAATGAAATCATTAACCATAGCGTTACGGTTTTACATTCCCTGGCCTTACACTTTTCAGTATCTGAATCGGTTACGCGGAAGGAGTTTGAAGAATTTACCGGACCGTTGTTTCATCATCATCCATATTTCCAAGCTGTGGAATGGATTCCCAAAATTTTGGATAAAGAACGACATGTTTATGAACAATCAGTTCGAGATGAAGGATTTTCCGGTTTTCAGATCACACAAAAAGAACGGGATAAGTTGATCCGACGTCAACAACAGCAAGAATACTTTCCAGTTGATTTTATTTATCCGTTTAAAGGGAATGAAAAAGCCTTTGGTTTTGATCTGGCATCCAATCCGATTCGGCGTGCTGCTTTGGAAAAGGTTCGGGATCAAAAAATCATGATGCTTGCAACCGCCAGAATCATTTTAGTTCAGGAAAGTGGAACACAATACGGATTTTTATTGTTTTTTCCGGTATTTAAGAAGGGAAAGCTGCATAAAACAACGGAGGATCGACAAAAAAACCTTCGGGGTTTTGTTCTTGGCGTATTCAGGATTGGTGATTTGTTATGTTCAGCCCATTTTGGCGACACGGATATAGACGTTTTTGATCTTTTGGCCGAGGAACAACCACAACTGCTTTTCTCTGATGGAAGATCCAATGGTACTGAGATGGCATACGAGAAGGAATTGGATGTCGGCGGAAGAAAATGGAAAATTATATTTAGGCTGACATCCGGGGTTATGGAACAGAACAAAGATTATTCAGCAGAAATTGAACTGATTGTCGGATTGTTGTTCACCCTTCTTTTATCAGCAGTTATTTTTATTCTTTTGACAAAAAATCTGGCTATTAAAAAAGAGGTAATAATAAGAACCAAACAAAGCGTTGCTAGCGAGTTGTACATAAAGGCCATCTTTAATACTACTGTTGACGGAATTATAACTATAAACAATGAGGGAAACATACAAACGATGAATCCGGCAGCGGAAAAAATGTTTGGTTTTCGATTGGAAGAAATTGTAGGGAAAAATGTAAAAATTCTGATGCCCGAACCATACAAAAGTTCCCATGATGCTTATATTAAGGCTTACTTAACTTCGGGTGCCCCCAAAATTATTGGTATCGGGCGTGAGGTGACTGCGTGTAGGAAAGACGGTTCTCAGTTCCCAATGCGTCTTTCAGTGGGTGAAATGAATGTTGAAAATTCTCAAATGTTTGTCGGCATGACCATAGATATTACTGAGTTGAAAGAAACTGAAAAATCTTTGAGGGAAGCCAAGGAACAAGCCGAAACCGCCAACCGCCTTAAATCAGAATTTTTGAATACCATCAGTCATGAACTCAGAACGCCCTTGACGATAATCCTGGGTAATATTGAAGAGCTTACCGATGAAAACGAATTACCCGAAAACGATGAAGTTGCCGACATTGCACAGGATATAGAAAATGCCGGTCTCCATTTATTGACATTGATTAACGATCTTCTGGATCTTTCGAAGATTGAAGCCGGAAAAATGAAGCTTATGCTGAAACCGGTAGTGTTGAATGAGTACATTAGCGACGTGCTTGATACCGTCAAAAGGTTGGCTAAAGAAAAAATGTTACGATTGATATTCCAGCCGGAATTCGATGCAAAGGTGAATGGAGACCCCATACGTTTGAAACAGGTGCTATTGAATCTGTTGAACAATGCTATAAAATTTACCGATGAGGGATCAATTACCATCAAAACGGAAATCAAGGCTGAGAAAGCCGTCATTAGAGTGGCAGATACCGGGTGTGGTATTCATCGAGAAGATTTACAGTATGTCTTTGAATCGTTTCGGCAGGTTGACGGCTCAGATACACGCGCTGCAAAAGGAAGCGGGTTGGGCTTGGCCATCACTAAAAAACTGGTAGAATTGCACGGTGGAACCATAACTGTGGAAAGCGAAGTCGGAAAAGGAAGTTGTTTTACATATTCAATACCCATTTATTCAAAGGAGGAAAATCATGAGTCATAAAATCTTGATTGCGGAAGACAGTATTGAAATTCAGGTAATGTTACAACGAAAATTGCGAAAAACCGACTGGGAAATACACACTGCGGAAAACGGACAGATTGCTGTTGAAAAAGCCTTCGAGCTTCAGCCAGATTTAATTCTAATGGACATGCAAATGCCGGTGATGGATGGTCATGAAGCTGTGCGGATATTGAGGAAGAAAGGTTATACCGGCATTATCTCCGCTTTGACGGCTTCGGTTATGGAAAAGGAGACCGATCAGGCACTCAAAGTCGGCTGTGATTATTTTATCTCTAAACCTATCGACAAAACCTTTATTCCAAAACTAAAAGAGATGATGGGACTTTGACGAGTCAGGAGTTCGGTTTTATCAAAATGTGTTCTGATGAATCAATAGTACTAAACTCAAAGTTCTTGACTGCTTTATAAGGATTTTCCGTTTATAATTCGTCTTCATCCACATATTTGATTTCAAGTCCGCTTAAATAGTGTTCTATTTTTTCAACGTTTTTTATAATTCCGTCGGAGTTTTTAGTTTTAATATTGGATCTTATTTTTAATGCAGTATCGGATATGAAATCAAAACCAAATGTCTTACCGGAACCGATCAAATTGTGAGTTATATTGTCTATGAGATTAAAATCCCTATTCTGGACAGCTTTTCGGATGGTTATTATATCCTTTACCCTGCTTTCCAAATAGGTCGGGATCAAATCCTGATAATCTTTGTTTAGCCTGATCACGTTCTTTTTCATGACGTTACCTGTTAGATTCAGCAAGACCAAATAGTCAAATGTGTTTTGATATTTATCGCCCGATTTATTGAATATAAACAGGGATTAATAGACATCTGTTTCATTATAACATATCAGATATTGGAATCAAATAGACTTTACAGCGGATGCAGGGGGGATGTTATAAAAATGCATGTAATTTCTTTCTGTTAATTCAAATGCATTGGTTGTATTAAAAGGTATATGTAATCTGGAGGTTAAACGATTGATTCAAGTAAGCATTTCGGGTAAGTGAGTCTTCCAGTGCATATTTCCAGCTGAAATAAAAGCGACTGGTGAAAAGTCTGGTAAATCCTGCATATTCAATGGTTTGTGACAGATCATGTTCCATATTTTCCTCTTCGATCAGTGAATAGTCTAATAGGCCTTCACGATAGGTTGTATAGTAATTGGCGGCCGACAAACCATAAGTAATAAAATGGATCAGGCTGAACAGCCTGAATTTGAAATAATTAAGAACATGAAATTCTTTCAGGGTTTGGGTGGGATACCTGGTTTCCACGTATTTGACGGATAATTCTCTCAGATTAAAACCATCCTCGATCGAAAATGGATTAATGAAACGATATTGCAAAACGCATTCATCTTTGGTGAGGTCATAATTCTCCGGGTATATTCGGTCATAACGAAAAAGGTTGATTTTAATCTGGTGATGGTCTGTTATTTTATGTCCTAAAGCAGCAACCTTGGTTTGATAAATAAAAACCGAGTAACGATGATAATTAAATGCCTGGAAATCGTTTTCCTGCCAGGCTCCGATCTCGAAAAACAGATTTGAAAGATAATATTCTCCAAAAAGTGACGGTAAGATAAAACGATTGATGTCATCATCTTCAATCCTTGAATAAAGTTCTTCTTTCCGAACAATATCTAAAACGTTAAGGGAAAATCTGATTTTCCATTGATTTGTTTGATAGTTAATACCCGGAGAATGATATCGATATACCAGATTGACATATTTAGTATCGTCGGGATGCTCCAAGGTCCAATCTTGTTGTCGTTCCACATACTGAAATAAAAAATGCTTTGGATAGTCAATCTTAACAAACAACTTCTGGTTATAAGAGGCTATTTTGCTGCCGATAGAGTTGGAGTCGGAATGTAATCTGGCACTCTCTGTAAGGCCTACATTATACCCGGCCTCTGCTGCAAAAACTTGGTTCCACAAACTGCATCCAATGAGAGGCAGTACTATAAAAAAAAGGCAATGTCTTACCTGGAAGTAAAACTTTGCAGCACGATATACATTTACCATCAGTTTATATGAATATTAACATCAGCCATCAAATAGTGAGTGCTTGAATGAGTATCTATCGAAATAAACAACACGATCTTTAGGCAAATTATCCGAAACAATTGACTTTGATACTTTTGATAAAAACTTAACATATAAAAACAGCAATATCTTTGCTTTTAGTGCATAATTGACTAAAATAATAATATGTTATTGTACAACAACTTTCAAGTAGTATTAAAAATGGTTTTAGAAACATTATCCGAGTTATTGTCTGAAAATCGCTCATTTGCATTAGTAGTGATCATACTGTTTATAGTTGTTCAGTTTTTTTTTATCAATCTGATGGTGCTTTATACAATATTTTACCGAATTTTGGAAAAGCATCGTCAGGCTGTACAACAACAAAAAAACGATATGTGGTATGAATACCTGTTTGACTATTTGGATTGGCAATTAACACCGGACGAGTTCAAGAAAAAGGTTTCTTTTAAGGATTATCCATTTTTTATTGTGTTTATTAAAGATTACTTTTTAGATTTGGCCGGCGATGAGAAGGATCGATTAAGGCAGCTTTTTGTGTATTTGGGGATTGATCTCTACTTCATGAATCAACTGTCCCATCGCAATCCTTGGAAACGCATCTATGCCGTATATTTTTTAGGCTTGATGAATTGTTATAAGGCAGTGGTTAAGCTGCGGGAAAAAATTTATGACAAATCAGACATGGTTCGTATAGCGGCCGCCTCAAATCTTATGCAACTTAGAGATCTGGATTCACTTTCTGCGATTCTTGAACATCTGAACCAAAACAGTTCAGGGGAAAGCCACATTCAGACAACTGCAATTCTAATGGAGTTTGGTCCGGAAATTCTGCCGCACTTGGAACGGATTTTTAGAGAAATGGATTTGAAAGATTGGCTTCGTCGGGTCTGTGTTGATATATTCGGTTATTATGTATATAACAATGTGGTCGATATCCTGCTGGAGTTATTTGAAACAACCGAAAATATGGAACTCAAAATTGCCTGTATCGGGGCATTGGGTCAGTTTGAAGATCCGGAACTGACTGACTTTTTTGAAAAGTCACTTGGCCAATCCCATCAAGCTGTTAGGGTATATGCTGCCGAAGCTTTGGGAAAGCTGGGTATGGAACGTTCGATCTCCATGTTGGTTGAATCCGCTCAGTGCAAGGATTTTTGGGTGGCAAAACGATCGATTGAAGCCTTGAGGCTGTGTGGGGAAAAAGGGACAGTAAAGCTGGAATCCATTTTGGCTTCAACCCAATCTCAAATGATTAAAGAACTCATTTTGGAAACACTTTAAAAAACCGCCACAAAGTAGGTATTAAATGATTTTTAATATTATCTTGATTTGGAATTATTTCGTACTGATCTATTTTCTATTTGTAAATTCGGTGTACACGCTGCTCATTCTGGTATCGTTTTTTACCATTAAGCAGTACATAAAGAAAAGTCAAACATCTGATATTAAAAATATGTTCCGCTGGGCCGCATTTCTTAAACCCATTTCCATTTTAGCACCGGCCTATAATGAAGAACAAACAATTATCGAAAATATTCGCTCCCTATTGAGTTTGAATTATACGCAATTTGAAATTATTTTAATCAATGATGGATCAAAAGACCGTACCCTGGAAATTGTCAAAGAGACCTTCCTTTTGAAGCCGGTTATCCGTGCCAATCCCGGTGATTTAAATACCAAAAGAATTAAAGCTATTTACGTTTCAGAGCGTTATTCAAATCTCATTGTGGTGGATAAGGAAAACGGTGGGAAGGCAGACGCATTGAATGCCGGAATTAACGTATCCAGGTATCCTATTTTTACGGCTATAGATACGGATTCGCTATTGGAGAAAAACGTATTAATGCAGATGGTCCGTCCGTTTTTGGAACGACCGGAAACTATTGCCGTAGGTGGTATGGTGAGAATCATAAACGGATGTGAAGCAATAGACGGGACGGTTGAAAAAATTACATTACCAAAGAAACCGCTATTGCTTTTTCAAATCGTTGAGTATTTTCGTGCCTTTTTATTCGGGCGTGTGGGATGGGAGGCGCTGAACATGCTGCTGGTTATTTCGGGTGCTTTCGGTATGTTTAAAAAAAACGTTGTTATTGAAGCCGGGGGGTATCGCACTGACACGGTGGGAGAGGACATGGAATTGATTACCCGATTACATCGAATAATGTTGAAGAAAAAGCAAAGGTATCATGTGGGTTTTATACCGGAACCTGTTTGCTGGACTGAAGCGCCCGATTCAATCAGAGTTCTCTCTACCCAACGTAACCGATGGCATCGTGGATTATTGGAAAGTATTCTGATGAACAAACAAATGTTGTTGAATCCGAAATATGGACGTGTTGGGTTAATGGCCTTCCCTTTTGCTCTTTTTATCGAAGGATTCGGTGCTATCATTGAATTTCTGGGGTATATATCATTTTCCGTTTCATTTTATATGGGAACCCTTAACCCTTTGTTTGCGATTGCCTTTCTTCTTTCTACTATTCTTCTGGGGATCATTATGTCAACGTCGGCTTTGCTGGTTGAAGAGATGACCTATAGGCGCTATCCAAGTCTTGGAATGGTGTTGGTTCTTTATATCGTCGGAATCTTCGAAAATTTCGGATATCGTCAATTGTACGCCTGGTGGCGCATAAAAGCGACTTTCGATTTTATAATAGGGAAAAAATCCTGGGGAGAAATGAAACGAACCGGCTTCTCCAAAAACATTAAAGGATAAAACACCGTAACTATCCAGTATTACGCCGGGCTCTATGTCATTCTTGTAAAGGTATGATGTCAATGAGTTGAGCTCTGCCATCTGTCATCTTGAGGATGAGAAACGAAGCTTGCGGCTTCGATCGACAAAAGATTAGAAAAAAGAGGTTCCAATGGCAAAAAAGATCGTTATCGGGGAAGATGAAGAGCATATCGGGAAAATGATATGCTTCAAGCTAAAAAAAGAGGGTTATGAAGTTATCTGGAAAACCAATGGCAAAGAGGCCTTAGAAGCTATCCAAAGTGAAAAACCGAATCTGGTGATCCTGGATGTAATGATGCCCAAAATGTCAGGATTCGAAGTACTGAAAGCTGTTAAATCCGATGAAACCTTAAAGCATATCCCTGTTGTTATGCTGACGGCCTTAAGTCAAGAAACAAACATCGTTGGCAGCATTGTTGACGGCGCTGCTGATTATATAGTAAAGCCCTTTCGTCCGGCAGAACTATTAGCTCGTATTAAACGACTGCTGTAATTGGGTTATTTTTGAGTTCTGACATATCTATGGATTTGTTTGAGTATATTTCCCGAAAATTATGTGCTCATATCACTTTCTTTTCATCTCTTATTTGCCTTGTTGACAAATCCGGCTAAAGAACCTTTTTAAAGTTTCGTCTGATAAGAAATTACGGAATCGTGATTATTCAGTATAAAATAGCATGACCTATTCGTCATTTAGAAGGGTGCCTTCGTCGCCATGGAGATTCTTCGTCGATCAAAGCCGCAAGTTTCGCTTTTCATCCTCAAGATGACAGAGCTTAACTTCAGAACTCCTGATGTGCCGGATTCTGATTGATACCAATTTATACTTAAGTTCCCTAATTTTACTGGGTTTAGTATGTTTTTCAGTATCATTTTGAAATTCATGGGTGAATTTCAAATCCCTTAGAAAAAATAATGAAAATCGCTTGAGGTTTCTTAGAATTTAAAAAAACCCGGGAATGTGGGGTCGTCTGGGTAGTTATCGCGGTGTTCTTCATGAATGCCGTTACGGATCATCTTGCGATAAAGGGTTTTTCGGTCGACATCAAGAATCTTAGCCGCCTTGGTTTTATTTCCATCGACTGCCTTTAATACATGCAATATGTATCGATGCTCCAATTCGGCCAGAGAAAGCAGTTCGACGGGGTTATCCTTGCCGACGATACTGGGCTTTTTCGGATGTGAACGCAATCTTTCCGGGATATCTTCCAACACTATTTTTTCATGAGTCGTCAGTGCAATAGCGCGTTCGATGACATTTCTGAGTTCACGAACGTTTCCTTTCCAATAATAACTCAATAGTCGCTTTGCAACCGCCTCTGATATACCGGCGACTTCTTTCCCATATTGTTTGGCAAACTTCTCCACAAAATGTTTACTTAAAACAAGGATATCCGTTCCTCTGTGTCTCAACGGCGGCACTTTAACATTCATTACATTGATTCGGAATAACAAATCTTCACGGAAATTGTTTTCCTTAACGGCTTTTTCAAGATTCTGATTGGTTGCGGCAATAATTCGTACATTGAAGCGTATTTCCCTCTCCGCCCCAACCGGTCTAACCGAATGCTCCTCTAACGCTCTCAAGAGTTTTGGTTGAAGAAATATGGGGAAATCTCCGATTTCATCCAAAAAAAGTGTTCCTCCTTCGGCCTGGAGAAACAATCCTTTATGAACTGAACGGGCATCAGTAAAAGCACCTTTTTCATGTCCAAACAGTTCACTTTCCAAAAGTGTTTCCGGTATGGCAGCACAATTGACTGATACAAACGGACCTTCACGCCTGCTGCTTTGCCGGTGTAATGCACGTGCCACTAATTCTTTTCCGGTTCCACTTTCTCCGGTTATCAAAACAGTAATATCAGTATCGTTGATGCGTTTTAGACGATTGAAAAGAACTTTCATGGGTGGACTGTCGCCGATAATCTCATTAAATCTCTTGGACTGGGCTATTTCTTTCTTCAGGCTGTTTATCTGCTCATAAAGGCTCCGATGATGTACGGCTCGTTTCAGGATGATACTCAGAATATCCAACTCCATCGGCTTGGTAATGAAATCGTAGGCGCCGGCTCGAATTGCTTCAATCGCCGTTTCCATGCTGCCAAAAGCGGTCATGACGATAATCGGAATATCCGGTCTGAAAGACATCACCAGACTACAAAATGCAATGCCGTCCATTTTCGGCATCCGCAAGTCCGTCAAAATGACATCGAAGTCATTTTTAGAAACCATTAAAAGCGCATCTTCCGCTGACTTTGACCATAATATGTTGAATCCTCTGCTTTTCAGGTCTGCTTCCAGCATTTCACACATGCTTTGGTCATCGTCAACAATTAAAACATTTCCTTTCATATGTCGTCCGCCCGTGGAATATATATAGTAAAACAGCTACCTTTCTTATGTTGACTATCAATGGTTATCCAACCGTTATGATCCTGAATAATGCTCTGAACGATCGATAACCCCAGTCCGGTCCCTTCGCCGGATTCTTTGGTGGTAAAAAACGGTTCAAAAATATGGGGCAAAATCTCATCCGAAATCCCTTCACCCTCATCTTTCACCATCATACAGACATAGTTTCCCTTTGTTTTTTTTTCATCCATTTTTTCCGAAATATATTTGGAAAATATATGAACTTCGATTTTACCGCCAATCGATGTTGCATGCAATGCATTCGTTATCAGGTTTATCAATACTTGTTTGATCTTTTCTTGATCGACTGTTATCGGTAAAGGATTGTTTTTTGCGATCAGAAGCAGGGAAATATTCTTATTGTTTGCCACTGGCCTAAAAAGATCGATCGCTTGTTTTGAAATATTGAATAGGTCCACTGTTCGTTTTGAAGACGTACTATATCTTGCAAAATCAAGGAATTGAGAAATCATCGACGTCATTCGCTCCGCCTGGTTTTTGATAATATGAGCACAATTGACGGTTTCTTCACGTGATTGGTTTCCGGAAGAAATCATGCCAGCTCTTCCCAAAACAACATTTAAAGGTGTTCCCAATTCATGGGCAATACCGGATGACAGGCTTCCCAGTGTTTTTAACCGGTTGGCATGATGTAATTGTTCCACTGCCTTCATTCGAGCCTCTATTTCCTGTTCGGTCTTTTCCCTGGCCAACAGAAGTTTTTTACACATTGAATCTAATATGGCATCCAATTCTGATAATTCATCATATCCCTTGATATTGATTTTACATGATAAATCACCTTCTCCAATTCTCCTGGCTTTCATTTTTAATAGTTTTAGGGGACGACCGATTTTAGTAATTCCCAACAGATAAGCCAAAAGTCCGCAAACAACGACGGTCAAACAAATGAGTAACGTAGTTTTTTTTATGGTTAATGAAGTGTACAATTGTTTTTCATCCAAAGACTCCGACAATTCCAGCGCTCCCACTCGGTTCCCTGGGATGTTCACCGGGACATAACTATACATATATCCTTTTTCCCCGATTTGAATCAGCTCATGACCGTCTCTGACAATGGTTAATCTGGCTGGGTCAACGGATGGAAAAAAAACCTTCCTGGGTTTGGCATCCAACCATACCCATCGAATAAATATTTGATGTTCACCTTTGTTTACGTCGTTGAGAAGCGATATGGCGCGTTCCTGACCAGAGGTATGCCATACATCGGATATTAATTCTTTCAAGGCGTGTCCCAGTAATTTTGCTTTGTTTTTCATATTAGAATCAAAAAGGTCAATCTCTCGTTGGATTGAAATGTAACCGTCAGCAGCAATTATAACGATAAAGCCGATTATCAGGAAGGAGATGACTTTGAAGGCAAGTTTCATATTTTTAAGTGTAATAATTCGCAGGTTTCTAATTCATCCAATGCTTATTGGAAAAAAGAACACTGTTAAAAAAAAACCATAGTCTATTTCATCATCATTGAATATGGTAAATCACTTTAAAAATATGTCTTGTTGATATGATTTATTCGAGTTTTTTAGGAAGGTGGTCGTGAATAATAAGATACCAGGGTGGCAAACAATAACAAATGGGGAAAACGCAACCATAGGGTATTGGGTTGGCTGCGAGTTATAGTCAGCCGTTGTATCCCCGGTATCGATCTTTTTCAGAAATTCATTGTGTTGCTAATCCGGTGTCATAACCGATGATATTCCAACATGGATGTTTTGATATTCCGGAATTCCGCTAAGAAGTTCATTGATTTTTTTGTCCATGTAATCTTTCTGCCCATGAGTTCCCTTATAACAAACATTGATTTTCCCATTGGTGGCTATTACTTCGACAGTGGGGATTTTTTCTATCAATAAAGAGCGGATTCTTGCAGCGTCCAGTAAATCGTTAAACGCTTTTTGAGATTCCGGGGTTTCCTGAAAACAAGGGCGTTTGCTCACATTGGTAATGACGTCAACTACATCATCAACCGTCAGTTTATTTAATTGAAGAACCAGGTCATACAGGCTGGGGTCCCAAGTATCCACTCCATATAAAAACTGGCTCCATTGTCTTCGTTCATGATCATCTTTGACCAATACCTGACGGGCCTTTCTAGCTGAAACATTCTCCCGTTTCATTTCTTCCTTAACACGGTCTTCTATGTCTGATATTATTCGCACTTTTAATACATGGGACACACCTTTGAGAAAGAATTGTCCGGCCAGGCCATGATATACAGTGTTTCCTTGCTGTAGATGCTGGAGCAAGGTCCGTTGAATGTAGGCAATGTATTTTTCCTTTCCATAAGTGAAATGGTTAAAAACACTTGGAGAGTCGTGTAAGGCACGGGTGAGTTTTATTTCCGGGATATTAAATTCCTCAGATGCTTCAAGCAGAATTCTTCTGCCAATACATTTATAACCCAGTTTATCCGCAACTTTTTCCGCGATTTCTTTTCCTTTACTGTACGTACCTCTCGATATGGTAATAATAGCCATCGTTTCCTCCTTTTTCAAAATAAATTGATGATAAATCTGTTTGGAGAGATTGATATCCATACAGTTCATTAAAACATTTCATCTTCTCAATTCAATTGCAGATTAAATGCCAATTGTCGACAAACCGTAGTTTTCTGTAACGACAGAGTTTATGGGAAATACATAGACCATTTAGGGTGTGGCATTTTGGGTCAATGTGGAAATATGCCCCGTTATTCGATTGGTTTCCGACTTCTATTGAACGATTATGGTATATAATCATTTGCCGAGTGAAGGTGTGAAGAAAAAAAGAACTGATGTATCAAGGTGATTGTCGGTAGTTCTGGATAAGATACCAGAATGTTTCAGAAAATTGTTTGAAATAAAAATGATCTGACGGTGTATTATTAAATAAGAATAAACGTAACTATTCAGCATTACCCTGAACTCCATGTCATTCCTGCGAAGGCATAATGTCAATAAGTTGAACTCTGCCATCCTGAGGAGGAACGACAAAGGATTTCTCAAGGTAAAAAGCAATTGATGTGGTTAGAACTATGTACAAACCAGTCTGATCTATTTGTATGAAAGGTTATCCATGTAATCAAGTTATTTTCGGATGTCGCTCGAGTTCCATTGAAATTCTTCAAATCGCCTAAAACTCCTATCAGAATGACAAATAGGTCATGTTTTTTATGCCAAATAATTACGAATAAGTAACGATTTGTCCATGATTAGGAAAATACCGAGTATGTCCAGGAAAGGTCTTGATCTGTTTTTACATCTAAGAATTTGTGTATTTATTTGATTAAAGTGGAAGAAAATTGACCTCAAAAGATTAAACAATTATAATAAGCCATTCTGATCGTTTAATAATCTGAATAATTTCCTGGTCTGTTTGGCAATATTTATTAGGTCAATTGGTATGAATAGAACATCTAAAACGGATGCAGAGCTGGTAAAATCTATCCTCAACTCTAATCAGGACGATTTTAAAATATTGATGGAGCGATACCAGCGAAAAATTCATTCCTATTTATACCGGTTTCTTTATCAAAACGAGGATGCGGCGTTGGATATCACTCAAAATGTTTTTTTAAAAGTATATGAAAACCTGGGCAGTTACGATCCAAAACGCCCAATACAAGCATGGATTTATCGGATCGCTCATAATGAAGCAGCTAATTATCTCCGTACCATTTCCGTAAGAAAGGAGTCGTATTTAGATATTGCCCAATGGAATGGAGTACCAAGCCCGGAAAAATCTGACGAATACGAGGAAATGGAAAATAAGCGCCTGATACAAAAGGCACTTGGAAAAATTGATGCCAAATATAGAGAAGTTCTTGTATTAAGCTATTTTGAAGAAAGATCGTACAAAGAGATTGCAGATATCTTAAATATATCGACCAACACGGTCGGAACCCTTATCAGGCGTGCCAAAAAACAAATGAAAAAAACACTGGAATCATTGGTAGGCAAAATGAACTGGTATGGTCAAATTGTATTTCGGTTTTTTCTCTTCACCCTTCCCGTTAAATCCCACACGATTTAAGGAGGTAAATAATGGATAAACTTGACAGATTATTAAAAGCAGCCAAGCCGTCAGTTCCTGATTTACCTTCTGATTTTAGCCAAAATGTGCTCACTCGTATCGAACAGGAAGGTTTGGAGATCCATTTTCGTCCAACCGTAGTCACTCATTCCAGGTTATTTCTTATTTTGGGATCCTTAGCTTTGGCTATTGCCCTGGCGCTTTTTAATTACAACTCATATGCATTAAAAATGAACGGCAGCCTGGAGCTGCTCTATTTCGGTTTCAAGTTTTTGGGCGATTTTATCGGATACCTGCCGTTGGATTTAATTATTCCCTCACTGGCCCTGTCGGCTTTATCCGCATGGATGATTTGGAAATCCGGTTTTCTTCGGATTGGAGTTATTTGGTTGACGATGGTCAGTTTTCTATTTACCGGAGTAGGGGGAACAGTCATAGCCGCAGTCGGTATAAATGAAAGAATTGAAGCCGGAATAAAAGGAAGGGAGAAAAATCTACCTTGGTTATCATTTTTTCATAACAACCGAGCAGCAAAGTTCATTCATCATCCTAATTTCAGAATGGGTAGGATTGAAAAAATTATCAACGATAACCTGATTGTGATGACGCCGCATGGTGATAGAATCAACATTAAAATACCACCATTGACCCGGATCAAAGTGGGACAAGTATTACGATTATCCGGTCAAGATTCGAAAGCCGTTTTTAATGCCCAAGATGTTCACATATGTAATCCATCAAGGGTTAATCGTTACTTCAACCACTCGGATCATCATAAAAAAATGATGAAGTCATGTTGTACTGGAAATAGAATGGAACAATAAAAAATTTAATTGATAAGATTAACTTAACTCTTTGGAAATATATTTAATGGGAAACCGATAGAAATTAAATCTAAAGATAATTATTATATTTATACTGACAATAATTTCATTCAGCGGATTGATATCTTTATCTGTACAATCATTCACCTGAGAGACTGAAGCATGTTTGACAAGCCATCCGGACTCAATGTCTGGGAAGGCAAACAATAAATTGACTGCCCTCTCCAACTTGGCTTGTCACATCCAGTTTTCCTTTGTGTATTTTGACAAACTCTTTACATAAAATAAGTCCTAGACCGGTTCCTTTCTCTTGCCGTGTACCAGGTTTTGTAATTTTTGTATCGATTCTAAACAATTTGGCCAGTTCTTTTTTAGTCATACCGATACCCGAGTCGGTAATAGCAATTTTTTCGATATTCCCGATTGTCGATGAACTGATCGTTATATTTCCACCTGTATCAGTGAATTTTATTGCATTTGACAGTAGATTCTTGAATATCAATGATATCATGTTTAGATCAGCAATTATCCAGGAGTCATTTTTAACCATCGAATGTATTGAGATCTCTTTTTTATCTGCATTTTCTTTATACAACAGGATAACTTCATGCAGCAGATCGTGAATGTTGATTCGATGTGGCTCATATATCACATCGCTGGATTGTATCCTTGACCATTCCAGTAAATTTTCCAGAAATTGATAGGTTTGCTCTGCGCTTTTTTCAATATCACCAATTATTTTTTTTCGCTTTTCATCATCAAATTCATCATATTGATTTAATAAAAGGCTTGCATACCCAATTACCATGTAAAAGGGGGCTTTCAGATCATGAGCAACAATCGATAAAAACTTATCCTTGATATCGTTAGCGTTTTTTAACAGTTCCTTTTGAGTTTTTAATATTTCAAAGAAGTATCCGAGTAATCCACAAAACACACCATACAACACTCCCCAAAGCAACATATTTGGATAAAATGATTCAACAAATATATCAGTAAGTATTTTAAAATCAATTTGGACACTGGTCTCAGCAGTATGCATTAAATACCCTGATACCATTGATAGTGGGTGAATGATAAAAAAGCCGGCCAGAAAACATAAAACGGTAAATGTATGTTTTTTTTTAAGTTTCATATTGACTCCACAATTTAGAGTTGCTGTTTATATATCTTCAATTATAGTGAATATGATATGCTTGCGACATCATTCCAGGCTTGACCTGGAATTCATTGTTAGCTCCGGGTATCTCAACCGGAATGCCGAATCAAGTTCGGCATGACGACGAGAACTTTCAACTGTCAAGATATTGATAAATGACGATACAATTCAAAATCTAAAAAAATACAGTTCGTTATAGTCAATTGAAAATAAACAATATGTAACCTGACATAAATTTATTTTTTACTCCTAAGATAGATTGTATCAAAAATAAACAGGAAATGTGTAGTATAGAAGCTAAATAGAGGAGGGGAGGCATGAATGTTGAGAAAATAAAAAAAGAAATGAAAACGGTAGTTCTTCTTGAATTGATTGGACTTCATCAAACTACCGTTTTGAAAAAGGGCTTTATAGGTTCTTTTTCATTTCCGTGAATTCCTGTTGAGTGATTTCACCTTTGGCATAACGCATAGCCAGGATACTTTGTGCGTCGCTCGTGACAGTTGGTTTTTTTTTGGAGGTAGTTGCCCATTTTACCACGCTGAAAATTACTAATAATAGTATTCCGATCCAAAGAATCATCATCCAACCACCACCCATAAATCCTCCCATATGATGTTCCCAGCCGCCATTCCAACCATAACCGTCGGCAAATATTGCAGTGGGGGTAAAAGTTAAGATAATAATTGACATTCTAAATAATCTGTTCTTCACTTTGATTTCTCCGTTTGAACATTGAAATTGAATTGGTTCAGTTATCAACACCACGCTGATAACTGAAATGTTTTTCTACATCATCCCGTGGCTGTACTCCATATGGTTGTCATTCCCAAGCATTGACTCAGGAGCATAGCGTTCTCCGTTTTTCTCTTCATACATCATTCCGGGACCAAAACCCATATTTTTATCATAATCATACATCATTCCCGGCCCATAACCCTGGTGATGAAGTCCCATATGTCCATAGAAACCTTCTTTTCCTTGTAAAACACTATCATGAAGATAATGAAATATAAGGTTTTTGCCATACGACTGAAGTCTCTTTAGTAAGGTTTCATCTTCGGATTTCAGGCTGATTTCCACACCGCTATCTAAAGCTGTGACATTTACTTCGACATTTTTCAGATATGATTCAAGTTTTTCCTGATCTTCAACAAATTGTTTCTTAATGGATTCCACCGTTGATTCCGAATTTGCCGTTATCTCAAAGGATAATCCATTTTCTGTCCTTTTTTCCACAATGGACGTGTTATGTATCACATCGTGAATTTCATTCATCTCTTTCCAGAATTCACTATCTCCATTGTTTTGATGATAGGTATCTGAACCACCGTGAGCGAAAATCATGCCCGACATTGCCATTGAAAGGGCCAGTAACATAAGCTTTTTCATCGTATTCTCCTATAAAAATTATATTTGTGTTTTTTATTTTATTAACTTATTATTAATTAATACACCGAAAGATGATAAATATTTCATAAATATTAAAAAAAACAAAAAGTCAAACAGTATTTACACATTTACAGTCCCGCAAATTATGTAAACAATATGGTGTTGGTTTTAACTGGTCGCAAAAGGATAAATCATTTGCTGAAACTATATCGTTATACAAGGAACTGTTATTCTAAGGATTTTTTGACAAAAAATTTCGATCTCACCACAAGTGAGATTCTTCATGTCGTCCATGGTTCTCATCAGAATGATATTGGTTTACACGATAGTTACATGAATTTTAAAAACGTCAAACCGAATTAGAAGCAATACTATGTGTAAGCATGTTTTATGGGAGGTTAACTCGGTATCAAATAACACAAATTACTACATTGAATCAATCAGTCGTTGTTGATCTGATAAATGCTTTCAGTTTATGTTCAGCTAATTGTCCCACATATGATGATAACCGGGTTCGGGGGCGTTGCAATACCAACCGTGGCGCCAGTCATGATGTCGACCAAAAAGTCCGCAACTTGACAAGGTGAGCAGTGAAAGTAGGACCAATATAATTATTAAAATTCGTTTCATTTTCATTTATGGATAAGCATTAAACAATGGTTGAGTAATTAACAATTGCAGACTGACCTTGTACAAGTTTTATTTTATTTATTTTGTACATTTCAACGGTTCGTCCTCCAAATTCCACTTGTGTAACAAGAAAGTACATTTATTTAGGAGGTGTACAGCAGGAATGGGGCACAGAGCGTTGACCGACATATTCATTTTCTTCAATAAAATGAAGCCACCCTCTTTTAAACTTTGATAACCATTGACCGGATAAGATGTAGTTATGCGATTCCATCAATTCTTCAATTTTCTTAAGATTAACTTTCATCAAGTCATATTCAATTTGTAAAACATATGGGTTGGGACCTGTAATGCATTTTTTGATTCCTTCCACCTCAAGCAATAAAAAAGAGATGTGGCCCAATTGATCTGGAGAAATTTTTTGATTCATTTTCAATGATCTTTTTTTTATTATAGCTTGCATGACTTCCTCCGTTTCATCATTGTTAATGGTGGTTTAGTACTTATAACCAGGCATCAATGATTATTGGGTATTTTGGATTGTGAAAACCCCTGAAATATGAGTAAAAACAAACAGCTTATTTTGCTCATCGTCACTCTGAAAGTGTCTTCTTATAGATAATACACCAAAATCCGGTAAATATTTCAGATGAACTCAAACTTAATAGTCTAAGATTTGGAGTTTTGATTATTAAACTATAGATATTTGACAATACGGCATTATCAAAGTTGCTTTTTTCATTTCGCTTAAAGTATATTTGGAATGACTTCTGATTTGTTTAAGTTTATGATTAAATATAACAATTCTTTTTATCGTCATTTTTTTTAAAGAGGTAATCATGAGGGGGAAGTTGGTTTTTATTCTGGTTTTCGTTCCTTTTTTTGTGTTTGGACACGAAAAAGAGGATCATTCCAAACAAATGCAGTCGGGTGACCCGGGTATGATGAGCGAACATTCTGATATGCAAGAACAGATGGGTAGTAATCAGATCTACATGCATCTGGAAAAGATTAACACAAACTATCGTTTGAGAGTTAGAAGCATCATTGTAAAGAAGTGTTTTGACTGCCATGGGATTCTGGAGAAAATGCCATGGTATTATGCTATTCCGGGCATCAAACAAATCATTGATTACGATATAAAGGAAGCCAAAAAACACCTGAATATGTCCCACGATTTCCCATTTGAGGGACACGGTACGCCGCTGACAGATCTTGAAGCAATGAAACGTGTAGCAGTAGAAGAAGGTATGCCGCCGTTCAGATATTGGATTGTTCAACCCGGTTCCAGATTAACCAAGGAAGATAAGGATGTAATTATAAACTGGGTGGATGAAAGCAAATTCCAACTTTCCCAATGAATATCTGATGTCATCCCATGTATAATTTCAGCAAAATATTTACAACTGCAAAGGCAAAAACAGCTGGAGGGATCAACGCCTTTGATCTCGATTGTCTACCGGGGATAACGGGCATCAATGCCTTAAATCCCCGGTGGATGCCGAAATAAAGGCCGGTTAATAACAATAATCCCTGGATCAACGGAATCCATTGCGGGTAAAAAGGTTTAAAGGCTGCTTCAGCTGTACCGAATAAATTCCAGCCCAAACCGAAAGGATCAGACAATACAATCAAGATATAGTTATGGTTAACCAAAACCGAGGGAAGGCTGAAAGCGATCCAGGCAAATATTCCCACTGGAATTAAAGTATAAGACGATTGTAGTGTCAGCTCCTTTTGATTGGAAGTTTTATCTGCCAACCATCCGCCAAGATTACACGTTTTCATGAATAGCCAGGGAACTACCCCGAGAGCCAGTATCCAGAGGACTGCAACATATATCAGAAATCGGGGAATATTTCCGAATTCCGTAACATTGGCTGCATCTTTTATCATTCCCCACGGTCCAAGCATGGTGATGCTAAAAGCAACAGCCGTTACCAGCATGATGATGATGTTGTACATCTCATCTAATCCTTCAATTCTTCTATCTTCACCAAACGGTCTGGCAAAAATGCCAATGTTATCCTTGGGACAGCTCTTAATACATTCCATACAGAAGCCACAATAATTATTTCGTTTCATGTTCCCCATATATTGGTTCCAGGGGCATGCCCATCCGTCAGAACTGCCGATAAGACATGACTTTACTTTATGTTCACGACAAACATCATCATCTATTGCACGTATTTCAGACATGGAAAACATGGAGTAATTACCAAGGAATCCTCCGACAGGGCAAAAATATTGACAAAACACCCGCTGTCTGAAAATGAGTGCCAGAATAATGGAAACACTCAGGATGATGAGGAATAGAATCGCAGTGGCGACCGGACGGGTTATCAGGATAATGCCGAAAGAGATCATGACCAGAAATATAATATTTTGCAACCACATGTTTCTGAGTCTTTTGGGCCAATCCTTTTGGAGGCCTGAATACATGTGATGCAAACGTTTGAATGGTTTTTCCATGAACTTAACGCCGGTCAACGTGCGCCGGCTGATCCATTCAGCCGGAGCGGGAAGCGGACAAATCATACACCATAACCGAGCCCCAAAAGGAACAAATACCGCTTTTAGTACAAACCACCAGAAAATCCAGACAAAAACGACGGCGATATTACGATTACCGACGGGACTGCCCCATAAAGCGCTTAGAATGAAAAGATAAAAAATGATGAGATTGGGAAATATAACAATAAAGTGAAAGGAGCGAGCTTTGACTATTTTTTCGAGGAGGGGAAGACGTTTTATCAGGTTGATTCTTCTTTTTGTTGAACCTTCTCCTGTTGAAGAATCCGCACTAAACCAAATAAACAGTCCGATAAGCAACCAGACAGATAGGGTAACCATCAGGTGATAGAGGCTGTTGGGCCGGACAATCAGTTCTCCGGTCATAAACGGATGCAGGTTTCCACAAATCTGAAAGCAGCGAAAAATAAACTTACCGGCTTTATCTGCGGTGAATTTAATTTCAGTTACTTTGTCCCAATCGATTTGGCGGTTTCCATCATCATCTTCCCAGGTGTATTTTAAATAAGCATTGCCCTCCTGCTTAATGGTGAAAACCACATCGTAACCATCCAAAAAGAAACCGTGAGTAACATCTAAAGAGGTGGGTTTTATGATGATTGTATCACCTTTATTAACAAAAATTCGTTCGGGCGAGTACTTATATTTTTCGGCTATCAGTGTGATAACATGAGTTTTTGGTGGTGAAGAAAAACGACCGATGACAATCGGTATCAAAAATGCGAGTCCTAACAGTAAAAGAATAACAAGTACAGCCCGTTTTCTGGTCATGTGGAAGGTATAAATACAGTTATAAACCAATCAGATTAGAAGATCCTGCCGGGGGTGTATCCTATTGTTTGTAAAGCTTGCCTGGTGTCCCTCTTGTCAAATTTAAATCCAAAACAACGTCACCCGAATCGGGAACAATAATGGTTTTTTTAATACTTTTCAATTTCTCATGCCAGGTTCTGATCGTATATTTTCCGGCGGGTAGTTCCGAGACATATTTTATACTATATTTTTTTAAATAACTGTTGTCGGGAATAACAAATTGTCCATCCTTGTCGGTAATCCCGAAATATATATTTTTCATAACCAATATAAAACCGGACATCTCGGCATGCATATCACACCGTAATTCCACCATACCCGGTTTTTCGAATGTAACTGTTTTAGTTTTCCCCGGACCGTATTTGCTGAGGTTGAATTTTTTTGTTCGAGAAAGAGAAAAAACATTATGGTCCACTTTATCGTTATTGGGAAAATATACAGTGGCTCCGACTGGAATGATCAGCAATTGCGGTAAAAAAGATAAATTTTTTTGATCCACTACAAATCGGGATTTTGAGAAATCCATCGGTTTTTCGGGTGCCTTTGTTACATAAATAACAATATTTTCTGTTGTGCGGAGACCACGGACTTTAACATTGCCCTTCAACATGCCGGCAAAAGCTGAATCGATTACAGTCATAAACGCCGTCAGGGTAATTAAAAACACAATTTGTCGCATGAAGCACATTTAATTCTCCAAGTTTATTTTTGATTGGACTGAAGTGATTGATTACCAAGCCGTTTCTTTCATCACAATGTCCTCAATTCTCCATTTTTTAGTTTTAGCCAGTTTTTTGGAAGCTGATCGATAAATCAGCAAGGCTTTAATGGAAGGTTCTTCATCGGGGTGTTGAAGTCTAAATTGCCATTTTAGGGATACAGTGGTTTTGGGACGTATTCTGTTATCTGAATCGACGGCATCGGCTTGCCAAAACGGAACATCCATGTTTCCTTCAGAATCTTTTAGAATCTTGGCAAATAAGACACCTGGAAGACCGGCATAAAACTCTTTTGCGGGATCTCCTTTACCGATTATGTCCGGTAAACGACTTCCGGAAATCGGAATCATTGGTTTTTCATTTTCATCTGTTGCTTTCAATAACAGAATGATTCTTCGCATGGGTTCTCCTGTTGGAATCCAATGCCCTCCGCTGGTATTGGTTATAAATACGGTAATGGTCAAAATGTTACCTTTAATCTCTCCGTCGATTTCCATTGTAACCGCTGTTTTAAGCTGCGTCTCTGTACCCCCGTCAAATTGGTGAGGATGAATGGACTGCGATTGTCGGAAGCTTCCCCACATCATTTTGGCATGACCGTTGACAATAAAACTGTCATAAGGCAGCATATTTTTTCTCCAACTCATGTGGCAATCCTGACAATTTTTCCCCTTATCGGCATCATTTTTCGGAAGCGCTTCTTGCCATTGTTTCCACTCCTGATATGTTGTCTGAACAGGTATGTATGTTTCATCCTCAAGCCCGAATCCTTTCCATTCCTCTTTTGTGTAAATCTTTTGCCAATCTTGTTTTTTTAAATTTTTTGATTTTAAAATGTGACTGTGGCATTGACTGCAATAACGACCGTTATTAAATAGAGGGCTATATGAAGCCGCCATGGGAGGAACAACTACATCATCATATGGACCGAAAACGAGAATAGAATTTCCCGAGATGGGCTTATTTCTTTGCAGTATGGCTTTAAAACCGCTGGAAGATGTTTTACTCTTAACAATTCGTTTTATTTTATGACAATAATCGCAACTGATGCCGTTTTCTCCAGTCTTTGGGGAAAACAAGGCCTTGTTCAAATCCTTTGTTTGTGGATTTGAGGCGTCAACTGAAGGGGCATGACAAGCAATGCAATCACCATCCTTATTCGGGTTATCGAGTTTGAATCCGGGCCCCTGTTTTTTCCGGTTAAAAGCGTCTGTTCCATTGTACATCTGCAACACTCTGGGATTACTGGTTGTGCGCGCCATTTTGGAACGATCATAAATCTTGCTCAGCTTGACATGGCATTGGGAGCATATTTTTGGGGGTAAAAATCGATAATCAGGATTATCTGTTCGGGGCAGGGGATTGAGGAAAATTTCAAACCGCCCTCCTCGTATAAAATCTCCATTATTAAACCAACCTTCTTTTCCGGCGGTGATGCGAATACGACGAGACGGCATTGTTCCGGTTGGAACTGAAAACTCACCGCCTTTACCGGTCTTTACAAAGGTCTTGTGGCCGGGAATTCTAACTCTTGCGTCTTCTAACGGACCGTATGCCGAGACAATCCGGCCTGAAATACCGGTTCGTTTTTCTCCCTGCAAATTGATAGTGATTAGAATACTTCCAACAATTAACATAAAAACGGCAGACCAACGGATGTATTTGTATTTCGAATCCACAAGTATTCAGCTTTTATTGTTATATTGTAATAGATTCAATGAAATATTATTGTCGGAATTGAGTTATGAATGAACAAACTTAAAAACTGATGTTCTGAACAGGATAAGGGATAAAAGATGATTTTTCAAGAAAAATCAATTAATCTAATATCTTGACAGTTGAACGTTCTCGTTGTCTTGCCGGACACCCGAGCGTTAATCTAAAACTCAATTGGATAACGTCGAAGGGGGCTCATTATAGCTCCGGGTGTCAATCCGGGGAAGGTTGAAAAAAACAAAAAAGGTCTCTGAAAGAGTGCTACAATTATTTTTTACTATTTTGAGAGTCATATTTTTATGTTTCCACTACCAGCGTTCCTCGCATTTTTTCATGATTTTCACCACAAATTGCGTTACAAGTATAGCTAAAAGTGCCTGTTTTATCAGCTATAAAAGATATAAGAATCACTTTGCCTGGAACGATCCCTTCTTTCACATATATACCAAAATCCTTAAGACTGAATCCATGGATCACATCACTGCTGGTTAACTTCAATACCACCCGATCTCCTTTTAACACTTTGATAACCGGATGCTGTAATATCTGATTTTTTCCGTGAAACGTTACGGTTTCCATTGCTTTGACCTCACCGATAATCCATCCCTTATCTATATGTCCGGTCAAGGTGAAAACTTTTGCATTATCCGGGATTTTAGAATCCCAGAATTTATCGTTATAAACCTTTACTGATATTGGAATACTAACCATCACAAACAGCAGTGTTGCCAATAAAAACCGATCTCGTATTTTGAATGATGTTTTCATATTCGTTAAAGATTCAATTTGGTTGGATAAAAGCTCTCCTTTTCGTTAAAATCCTGAATTAGTTTAATATTAAAACTTGCCCCGACTGTTTATTCACACCGATGACCTGCAAAATCTCTTCATCCATTGTTGAAAGAATTTCCGCTTCATAAAAAGGACCGGTATCGTTGATATTACCGATTCTTAAATCGGGATTAAGCCGTTTTACATATTGTGTTACAATTTCGATCGCCTGGTCCTTTGTAATGGATGAATTTTGAATAATATCACTTGATTTTCCATTGTTTTGGTAAAAACCCTGACCACCTGAATTTTTCCATCCACATGCGAAACTTTCTTGGACCAAAGGTGTGATGGCTACGATACCACCCAAAACTGATAAAACGGAAACAGTTATCAAAATTTTCTTAATTATCGATTTCATCACTCCTCTTCAGTGTTGATGTTATGTAGGCTTTGACTTAACACTAAGTCGTTGTTTATACCATTCAAAGAGTAATACACCAATAGATCTAAAATATTTCAAAAAAAATAGTGAGAGCTTTTTCCAGTTGAATTCCCCCATTAAACACCGACACGTTCAATCGTTAGCTTTGGCTATTGCCCGGGCGCTTTTTTATTACAATTCATGTGTATTAAAAATGAACGGCCGCCTGGAGCTGCTCTATTTCGGTTTCAGGTTTTTGGGCGATTTTATCGGAGATACCTGCCGTTGGATTTTGTACTTGAATTACTTTTTCAAGGTACTTTGCCTGATTTTTAATGGAGGCCAGTAAAAATCTAAATGAGTTAAACTGGAATTTTTTGTTGTACTGCTACTATATAGGATTATATGGAGTGGCTGATAAAAAAGCGTATTTTTTTCAGATAAAAAATTGGGAGGTTTTCCAAAACTGAGTTTTTCATGGAGTTGTCTATGTCTATAATCCTATTCATTTGACAGAAAAAGCCTGATCCAATACTTTGAGCCATGATTTAACTATTTGTTTATTCAGGACTTATTTAAATCAGGATATCAGTTTTGCTCAGCTACATCAGCAAAAAGGTATGCATATTTACCATTGGTTTTTATTAATTTTTCGTGGGTACCTTGTTCCACAATTTGTCCATTGTCCAGAACCAAAATCTTATCAGCAATCTGAATTATCGGCAATTTGTGACTTATTAGGATGGTGGCGCAATTAACTGCATATTTTTTTAGATTTTTAAAAAATTGAAATTCTGATTTTGAATCCAAAAAAGAAGTTGGTTCATCAAGAATCAATATTTGTGCATTTTTATAAAAAAACCTTGAGAGAGCAACTTTTTGCCATTCTCCCATACTCAATTCTTCGCCGTTTTCAAATGACTTGTTCAGGATCGTGTCATACCCACTGTTTAATTTTTTGATAACACTGTCTGCACCGGTTGAAATAGCTGCTGCTTCAACATCTTTCCGAGACATAGGAACATAAGTTGCCCCATACCATATATTTTCACTGGCACTTACCGGGTATTGTGAGAAATCCTGAAACATAACAGCAATTTGTTTCCATAAATCTTCTGCTTTAAAACTTCGCAGATCTTTTCCATCAATACTGATCTTTCCTTTGAAAGGATCATAAAAACGGCATAATAATTTTACCAAAGTAGTTTTTCCAGAACCGTTCTCTCCTACGAGTGCAACTATTTTACCTGGTTCTATTGTTAGTGAAATATTGTCCAATATGTTTCTGTGGCCTGTAGGATATTTAAAGCAGACATTGCTGACCTTTATCCCCTGCTTTAATGGGAATGGTACTTTCTGAGGATGTTCAGGATCAACAACCATTTTTTTCATATCTAAAAATTCATAAAAACTTGATAAAAACAAATTATTTTCATAAAGCTCTGCTGACCTTGATAGCATATTCTGAAATGTTGACTGTACTTGCTGAAATGCCTGAAAATACATAACCATACTGCCCAATGTCATATGACCATTTACCGTGTGGTAAATAACTATAACATTTGCCCCATAAAAAGAAGTTATTGAGAGAAGTGAGCAGAAAAACTCAAAAGAGCTATGACGCGCCACGATTTTCAATTGTTCTTTTCGTAATTTTTCTTGAGTTTTTAAATAGTGTTTTTTGAAAAGTGATCCTAGAAGATAGCTTCTTATTTCCTTAGCGTGAAAAGAAACAGTAAGCATCCAGTGAAAAAACCAGGACTGTCTTTTTTCAGATGTTCTTTTAATTAACCACCGGTGGAAATGTATGCCAAACCTCCACCTTATTAATGCTTGAGGAAGACAGGATAAAAGCAGTAAAATTGCCAAAATCCAATTGAATGTAAAAACAAGGCCTACTATAAATAGTAATACGATACTTTGCTTTATAATTTCAACCAATCCCTCAACAACTTGAGTGGGCCTGTAACTTGCTTCTTCCTGTGTTCGATGAAGTTTATCATGATATTCAGGGTTTTCATAACAGTCTACATCTACTTCAATTGCTTTTTCATGCATTATTGAATGAAAGTGATTTGTCACCTTTTCAGACTGTCCTCTCCGAACAACAGTTGAAATGGAGTTACAAACAGCCCCAATAAGGCTTAAAAGCCATGCTATACCGACAAATATCAAGACATCATTAACGATGCCAATTGAACCGGAAGAACCAAGTAAATCTGTAACAGTATCAATGATAAGTTTATTAACATAGATCATGGACACTGGTAAAAAACCCTGAATGATAACAATAAACAAAAGAATAACAGTAAAACCTGGAGCACTCTGCCATACAAGATGAGATGCTCTGATAAAATGCATATTGTTTTTAATCCTAACTTTATATTCTTTAAATTTAAGCATTATCGTTAGGATTTATTATTGGATTGAGTGGAGAAATGAGGATAAAATATTAGGTAAAGGAATTTAACTAAAGGTTAAGCCCATTTTGAAAAAACTTTATTTAAATCACTTCTTCCTAAAGAGGTTAAATTAAAAACATTATCATTTGAAATTTCAATATATCCTTCATCAATTAGATCCCCAACAGAATTTTCAATAAAAGATAAAGCATCAACGTTATAGCGGCTACTGAGTAAATTAAGGTCAACTCCTTCAATAAGATAAGATCCCATAATAAGTGCAACTTTGAAACGTGTTTCGGGACTCATTTTTTTATTAGATACATAAGGTGATTGTCCGCATTCAATAGCATCAAAATAAGAGCCAAGATCCGCAAAATTTGCGTACCGTGTGCTTCCTGTCATACCTTGAGCACCTGCTCCAAATCCTAAAAATACTTTATCTTTCCAGAATTTCAGATTGTGTTGGCAGGCAAAACCAGGACGAGTAAAACTTGACATTTCATACCGCTCATATCCATTTTCTTTCAAAATTTCACAGACTGTTTTATAAAAAATTTCAATCAGTTGTTCATTTATTGGTGCCACTTCTCCAACTTCAACTTGATATTCCAGATAACTTCCCGGTTTAATTTCTAATCGATATATTGATGTATGATCGGGTTTCAAGCTGAGAGCTTTATTTAAGTTACTGGTCATGGATTCCACTGTTTGTCCGGGATAACCTGTAATAAGATCCATGGAAAGATTTTCAAAACCAGCTTCTCTTATTGCTTCTACTGCTTGAATGACATTTTCTTCCGTGTGAATCCGATTCATTTTTTTCAATTCACCGTTATCAAGTGATTGTGTACCAAGACTGGCGCGATTGACTCCAAAGCTTTTTAATTTAAGAAGTTTGGAAAGATCTATACTATCTGGGTTTATTTCAACCGTCACCTCAATATTCGGGTCGAAATTAAATGAAGACCGGCAAATATCTATTATCTTTTCAAAAAAATCTGAATTTAAAATAGAAGGTGTTCCTCCTCCAAAATATAAAGTATCCACTTGTGCATCATGGAATTTTTCTTCAAATTCGGTTTTTTCCAAGTACCATTCAAGTTCGCGTTTTACTGCATTTGCATATTTAGCTTCATTTTCCTCATTATGAAGCGTGGACACAAAATCACAATAATTACATCGGCTTTTACAAAAAGGAACATGGATATAAATACCAATTGCTTCATCATTATCCGGATACTTTGCTTCTTTAAAAAGTTTATCTAACTCTTGCATTTTGTAAGTTCCTATTTGCCGCAACAGGCCTTAAAAATTATCGATTTATAATAAAAAATCTTGCCAAATATAAGATAACTCAAATCTCTCTTCGGCAAGATCTCTTTAGCTATTGGATAACTAGGCAATTTTTAAATTTTCTTTTTCTAAAGGTTTAATAGTTACTCTTTGAAAAACAACCATTTCCGATAGAGTTTTAAAATCATTGATTTCATTTAAATCTAAAACCTGGTCAAAAAGTTCAACTGCTTTTTCTTTTTGATTCAGCAGTGATAGGCTGCACCCCATATTATAAAGTGTAGCGGCATGATTATAAGGGAAATTTTGGGCATCATAAATTTCCAATGCACTTTCAAACATCTTAACACTTTCTTCCAGATCAGTTTTTTTGTCATATTGCCAATGAATCATATTAGCAATACCCAGATTATTCTGCGCCATTGCGTGTAAATCCGGCAGTTCCTCTCTTGGCAACATATCTAATGCTTTTTTAAAATTTTTAATCCCTTCAACCATATGTTCTGAAGAAGGATGTCGATCCATCTTGAAATATGCATAACCAAGATCAGTTAAAAGCAGACCGGCAGTAATCTGAAGTCTAATGCCTCTAAGCAAATGGTAATCACGTATAAATGAGCCTTCCTCACTTGTTGCTTGTATTTTTTTCTGACTGCTTTCAGTATCTTGCGAACGTGATGATTGCACATAGCAGGATGTTTTCACATAGCAAGATGTCTTCACATAACAGGATGTTTGCACATAACAGGATGCACTAATTCTCTTGGCTGCATTACTATCAGCGTATAAGAAATCATCAAGCTTGCATTCCTGTAACTTATTTTCAAAGAAAAAACCTGGTTCAGATGCAAATGGTTTATCTTGATAACAAACAACATGATGCGGTTTTGTTTCTTCTTTTCCGTTAAATAGAGAAGTGTGTTCGACTTCCATATTAAACCTCCTTTAAGAATTAAATGAATACATTCTTTCAGTAAAAAAAGAATATCAAACAGATATTCAAATATATCATAATATCAAAGACATAACATTACAACGTTTTTTTTTACTTTGTCCTTTTATCGTAAACCCGGAACCTAATTAATATTTTTGAAAGAAAGACATCCTCCCTGGCAAATTCTAACTGTCAACCATTTGCAATTTTTGCACTCTTTTTTAGATTCAACGTTCCAGCGTAGATGGTGTGTTTTTTTTTCAATTTCCGCTACAATTTCATATCCGTTGGAATAATCTGTTATTTTACCGAGCCTAATAGACCTTAGGGGGGCACAATGCCATAATTCCAAGTCTGGTGCTACATCAATTCCACCTGAACATTTAAAGCTCAGTTCAACTTCATTTTCAGCAAATTCCTGCAATTGTTTATTGGAAATACCACATATTGGAAGACAGCAATCCGTATTAACTGTTATCCCCATATTTTTACATTCCTTAGTAAAGTCAAGCAGGATTGGAATTACTTCAGGAATCTGCTCAATGCCAACAAATGTATTGCTTCTATTTGGACCTGGACGACTTATATCAACACGAATTTTTTTTAAATTGATACGTTTCGCTAATTCAAGCATGTATTCAAAATCCTGCCTGGGTCGATCAATATTCAGACTTAATGTTAACAGGGGGTCTGCATAATTTGAATCTGCCAAAATGGAAAGGTTTGTTTCTAATAAATCCCACTGAGAATCCGAGTAATTGTCGGGATGATTAACGTTAATCATTATTGGACATGCTTCACGCTTAAAAAGTTCACCTGTTTCATGGGGAAAAAGACCATTTGAAAATATTGTAATCGGTATAAAATCCAATTTTTCTGTTCTATAGGTCAAAACCATTTTTAAAATTTCATGAAATTGAGGATGTAAAGTGGGCTCACCTCCCATAAGATTCAATGAATCAGTTACCCCAATTGAAATAAGGTGATCAGCGTATTTAAGAATATGTTTAAAATCCTCTAATGTGATTTCCTTACCCTTTCCATTCTTATCAACCAGTTCACCTCTCAAAAAACAGTATTGACAGGTTGCATTACATCGATTTGTTATCAGTACATTCATAAGAATAGTGCCTTTGCATATTGTTTAATCGGTGAATTGTTTTCTGCATCAAGATATTGCCATAAAAAATGGGTGATAAGTTCCTTACTCCATCGACATCTGTTTTCACCGAGTGAAGGGGAGGAATCAAGCAATATTGAAACGCCCCAATTTACACAACCATATTGAGCAACACTTGCAGCCGGACAAGCACCACCACAAAAAACGAGGACCTCACATTCATTGCAATTAATTTTCTGTTGTTCTTTACAAGAGCACTGCTGATCTGAACATAAGGTATTAGGATCCATCAAACTGTAAAATGAAGAGCATTTCTGGTTTTCAGGTATTGCATTCATTTTTTGTAAAAATTCAGCATTGTTGAGGCTGCTTACAAAATATTCGGGAATAAGATCTCTATGGCATGTAAAAACATCACCATCGGGACTTATGGCAAAATATAGATCTCCCATACCACAAGGCTGATTCGTTCCACCTAAAACGATTGAATGAAGAAGAGGCGTAACGGGGCCAAAATCGAATAAAACTTTTTTGGATTCATATAATTCCAAAACAAAGTCAAATGTTTTAATTAGTTCATCTTTAAAAATTTCAGGTTCAGGGGATGTCATTCCAAAAACCTTTTTGCCATGAGCAATATCCTGCATGGGAATAAATGCAGCAGCAGTAAGCCCCCATTGGGAATACTTTTCAACTGCCTCAAGAATACGATTCTGGTTATAATTACTCACTGTAGCCCGTACTCCAACATCGACCTCATTATCAAGCAGCTTTTTTAAATTACTCTCAACAATTACACCACTTTTTCTATTGGAACCTAAAAATGGTCGTTGAATACTGTTGACATCTTCCGGTGCATCAAAGGAGATATTTACCAAAAAATGATACTGCTTATAAAAATTGATCAATTCATCATCAATTTGAGTACCATTATCATCAATAACAAGTTTTATATAAACCCTTTCCTCTGCTCCTTTTTTTGACAAGTAATCCGCAGCATTATACAGAAAACGCCTGACATTACCTTTTAATGCGGGCTGCCCTCCAAAAAAACAAACTGTTAGACATCCAGTTTTAAATCTATCTTTGATATAAGCTATAAACTGTTTGGCAAATGATTCGAGCGTTTCTTGATTCATTACTTTTTTACTGATTTGATCTGGTCCTGGCTTTATATTATCAATCACATGGCAATATCTACACTGTAAATTACAAATATCAGTTATAAAAAGACTGACTTCGATATTTGCTGTACCTGAAGGTGCCGGGTAAGTTGACCATGGGATAGACTGATCTGAATAATAGGAATTTAATTTATTCTCCATATCTCTATATATTTCATTATACATAGAGCGATGATGATTATCGTTGTTTTTTCGGATTTTATCAGTGAAATCCAATCCATCCTGTAAAGGATCAAAATAACCGTTTCGTTGAAAGAATTTAATATATTCATCCACTTTGTTATTGGGAAACATCTCCTGTAAATCCTTCTGGAAAATACCCTTATTCAAATAGAGAAGATCTCTTTCATTTTCTTTGAAAATAGGATAATAATCCAGTTTCTCATTATTACAGCTTATGAGTATAAAACGTTTATTTTTGAAATCTTCAATACATTTAACAGCTGGGCTAAATTTAAGAAAAGATTGAAAGTCCAACTTTACCTCTTTAACTGTTTGGTTAATAAGTCGGTAATACTACATTTCACCGTTTACTATGTAAATATATCAGAGACATATATAAACATTAATCTGATTAGAAGTCAAGAGTTTAGGTAAAAAATCAACAGTGATTTTCTTTTTTTGAAACATCAGTCTTAAAAAAACAGAAGCACTTTTACCTGTTTTATTGATTTAGAATCAATACAGTAGTTTTATATTTGATTTAAGATTGTTGTATATAGGGAGAGCTAACACCAACTATGATAATAGTCGAGTAGTAGGGGATTGCCTTTGGTAACTTTCCAGTAATGCATTTTTAAGGCAAAAGTATTCACTTTAAAGAAAGCAAAATAGTTAATATAACCAATATTATATGGTTGAACGAAAGCTGAGTGTTTGTTATAGAAATTTTTTAGCGAATAACTGACAAACTCAACTCCCTTGTTAAGTAGTCAGAGATGGAAAATAATAAAAAGGTGATATTGAATGAATATATGTTTAAACTATTTTTAAACAATTTTATGCTCTAATTACAATATCTAAATTATACTGATTGATTCAATACTTTAAACAATATTTTAATTACTTGGTTTTTTTCTTCTCCACTTTTATTCTTATTACCTGATCAGGGAAAATCAAATCTGCATTTGGTATTTTATTTTCTCTTTGAACGTTCGGATAATCAAATCCATTGCCGGTGAAGGAATCTGTTATTTCATAAAGAGTGTCGCCTTTTTTAACTACATAATTTTCATATTTATATGTTGGCTTGGGCGATTGGATGGCTGGTTTTGTTGTCTCAACTTCTTTTTCCTTTTTTGTTATAACTTTCTTTTCAGATCCGATCTCATCTTTAGTTTCGATATCGTCCTGTTTATGCGGTTGTGCGGTTGGTGTTGCTGTCTCAGCTTCTTTTTCTATATTTGCTACAACGTTCTGTACAGGTCTGATTTCTTCTATAGGTTCCATCTCCTCTGACGTTTCGATCTCATCTTGATTAAATGGAACAAAATAATAAACAACTGCAATGAAAAATACGGCAGCTACCAAATATAAATAATTATGTTTTCGACCTTTAGTTTCAACCTCAGCTACCTCTTTGACCGCTTTATTCTCTTCGACCTTAGCTATATTAGTTACTTTTTCAATTTCAGCAACTTCTTTGACTACAGTTATATCACTTATTTGTCTTACCTCTTCAACCTCAGCGTCTTCAGTCTTTTCTACTTCTTCAATCTCAGCTGCCTGTTCAATTTTTCCAACTTCTTTCACCTTAGCGTCTTCTGTCTTTTCCACTTCTTCCACAACAGCAGCTTCTTTCACTTCTTCTTCCACTTCTGATACTTTTGCTAATTCTTTGACCGCTTTAATCTCTTTGACTGCTTTAATCTCTTTAGGCTTAGCTATATCAGTTACCTCTTCAATCTCAGCGACTTCTTTGATTTCAGTTATATCACTTACTTCTTCTTCGGTCCCAGCGTCTTCTGTCTTTTCCACGTCTTCAATCTCAGCTACCTCTTCCACCTGCGCTGCTTCTTCAATTTTTCCAACTCCTTCCACCTTAGCGTCTTCTATCTTTTCCACTTCTTCCACAGCAGCAGCTTCTTCCACCTCTGATACTTTTGCTAATTCTTTGACCGCTTTAATTTCTTTGACTGCTTTAATCTCTTTAGACTTAGCTATGTCAGTTACCTTTTCAATCTCAGCGACTTCTTTGATTTCAGTTATTTCACTTGCTTCTTCTTCGGTCTCAGCGTCTTCAATCTCAGCTACCTCTTCCACCTGCGCTGCTTCTTCAATTTTTCCAATTCCTTCCACCTTAGCGTCTTCTGCCTTTTCCATTTCTTCCACAGCAGCAGCTTCTTCCACTTCCACTTCTTCTCCAAACTCTGATACCTCTTTGACTGCTTTAATCTCCTTAGCTATATCAGTTACCTTTCCAAGCTCAGTGACTTCTTTGATTTCAGTTATATCACTTACTTCTTCTTTGATCTCAGCATCTTTCGTCTTTTCCACTTCTGATACTTCTTCAGCCTCTGACACTTCTGCTACCTTTTTGACTGCTTTAATCTCTTTAGGCTCAGCTATATCAATTACCTTTTCGATCTCAGCAACTTCTTTGACTTCAGTTATATTACTTACTTCTTCTTCCACAGTGGCAGATTCTTCAACTTCAGCGTCTTCTATCTTTTTGACTTCTTCCACTTTTCGCAGTTTCTTTGTAACAGCCCTATTGTACAATTTAACGTTTTCCTTCGTGATTGCTTTTTTTCTCCCTGGACTTACTTTTTTTTGTACTTGCTTATGGGCTGTTTTGTCTTTTTTCGATTGATCAAACTCTTCGGAAAGAACTTTCAATATTCCTTTAACCGAATCAATACTATTATGAACTGCTATGCTTTCTATATTCAGGATTAGTATTACAGAATCATCTTGCTTCGAGGTATAACATCCATAAATATTCTGATGTGGCGGTTTTATCGGCAGTTCATGTTGCAGATTGGCCAGTAGGGATTGAATACCAAATATATTATCCGTCACCACAAATGCACGGAAGTCACCGTTTTTTATGAGAATCATCTTCAATTCCTGGCAAATAGAAGAAGTCTCACCATAATATAAAGCAATGTCGAGAACAGGTAATATTTCGTTATCATGTTCGACTACACCCAGAAGCATGGGAGAAACATTTGGTATTAGTGAAGGAGATTTGAATTCCATACTTTCGGCAAATTCTGATTTAGGTATTGCATGTCGAATTCCAAGAATGGAAAATTCCAGAACTTCAATGTCTTTACGACCTGGTTCGAACACGGAATCAGGATGGTAGCGTTCGATGACAGTGGTTTCATCACTATTGTCAAACTTTGATAAAACAAGGGGTTCCAAATCAATTACAGGTAAAATTTTATTGTCATGTTTTATAGCATTTTGCATCCAACTGGACCGAACAAAAGGCGGCAAAGGTTCAATTATTAGCTTTTCTCCCGGATCGCCTTTATCTGCGTCAATGAGGAAGCCAACACGTTGCTCCCCAATATAGGCGACAAGTACATTGTCGGCAGTACCCTCGTTGGAGAAATGGATCCTCCGTGAGAGATGTATCAATGGAAGTACTTCGTGATTAAACAATATCAATCCGTTGACATATTCCGGCATTCGATCAAATTTGGTTACATGCTCCGGTTTGAGAAGATCATTCTCTATTCGGGATGCCCGAACGGCGAATGTTTCACCACCGCACTCGATAAAACGTGTTTTCTTTTCTGTCGAAACATCTTCCTTTTTTAAGCCATCAAAATGCAATTCATGCTCAAATGGCTTAAAATCAGCATCCTGGACTAGCTTGTGAAGCACTAAAATATTTATCACGGGAATCAGTTTCGAATGATATTCGACGCAGGTATCAATAACTTCCTCCTGAGCATATTTTGGCATGGGATACACGGAATCAGGATTTATCTCGACTTGTTCTATCCCCCCCGATAAAACAAAACCACCAACTTCTTTTTGTTCAGCCAGCAACATGACGTTCCTACTTTCGCCTTCCAAGGGAGAATAACCCATACAAATAGACAGGTCTGCCACTGCCGAGAAACGGTCGTCAAGCTGAACAACTCCCGCTATACGACGATTGCTGTTTGGAAGATTGTGTACTTTCAAATCATTCCGAACAGACTGAATCTCATCGGCCCAGATCCCGAATTTTACACCTGCTAATTCAATTTTTAGTAGTTTTTTCATGAGTCGATTATAATATAATGTATTGGAAATATTGTCTGTTTTTCCTTTCTTCCCTGTCTCTTTGTAACCAAAAAAGAAAATCCACACTAAAATCAATGTTTATATCACTTTCATTCTGATAATAAACGTCTTTCATATCCACCATTCCGTATTGAGCCTATCAGGTTCTTTTAAAAAAAATCAAGATCTGGCCTTGAATATTAAAATTTGTATACTTGGTGAAGTCAATGTACGAGGCCCATCACCCTTTTTATATAATTGTTTTTTTTCAAAATAATCATTTTCAGGTATATAAAGCTTCCTGACAGAGTATCTTAATTATTATGTTCGAATTTTGATACCATGAGGCGTACTTTAACCCATTCTCCGGTTATCTAAAATGCACAACCGTTAATATCTGTGACATAAACATTTTACGGCAAAAATTCTAAGAAACAAATAATTTGAAATGAAAGTGTTAAACCAGTTGAATAAACGAATATGGAAAATTTTAAGGGCCTTTGGGGGAAGGCTATGCAAAATAAACAACTGAATTTAAAGGAATGTAAGTATTTTATTAAGCAATCCTTTTTAAGAATTGCTTTCTGGAAGAGGGGATTTGAATTTCTTTTAACATCGCCACTGTCTGCACATGACCCGGAACCACTGTGGTTAGCGATTCCTTCTTTGCAGCTCTTTCACCCCCGATTCAATCGCAGTCCATACCGGTGCTTTAGAGTTGTCTCCTTATCCTTTGCAGGATGAAGGGGGTAGGAGCAGGCAGGTGATCGAACAGGTTGAGTGGCAATTTTTCTTTGTTGCATTAAAAAACATGGCCAACAAATACGACCTATTCAATTACCTTGGAAGATAGACTATCTAACGCCCTAATAATTTGCTGATGATCCGCAAAGGAATAAGTAGAAGGCAGTTCATCAATAATACAAAAATAATCAGTATGTAAAATGGAGAAATGAGGTGGTTGATCTTCGTTATTGTTTCCGTGGCAGTGCCGTCTTTTAATAAAACAAAAATCACACCGATTACAGAAAACAGGAAAATTAATGCCAATAGCCCGGAAAATGTACCTTATTATATCCGCTTTACTTAGTTTTATGCTGCTTCCATGACGGCATTAAAAATATCAGGAATCCTCAATACGATCAACCGGCTTATAAGGAGAATGTAGAATCAGGATTAGTTAAATTCAGCAACCCTAAAAGCTCTCTCCCTGACCATGCACAAGTGTATTAAAAAAGATTTGACAAGAAGGGTTATCGGTTTGCCCGGAATGACAGATACGTTTCATTACGTTCAGAATATAGAGAGCGTTATTCAATTAAAATTTAACTGATAACAAGCTAGCCTTTTCCAAAATCAAGCAGGTGAGTTTTACGGCATTTTCCAAATCCCCTTTATCAATCAAGCCCACAGGGCTATGAAGATAACGGATTGGGGTAGAGAGCACTGAAACGCGAATTCCCCTACCGGTAATTTGGGCATGTGAGGCATCGGTATTACCAAAATTCTTTACAGCTCTTTGACATGGAATTTCTGCTTTTTCTGCCAGTTCCGAAAGCCAATCAACAACAACTCGATCAGAAAGCATCTGCCGGTCTCTAATTCTGAGTTCCGGACCGTGCCCCATGCAAATTGGTGTGATATTGGCCGATACTTTGTCGTTGGGAGTATCCGGGCAATGGGTCCCTTCCAAGGCGATCAGAATGTCGGGCGAGATATCAAATACTGCCGGTCCAATACCCTTTAATCCAATCTCTTCTTGAACAGTGGCAACCAAGTATAAATCACAATCGATATCCTGTGATTGTTTTACCGCCTCTATCATAACATAAAGTCCAACTCGATCATCAAATGCCTTGGAAAAGACCGTTTTATGATTTTCATACCAAAACGACTTAAAAGTGACGGCATCCCCGATTTTTACATCAGCTTTTACATCAGCTGCTTCCATTCCCAAATCTATGAAGATAGATTCCCAACCGTCGGATTCTCGTTTTACATCACTTTCAGAAAATTTCGAGGGAGATAAACCAATGACACCGCATAATTCTTTTTTGCCGTGAACAATTACCATTTGTGAAAAACAGTTGCGAAAATCTAAATCGCCGATAGGGATGACTCGAAGAAACCCTTTTTCATCGACTTTACTGACCATCATTCCCACTTCGTCCATATGAGCTGTTATGACGACCTTAGGTCCGGAACCGGGAATTCGCCCAATAAGGTTTCCCAAACGGTCAATTTCAACATTTTTGCAAAGTGAGGCCAACTCTTCCGATACAATTTTCCTAACGCTGTCTTCTTGTCCCGAAATACCGGAGGTTTCAGTCAATTTTTTAAGTAAACTTAGATCGGTTATAGTGCAGCTTGTCATTCTCTTTACGCAGGTTATAAACGGTTTGTGATTCTGATTCTGAGAGGAGTATCGAGAATTATCGACAGCGATAGGTTTTTCCGCTATGCCTGATACCCAGTTTTGAAAACATACCGGCTGTTGAAACAGCTAAAAAGGCAGGATCAATAATTGGTATATCAAACCTGGCTTCTGCCTCTTTTCCGTAACCGGCCAATCCCAAACAGCCCATGACAATCACTTCTGCCCCATCTTTCAGGACAGCTGTTTCTACAATTTGGGTTAGTCTGGCTTTTGTCTGTTGTTCATTTTCACGAAGGTCGACCACGGGAATGTCCAGGCCATAAACAGATAAAAGTCTGTTCATGTTGAAGCCGTTTTGTTGGAGTTTCATTCTCGCTCGGGATACGCCGTTGCTTAAAGTCGTTATGACACTGATTCGCTGCCCCAACATGCAGGCAACTGCCATGGACGTTTCTCCAGGTCCGACAACCGGGATTTTCACCGCTTGCCTGGCTGCTGCCAGGCCGGGATCACTAAAGCAATAAATCACGACAGCATCAAAACCTTCTTTTTCCGCTTCAACGGTTCTCTGTAAAACCTCAGGAGCGACTAATACCTCATCTATAAGTGATTCTACCGATAAAGGACCTTTTTCGATACAATCGACCGAAATTGTAGTATTCGATGATACAGCCTGTGACAACATCTTTTCACGTTCTTTTAAGGTTGTCTTTGCCATTCCGCTGTTGGGAATGATCACTTTTATTTTTGTCATTTTGGTTTCACAATTTCACAATTTCATAATTGAGTAAGATAACAGGACACCTTATGCTCTTCATCCACAGACTTCAACTCCGGTGGAGTTTTTCGGCATTTATCCATGACGTATGAACAGCGGTTTGCAAAACTGCACCCTTGATTGTTTCCCAGTTGAGATATTTCGCCTTTAAGCTTGATTTTTTTTCGCCTGGAGTTGGGGTCCGGGTTAGGAACAACAGAGATCAATGCTTTTGTATAAGGATGAAGCGGATTTTCAAAAAGTCTTTTTTTAGAGGCTATTTCGACAATTTCCCCTAGATACATCACTGCCACATGATCACTCATATGCTTGATTACCGACAAATCATGTGAAATAAAAAGATAAGAAAGATGATACTTCTCCTTTATGTCATTTAATAGATTCATGATTTGAGCTTGAATCGAGACATCCAAAGCCGAGACAGCCTCATCACAAACAATCAGCTTTGGTTTTAAACAAAGGGCCCTTGCTATATTGATACGCTGCCTCTGACCTCCACTGAATTCGTGAGGATATCTGGAAATATGATCACGATATAAGCCCACTTCGTTCAATATTTTCTCAATGAATTCCTTTTTCTCAGTTTTGGTTGCGTAGAGTTTATGGATATCCAAGGCTTCTCCGATAATATTCATCACCTTCATTCTAGGATTTAAAGAAGAAAATGAGTCTTGGAAAATCATTTGAACATTGCGCCTGTAGACCTTCAATTCACGCTCTTTAAAATGAGAAATATCCTTGCCTTCAAACAGTACCGTGCCATTTGTCGGGGTTAAAAGTTTTACGATCAATTTTCCTGTTGTTGATTTTCCGCATCCGCTTTCTCCGACCAGACCTAATGTCTGTCCCTGACAAATGGAAAAGTTTACATTATCCACAGCTTTAATCACTCGGCTTGAACGCTTAAACCGTCCTCCATTTAATTCAAATGCTTTGGTAAGATCTTTGACTTCAATAACCATAAGAAAAATTTCGAATTCAGTTTTAAATACTTGATGCTGCCCAGCAACGGGTTAAGTAGTTATCAGTCTGCTCTAAAGCAGGCATTTCATTGCGGCATTTTTCATCGGCCAGATGGCAGCGTGGACTAAAATGGCAACCCTTGGGAAGATGTTTGAGATTCGGTACGATGCCTGGTATGGACTCTAGTCTGTCTTCCTCAACATCCAGTTTGGGCATCGCTTGTATTAAGGCCGAAAGGTAAGGATGGATCGGTCGGGTTAAAACCGTTTGTGTGTCACCATACGCCAAAATTTTTCCACAATACATAACTGCTACCTTATCAGCTATTTCTGCAATCACGCCAATATCATGAGTAATGAAAATGATTGCAGTACCATATTTGTCTCTCAGTTCCATAATCAGATCTAGAATCTGAGATTGGATGGTAACGTCTAATGCAGTTGTCGGTTCGTCAGCAATAAGCAGCTCAGGATTACAAGAAAGTGCAATGGCAATCATGACACGTTGTCGCATACCGCCGCTGAGCTGATGTGGATACTGTTTCAGTCTTTCGTCGGGATGGGGGATGTGAACAATGTCCAGAAGTTTTTTTGCCCGCTCCCAGGCTTTCGCCCTTTTCATGCCTAAATGATATTTCAAACTTTCACTCATCTGCTCCCCGATCGTTAGCGAAGGATTTAATGAAGTTGAGGGATCTTGAAATATCATTGAAATACGGTTTCCCCTGATCGATCTCATTGTTCCTCTTTTGCATTGCATAAGGTCTTTTCCATCGAACAGGATCTTTCCTTGAACAATTTTCCCGGGCCATCGAATCAGTTTCATAATTGATAAAGCGGTAACACTTTTGCCGCTACCGGATTCACCAACAATTCCAAGTATTTCTCCTTTTTTTACGGACAGGCTTACCCCGTCTACAGCCTTAATGACAGCGTCGTCATTAGAAAAATAAGTGCATAAATCCGATATTGTTAATATCGTCTGCGGCTCAGAGCCTACATCATGTTTATTGTTGTCTGACATCGAATACATCTCTCAGTCCGTCACCTAATAGATTAAACCCCAAAACAGTCAAGGCAATAGCAAAGCCTGGAAACAAGGCAATATGCGGTGCGCTTCTTAAAAATCCCCGCGCGTTGCTTAACATAACCCCCCATTCCGGCTCACCTGGTTTTGCGCCAAGTCCAAGAAATCCAAGTGCTGCAATGACTAAAATAGCATTTCCAATGGTCAAAGTAGTTTGTACTATGATCGGTGCGAGGCAATTCGGCAGAACGTGTTTAATCAGTATTTTGCAATTGTTTTGACCTAACACTACAGCAGCCTCAATATATTCTTTTTCTTTGACGCTCAATACTGACCCCCGCGTTATCCGAGCAAATCTGGGAATCGATGCCAGTCCGACTGCTATGATCGCTCCCTCTAAACCAATTCCTATAATTGTAACAATCAGAAGTGACAGAAGAATGGTAGGAAAAGACATCAAAGCATCCATAATTCGCATTAAGATTGAATCTGTCAGTCCTCCATAATAACCGGCGAATATTCCGATAATAACGCCTAAAGTTCCACCCAGTGCCACTACTAAGACTCCAATAATGAGGGAATTTCTGGCCCCCCAGACGACGCGACTGAATATGTCGCGTCCCAATTCATCCGTCCCGAAAATGAATTGACTGTCAGGTTTCTGCAATACAAATTCCAAGTTTTGTTCGGTAGGGTCTCGGTTTGCAATAATTGGAGCTATAATGGCCATTATGATGAAAACCGAGATGATGACTAATCCGGTCACGGCAAGTTTGTTTTTTGTTAGAGCTCTAAAAAATTTCAATTTACACCTCAACTATCGTATCTGATTTTAGGATCAATATAAGTATAGATGATGTCTACGATGATATTGATAAGAATGAACAAGACAGCAATGAGCAAAATGCAAGCCTGAACTACCGGGTAATCTCTCCGAGCGATAGCATCCACCAACAGACGCCCTAATCCGGGATAGACAAATACTGTTTCCGTAACGACAGCACCGCCCAACAAATAACCGAATTGTATGGCAATGATTGTGATGATAGGAATGAGTGCATTTTTAAAAGCATGTTTTAGAATGATTACAATGTACGGGATTCCTCTCGCCTCTGCGGCAAGAACATAATCTTGTTTTAGTACTTCCAGCATGCTTGATCTTGTCATCCTGGCAATAATAGCCATTGAATTTGAGCCGATGGTTATCGCCGGCAAAACAATATGAGAAAAACCGCCGATACCGGTCGCAGGGAACAAGGCCAGGTTAACGGAAAAAAAGAGAATCAGCAGAAGGCCGGACCAAAAAATCGGCATGGAAATACCGATGATAGACAACCCCATGACGAAAACATCAATCACTGTATTTTGTTTAATTGCTGCGGCAATGCCCAAAGGGATGCCGATCAGCATAGCGAACAGGATGCCTGCAAGCGTCAGGTTAAAAGTGTTGATGAATCTTTCTATAACCAGTGGTCTTATGGGACCGCCATATACCAAAGATTGACCAAAATCTCCCTGGACGATGTTGTAAAGCCAAATTATATACTGTTGGGGCAGGCTTTTATCTAATCCCATTTCTTCCCTGATGATCTGAATCTCGCTGTCCGGAACTCCCGGCCCGGCAATAAGCTCGGCAGGATCGCCGGGAATGACGTGGATGATCAAAAATACAACTATAGATGCTAAGAGAAGAACGGGAATAATTGAAAAAAGTCTTTTAATAATATAATTCATCGACAGCCGTCTGGAGTTTTTTGTTTAGATAAAAAGGTTTATTTTAGATGACCGGTTCATCGACGTTAATCCCACCATTTGCGATCGTCGCTATTCAATATTTCCGATCCGGTCTCTGTAACCAGTACCTCATCTTCTATTCTACATCCGCCATAGGGTGTCCGGTATAAGCCCGGTTCGATCGTTAAAACCATTCCCGCCTGGAGGATTGTTTTATCTCCTTTAGCCAAACAAGGCGGTTCATCAGTGCCAAGTCCGATAGCATGTCCCAGATAAGTCCCCGGGCCGCCGTATGCAGCAGTAAAGTTTGCTCCCAAATTGTTTTCAAGAGCTATCCGGCCGCTGATTCGTTCCAGTTCTTCTGCCCTGATACCCGGTTTAGTAGCAGCTATTGCTACATCAAGCATGTTTAAGGTTAATTCCAAAAGTCTGCGTTGGTCCTTATTGGCAGAGCCGGCTACTGTGGAACGGCAAATATCAATCATATAGCCTTTATAACGGCCATTGATCTCCATGTGAATCATATCGCCGTCTTCTATTACCTTATCAGAAACCGGTACATGGTCGTATGGCTCCTTTGATCTATCACCGGACTGACAGGTGGCAAACGGCATCGCAACACCTTTTGATCTAAGTAACTCTATGATTAGATTGCCGATTTTGCTTTCCTTGATTCCCGGAGTAATTGCGCTCTTAACCTCCAGACAAACCTGGTCGGCAATGGATGCTCCTTCCCTTAGAAGTGATATTTCATAATCGCTTTTCACCGCTCTCAGATTCATTACGATATCATCAGCCGGCATGAATCTTACACCAGGCAACTCTTTCAAAAGATCTTGGTATAATGCCATGGGAAAAACATCTGTTCCCACCAATCCGATGTCTGCTCGAGTCAGCTTTTTCTCCCTAATGATGTTTCCAATGGTATGCAGCAGATTGTTGCCGAAACGGATATCAGTCACTGCGATATCGTCTTCGTAAAAAGGTGTCGTCACTGCCAGTGCCGGTTCATCATCCAGGGGAAGTAATAAAAGAGAATACCCACGCCCCTTGAAAGTATAGCGACGCGGATGTCCGGGCAGTAAGGGCTTATGATTCGCTAAATACATCATATCACCGGCTCGTTCAGGCCCTTTGCCGACTACCAACAATGCATCAAACCCCCTGTTTGCAACTTCCGCCAAACACTTCACTCGACGTTCGGTGATTTCATTTCTTAACATTTCATCCATTTTTTTTTAAATATGAATATGGCAATTAACACTTCATCCAAAACTCGTTTAACTATGCATTAAGTTAAGACGAGTTTGATTTAAAAATTCCCCCTTTGGGGATATCTATCAGAATGATTCTTAAAGTGAATGACTTTATTTAATTATTACAGTTATATGAGCCTCTTGTTAAGAGTTTTTATATCGAGTGACCGATGAGCAAAATGAATCTCCCATAAGCAGGTTTTTGTCAGGTGTATATTCAATGTTGGTATTATATCCCTCTCTTATCGCCGGATCGACTTCACAGTAAATATGGCCGACCTCTTGCCATGCTTTTTCGATCCAAACTTGGGCAAAAACGCAGCTCTCTGTTGTGCTGCGTTTGATTTTCTCTTTATATTCCGCTGAAGGTTCCCAGCCCTGACTGATAGGCATATCGTAATATTTATCCAAATTGGCAATCGTCAATTCTTCGCCGTTCTCAAGAACCTTTTTGGCTATGTTTTGTCCTCGCTCCAAACCAAATTCCTTTATTGCTTTTTTTATCACAGCTTTTGCATCATCTCCGTATTCATCTATCATTGCTTTGGTCAGATGATAATAAAGCAGCGCTGTAAACCCGGCCATTCTCTGCACGGCTTTGCCAACTTCTTGATTTTTCATGTATCGCTCTGATATTGAAGGTTATATTTTACAAAGCTGTAAAAAGTCCCAAAATCGTCACTCCCGCATTTGCGGGAAACCAGATGTATTTGTTTTAACTGGATTCCCGCAAATGCGGGAATGACGATATAAACCAATTTCGGACTTTATACGATTTCATCATATCTGTTATTTAAAACCATTAATCCAATCTACTGCCGGTGTAATGTTCCGGTAAAAATTATCCGTTGCCTTTCGGAATCACCGGCAACGGATAAATAGATCATTTAATGTATGCTTCAGTAAATAGTGGTGCTTCCATGGGCAAAATGGTAATCCCGGCAAGATCAGACCGATGGGCACTCACTTGTTGATAAACGTATAGAGGAATCCAAGGCGCTTCTTTGATAACGATCTCTTGAAATTCTTTAAACTGTGCTTTCCGTTTATTATCGTCAATGGTCTGAGTGGAAATACTGGTTAGCTCGTCAACCCGCAGATTACTGTAAAACATGGTATTCCAACCTTTGGGAGGATGATTTTTTGTTGTAAACACTGCATTCATCAGATAATTGGCTTCACCTGTCACAGATTCCCAGCCAAGCATATAGGCCTCAACGTTATTGCCTTGATTCATGCCGACACGTAGCATCTTCAGATACTGGCCCCAGTCAATTACCTCCACTTCCAGATCAATACCTATCTTTTTAAGTTGTCCGGCAACGGCTAAAGAGGTTTCTTTATCCCGGAAATAGCGTCCGTTGGGAGTCCATAATTTTCCTTTAAATCCATTGGGATAGCCGGCTTCTTTGAGCAAAGAAACAGCCTTTTCTTTATCATATTTGTATGGACTAACTGGTGCAAAGCCCCACGTGGCCGGCGCTAAAACGGATTCAGCAGGATTGCCGATTCCACCCAAAACACCTTTCACAATCAAAGGTCGGTTAACAGCATAGTTCACAGCCTGACGAACCTTTTCGTTATTAAAGGGTGCTTTGTTGACATTTAAGCCGATATGAGCCACTCGGTTACTGGGATCACGTCTGACGGTAATTTTTGGGTTTTGTTCCAGGCGAGAAAGATCTTGGGGAGGAACATTGACAATAAAATCCGCTTCTCCATTTTCAAGCATTGTTACGCGAGTTGCCTCTTCCTTCACACTCATAAACTTGACGCTGTGCAGGTTGGGATTTCCTTTCCAGTAATCCTTAAAGGCAGTCAATTGTATAAATTCACCGGTTACCATATTTTGCATCATGTATGGGCCGGTTCCTACCGGATGATTGGTCAAATTTTTTCCCCACTTTTCCAAAGCAGACGGACTGACGACACTGGCTCCGCCATATGCCATCAAGTGTAAAAAACTGGCCTTTCGAATATTGGTTTTAATTTGAACTATATACTTTCCTATTGCTTTTACTTCATCAAAATCGGCATAGAGGTAACGCCGGTTCGATCCGGTTGATTCATCAAACAATCTGGCAAATGATTTTTCCACAGCATCTGCATCCATTGACGTACCGTCATGGAATTTAACACCTTTTCTGAGATAAAATTTCCAGGTGAGACCATCATCCGATACTATCCATTTTTCGGCCAACCAAGGATGTATGAGGTTGTTCTCATCTGCGTAAACCAATGTCTCGTACATGTGACGGCGCACACTTTCAGAGGGAGTGCCTGCGCTTCGTTGAGGATCAAGTGATAACACCTGTCCCGACAAAGCAACAACTATATCTCGCCCTTTTCCAAAGACAGTCGTTTGGAAAACCCCGATTAAAATCAATGCTGCCGTGATAAGAATTGTTAAAAATCTACATCGTTTTTTCATCAGGAACTCCTTTTATCTAAGGTTTTTAAATTATCCCCCCCCTCAAAAAATTTATTGAGGTGTGCTAATGATTTCGTTGGTCAAATGTGCTGAATCCACTGCTCTTTTCAGGGCATCGGATATGCGATTTCTTCTTTTTATCAGCATGGTCTGCACTGTTTGATAGAGTTCAGTGGAAAATTGCAAGTTAGCACGGCTTGCAACCGGATAAAAAAGCGGTATCGGAGCAGATAAATCCGAGAGGCCATAGGAATCTTGATTGTAACGGTCACAAACTGTCTGGAAGGGATTCGTCAATACCCTGCTCAGATCCGTCAGGCATTTGTTTATTAAGTTTACATCTTTTACGGATGGATTATTTAATCCATGCTTATCTATCCAGTGATTCAACCTTACGATTTCGTTTTCCAACTGATTTGCTCTTTCAATAAGCTCATTTAACTGCAAATCATTTTTGTCGTCTTGACTCATACTTTCCAAATTACTTTTTATACTTCTTGCACTATTGGAAAAATCATAAGGCAGTACGTCAGCGTTTGCCAATTCTGATATTAAAACCGTATAGGCGACGAGATCTTTGTAGATTACCTTTGGATCTGCTTTGTCCAGTGTATCTTCGACGGTGTGATTCCACCATCCTAATGTGGCCCCGTTGTTTTCTATAATTTCTTGTTCTGAAAGAGACATCCGACCATAAATCGAAGGGATGCCGATTCCCATAAAAGACTGATCTCCGATTTTTTTTAGCCTGGATACAATGATTTCCTCTTGTAGATACTTCCCTAAAGTATTCCTGGTGTAATCCATTAATTCCAAAGAGGTATAGGCAAGATACCTTGAAGCTCGAATAATTCCGGGTGAGTCGATGGTAAAGTTGGCAATGCAGTTATCTCGCAGCTGATCCCAATTGTTGTCCACGTACCAGGTAGATCCGGCGGCTTCTGCAATCTCGTGTCCGTTCCAAAAAGCAAATACGAGATTTTTTTTAAGCAATTTCTTATTGACGGCAAAGATACGCGCCAGCTCAAGCATTACACCGTTTCCCGTCGCATTGCAGGTAACCCCAGGTTCCCATGCATCAATATGTCCGGAGATAAGAATAAACTCTTCCCCTGCATGCGGAGATTCCAAGATTGCTATCGGCTGGGACAGTTCTTCCCATCGATTATCCGACTTGGCTTGCAGATAAACCGTTACGCTCGAATTCAATGAACAAAGCTTTCTTATTCTTTCACCGTCTCTGCGACTTATACTCAGTCCTGAGATCTTGGGAATGTCCTTAATATTTTGAGGCGTGGGATTCCCCCAAACTGCTTTCAGACCTCGATTACAAATGACCGGTTGGTCTTTTCCCCAATTCATGCAGACGATTGCGGATGCCCCTTTGCTTGCTGCTATTCTCGCCTTCTCGGGTGTTGGGGGCGCATATGAAACTTCAACTAAAACAGCCTTGCCTCGAACATCTTTCCCCAGATAATCACTCTCTGCTCCAGCACCGACATCAATGATTTCTGTTGTCAACCCACCCTCGGGTGTGGATTGAATGTGACAGCAAGGGAGACTTGCGATGTTCATCTGTTCCGGCTCGACCACCCTTAATTCCGAAAAAACAGGTGAGCTGTTAAAGGTTACAAATTTCTGCATTTCAGTGTGCAACCCGAATTCAGACATCTTCGCGTTGATATACTCTGCTGCTTTTTGATCGTCTCCTGAACCGGACCATCTTTTCGGTGTATTCTGAGTCAGCTGGCGAATATGACTCATCGCAGATTCCTCATTTATTGCCGAAAGGAAGGGCTTAACATAATCCATGTTGACCTCAATTGATGAAAATTGGATAACATAGTCACCCAATTTTTGTATGGGGTCAGGCTTGCGTTTTTGCGTTAAAGTATGCAACTAATTGAAAAAATAATTTTTAGAATTGATGCAAAAACGCAAACCTAACCCCTTGGTTGCTAGGTATTTTTAAATGTTAGTATCCACTCTGTGGTTCGAT
>JBFFHJ010000018.1:0-122838 GCA_041556995.1 bacterium | reverse complement strand
GGGCGCCGGTGGAACCGGTTGCCGGGTTTATCACTCCTTTTTCAAAGAGATAAACCCCAGGAGCAGGGATCAATTAATTACCACCCTGGAAGAGGAATTCGAATACGACACCATCGATCCAGAATGCCATTTGTGGTTTCTGGACAATAAACTACCGGGATATTCCTGGTATGTTCCCAAAGGTCATGGGATTTTGAATGTTGGGATTGGTGGAAAACTCGCCCGGCTCAAAAAAAAAGGAAAAACCATCCGTTATCACTGGAATCTGCTGGTTGAAAAACTAAATAACAATGGTTTAGTAAAAAATCATATGTTTTCTCCCAAAGGATATAACTATTTTCTACGCCGGAATGTACAAACGGTGGAACGAGATAATGCTTTTATTATAGGGGATGCAGCCGGACTAGCCACTGTCGATATGGGAGAGGGTATTGGTCCGGCTATTAAAAGCGGTATTCTGGCCGCAGATGCTATTGTGAACGGCACTGAATACTCTGTTAAATCCATTAGTAAATATAGCATTTTTGAAATACTTCTTGCCCGATGGAAAACCTTGTAAATTGCATATTCATAAATATTTGATCTGATTTTTTTTTGAATAGAACATATGTATTGATCTGCCCAATATCCTTCCTATTATTCATTCAAATCAAACTCATCTTACATTTTGATACATTAAAGAACGATAATGACAAACACCGTTTTTTTATGTTAGGCACTATTTTGAATGTCCGTCTTTTCATTTCCATTTTTTCGATTAAAGAAAATCGATTTTTGATTTGCATCCATTTTTTGAGAGGTCAATCATGAACAAACTGTTATGGAAACCTACGGAAGATCAGGCCAAACAAACCAACATGTATCGTTTTATGACAGTGGTGAATAAAAAATATGGCCAGACATTTGTCGACTATGACGGGCTTTATCAATGGTCCATCAACAATCTTTCCGATTTTTGGGCAACCTTATGGGATTTTGTAGGTATTAAAGCCTCAAAATCATATGATCGAGTGGCGGATGATATCGTCAAGATGCCCGGTACCAAATGGTTTCCCGGCGCTCATCTTAACTTCGCAGAAAACCTTCTCCGCTACCGGGATGATAAAATAGCCCTGATCTTTAAAGGTGAAGCCCGCGACCCGATCCGACTGACCTATGCACAACTATACAATGAAACAGCTAAATTAGCGAAAGCACTGAGGGATTTCGGCGTTCAATCCGGCGATCGAGTGGTTGGTTTTATGCCCAATATGCCTCAAACCATCATAGCAATGCTGGCGGCGACCAGTATCGGTGCGTTATGGTCTTCGTGCTCACCGGATTTTGGAATCAAAGGAGTGCTTGACCGCTTTGGCCAGATTCGCCCCAAAGTCATCTTTACTGCTGACGGTTACTTTTTTAAGGGAAAATCATTGGACTCATTGAAACGGATTTTTCATATCCTGGAACAGCTTCCCTCCATTGAAAAGGTGGTAGTGGTCCCCTATATAAAAGAAAAGATGGATATCAGCCATGTTCCCAACTCTGTGCACTATCAGGACTTTATTTCCAGTGAATCCAATCTTGAAATAGAATTTGAACAACTGCCGTTTGAGCACCCGCTTTATGTCATGTATTCCTCCGGTACAACCGGGCTACCTAAGTGCATGGTGCAGAGTGCCGGCGGCATTCTTGTTCACCAGATGAAAGAGTTGATTCTGCATACCGATTTGAAACGGGAGGACACTATCTTCTACTTCACTACCTGTGGCTGGATGATGTGGAACTGGTTAACCTGTTCCCTTTCTACGGGGGCGTCACTGGTGTTGTTTGACGGCAATCCGTTTCATCCTCATCCGGGGGTACTATGGGAAATGGCACAAAATGAGAAAATTTCAGTCTTCGGGACCAGCGCCGGTTACCTGACCGCCTTACAGGGAGAAGGCATCAAGCCGGGAAAAGAATATGATCTATCATCACTACGGGCGGTACTCTCCACCGGATCTCCACTTTCAATTGAGGGATTTGATTTTGTATACCAGGATATTAAAAAAGACCTTCAGCTGGCTTCCATATCCGGTGGAACCGACTTAAACGGTTGTTTTGCTTTGGGGAATCCAATGGCTCCTGTTTATTCTGGTGAATTGCAATGCAGAGGATTGGCCATGAAGGTAGAAGCATTCGATGATGAAGGCAATTCCATCCTGCAACAGCAAGGTGAATTGGTCTGTTCAGCACCTTTTCCGTCAATGCCCATTTATTTCTGGGATGATCCGGACAATAAAAAATACCACAAAGCTTATTTCAACGTTTATCCTAATGTCTGGCGGCATGGAGATTTTATCGAGATCACCGAACGAGGTGGCGTGGTCATTTATGGACGTTCAGACGCCACATTGAACCCGGGAGGTGTTCGAATCGGAACAGCGGAAATTTACCGTCAAGTAGAACAATTCGATGAAATTGAGGACAGTGTTATTGTGGGGCAAAACTGGAATAATGATGTTCGAGTGCTCCTGTTTGTGAAACTGGCCAAAGGCAATGAATTGACCGAAAAATTGGCTGATAAAATCCGAAAAACTATTCGTACCAATGCATCCCCCCGACATGTCCCGGCAAAAATCATGGCTGTGCCGGATATCCCCTATACATTAAACATGAAAAAGGTCGAATTGGCAGTTAAAAAAATCATCGAAGGGAAACCGGTTTTGAACAAAGATGCCCTACGAAATCCTGAATCCCTTGATTATTTTGCCAATATTACCGATCTTAAAAATGAATAAGTGGATTTGATACCGGAAACAAACACTTACCTGCCGGCTATTTTAGGCTGGCAAGCAGCATTGAAATCATTATGGCGACCGTTAACCAAAGGAACACTTTGGTAATGCCCAGCCATTTATGAATTCCTCTGTTGTATTTGAAAGTTATATTCCATTGAGCATTGTTGTTTGTGTATTCCGGGAATAACAGATAGATAATCCGTTTTTTCCACTGGTTTGACTGTTTTTGCATGACAATCCCTGTTCATTCAATTGTTATCAACCTTAATATCTTTTACAATTTGAATAACTTTGCAGTTCTTATAAAAGAGTAATTTATTTTCTGTTTCAGATCCAATTATTTTATTCGATGGCCAGGATCGAAAAACCTGATGGTATATTACCATATCTTAGCAATTCTTCAATAATTACAATATAAAAAACTGACTTTTTGATTATTTTGTTTGAAATATCCAAAGGTTGTGTAAAAATAATCGTTTGAAAAAAAACGGGTATAAAATCGAGTAAGACTATCACGGATAGAAAGGGAAAAATATGGAACAGTTAAATAGGTTGTGGAAAAAGGGTCAGGATTTTTTAGGAGTGAAATATCCGATAATGGCTGGCGCCATGACATGGATTTCCACTCATCGGTTTGTTTCAGCTGTCTGCAATGCTGGAGGATTTGGATGTTTAGCCGCCGGTAACATGCCGCCGGAAGAACTGGAAAAGGAAATCGACAAAACACGTGCTTTAACTCAACAACCATTTGCAGTAAATCTTATCACCATATCACCCAACTACGCACAACATCTCGAATTGACGATACAAAAAAAAGTTCCCTTTATCGTTTTTGCCGGTAGTTTTCCCAAAGCATCAGAAGTAAAAAAAGCCAAGGAGAGTGGTGCAAAAGTTCTCGCCTTCGCTTCCAACAATTCTATAGCCAAACGAATGATTAACTCCGGTATCGATGCCTTGATGCTGGAAGGTAGCGAAGCAGGCGGCCATATCGGACATGTATCATTGATTATCCTTTTGCAACAGGTATTGTTGAATACGGATGAGGTTCCTGTTTTTGTGGCCGGGGGAATTGCCACGGGGCAAATGATGGCACATCTCCTATTAATGGGCGCGGCTGGAGTTCAAATGGGAACCCGTTTTATCCTGACCAGAGAATGCGAGGTCAATCCAAAATTTAGAGAAGCCTTTATCAAGGCCAGGGCGCGAGACGCCATTGCCACCCCGGCAGTGGGGTCAGAGCTGAACGTAGTTGCCGTCAGGGCTTTACGCAATAAAGGTATGTCTGATTTTGCCAATCTACAAATGGAATTGATCCTCAAAAATAGAAACAGCGAAATTTCAAAAAAAGAAGCTCAGTACGAAGTTGAGAACTTCTGGATGGGCGCTCTAAGAAAGGCGGTTCAAGATGGGGATATTGACGCAGGATCACTTATGGCCGGCCAGAGTGTGGGACTGGCCAATAAAGTTCTGACTATCCAGGAGCTGTATCAGGAAATGATGACAGATGCAGAAAAAGCTCTGACAAATATAAAATCAAGACTTGGATGTTGATAAGTTGTTTTAATAAAAGCATATTAATCTTTTACTGTCATCCTGAATAGAATGTCGAAAATTTAAAGAACTATATACCTGCCCGAGGACATAAAGCCCTCTCCCACAATTTGTTTTGTTTTTTCTGTAAAGGGAAGACTCACCATTTGTGGATTACTTTAATCACCATATGTAACTCGGGAAAGCAGGTGGCTTAAATAAAACCTATAGTGAATGATATCAAAAATCTACCGAGACCGGTCTGTTTACATTCACTGGCGCACCGAAGCCTGTCTGACCATAAACTCCATACCCCCAGCACTGCATATCGCCGTCATCCAGAAGCGCACATGAATGATAAACACCGAGAGATAATTGTACAGCATTTGTAATATCGACAACATCAACCGGAATGTACGAAGTGCCATTGTTGCCTGTTCCCAATTGACCATATCCCCCGTATCCCCAACACTTAACAGCACCAGTATCCAATATGGCACAACTATGGTAGTAACCCAAAGCAACCTGAACAGCTACGTCCGTACTGCCATCTATATCAACAACATCAACAACAGGTTCAGTATGAACACTATTGTCACCATATCCCAGTTGCCCATAATTGTTTAATCCCCAGCATTTAACAGCTCCATTGATTAACACTGCACAACTATGCAAATAGCCGACATCAACCTGTACAGCGGTTGTAATACCAGTCACTTCAACCGGTTCACTCTTATTTGTAGTTTCGTTGATTCCCAATTGTCTGGCGTTTCCTCGCCCCCAGCAGTTAACTTTACCATCATCCAACGTGACACAGGCATGATTAGCCATCCCCTGCCCTTGAGCTATCTGGACAGCATTGGTTATTCCCGACACTTGAATAGGTACCGGCAGACTTCCACCCAAACTTCCATACCCCAATTGCCCATAGTTGTTTAATCCCCAGCATTTAATACTGCTGTTCGCCAATAAAGCACAACCATGATAATTACCGGCATAAATCTGGACGGCCGAATCGATATGATTCGTGGAAATTTGTTCCGGCGTGATTTGCGGATCAACACTATCTATTCTCTCCAAGCCCAATTGACCATATCTGTTGTCTCCCCAACACTTTATAGTACCACCTTTTATCAAAGCGCAAGTATGTGTTGCGCTGCCGGCAAACTGGACAGTATCATCAATATCGCCCACCGGAATGGGATTCAAATGATTGTTTAAGTCAACATCCGCCAATTGTCCCCAATTATTGCTCCCCCAACAATACTCTGTCCCGTCATTTGTTACAGCACATGAATGATAACCACCGGCAAAAATATAGGGCTCTACCTTGAACAAAATAGTATCGCTTGATGTTAACGATACATTGCCGGCATCATCTTTAAAAAATATATATACGGTTTTATCGCCATAACCATTGCTGAAAGTAAAGCTATCCATCCCTGAAAAATCGGTTGAACTATCAACTGTCACCCAGGCAGGATTTCCCGGATCAGGCGTTGTTCCATCCTCGGATAAACAATACCCGATAACACCATAGTTATCTGTAGCCGCCAGTGAAATCGACACATTCAGAGTATCGGTGGAAATATCTCCATTATTGATAATGATATCTGTATTATCCGGTGGTTCTGTGTCGTATATCGAATAGGTGATGGTGTCGAAAGTAGTATCAGAAACATTTCCGGCTGCATCTTTGAACCATCCATAAACGGTTTTTTCTCCAGTGCCGTTATTTAATACAAAATAAAGGGAACCGGAATAAGATGCGGTAGAGCTGACAGAGGTCCACCCCGGCGAAACGGCATCGGGCGGTGTTACGTTTTCAGAAAGATAAAAAGCGGTAACACCTTCATCATCATCGGCAGAAAGATCGATGGTTAAGGTCAACGAGGTGGTTTCCAGATCATCATTGTTGATCAATAAAGCCACGTTAAAAGGTGCCGTCACATCACTGGAAACCGTTGTATATTCAATAGTATCGCTGGAAGATTCAGAGATATTTCCGGCAGCATCTTTAAACCAGGCATAAATGGTTTTTATTTCTTCGGTGTCACTTAAAATAAAATTACCTGTTCCTGAGTATGCCCCGGAAGATCCTACTGATACCCAACCAGCCGCATTCACTTCGGGTTCGGAACTTTCCTCAGAAAGATAGTAAGCTGTCACACCTTTGTTATCATCTGCTGACAGATCAACATTGACATAAATGGAGGCTGTCTGTGGATTGCCACTATTGATTACAATAGATGGATTGGCAGGCATATCAAAATCATCGATTAATGCGATTAACTCAATAGAATCAGTACTTCTGGCTGAGACGTTGTTTTCAGCATCTTTAAACCAGGCATAAATATTCTTTGTTCCTTCGTCTATGCTCAACTCAAAAGACACATCAACGGATATGTCTTTCTCGTTATTTGCATCGGTCCAGGGGATGGTTTCGTTACTGAAAATAAACTCGCTATCTTCTGACAGGACATACGCAGTGACTCCCACATTATCTGTTGCGCGCAGTGTGATGGTCACAAATCTGGAATAGGTGATGGGATCATCCTCGTTGATTTTTATAGATGACGATTCGGGTGCAGTAACATCCAGATTTCCTGTGGGGTGATCATCGCTGTATTCATCAACTGAATTACACGACACCAGGACAAAAAGAAGCATCGACAAGCATGTTAAATAACATTGTATTATCCATGTTTTTTTGGTATGTTTCATAACTCTCCATTGACCCGTATAGTATTGATATTAAAACGAAATGAATAAAAGATTGTTTTCACATATTACTATGGGTGATTTTAAATCTTCCGCTGTGCCAAGCCTAACAAAACTGTAGACTAAAAAGCTAATTTTATTGAAATGTTAGCTGATTGTGATTGAGGACTGTAATTAAAGCTTAACATTGGATTTCTGGTTTTTTCGTTGGTTTCGTTAGAAAAAATGTGTTTGTACAGGAGGTATGTTTCCCAGCCAAGACCACCTAAAGCAACAAGTGAAAACAGATCATAATTCCGTTTATGGGTATTGATTTGCCCTTCATTATCACTGATTTCAGAATTTAAATGTATAATGTCCGACTGAGAAGTAGCCACAGCCAGCTGAGATTTCAGTTTTTTGTTTTTGTTTACATAGTCGTTATGTTTTTTAGCTTCTTCCATGGAGAACCAATATGAAACAACCATGATGGAAGTAGCTGTAATGTGCCATTTTAAATCGGTCTTTTTCTCCTCCCAGTCTGCGGAAAGGTCCTGCTTGATTCGAATCCGGTCATATGATGATATGTTTTCATCGTGTTGCACCGATTGCTCGATCAACCGGTTAATGCTTTCATATAAATCGATCAGTTTACATTCCTGGCATATAATCTCCTCCATTATCTTTTTACCACCCAATTCAAAATCAGTTATAAACTGAACAATATCTCCATTTTGGATCACTCGCATGGAAAAAACACGATCAATATCTGCCGTTGTATCCGTACCCAAGTTGTAATAGTGTGAAAGAATGTATTTTACTCTATTTGACAGGATGGAACGTTCGGGCTCTGTAAAATTGCCCAGGAACTCCAGTGGAGGAATTAATAAATCGCTTTTTTGAGCAATAAATTTCTGTTTGACTGAATTGTTTTCACCAAAATCATCTGATTTTGGTGTATCAGTGGCCTTTAACAAATCTGTTTCTCTCTTGGAATCTCCGGTTGCATCCGAATTCAATGAATCCGTCAGCAAAGCATGAAGTGTACTATTTTCCTCTTCTCCAGTAATTTCTTCTTTTTGTTTCGTGTCGGTATTATCGGCATTTAGGCTTCTGTTTTGTGCTAAAACAGAAGTAATTTGACTTGAGACTGCTAAAATAATCAGATAGATAAATGTCGCTAGAAAAATTTTCATTATTTTGGAAATTTTTTTATATTTTTTCAATTCCTCAGCTCTATTTTGCATAAACAAACCTGTGTCTATACCGAGAGTTATCATCCACTATTCCAGATGATTAGGTGCTTTGCCAGTGATATTATTTAAAAGTAATTATAAATTTACGTAAGGCCTTATGCAAAATAAAGACCATCATGATGAAAACAAGTTTTATTTCGAGGAGTGTTGTTGGAAACAGCAGGAGAATTGGTCTTTTTCACATAATCAGAGAAAAACAGAAGTATATGTCTCCTTAATTCTCTCACGTTCCTGTAATATTATGCCCCGCCTCACTGTTTGGCGTTTGCTTCAATCGACATTTGTAACTCGGGAAAACAGCATGTGAATTTTGTTGCGGGGTAGCCAAACATCAACAATTATTGGATATTTTTGATTTTTAAAAACTCTAAAATGCCAAAAACAAATTGTAGGATATATAAACAATTTTATATTAGAATAAATTTTGAGTTAATATATTTTTTAACATGATGCAATATGTTTAACTTTTATTCGAAACATATTCATTACACATTAAGATTAAAAACAAGTATTTTTGTTTTTAACAATATTGCAACAATATTAGCATGCATAAAGAGCCTAAATATATATAAGGTGATATCTTTTCTATTTTCTATGAATCCGTAAATCATTGATATTTTATGTTTATATTTGACACAATCTGAAATAATATGTGAAAATGCATCTTCTTTTACAGATATATTTATCAAGTACCGTTATCAACATGATATCATAGAATAGTCATTACATATCCAAATTTTACACTTTGATTGATGTAATAATATTCTCCTTTTAGCCTTTATAAATATACCCGGAGACACAATTTACCAATTAAATTCGGATCACATTTTAGTGCATATCGCTTTAGCAAACATCACCGATTTGATTAAATCATCAGCAAATGGATTGCAAAAAACCAGTGAGACCAACAACGGCAGATCCAAAAATGTATGAAAAAGACAACATTAAGGTAAAAAAGGCTGCTGGAAATACAAATTTTTTAGAAAATGAGAAATGACGAATGATAAATCAAAAGCAGGAAAGAACAATTGAGCAGGACCACAATAAAAACAACCTTGTCATTCATACTATTTTTAAACGATGCAGAAAATGCGGATTGCTGCATCATATTGATGAAGAGAATTGTTGTTATTGTCTGGAAGACATTACTATTTGGGAAGAGGTGCTGGTCTCTTCCTGAAAATAGTTCGGCATTTTGTACAACGATTGGCATATGGATAAACGATGGGCACTCCGCATTCCGGACAATGACTAATAAGCTTTTCCTCGCATTCACAATGGGGACAGTATTCAAGGTTCATATTGTTTTCAATATAATCCCCAAATTCGCAGTTGGTACATATCTTTGAATCTCTTCTGATTTGATCAAAAGGAACTTCAACATTCCAAGTCCGTTTTGGTGGAAGTTCCGGTTGAATTGTCGGTAAATCAGTGTTGTTTAATTCTGGGAATCGTTTCTTTAAAATTATGGCCGCATCAATACAAAGTCCTTTACTGATTCCGTCATATTTTTTGAAGGTTGCTCCTTTCTTCAGATTTTTTTTATCAGGCAATTTGTAATATGCAGACCGGCTATGCCACTTCAGAACTTCTTTGGCATGCTCAAGGGTTATTGGTTTGGGTATTTTCCGAATTTGCTCCGTCCTGCCTTTTTCAACTTCCTCTTCTACTGCTTCTCGGTATTTTAACTCATCCCAGGCAGCCCAAGCTGTTTGAATGTCATCCGGCAATGCCTGAAGTGAATAATGATGAACAGGTTTTCCAGGACCGTGCATCTCTTCATATGGCCATTCCTGCCGCTTGGCTTTATTCAACAGACTTGTTGGCGATGATAACTTATTCATATAACAAATATCCATGATAGTTATAGCGTAAATCTCATTAGATATTGCCGTCCATTTCATATTATAAACCTAATTTTCTTTTCATATCAGTTATTTAAAAAACATTTTATGATTTTTCAAGAACATTCATTTTTTTCTTGACTAAAGAAGTTTTCTTATTCATATTAAGCCTACATTAACTATTTATTTTGATATAAAACATTGTAATATAAAGCATTCTTTTAAAATGAATCATGTTATACATCATACAGTATCTGAGCAGGGCTTCCAAATAAAATCTTAAAACAGACTGAAATTCTTTAATATTCATTATTAAAGAAGGTCCATGGCTTCTTTAATAATGAATAATTAATCTTCATTATTAAAGAAGTATTACACAAAAACAAGCTTTATTGAGACATTAAGTGAATGAGCAGCAATAGGGCCCCGGTACAACGCAACATTAGCGAATATTTATTTAAAAAAGGAGCTTGACCCGAAAACAATTTACTCTCTGTTTTTCTGAAAAGAACAGTAGATGAATTACGGAACTCACAATAAAAAAGTGCACCCTGCATATTATTACGTGAAGAATCTAAATGATTTCAAAGAGGTTTGTCATCACTTAATTCTCGACACTCAAAACCAGAGGCTTTTCAGGATAGCTTTTTGATACCGGATATTAAGAGTTCCGGTTCAAGTAGTATTTATGGATTTGGAATAAAAAACATTCAACCAAAAACAAGGGTGATAATCATGCCACAGGCAGATGATGAAAGAACTGTTATTGTAACCGGATTGGGAATCAGATCACCTTTAGGAAACAATATAGATACTTTTTTCAGTTCAATCCTCAATGACGAGTCATATTTTTTCCCCATCGATTTTTTGAATTTAAAAAGTGAATCAAAAGCCAGCTTTTTTAAAAACCGACAAGATTATGAAGAGTCGAACGGCAAATATACCATCACTAAATTACCCCATAACCTACTATTGGAAGCTGCTATAGACGCTCTGGACAATGCCGGTATTTTCCCTGAAGACATTGTAGAGGATACAATCGCCCTGGTTGGCACAACATCCGGTGGGACAAGAAACGGAGAAATACTGCGAGATATTTTTATTAACGACGATTCAGGATTTCCCGAGCAAGCTATAGAATTACAGAGTTGGCAGTCGGTGGCTGACTATTTGGCAAACAAGCTTAAATTAAAAAACGGTGCCAGAACTATCATGACAGCCTGTTCATCAGGAGTTCAAGCCTTAATTTTCGGCTATATGCTAATACGGAACAAAGCTGTATCCAGGGTTATAGTGGGTAGTGTGAATACTATTGACTATACCTCATTATTGGGATTCCGATCAATCGGGATTAATCCACAGGACAGAATCCGACCTTTTGATAAACAAAGAGACGGGTTTTATCTTGGTGAAGGTGCCGCAGTTCTCATTTTAGAAAATTTGGAATCGGCAACAGCTCGTAATACAGCAATTTTGGCAAAAATTTCCGGATTTTGTGCTTCCAGTGACAGTCATAAAAATTTAACCAGTCCGGTCAAAGATGGGTATGCTGCCTGTATGACAAGAGCGATTAAGGACAGTGGCTTACCCCATACTTCTATAGACTACATTAACGCTCACGGTACTGCTACCGTTGCCAACGACTCTGCAGAAGCGATTGCCATTAAAGAATGTTTTACCGATTACGACAGCTTTGCCGTATCTTCTACTAAAAGTTCAACAGGACATACGCTGGGAGCAGCTGGTGCAATTGAATCCCTGATTTGTATAAAGGCCATAAATGAAGGGATCATTCCGCCCAATAAAAATCTTAACGAACCTGATGGTGCTTGTCGGGGATTGGTTCTACCTGTAGAACCCCAACAGCGTAAAATTAAACATGTCTTAAACAACAGCTTTGGTTTCGGCGGAAATAACGCCGTTTTGATTTTAAGCAAATTTGAGGGATAAGTACATATGACGGCTTCAATAGTGGGCAGAGGAAGTTATGGACAATTCGGTAAAGATGTACCATCGGTGTTGGATTATTTTAAAAGGTTCCAAACAGATGCCAAGCGGCAAATTGATTCAATGAAAACATATATGGCTTGGAACATACCCAATCCGGATGTTTCAAAGATTATGGGAGATGTCAAATATAACCGAATTTCCTCAATTGCTAAATATGCAATTACAACATCTTGTGAAGCTCTTATGGAGGCCGAACTATCCGACTTAAATGATTCGAGCAAAATTGGAATCTTTATGGGAACAATGGAGGGGCCCGCAAGTTCACTCCAAAAATTCTATAAACTTCTAAAAACAAACGGATATAAAAAAGGAAATCCTCTCCTGTTTCCCGAGACTTCACCAAATGTACCGGCAAGTTATGTTGGTATTGCTCATCAGATAACCGGGCCTGTTGTGACTAATTCAGCCGGCTTGACTACTGCATATGAGATACTTGAAATTGCTATGACCTATCTTTCATACGGGTTGATCGATTATGCTCTGGTTATTTGTGCTGACGAGGTTTGTGATTTTGTATCATGGCGATTAAAAAAAGCGGCACTTGCCGAAGGCGATTCTTCCTTCATCTCAAAAATAGACGAGATTCCATTCAGCGCTGGTGCTGACTGTTTGGTTTTAAAAGAAGGAGAGGTTTCAGGCGCGAAGGGGATTATTCGGTCAGTCGGCGTTACCAGGAACAAAAAAAACGAAAACGCTGTAACTACGTCTGTGGATAATGTTTTGGCCAAAACAAAACTCAAAAAAGAAGAAATTGATCTAATCATTTTCCAAAATATTGAAGAAAACTGTTTGCGTAATGTTTTTCCCGAATCCCCTCCAATTATTGCTTTAAGTTCAATATTCGGAGAGGAATTTAGAAAATGTTCATTTCTGGATATTATTTTTGCCTCACTGTTGAAGGAAAATATTGATATATTTAAGCAACATATCCGCATTGCGTTTGGGCGGAATAATAACAACTTTATTAATTCGGATCTTCACACCCTATTATTTATTTCACTTTCGCAAACTGGGAAGTGTGGTGCATCAATTGTGGAAGTCAAATAGTACACGTTCCCCTTGAAAAATATTGAAGTGAGGGTAATGACTTAAGGATGAAAGTTTTATTGATCTCGGCAAATACACTGACAGACCCATATCCGGTATATCCATTAGGGTTGGATTATGTTGCAAAATCCATAGAAAAAAAACATGACGTAAGAGTCATTGATATGAATTATAAAGACCATGCAAATTCATTGGGTAATATTATTGGTAACTTTCAACCGGATCTAATAGGTATTTCCATACGCAATATCGACAATACAGATAAGGTTTATTCCACAGGTTATATTCGGTATTATAGAGATTTTATCAAAACCATCAGATCATTCACTGATTCTAACATCGTAGTGGGAGGGGCCGGTTTTACAATATTCCCAGAAGAATTAATGTCGCATTTGGAAGTCGATTACGGGGTGATTGGCGAAGGAGAACGATTAATTCTATTGATAGATGCACTTGAAAAACAAAAAGATACAAGCAATATCCCGGGGATTATAACCCCATCTCAAAAGCAACAATATCCAGAACCGTGGGATAAATCCTTTCAACGACATTTTGAGAAAAAATCATTTACCGATTTTTATTTAAATAAGGGAGGAATGCTTAACCTGCAAACTAAGAGGGGATGTTGTTTCAGATGCATCTATTGCACCTACCCAAGTATTGAGGGAAGCAGCCTACGCCTTATTGAACCTGATGAGGTGGCAGAAGAAGCATGGAGACTGCAAAACGCCGGAGCAAAATACATTTTTATCACTGATTCGGTTTTTAACACTCACGCTTCGCACAGTCTGGCAGTGGCTCAAGCCATTCAAAAAAAGGGAATAACCATTCCCTGGGGAGCTTATTTTGCGCCTTTAAAACCGCCAAAAAACTACTATCAAAAGCTGGCGGAAGCAGGTTTAAAACATGTTGAATTCGGCACGGAATCATTAAGTGCCTATCAATTAAAGATGTACTGCAAGCCATTTCAGTTAGATCATGTTTTTGAGGCGCATGAAGAAGCACTGGCGGCCGATGTACATGTTGCTCATTATTTTATTTTAGGCGGCCCCGGTGAAAGCATGGAAACCATTAATGAGACTTTTTCCAATGCAGAGCAACTGAAAAAGACTGTTTTATTCTTTTTTTGTGGAATGAGGATATACCCTAATACTGCCCTGTATGATATTGCCATTGATGAAGGAATAATTAATCAATCAGAAAGTCTGTTGGAACCTGTTTTTTACCTGAGCAAGTCTTTGTCGGAGGATTGGATAATTACCTATGCCAACGGAAAAAAAAAGGCCGTCGTAACTGGATCATCGGTGGTGTCAGTCAAAAAACAGCCGATATAATAAGCCGAATGTATGCTAAAGGCTATAGTGGTCCTTTATGGGAGCGTTTAGCCAAATAAGGCTTAATTAAATAGGAATACTCGATTTTTTACATTTTTAAGCCGGATTGGTTTATGTCATTTGGTCAAGACCGAGCGATCCGCAATTGTCATTCTAAATAAAGCTCAAGCGAACGGTGATTTCAAGATGATCTTTATTAGCTACTGAATTGGTGAGACTTGATGGTTATAACTCCCCAGAATGGCAGGCAGATAGCAGTGCTTATCTAATTGACATTGGGACTGAGTCTTGTTGGAAAATGAGATAACAGTCATTTTTTATTTTTCTCCAAATGTGTCGTTTTGCCGGATCAATGATGTGTTCATGCATGAGCATTTACGCTTTTTTTTCTGATCAAAATTTAACGAGTATATACGACACATTAAAAATGAAACCTTACATAATCTTAAGGAGTTGAAAGATAATGGATAAACGAAAAATCATTTCAACCATACGTGAAATTTTATTGGTAAACCTTGAAATTGATCCTTCGCCTCTGGCGGATGAAGATCCGCTTCACGGTGGAGAAACTGTCAGTCTGGATTCAATGGAATTCATGGAACTGGCCTTCTCTCTTGAGCAAAAATTTGATGTACCTTTCGACGAAGAAACGGTTGAATTAACAAAAGTGATGGTATCACTCAGTACGATAGCCGATTATATTCTGGAAAGCCTTAAAGAGAAAGCTGCCGTATGAAAGAATCCGGGGTTTTACACTTTATCATTAAATATTGTGTAAAACCCATGATAATAAAAAAGGTTAAGTATGTCTTTGCATAGTAAAGTTGCCTTGATCACAGGGAGTTCCAGAGGAATTGGACGAGGAATCGCCCGTTTGTTTGCTCAAAATAGCGCAACCATTGCCATTCATTACAATAGCAGAAAAAGAGAGGCGGAAGAAACATTGGCAATGGTAGAATCCTTCGGAGTTACTGGAAGAATTATTCGCGCTGATATAAAAGACAAACAACAAGTCGTTGACATGGTAAAAGAAGTCAATACCGAGTTTGGCGGTATAGACATATTAGTAAATAATGCAGGAATAAGACGTGACGGATTGATGCTGACCATGCGTGATGACATGTGGAAGGATGTCATCGCAACAAACCTGGACAGTGTCTATTACTGCTGTAAGGCAGTTGGAAAACAAATGGTCATTCAAAAAAACGGTGTTATTGTCAATGTTTCATCACTAAGTGGTGTCTGTGGCAGAATGGCTCAAACGAATTATGCTGCCAGTAAGGCAGGTGTTATCGGTTTAACAAAAAGTCTGGCTCTGGAACTTGCTCACTGGAATATAAGGGTTAATGCTGTTGTACCAGGTATGATCGACACAGATATGACAAAAGATCTGGATCCGAAAATCATAGATTCTTTACATATTCCTCTGGGTCGATTGGGCACTCCGGAAGAAGTAGCCCAATGTGTTTTGTTTTTAACTTCAAATATGTCCAGTTATATAACCGGTGCCGTGATTGATGTCAACGGCGGCGTATATACCTGAACATAATTGTGAATACTACTTAAGCAGCTTATAAAGGAAATTAGGTTTGCAATATGGAAGATAGCATTTTCATTAACGGAAAAAGTCTCACTCTAAAAGATTATGAAAAAGTTGCTTTACATAATTGTAGAGTAGAGTTGGATAGCGCCGCATATACTCGCGTGATGGAAAACAGGAAGGCTCTTGAATCAGTCGTTGAAAACGGCAATGTAATTTATGGGATTAACAGCGGATTTGGGCCGATGTGTAATCGAATCATTCCTTCGGAAAGTATTGATGAATTGCAGGTCAATTTAATCCGCAGTCACAGCTCCGGACATGGCAATCCCTTATGTAAGGAAGTTGTAAGAGGATGCATGTTATTGCGAGCCAACAACCTTGCCCGGGGTTATTCCGGTGTCAGGCCTGACGCAATTGAACTTCTTGTCAAACTTTTAAATGCGGATCTCTGTCCGCTGATTCCTGAAAGAGGCTCCGTGGGTGCCAGCGGAGATTTGGTACATCTGGCACATTTGGCCCTGGTTTTAATCGGAGAAGGAAAAATCCAGATGTCGGGGGAATGGCGTCCAACGGGCGAAGTGTTTAAAGAACTGGATATCACACCTCTCACTCCGTCATTTAAGGAGGGGTTGGCCTTGATAAACGGTACTTCCATGACAACCTCCCTGGGATGTTTTGCTGTATTGCAAGCCAAAAAACTGGTACAGTTATCAAGGATAAGTGTGGCAATAGGTCTTGAAGTATTGGGAGGAACAACGGAAGCTTTCAGCCCGGAACTGCACTCCGTCAAATCTCATTGGGGTCAAAAAGTAGTGGCCGAGTTGGTGAGCAAACACCTGCAAGACAGCAATTTGACAAGACAGAATGAAACGGTGTTTGAGCAATTGAAAGAAGATCTGAAAAAAGAAACATTGTTGACCAGCCATATTACCATTCAGGACGCTTATTCACTGCGATGTGTGCCCCAGATTCTTGGCGTGGTTGTTGAAACCATCAATTTTGTTGAAACCATTCTGGAAAAAGAAATCAATTCAACCTCGGATAATCCCATTGTGATCGATCATCTGAGTGAGGTTTCAATTTATCATGGTGGTCATTTTCATGCACAGTATTGCTCAATGGTTCTTGATTACTTGAGTATTGCTATTGCTGAAATAGGTGTATTAGCAGAAAGGCAGATCAATCGTTTAACAAACGATAAACTTAACGGTAACTTACCTCCGTTTTTAATCCCGGAGCAACATGGGTTGAGATGTGGGCTAATGGGAGTTCAGTATTTGGCATCTTCAACGACGGCGGAATTACAGGCGCTTTGCGCACCTATCAGTATTCACTCTATTCCCACCAACGCAGACAACCAGGATATTGTCAGTATGGGCCCAAGTTCAGCCTTGAGATCCCTTGAACAAGTGGAAAGAGTATGTAGAATTTTTGCTGTCCAACTATTGTGTTTGGTTCAAGGATTAGATTTCTGTGATATAAAAAAGGCCGGCAAGCAAACCCAAGAGATATATGGTTTTATAAGGGATAGATTCCCCTCGATTGTTGAGGACCGCCCCATGTATACGGTGATCGATGAACTGATGACCATCATGGGAGGTTCGGAGTTTAAACACCTGATTGGATTGAAAAAAGATGAGGAACTGCAAGAGTTGTATGATTATATAAGTCTGCTTGGAAGTCCCAGGGGTGAGCACTTGCAGGAGTCATATGAGCATCCCAATTGAACCGATTGAACAGATTATTCCCCATCGTGCTCCTTTTTTATTTATAGACGACGTTCTGGAGCTGACATCGGATTTTATCATCTGTCGCAAACATATCAGCATGAAAGATTCTTATCTGGTGTACAAGGATGGGGCAAACTTTTATGTCTCGGAAGCCGCACTGATCGAGTGCCTTTTACAAAGCGGGGCTTATTTGATGGGAATGAATTCAACTACATCAGATATACAGGAAGGAAAACAAAAATATTTTGTTGGTTCACCCCGTGTGAAATTCGGGATCATCCCCAACCTCGGTGATGTGCTAAATATATGGGTGGAAATCACAAAAAAAATAGGGCAAAAAGCACGCCTTCAGGGAGAAATTTTATGTCAATCCGACTTGGTACTGGAGGGAGTTTTTATGGTTGCTGAGATGTAAACGACCTCATTTGTTAGTCTTTTTTAAGTGAATCTATCGGCAACCAAGGCGATGCTTGTTGCCATTTGGATTAAATTTAGGATTGGAAGGTGTTAAAAATGAAGAAAGTATTGTTTGTTCAATCCGAACATACCCTGGCAAAATTATGTCACAATATGGGATTTGCAGATATTTTATCCCGGAACGGATTTGACGTGGCATTTGCCGTTTCCAAACACGGCAGTAAGTTTTTGGCATCCAATAGCCGGTATCGATATAAAATTGTCCCTCAATTATGGGAAAAACGACCTGAATCTCATTTTATCAATAGGTGGTTTCAGGATCCGCAACACATCGAGACTGTATTTGATGCTGAATTGGCGCTGATTCGTAAGGAAAAACCGGATGTCGTGGTCAATAATGTATCGTATACAGCCAAATTAGCTTGCAAAATGACTGGGGTAAGTATGATATCCGTTATTCCTCCTCTATTGAGTTCTTCCAAAAGGATGTTTCGCAAATTATATTATAAGAAGAGCCTCACGCCTGAGGTTAAACAAAAGTTAAATTCAGTTACCGATCAATGGGAAGCTAATTGGTGGGGAAGTTGGGTCGATCCTTTCTCAAAATTGCTGAAGAGATGTAAATGCAAACCAATAAACGATATTCGCTCGTTACTGTTGGGCGATTTTCAATTAATTCACTCTGTTCCCGAGTATGACAAGGTCAATGTCGAGTCGGATAAGTATGAATATACCGGGCCGTTAGTATGGCAAGGCTGGAAACACAACGGGTCGGCCATAAAAAATTTGCATAACACTGTACTATGTTCTTTTGGAACCAAGAAAAAACAAGAGCTGGGCATCATTCATAAAACGATCGGAGCCATACAAAAGCTCAAAGAGGTTTTTTTTGTTGTCCATGCTGAAAACGCCGTTAGTCTGCAAAAGCAATATTCCCATTTTAAGAATGTTCTGTTTGTTGACAGTTATAATGCAGAAAAGCTGTTGCCTGTTTGCAGGGCTGTTTTTTGCCAGGGAGGTTACAGCCTGGTGCTGCTTTGCATGAAGTTTGGTATTCCCATACTGGCTGCCCCATTTCAGATGGAACAAATGTATCATGCTAAAAAACTGGAACAAAAAGGGGTAGGTATCTGCCTAACCAGCATGCCAAAAATTGAAGAATTATCAAAGCACAATATGGGCGGGAACATTTTTATGGAGAGGATTAGTCTATTAGATACCAAAACAATTTATGACGGGCTGCATCAAATTATATACAACAACAAATACCGCCAAGCAGCGGTCGACATGTCAAAACATATAAAAAATTCTGCCGGTTGTGCCAGCATTCTCAAAATATTGAACAGTCGTTCATGGCAAGGATTGAATTATCATGCAAATAGATAAGGAACTTGGCTTTTCAATTGATATTCAGCCGGATGGCAATATGGTTGGACGATTTACACCTGTCTCTGACTCTCACTATTTTCAGGGACATTTTCCAGGATACCCAATAGTGCCGGGAATAATATTGTTAGAAGTTTCCCTGAGAATGTTGGCAAAAACTCTAGAAATGTCAAGGACAAGGTTAAACATACGTTTATTAAGTAAAGTTAGCTTCCTGAAGCCGGTTTTTCCCGACGATCATGTGGAAATAAAGCTTGTTGTGAGCGGTTGTGAGACAAAAATTAATGGTTATTGCGATGGTGAAACAGTGTTTCGCTTCATTACACATGTGAACAATTGAAGGAAAGGAATAACTACAAGATGAATAGAAATCAAACAAAACTTCAGAAGTTTGAGTTTTTTAACAACCTTGATACCGGCGTTATGAAAGTGATCATCCCATTTTTAGTAGTAAAAATGGACTTCAGTATGATCGCCTTTGGTTTTGCCCTTGGTTTAAAACCGCTGATGGATCTTATTTTCAGATATATTTCCAGTTATCTGTCAGACCAGTTCGGTCGAAAAAATATGGCTGTAGTAGGACAGATGCTGGGCGCATTTGCTCTACTGGGTTATGTTTTTGTAAACAACGTCTATCATTTTATGATCGTAGAAATATTGAGAGCGCTCTCAGCAGTCATTTTTGAACCGTCCTATAATGCATGGAAAAAAGAATCCTGCGAAAACGAACAACGTGTCGATTTTATCATGAAATTGAGTCGCAACAGGATATTCGGGACAGCCGTCGGCGGGACCATAGCTATAATCGGTTCTCTTTTGCTTAGAGTATACAAAACACGGATATTCGGCGTGGATATATGGGAGCAACATTTTTTCCTGGTTTTTTTTATATTTGAGCTGTTCGCCGTCATTTTGCTGCTTTTGATGAGTGACTCATTGGTAAAAAATACACAAAGCTCGTTAAAATCGGCTAAAAGCTCACTGCAAGTAAATTTAAAAGAATCCGTATACAGTTGGAATGGGTATCTATTTATGCTTTTCAATGCGTTTGCTCTGGCATTTACAAGTTCAATAGCCCTACCCTTCACAGCGGTTTACATGACAAAAAACTTAAATCTGTCAATGGACAAGTTGGGTGTATGTTTTATTGTATCAAGTGTTTTGTCTGTTTTTATTGCACAGAAATGGGTTCGGAAATTAAAGTATGGCAGGCCATTTAAAGCTATCGGGATATTACTTCTAATGGAGGGGATTACATCCTGTTTTATTCCCCTGGCCAATGAAATAATTTTGTTTACTCTGATATGGTGTATATACCTGATTTATCAAACATCAATCGATGTACTTTATGCCGCTCAGGAGCAGAGAATCATCAAAGCCAATACGGCCCAGATTCTTCAGATTCTTGGAATTTCAGCTTCAATCGGCATAATGTTGGGGGCCAACCTCGGAGGAATCATATGGAATTATCTGGGCAGTATATTTACATACTGGGTAGCGGGATTTCTAATTTTGTCCCTTGGATTGGTTGAAATTGTCTATGACTTCGTTACAAAAGATGTGGAATTCAGTATGACTGTAAATCGTAAAACCGAAGCAACTGAAAGTCTATGAAAAAACCTCGTTGTTTATTTTATGCCCATGATGGGTACGGAATGGGCCATTTAGGAAGAACCGTCGCCTTGGCCAAATGCCTTAAGCAGACATATCCGAAATGGGATGTACTGGTTGTTACCGGTGATAAAAACGCGTTCCAAATGCTTCCCGTTGACGTTGAACTGGTTAAACTACCGTCATTTTCTATTACCGCAGACGATGAGAATAGGATGAAAATCAGTCCCACGACGTTGAGCAGTTATGCGTTAACATCGGTACTCCGAAAACAAATTTTAAACTCGATATTGGCCGGCTTTACGCCTGATGTTATAGTGGTCGACCATCTTGCCAGAGGATTAGGCAGAGAGCTGTCCACCTCATTGAACAATTATAAAAAAAAATACCCGGATAGTCGGTTGCTTATAGGTATGAGGGGGATTATGGGGACAACCCAACAAATCTATAATGAAGGACTGACGCCTTCAGATATGGACTATATCAATAAACTGTACGATAAAATACTGATATATATCGATAAATCTGTGCTGGACATAACTTCATATTATAAACTACCAACCTGGTTTAACGAAAAAATGCTCTACACCGGATATGTAACATCATCCAACCCGAAAAAAAAAGCTGACGTCTGCGGAAGTAGCAATTTTTGGACGTCAACCAGGGAAGAATATTTAGGAGTCGGGTTGGGAAGTGGAATCGATGCCGGAAATATACTAGCCGATATTCTCGAAGCTTTGTCCCTAACCGATGGTTTACCAAAGAAAAAAGTCATAGTTACCGGTCCAAAGCTGGCTTACAACAGCTATTCTGAATTTGCTAAAAAATACCCACAGTTCAATTTCCAGCGGTTTACCCCGTACTATTCCGAGTTTGTTACAAAGGCAGCTTTTTTTGTTGGGCTTGGTGGTTATAACACGATATCCGCCTGGCTAAAGGGTTCCAGTCCCGCTTTGATGATCTCTCGAAATCAAACCAGGCAGAAAGAGCAGCAACAGCATTTGCAGGCACTTGCCGATTTGGGCCTGTGTAAAACAATAAATGAACAGGAAGCATGCGTTGCAAAACTAGTCAATGAATTAGAGACACTGGTAAGAAGCAAGTCATGCAAGCATTCCATTGCCACAGGTGGGGAAACGGTTGTAGCTGATTACGTCAACAGCTTGGTTTATTAATAAGAATATAAAACTGATCAGACAAATGGATAAAAATTCAACAAAAATAATACGGGAAAGTCCGATATTCGTACGGGTAGACGATGTTGGCTGTGACGATTTACCTAATATCCGAAACATTGTAGCTGTCTGCAAAAAAACTAAAATTCCGGTCATACTGGGAGTTATACCAGGCCATCTTTCCGATGAGACAGTAATCTACCTTCAACGTGAACTTCAGGAAAATTGGCCCTATTTGATTATTGCCCAGCATGGTGTCCACCATATACCCCATCCAGGATATACACGAAAGATGGAATTTTCATTAACTGAGTTGGTAGACGATATCGTCGCCAAACTGCTGACAGGAAAAAGTATTCTTGAAAAAAAAATCGGAATTGCTGTCAATTGGTATATCCCTCCCTGGAACAAGTATGGACGAAACCTGATTTCCGCCTTGGAAAAAATTGGATATGAGGCTTTTTCCGCATCTACCAGAGTACCTTTTCGAAGCAACTCTTTGATCAACTTTCCCATTAACCAGGATGTCATTATTGACGCTGAAACCGGTAAAATTGAACTCGATCCACAGGTTTGGTTGGAAGAAACAAAAATAAACCTGTCCAAGGAAGGAAAAAGCGGATTGATGTTACACCATCATTTAATGGATGAAAGGCACATACGGACGTTTAAGGAATGGGCGGTGAACTGTCGGAGTTATTTATCTTAAACAAGAAATCGATGCCAAAAATTATAAATGGAATGTGAGAATGGATAATTTGAAACACGTTGAAACTGAAATCATTGAATCCAGTATTAAAGATTCGAATGAAAAGGATATAAAGCAGATAAAAATGCTGGAATTGCTAAGGCAAAATCCAACGTTACCAGATCTAATGATAACCAGCTTAAACTCACTTCTTAAAACAACCCGGATAATAAAAAACGAACCTTATCGTTCGGTACGCCAAAAAAGAAGAAAGCGCAACATGCAGCTGGCCAAAGCCTCAACATTGTTGGGATTAGCGAAACATCCCCTGGGCTTACCTTACGAACTCATGATCGAACCGACTAATTTATGCAATCTGACATGTCCACTTTGTCCCACTGGAAATGGGACAATGAATAGAAAACAGGGACATATGAAGTTGGAGCACTTTAAAAACATCATTGATCAATTGGAAGATGAGGTTCGCAGGGTAATTTTTTGGGGTTTTGGAGAACCATTCATACCCAAAAAAGCCGTTGAAATGATCAGGTACGCATCCGACAAAAAGATGTTCGTCCTTACCAGTACTAATGGAACACTGCTTAACAATCCGACTTTAGCGGAGGAAATTGTGAATAGCGGTTTGCAGACACTATATGTTGCATTGGACGGGTTATCGCAAGAAACCTTAAGCAAATATAGAAACGGCGCTGATATTAAGGATATTCTTGCTGGAGTCAGGCTTATCAAAAATAAACGGAATAAAATGAATTTGAGTACTCCCGAGTTGGTTTTACAATTTGTGATCACCCGGGAAAACGAGCATGAATTGGATCAACTCGAGGCATTCTTTGAAAACTCTGCCTTTGACAAGTGGTCGGTAAAAAAGGCCAACATTATGGCCACTTCTGATACGATCGGGTTTGATGATCTGGCAGAAAAATATATCCCTGATAATGAGGAAAATACAAGATTCAAGCGCACAGCAAAGGGTAAATTAAGAATAAGAGGTGAAGTTCTTAATAGATGTCGAATACTATTTGAGCAGACAATGATTAATTGGGATGGAACGATGATTCCATGTTGTTGGGATGCTCAATCTGAATATATATTCGGTAATGTTCTGGAAGAAGACTTTCAAAAAATCTGGTTTGGTGAAAACTATACGAATTTTAGGAAAAAAGTTTATACAAACCGTCATCAAATTCAAATTTGCCGGGATTGCCCCACAGACAGGACAGAAACAAAATTATCACGACAGTTTACAAAAAAGACCACATCAAAATGCAGGAAAAACTAGTTGTTTATATAAAACATAACTCAATATTATTTTTTATAAGTAATAGTAAAGCCATCTTCTTTTCATACTCGGAAAGGTCACCTTTTCGACACTGTTTAATTTGCTCGGCTTAATAATGATACTAAATTTCATCAACAAATTACTAATCTTGTTACCAAAATTAAGATGAGAAAATCCGTTTTAGACAGCTATTGCGACAATCGCTTGTATCGATTGAATTCATTAAAAATCAAGATAAAAGAAAGCTGTAACCTTCGATGTCAGATGTGTGACCACGGGCTTCGGACTAAAAAAGTTGAAGAAATATCCACCGAGAGGGTTCTGCGTGTGGTAAATGAGGCAGCATCCCTTGGTTGCCGGCAGTTATCGATAACCGGCGGAGAACCTACATTGAATAAAGATCTTGAGGAAATTTATGCACGAGCTAAAAAGTATAACATGAGAACCAGCTTATTAACCAACGGATTCCGTGTTCCTGTTAGTAGGCTTCTATCACTGGTTAGCAGTGGTTTAAGCAAAATCAGTGTATCGATTGATCATCCAGAACCGGAAACACATGATTTTATTCGAGGGGTTCGTGGCGCTTTTAAAAAGTCAACGGAGTTTTTACGTGAATGCTCAGCCTTAAGGCAAACCGCGTCGGATTTATACGAAGTATCCTTAACAACCTGTGTATTAAAACCAAATTTAGATGCTTTTCCCAGTCTGATTAAACTGGCCAAAGACCTTGGAGTGGATGTGTTTTCAGTAATAGCCGTCGATCCTCATAACGATGGGGGAAAATCACTAGTACCCACAAAAAATGAAGAACGTGTTTTTCAAAAACACTCTCTGCCGGAAATAAAAAAAATGTGTCGGCAACTTGGTATTAAATTCAGAAGTTCAGGTATATCGGAAGATTATGGCCTGTCGATAGATACTGAGTTAAGTGATCTTCCCTGCTATTTTACCTGGGCCAATGCGACAATGGCTGCCAACGGGGATGTTTACCCCTGCTGTGATCTTATAAATATATCGGAGGCATGCCTGGGAAATGTAAAAAAAACAAGTTTATGTGATATCTTTAACTCTACACAAGCCGCCAAGGTTCGTTTCCTGGCAGGCCAAAGAAAACTTCCCATATGCAGCAGATGTTATTGGGAACACGACTTTAATCGCAGAATTCATCACATGTACCTTAATAGACAAAAGTCTTCACTTGTTGAAGGAGAAAAACAATATGAAATTGCCTAGAGGCAAATGGATAGTCACACAGATACTCACGGAGAGGTGTAATTTAGATTGTCTTATGTGTTTTCAAAGCCAAATCAGGAAAAAGAAAAACGCCGAATTGCCTTTATTAAAAATCAACGACTTTTATAGTAAACATCGTAAAGAAATTATGGCAGTCAACATTACTGGCGGGGAACCTTTTCTACGCCCTGATTGCATCGAATTATCGGAAAAGCTTGATAAACTGGGAATTGTCACTTCGATTAACACTAACGGAACTTTGTTGACTCCGGAGATAATTGACCGTTTAGCTCAATTGTCTTTTTTGCGTAGCGTTATTATTTCGGTTGATGGATCTAGAGAGATACATGAAGCAATCAGAAAAAAAAGAGGCATTTTCGAAAAAACAGTCAATAATATTCGTCTGTTGACAAAAAAGATTAGAATTAATGCTATTCAAATAAACACAATGATTTTACCGGAAACCGTTACTGGATTGGAAGATCACATAACCTATTTCGAATCGCTGGGGATTAGAAGGTTTGAATTAATCTTTTCCGGATCATACAGCCGGGAAGAGCAAGATAGATCCACACACATTCTGGATCAATGCGGAATCCCCGAGGTAGTTGTCAGTAGTGTGGATGATGAATCCCTGAGAGAGTTAAGCACGATAAATATTGAAACTATCTCGGATTTAATCCAAAACCATCCTGAATCAAGAATCAATGTGGTGCCGAAAACTTATCTCAGGCATTATCATCTGTTCAAAGATAATAAACTTGATTCCTTTAATGTTCATTGTTCCAAATTGATGCGTAAGGAACTTCGAATCGACAGTTCGGGTCAAATAATTCTCTGTGATACTTTACGAATACCTCTAGGTAGATACGAAGAAACCAAACATTTAGACGATATCTTTGCTGTGCCTGCTTTTATCAAACTAAAAAAGGCTATCACATTGGGATTACCCTGCTGTAAACGATGCTGTAAATCAACCCGTCTGGTGATGAAAAAAGAAGTTAGTAAAAAAATGGAGGAAGAAGCGGTTTGTCAAGCGTAACACCTTTATATAAATGTAATTTATGTGGCTGGACAGGTAGGGAGTATCTTTCACGAGATACAGCCATGGTATGCCCAAAATGTTTTAGCCGCCAGAGGCACCGGAGCATTTTCCATTACCTGACCGAACAGAACATGTTGGAAGGAAGTACCTGTCTAGACGTTGCCTCCAGGCGAATTTTGCAACGAAGGCTAAATTATTCGGAATATATTAATATCGATAAAGTCAAGGGCTGGGCCGATCAAGTAATGGATGTCTCTGATTTACAATTTAAAGACAACAACTTTGATTTGATTATCTGTTGCAGTGTGCTGCAATTCGTCCCCAATTATCTGGTGGCTCTGGAGGAAATGTGCAGGGTTCTCAAGCCCACAGGGATTTGTATAATTCAGATCCCGTACGATAGCACGATCAACCAAACCTATACCAATAATAATGAAAATAGTCCGCAGAAACATAAAGTCAGATCCGAAAATGAATTGGTGTATTTTTCATATCATGATTTTCTTCAGCAACTTAAAAAATGGTTTAATGTCGAAACAGCTATTTACAAAGATCCAAACATTATATTCAGTCAACAGGAATTTTTTGTGTGTAAAAAAAAAAATCAACCCTTAGAGGTTTAAGAAAAAGTTTCATTCTTAATAAGGTTTTGGTCAAACGTTCATCTATAAAGAGCACTAATCAATGAGTATTTTATGGATTTCCGATTTATATCCACCAGAAAAAGGAGGTGTCGCAACCTCTGCAAAAAGAATCGTCAATAATTTAAGGGCTAAAGGCTTAATTGTTGATGTCATTACCGTATCCGGTTCAGGACTGGCGTCCCGAGATGACATCGTTCCACCGCTTATTGAAAAAGAGGGAGGAATTGAACTGATTCTGAAACGCCAGGCAAAAAACCATCACACGATGCAAGTGGTACATCATAATGCCCGTAGGTTGCATAAAATAAGAAATTACGCATTGATCCATGGTTTTTTTGCAGTTCCAGCCGGTTACATTGCCACTTATTCGGCAAAAACCTTTAACATCCCATCAACAGTTTCGTTTAGAGGAAATGACATAGACCAGGTAATGTTTGACTACGCAAACAAACCCTTTTTAAATGATACTTTGACATGGGCCAATTCTATCTCATATGCCTCGGAAGAGATGCTTAACCGATTAAAGATACTCAAACCCGACGGTCAGTTTTTTTATACGCCCATCAGTGTAAATGCTGATCTTTACACTTGTGGAGAAGCTGAAAACGTCAGTGCAGCAGAAATCAAATACGAAATTTGTCCGAACGGCGAGAAATTGTTGGGAATCGTCGGGGAGTTTAAATTTAAAAAGGGACTGAATTTTATAGTTCAAGCTCTCGAAAACATTCAAAAAATTTATAAAACCAAGTTATTGGTTATCGGTCTTGTCAATAAAAAAGATGAAAAGGCTTTATTGGGCAATCCATTGGTTCACTACAAACAGTTCATTAAACCAGACCAAATGCCCACTTTTTATGCGGCCATGGATTTTCTGACAATACCGTCACTATTTGATGGGATGCCGAATGTGATGTTGGAAAGTATGGCAGCGGGAACTATCAATATAACCTCGGATATAGCCGGTATGCGGGATGTCATTGAGGATGGCCGAAACGGTTTCCGGTTTTTTCCATTGGATGAAGACGATTTTCTAAAAGCAGTTGAACAAGCTTATTCTCTTTCACCTTCTCAGATATTGTCATTCAGCCAAAGAGCAAAAGAGAAGGCTCGGGAATATACTCCAGAGAGAGAAACCGACAGCTTTCTTCGTTTATATAATGAAACTCTTGAAAGGAAACAATGAACGATTTTGGGAATTACTCTTACGCCAAATTGAAGGATTTTCAAAAAGAATATTCGGAAAATGGTGCTTATCATTTTAATGCCAAAGGATTCAAAAGTTGGTGGTTGACGGATAATTATAAGATGTTGGCATCTTTTACTTCCGGTGAAGAAACGATTCTGGACGTTGCATGCGGCGAAGGATGTTTGGCAGGTTATCTGGAATCTGCAAATCGGTTGTATGGTTTGGATATGTCGGAAGCAGCGATTGATTTCATGCCGGATCAATACCGTTCCAAATACAAAAAATTGTGTGTGGGAAATATGCTTCACCTGGACCGTTTTTTTTCCATCAAAGATGAAATTGACACTATAATCTGCTCGCTGTCTCTTATGTACTTGCTGCCAGCTGATGTAAATCTTTATCTCAAAAAGATCAGCCAATTGCTGATGCCCGGGGGAAAGTTCATTTTTTCGTATCCCAATGTTTTTCCGGGAGTGAGAGACGCAAATCCTGAGGCAGCAGAATTGACGTGGACGGAATTGGATCAGGCACTGGCGAGTAATGGTTTTATCATCAAGGAACGCCTGGGTATTTCGGGTTTTATACCCAAAAAATATCTGGAACAGAGTGAGAACGATACAGACAATAGAATTTTTAATCTCTATTTGGAGGAAAGAGAAAAAGTTATACACAATCCTGATTTTTCCTATCATTACATTGTTTTAAGCCAAAATAACGGAGGTAAATACAACAAATGAGTGAGAAAATTTTGCTAATTGGGGGTGCCGGTTTTATCGGTTCTTGCATCGCGCGTAAACTGGTTGCACAAAAAGATCGTGTCGTCATTTTTGATTCTTTTATCCAATATCTCGATCCATTAAGCTCGGATTATGAATCTTCTTTAAAATCAAGATTTGATGGATTTGCTGACAAAGTTGAGATCATTAGAGGAGATGTAAGAAACTACAGCGATCTGACTCGGGTTTTAACTGAGACGAGACCTGATAGGATTGTTCATTTGGCCCACATGCCGATTTCTACCATGTCGAATGTTTATGTGGAAGAAGCAATTGAAAGTTGTGTGAATTCTACAGCAAAAATCATTGATGTGATCAGAAATCTGGATTTATCCATCAAACGGTTTCTTTACACATCCAGTAGTATGATCTATGGGGATTTTCAATTCTCCAATGCCGATGAGAACCATCCCAAAAATCCCAAAGGTGTTTATGGAGGGGCCAAACTTGCCGGTGAAATTATTACCAAAACCATGTGCAAACAATATGGAATTGACTACACTATCATCCGACCTTCGGCGGTCTATGGACCTACAGACACCAACAATCGTGTTACTCAGATATTTGTAGATAATGCAATGAAAGGGATAAAACTGGTAGTGAAGGGCGGAAAGGAAACCAAATTGGATTTTACCTTTGTGGAAGACGTGGCCGATGGTTTTATCCTGGCCCTTTTTTCAGAAAACGCTGTTAATGAAATTTTTAATATTACATATGGACAAGCCCGATCAATTTTCGAATATGCAAACCAGGTTAAACAGTTTTGCCCTGATACGGAAATTGAACTTAAACCCCATGATAAGCAAATGCCGAAAAGAGGAACTTTGTCAATCGACAAGGCCAAAAAGCTTCTGGGATATTCGCCCAAAGTATCGATTGAAAAGGGCATAGAAATATATTTGAGATTTAAAGGCTTCAAAGAAGCCACTTTAAAGGAGGGATATAAAAATTGATACCACTCAGTCGACCCTTTATAAACGATGAAGAAATAAACAGTGTTATAGATGTTCTAAAAAGCGGCTGGTATGCACATGGGCCTAAAAACATTGAATTTGAAACGATATTTGCTGATTATATAGGGATAAGTGATGCCGTTTCGTTGAACTCCTGTGCCTCAGCCTTACAATTATCTCTTCAGGCTTTAGGTATAACAGGTGAAGTCATTCTCCCCAGTTTTACCTTTGTTGCATCTGCCAATGCCGTAGTCACAGCTGGGGCAACTCCTGTTTTTGTGGACGTTGATTACGATACCTGCAACATTTCACCGGAGGCGGTTGAGTCAGCTATCACATCTCGTACTGAAGCGATTATGGTAGTCCATTTTGCCGGTCAGTGTGTTGAAATGGATCGGATAAACAGAATTGCTGTAGAGAATAAACTCGTGGTTATCGAAGATTCAGCTGAAACAATTGGCGGAACTCATTTTGGTAGGATGGCAGGCTCTTTGGGGGATATTGGATGTTTCTCCTTTTTTCCCACAAAGAATTTAACCACTGGAGAAGGTGGAATGATTACTACCAATGACCCGAAGATTTCTGAAAAAATCAGAACATTAGCCGGGCATGGTATTTCCAAGTCAACCCTGAAACGGGAAGAAGAGCAGCAATCTTGGTTAAGGGCTGCAAAAGTTGCTGGCTATAACTATAGAATGAGCAATATTCTTGCTGCCATCGGTGTGGAGCAGATCAAAAAAATTGATACTATGAATGATATGCGCCGAGAGCGAGCATATCAGCTGAATCAAATTCTGAGAGACTGCCCAAATATTCATCCCCCCATGGAACTGGAATGTAATAAACATGTATACCAGATGTATACTGTAAAAGTTCCGGCAGCTATCAGGAATGCATTAGTACGACAACTATGTAACTTAGATATTCAGGCTTCTGTTCATTTTGACCCACCTGTGCATAGACAGCCTTACTATCAGAATGGTCGGTTTACTATACACGATATGACAAATACCGACCGAATAAGCCGTGAGATAATAACTTTACCCATGTTCCCCGATATTTCCGAGGAAGATATTAAAACCATTGGGAATTCTTTAATCAGGGAAGTAAAAGCATTAATGTAATGGTTAAATTTACTGGAACAAAAGGATCAAACTATATCCTATTTACTCCGGAAAGCGACCAGTTAGTAACCAGTAACTGTGTCTATTTTCTGGAAGAAAAAGTACTGATAGATCCGGGCAATCCAGTGGCAACACCGGATTTAATTCTTAAGATGCAAAAATATGGGATAAGCCCTTTAGATGTCAGGATTATCCTCTGTACTCATTTGCATATTGACCATATCGGTGCATATTGGCTTTTTCCCAATGCAACATTGTTTGCCACAGATGAAGAGATCTCATGTTTTTTGTCCAATAATCGATACTTTATTGTCGATCAAAATGTGTATAGTGAGACTATCAGACAAAGTCTGATTAAAGCTGTGAAATTGCTGACAGAACATCCTTATGAAAAGGCGCTTTTCCCAATGAGCAAAATCATGACACGATTTCACAATTTCAAACAGTTATCCTCCGGACAAAATGGATTTTATGTGTTTCCAAGTCATACGCCCGGCTCGGCTATCATAGTGTTCGATAAAACAGTATTTTTGGGTGATATTTTTTCAATGCAAAACATGCTGGCATGGATTCCAAGAACATTAGAAGATAAAATCAGTGTACTTAATGCCATCAAGGTTTATGGGAAGGAGAATTTAATATCCGGACACGACCAAATATCAGCAGGTCTGGTAACCAGAACTGCCGTATCAAACCGGCGACCTTTAAATCTGCCGACAAATGTAGAAGCAGGAGGCAACACCAATAATAAACATCTGAATTGTGATGAAAACGGCAGAATCACTTCAGAATATTACGTTGACAAATTTGGCAATAGAAAATGCCATACTGATGGATTTTACAAAAAAAAAATTCTTTACAATCAAATAGGCAAAATTCACAGGGAAATATTTTTTGGTGCCGACAATAGTATTATTGCAGATTCAAGTGGAAGATACGGTACTCAGTACAATTATGATGAAAAAGGACGGTGGGTGTTATTGACGGATATCGATAAAAACCACTTATTAAGAAAAAGTGACGATGGAAACTATTTCACATCCGTTTATTACTATACATCTCCCAGCGTTGATCAAATCGCAGCCAGGGTGGATTTTAACTGCGGAAAAATTGTTTATATTAAATACGTTGTGGATGACTATATAGTTGAGCCGGAAGAAGCTCATGATAGATATGAAAAACTGATTTCGAAACTGGAAAAGAATTTACTTTTATAAAATTCTGAATCTATTGGCATCGAAAACTAAAAAAGGAAGAGCAAGGCATGTTGGCATTTTATGGATACACAGGGAAAAAAACAAAAAAACTGCATGGTTTTGAACAAAGTATTTGGAAAACACTTACAGACCACGGTAAATTCAAATACCACGACCACAGAGAAGAAGATCTTTATATTGCTTTTTCAGATTATAAAAATCACTCTCCCAGACTTGCAGTAGATCAAACCAATCAGGTTTATGTATTGGCAACAGGGCATCTGTATGAATGGTCTGATGGCAGGGCCAACTCCTCTGAAAACGAATTAAGTGAAGAAGTTCTCAAAATATACCTTGAACAAGGGATAAAGCCGTTACAAAGTTGCATAGGCCACTACTCGATTGCAATCATTGACAAGCGGTATGCAGAAACCGGCAAGGTCTATTTATTAAAAGACAGGCTCGGATATTCACCTCTTTATTTTTTTTGTGACTCAGAAGGGATAGCTTTTGCTTCACGAGCAGAAAGTATTGGTGTTTCTGGGATATACAAACCTCAACTGGATGCCGACGCATTGGCCCAAGCTCTTTACCTGGGTATCGTCTTGGACCAAAAATCGTTTTTTGCCGACGTGCGTAATATCGACGGTGGCCAGTTGCTTGAGTACCAAAACGGGGAATGCCGGATATCCGATCCAGCCAAACCTTTTCCCTGGGCTGAACAACCTGCCGCTCGCTATATGGATTGTGTTGATGACCTGGCAGATAGTATTAAAAAAGCAATGTACCGTTTGAATCGGTATTGTAAAAAGCCTCTCCGTCTTTATCTCAGTGGCGGTACGGAATCCCGTTTATTGCTGAGTTGTTTGCTGCACCAGGGATCGGATTTTGAAGCCATTACACAATATGATATTACTCCGGACGATGATCCGGATGTATCGACCGTAAAAGAATTACAGGAAACGCTTCAATTCAGCCTGACCATTGAAAAAAGTGAGACCCAAGATGCGGAGGTGACCGCCGGCATGTTGGGAGAAATTATCAGCGACAAAAATAACGAAGTCCATACGATTGTGGGACATGGATGGACAACCAGCGGGGACCGATGGAACAAGCCCATTGAGGAAAAAAACATGGCGGCTTCCAAACAAGCATTTGGCGGCACTTCTCCGTTTAAAACTGAATTTTTGAATGGATTAACTTCCGACATTCAAGAAATGTCAAAAAAAACCATTAAAAAAAGACAAAACCAGAAATGGGAACAAAAGATCTATGGACACAATATGAATGTGTATTGCAGCACTTTCCTTCGAAGCACAGAAACTGATACTCATGCCAGACCACAAAACCGATTCCTGGGTAACCTTCATCTTCCTTATCTTGATGAAGAATCTGTAATAGCTACCGCCAAAATACCACCAATGCTACCATCAAAAAAAATTAAATTGTTTGAAGAGGTGTTTAGACGGGCTTTTCCAGAACAGCTAAAGGTACCATTGTTACACAAATTTGAATCAAAAAAGTGTCAAACCGTAACAACGAGGGTTGGTAATACAGAACGTTATAATGGCAAAGAAGTTCTATTTCCTTTTCGCCAACTTCATACCGTGTATGAGAAACATGCCCGTAAAATGCTCAAAGATTCGTCCAACGGATTATTAGATCGCGTCGTTTCCGAGAACATTCAAGATGCGCCGTTTTTACCGGTTCACTTTTCATTGGGAATTATATTTTGGAACAGCTGGAAAAAGTTATATTTTCCATCATTTTAAGCTTCTCCCTTAATTCAGATATCTTCCTTCAACGGAAGTATCTGGTGAATGTCAACTCTTTCGGTGAATTCTAATTAATTTATGAGTTCTTTATCATTAACACACATTTTAGAGTTTTGAATTAATAACTTCCAGGTCAAGTTCCATAAAAAACTGCCGTAATTCTGATGGAAGCCCCGGCAACCCGAAGAATCTACGTAATTTTAAATAGATCTTTGCCACTTGCGAAGAACATGTTTAAAAATAAACATCAATGATTGTTGCAATTGACCATGAGAGGTCCTTCGTCATACATCCTCAGGATGAGACAGGCAGTAGAGTTCAAATTAGAAACTCAAAAATGTGTACATCAAATGAATAACATTGAAATGAGAATAATTAATTCTGAAAACCTGACTAAAGGAGATAATAATTTGTCAACTATAGAAAATGTTACTTCTAAAGGATTCAATCGGGAAGCTCTTAATTATGAAGCAGTTTCCCAACGGCCCATACAAAGGTACACAACTGAACTGGAAATTCCGCTTTTAAAAAAACATGTAAAGAGCGACGATTTGGTTCTGGAAATCGGGTGCGGACATGGTAGAACCACAAGAATTCTTTCAAACTTAACTCAGAATCACATATATGCTATTGATTTTTCTGAAGAGATGATCAATCAAGCAAAAAAGTGGAATAAAAAGAAAAATATAACCTATATTTGTGATGATGCAACAAAAATCCAAAGCGCGGAGATTAAGGCACAGCAATTTGATATCGTGGCAGCATTTTCTTGCGTGAATTGTATTCCCGATATTGATGCAGCCTTTGAGAATGCTGCAAAACTGTTAAAACCAGACGGGAAAATACTGGTCGAAGCCTTTAATAAATATGAAGCGGCCAGAGCTTGGAGATGGCTTTATCTCCTCCCTTCTTCTGTAATGAAATTATTGCGGATTTGGCCAGATGACTGGTATACGAGATATCTTTCTTACCAGGAATTGGAAAGTATCGGAGAAAAACAAGGCTTAACCATTGTCGAATACCAAGGTCTTCGATTTTTCGCAGATTGGATTCCATCAATACCATTTAACAAGTTTAAAATTTTTTCTCCATTTACTTACTTTATCATCAAGAGATTACAATGGTTGGACAATATCATCATGAAAAATAAGATGTTTTCCAAATACTGTCGGTTTCATTGGATGGTGTTTGAAAAGAAAAAGTGAACCATCCATTCCGTTTTAGGATCAACCAAACAAGATATAAAAATTAAATATTGAAAGAGGAGAACGGTGTATGATGTGCGGGCAAAATATAGGATCAAATAAAACCTGGCAAAGAATACCAGAGGGTAGTGTAGGTGTTGAGTTGGGAGTATGGGAGGGAATAAGCTCCGAACGATTCCTAAAACGGGCAAAACATTTACATCTGGTGGATTCCTGGTCAATAAATCCCTATAAAGATAGTGATGAACATGGCGGTTATGAACAATATCTTAATAGATATAAAAAAAAAGTTGGGTCACAAGATCCAAGAGACTTTCAGAAATTGTATGATACCGTTTTTAAAGAAGTTACAAATAAATTTAAAGACCAACCTGTCACAATATACCGTATGAGTACCACTGATTTTTTTAGGATATTCACTGAAGTTGTTGATTGGGTATATGTCGATGCGTCACATAGTTATGAAGGATGTTTGCAGGATCTGAAAAACTCCCTGAAAATTATAAAAAAAGGTGGTTACATTTTTGGAGATGATTATACAAATAAAAAAGGAGTCAAAGCGGCTGTCGATGAATTTGTCAACCAAACAGGGTTGGCGTTTAGTAATTTTTATCTCAACCAATTTGAAATAAAAATTTAAACTCGAATACATCATATGTATGCAAATATACGTGAATATATAAAAAAATTGAAGGAAGCCGAAGACTGTAAAATTATTGATTTCTCGTCTACAAATATGAATTTCAACGATCTGTCGGCCATTCTTTACTACTTTGATACAGTGTGCCATCAAGCAGTATTAATTAGGTGTATTCCCGGCGTCCGCTCACAAGTGCTTGGAAATGTATATGGCAGTATTCAACGTTTATGTGCCGGTGTAGGAATTAATCCCAGTCAGAAAGACGTAGAAAAACTGGGTTGCAGGCCTGAAGGATCACCTGGAGGAATGGGGGGGTGCGGCGGTAATCGGGCTTATACCTTGGACAAACTTCAGAGAGCAAGTTTGATCATGTTGAAAGAAAAGCTGATAGCAAGTATAAAGGTTTCGCGTGATGTAAAGGTTTTAAATGAAACACCCTATTCTTCCAACTTTATCCCCTCTTCAAAAGCGGATTTAACTGATTTCTGTATCCCCATACAATATTGCAGTGGCGATAGTGGAGCTTTTATAACATCGGGTATTATTATTACTAAATCTCCCAAAAATGGAATTGTAAATTACGCCATTAGAAGGCACCAGATTCACAATGGTCAAGAACTGGGGGCTTTTATCGCATACAAATCCGATACTATGAAACATGTTAAAGAAGCGGCAAAACTGGGGCAAAAACTGGAGGCTGCCATTGCTATCGGAGTTAGCCCGGCAGTTATGTTTGCTGCGTCCATGTATGTGCCTGAACATATCGGAGAAACATCTGCTGCTGGGAACTTGCAAGGATACCCTTTAGAAGTTGTTAACTGCAAAACCATTGATTTGCAGGTACCTGTTTGTGCAGAGATTATTTTGGAAGGTTATATAGATCCAACCGAATTAAAGGACGAAGGTCCAATGACAGAGTACACCGATTGCAGTATCGGTAAAAGCAAAAAAAATACCTTCCATCTGACTGGAATAACACATAAAACAAATCCGATTTATCAAACACTTAGAAGTGGACGAAGCGCAGAGCATGAATTGATGCTGATCATAAGCAATTGGTCGAAAACTGAAATGTTGAAAAATATTCTCAATAAAGAGTTTTCAGGTATTGTTAATGAGGTTGCTTTTGGTGCCGGATCTGCTGCCAGTCATGTAATCATTCAAGTGAAAAATATACAAAAAAGAGAAGGGGATATTATCCTGGAATGGATACTAAAAAACTATGTTGTTAAAATGGCGACAATTGTCGATGAATCGGTTTGCCCCTTTAACCAGGAAGAGGTGGCTTGGGCCACATTTGTTTTTGCCGGGAGTTCTGAAGACTTTTTAAAATTCGATTCGATTTTCACTACCCCTGTTGACCCAATGAGCCGTTTTTGCCGAAAAAAAGGCACCAACAACGTATGTAAATTAGGTATAAACGCAATACCTCCCAAAGGATTTACTAAACCAACACCACCGGGATGGAATAAAACCATGGAAAATCAAATAACCCAGCTGCTTTCAACTGCTTGATGGTCGGATTGTCTTATAAATGAAAAATACTCTATGATTAAAATTAAGGGAATGGGAGTCGTCTGTGCCATGGCCGGGAACACGGATGAATTGATACAGGCTATCTATCAAAGTAATACGGACGTCAACACAGACAATAATCGATCCTGTTTGAGAGAAATTATTGCTAAAAAAGCAGAAAACGACAATCTTGATCCTAGTTTTGTTTTGGCTGATAAAGTCGTTCAACAAGCCCTGGAAATGGAAGATGGCCGGGACATCGGATTAATTTGCGCCACCAGCCTAGGTGGAATCTCCTCAGCCGAAAGCTTTCTTTCAAAAAAATTAAACGGGAGTAAATCATCAGATCCATCGAATTTAATAAATTATCCCATTCCGGCCATAGCCGATTTTTTAGTTAAAAAACATAAGCTTAAGGGACCTACGGCATCTTTTAGTACTGCTTGCACATCTTCTTTTGTTGCCCTGGGGTATGCCATGGAGCTTTTATACGCCAAGGAGATAAATAAAGTTTTGGTGTGTGCAGTGGATGTTCTCTGTCAACAAACAATTAAAGGATTTAAAGCGATCGGTGCAAGCACGGAGGAACCGGCTCGTCCTTTTGATAAGGACAGGAAAGGACTAAACCTGGGTGAAGCAGCGGCAGCCATCTTGTTGGAGCGTACAGATTTTCTTTCACCCGGCGTAATTGAAATCACTGGTTACGGCCTCAGTAACGATAGCTTTCATCTTACAGCACCTCATCCCAATGGAAAAGGACTAAGATATGCGATAGACATGGCGATGGATGAAGCCGGAATATTGCCGGATGAAATAGATATTGTACATGCACACGGAACGGGTACCAAATATAGCGATGCCATGGAGCTGACAACACTTGAACAATTGTTTTCAGATGCTGCCTATCCTGTACCGGTTTTTTCAACCAAAGGGCAAACAGGGCATACTTTGGGCCCATCTGGTTTGCTTTCTTTGATCATTGGATGCTTATCCTTGCGTAATGGATTGATTCCCGGAACAAAAAACTTTGTTTCCTCCGAATTCGATTTGAAACATATTGCCCTTGATAATAAAAATAATAAAAATGTTAAAATGACTAAAATCTTGATAACATCGTCTGGATTTACCGGACATAACGGGGCCATTATTGCAGAAAAAACAGTATAAGATGAACGGATTTGATACAGTTATAACCGGTGCTAAAATTGTTACCTCTCAAATACATGACAAGCAAAAAGATCAAGGTTATATGCGAGGATCTTTTGGAACAATAGAGGACTATTTTCCCCAAGGATTGCCTCAGCGTTTGGCTGGATTGGACAGGGGATCAAAGTTTCTGCTGGCCGCTGTTAAAGAGGCACTGCAAGGAAGGGAACACGATGATGAACGGAATGTGGGAGTGGCCGTTGCGACTTTATTGGGTTCTAACTCTTCCAGGATTAGATTTTTGCAAGGGGTACTTGGAGAAAAAAAACCGGTGGTTGATCCCATTGCTTTCAAAACAACCGTGCCCAGTGTTGCGGCCGGTGCAGTGGCTGTACTTTACCGTTGCTGCGGGCCGACAATAACTTGCATCGGGAATGGTGAGGCAGGTTTGACCGCCTTACACAACGCTTATTTGTTAATACGAAGAGGTATAACAAAAAAAATGATTGTTGGAGGATACGAAGATTTTTCGGATGAGTTGTTGCGTTTTGTACCTCAACACTTAAAAGGTGAAAAGCCTTGGCTGGAGGGAGCTGCGGCTCTGATTGTAAAAAATAAAACTGTTGATGCCCCAAATGAAGAAAAAATATTGGCTAAAATTGACGGTTTTGGATTAAGCAGTCGGGGCGTTAAACCTGATGAGAAAAAAACATCATTACGCAAAGCTATGCAAGCTACGATTTTTTATAATGGACAACAAGCAGTTGACTATATAGTAAGTGCCGGAACCCGTTATTCAGCACTGGAGCAAGATATGTGTCCCGGTATTCCGATTATTGATACAACCATTCAATGGGGAGAGCATCTGGGCATGTCAGGAATTATCAATCTAGTAACAGCAATTGAGTTATTGAATGATCCGGATGAAAATCTGAAAGGCAGTAACTTGCCCAAAAGAGTATTGGTTAATGGTATGGGAATGTCTGGAACTGCCTATTCAGTAATGCTCTCTCGGTCTGATTTATAGTATACCTTCTGCTGCACCTTTATCAGAGTACCGGGTTTAGGCGGAATTTTGAGGATTTGCGTTCAGATACTGATTAGTCAGGGTGATAGGTCTACCCTACAAACTTGATAGAAAATCATAATTTGATCAATCAAAATGCATTTGTCATCTACAGTCGTTTGTAGCCGTGAAAAGCGTGTTAGTTCATTTAATGAGTCTGAAGGGAAATTGTTCTAACGCCTCTCACTCACTTTAGGTATTGGATTTTGAAAAAATCCTAAAATGTGAGATCTTAAATAGCTGATAACAGCTATAATTCTTCAATTCTTATTAAGGAGTGGTTAATGAAAGTTTTAGCATTAAACAGTAGTCCGGGAGGGAGCAAAGGTAATACGGCACTAATTCTTAAACCTTTTTTAGAGGGAATGAAAAATGAAAATGCCGATGTTACTTATTACGACTTGAAAGACCTTAACATCAACATGTGTCGGGCATGTGTCAGCTGTTGGTTTAGAACCCCAGAGGTATGCTCTCAAAGCGATGATATGAAATGGCTTCTTCCTAAAATCAAGGAAGCTGATATATTGGTTTTGGCTTCGCCGACTTATACCGATGCTGTCAGTGCAAAAATGAAAATTCTGATGGAACGGATGCTGCCGCTTGTTCATCCTCAAAGTGAAAAGAGGGAAGGACTTTTTCGTCATATTCTGCGAGAAGATCATAACAAAAACGCAAAAATTGTACTAGTTGCCAGCTGTGGTCATTATGAAAATTTAACTTTTGACCCGATGGTAAAACATATACAGGCGTTTTCAGGCACCTTGGGGAGACAATACGCCGGAGCACTTTTAAGAACTCAATCTCTCCTATTACAACGGGTTGATTCTGTAGATGACATTTACAAAGCAGCAAAGGATGCAGGACATCAGCTTATAAAAACCGGTGAAATGTTATCGGAAACTCTTGAAACAATCAGTCGTGATTTAATGCCATTGGATGAGTATATATCAATATCAAATTCTTTAATCTTAAAAAAATCCAGTGAACATTTAAACTGAACCGAGTTATACGGCAATATTTCATGCTGTTAGCTTTATTTTCATTTTATTTATGTTTAATAAATTTATTTAGATATAAATGTAAAAACAAGCATGAAAGAGATATATTCATTACCATGATAGACGCTTCTCATAAGAAAGCAAAGAACGGGCTTTCACGTGAGGGTGAAAGAGATTTATTTCAGTACACAAACATTACTGACGGACTTAGATTCTTTGGTTATTAAAAAATATAGGATACTCAGAAACATTTGAATAGAGTTAAATAATGGAATATACGGTCGCTACCAATTGGGATCCCAAACTATTGGATTTGATTGACTATCCGGAAGTTAAATCAGTATTTGGCGCATTACCTAATACACCTGTCTCCGGTGGAAGGTCGTCATTAGTAATTAAATCTTTAACGGACAAAGATGTTAAAGATTATATTAAAAAGGTGCATGAAAAAGGATGGAACTTTAGCTATAACATCAATACCAGCTGCACCGGAAATAAGGAACTAACCGCTGATGGGTACAAAAAAATCAGGCAATATTTTGATTGGATTTGCGACCTTGGTGTTGATTCTGTCACAGTTGCCATTCCTAATCTGTTAAACATAATAAAAAAATATTATTCGCATTTGACCGTGAAGATATCGACATTCCAAAAAATAAACAGTGTTTCAATGGCCAAGCATTATGAGGATATGGGTGCAGATGCTATTATGCTCTCGGAACATGTCAACAGAGATATTAAGCTGATAAAATCCCTGAGAGAAAATTTAAAATGCAAGCTAGTACTTTTAGCCAATACCGGATGCATTTACGGTTGCCCCAACATGTTTGCACACGCCAATAGTATTGCTCACAGTGGAGCAAATTCAACTGTTTCGACCGTCTTCACGGAATCTTATGTTGCAGATTGTTCATTTAAAAGAATAAAAAATATAGATGAAATTGCTAAAATACGTTGGATACGCCCGGAAGACATCAACTACTATGAAAACATTGGTATTGATATGCTGAAAATTATTGATAGACACTCAAGTACCGAAGCATTGGGTGAAAGAATGAAAGCATATAACGACCGATGTTATGATGGTAATTTATTGAATCTCCTGGGCCAGATGATGAACAGGAAAAAAAGCAAAGCATTAAATCTGAAGGGAGTTTACAGGGGATCGAATGTAAAAGAAATGAAAAAATCAAGAGAATTTATATCAGATGTATTTCAAATATCGGTTTCCGATTTATATTATTTTGATAATAAAAAAATCCCCGAAGATTTTATTCAAGGTTTCGAAAAAAGAGATTGCGATACATTATCATGTGAAAAATGTGGATATTGTAAAAAAATAGTGGATATGGCTGTTTGCCCCATAGTAGAAAAAGAAGAGATCACGAATGCCATGGAAAGACTTGTGACTGTAAAAGAAAAAATAATTTCTGGTTCTATTTTATACTAATTAATTGGTGCTTGAACAAAAACATGGTTTACTCTTTGTCTTTCAGAATAGAGTACTGGCGAAATGAAGAACCTCAATGGTTTCTGAAAAACCCTTCGCTACAAACTCGTGATAACAAACTGGAATTTATTCTTAATAACTTCATGCACTTGCTATTCAATACAGACCAGGAATAAGTCTTCCATCATTATACCTGAGTTCCTTGGCCTTCAAAGTAATCTCATCGATTGATAGATCGGTGTTGGTTGGCAAAATCCATTTCCAATCGAATTAGCCCTGATACTTTCTTCCAGCAAAGCAATGATTGGCTGTGTTTTTTGATTGACCAGGAAAAATCAAGCTAGTTTCTTCAAAGATAGAAAAGATGAAGATACTCAAAAATAAGTCATTTAAATCAGGTCACTATTATGAAAAATATTAAGATACAAACATTTGACATTGAAGATAAACAATCTGATACAAAGGATAAGTTTCAGATTGAACTGTTGAAACATACAGCTCAACAGTTAAGCTCACAAAAAGAGCTGTCAAAAGATATTGATACACTCATCAGAACAACCCAGGTTAATAAGAATGATACTTATGGTTTGATACGGAAAAAGAGAAGAAAACGTAACATGCTATTAACCAAAGTGAGTACAGAACTATGCTTGGTGGATCAACCATTGGGATTACCTTGGGAGCTAATGATAGAACCTACGAATTTATGTAACTTAAAGTGCCCATTGTGTCCGGCAGGAAATGGCACCATGCGCAGAAAAACCGGAAAGATGACTTTTGAAGAATTTAAAAAAATTATAGACCAGTTAGAAGATGAGCTAAGACGAATGATATTCTGGGGTTTTGGTGAACCCTACATAAATAAAGATGCGACAAAAATGATTAAGTATGCAGTTGAACGGAAAATTAATGTTCTTTCCAGCACCAATGGTACTTTTCTGAATAATCAAAAATTGGTCAAGGAAATTGTAGATAGCGGTTTACAGACTCTGTTTGTAGCAATAGACGGACTAACACAGGAGACTTTGAATAAGTATAGACTTGGTGCAGATCTCCAGAACATTATTAACGGTGTTCAACTAATAAGAGAAATGCGTATAAAAAGAAAAAAATCAACACCAGCATTGATCTTACAGTTTGTGGTTACTCGTAAAAATGAACACGAATTAAAGATGGTTGAAGCTTTCTCCAAAAAGTCCGGATTTGACACATGGTCGATAAAAACTGCTAATATAATGGCCACTACAGACACACCGTATTTTGATATTCTAGCAGAAAAGTTTATTCCAGAACATGAGCAGAACTCCAGATTTCTGCGAACAAATAATGGAAAACTGCGGATTAAAGGTGAGATACTGAATAAATGCCACATTCTTTTCGGACAAACAATGATCAATTGGGATGGGGACGCTATCCCCTGTTGCTGGGATGCGCATTCTGACCATGTTTTGGGCAATGTTTTCAAAGATGGTTTTACTAAAGTTTGGTTTGGTGAAAACTATAAAAAATTTCGACAAACTGTTTTTAAAGATCGACAATGCATTCAGATTTGTTGCGATTGCCCAATTGACAGAACCATACCTTTGCTGACGAGGCGTTTGTAAAAAAAAAACTATCTCAAAATAAGCAAAAAGTTATTGTTGATTCAATTGTAAAAAGTCTGAAACACAAATCTAGTCCGAAGTTGCTTGATGAATGACGATCAAAGTATAAAAGAAATAATACTCCAAATATTTTACTTTACTAATGCTTCCTCACTAATAATCCCTTTTTTAATATAATATTGTTTTCCAGTTTTTTCACAAAATTCTATAACTCTCGATGCAATTTCACTAAAAAAGTTTTTGTACTTCATAACTCCTATATCTGAGTCAAAACATCCGAATACAATTTTATCTACAAAATGAACAGCATCTAAAACATCATCTATACTTTGATTCAAAATATCAAAAGATGGATATGGCTCCATACTGATCCAGGTTTTCATACCCAACTTGTGTAAATCATATAGTGCTTTTAATCTCTCCGATATCGGTGAAGCATAGGGTTCAATTCGTTCCTGGAATTTTCCATTGGTCGTATTAAAAGTTATTCCGTTATTATTGATTTCACTAAGATTAGCCAATTCGATGGGAAGAATTCCCTTAGTCAGAATCGTACATTCAATATTTGACTGGTTAAGAAATTTTATTATTTCATAACTCATCTTCCTTATTTCATCATACTCATCTCCATACATAAAAGGATCTGTACAGAAACATAAAAAAACTGATTTGATATCATGTTTAAATTTTGGTATTTCTTTTTCAAGTAATTCCATACTATTCTCTATTATTTTTAAGTTTTCCCATTCCTTAATTGTTTTAATCTGTCCAGAATCAATTGCCATTTTCATCGCATAACAAGGATATCTACAACCGTGTCTGCAACCTATTACGTGATCAACAGCATAGTCATTATATTCTCCTTTTGCTTTCCAGAGTAATTTTTTACCATTAATATATTTCATATGTATTTACCTCAATAATTAATTATTGCTTATGATATAAAAGTTGATTTTCGGATCATTTGTTATAAAAAATAATATCATGCTTGATGCAACATTTGGATGTTTTTTTAGCCGGTAGTATATGGAAAAATTTTATCCTGAAACTGCTTCGTTTGCCAAAAACAGCTATAAACTTTAAAAACACCGATTTATCACACGTTTTTTCCGACCAGTATTGTACAGATTTGTAGTTTGCTGTTTTTAATGTTACTTCCCTTTTATCTTTCAGGTTTTTTATCTGAAATAAAAGCACTTTTTTAGTTTTTTTACATAATCTGAAAGATCAGCATGACAGAAGTTTTTGTCCAGTTTTATGGTGATTATGGTGCACTCACTCGATTAGAATAAAATTCGTTACGAACTCTTGAAACCGAACCTGAGCAAATTCTTTAGTAAGCACCCAGGTCCAATTTTCACTACATATGATTTTCATCATTCTTTTATCAAATATCATCCAAGTCTTTTTAATCATGTGTTATCCAAAAAAGTAGACTTTATTAAGCTTAAAACCTGACTTTGAAAAGACTTAAATTTATTTCATTCGAATTATTCATTCTCAGCATTTTAGGCTTAATCTTTTTCAGATAATCGTTTAGAATACTTTCCATTGTTATTTTTAGAACAATCCTTCAAATTTCTTGCCAATGCGTCGCTAATAATTCGTACCCGGTATCTAATTCATGCAAAACAAATATCATTCTTATTTAAAAAAGAACTCATGCGTTTCATTTCTCCCCGGTTTTGGAAGAAAGTGGATGGATCGATTCATTTTATTGATATTTTTTTTTCCTGTTATCTTATCGAGACCGACTATCTCGCAGGCCGATACAAATAATTCGATTGATCATGTGAACGTTAAAATCATGAAACCTGTATCTGAAACAATAAAATTGAAAGCCACGTCCATCGGACGTTTGTATCCAAACCGGGAAGTAAAGATCCTGGCTGAGATATCAGGAAAGATTGTGGAATATTATTTCGACGTCGGCGATGAAGTGAAAAAAAACCAGCCTCTGGTAAAGATTGATCCTATCGATTATCAACTAGCCCTTGAAGAAGCAAAAGCCGAACTGAAATCGTTTGAAGTCCAGTATCTTTCTTCGCAGAAAAAATTTAAAAGAGTCAAAAAATTGGCACAAAAAAAGATAATGTCTCAGGAAGAGGTGGAGGATCTGGAGACAAAAGTATTAGCCAATCTGGCAAATGTGAACACGGCCCAAATTGTCGTCAAAACAGCTGAGCATAAACTGAGTAAAACCACGGTCAAAGCTCCTTTTACCGGCCGTATCGCTGATCGACTAGTCGAAATCGGGCAAATTGTCGAATTCGGCAGTGATTTGTTTTCATTAGTGGATCTTTCCAAAGTACGAGCCAAAGTGAGTATTTTAGAAGAGGATTATGTGCATTTGGATAAAAATGACCCCGTGAGTATTTCCATTGACGCGTATCCAGGAAAAACCTTCACCGGAAAAATTGATAAAATTGGTATTACCGCCGATCAAAAGACATTCTCTTTTCCAGTGGAAGTGGTCATAAATAATCACAATCTATTGCTGAAAGCCGGTTTCTCTGCACGCGTTTCAATCATTTTAACCAATTTGGAAAACGTTTTTCTCCTCCCTGTTGATGCAGTCATATACGAAAACGACGGAGCCGGTGTGTTTGTTGTCAATCGCAACAATACCGTTCAAAGGCGATTGATCCGAACTGGAAAAACAGATAAAAACCGTGTTCCGGTGTTTGACGGATTAAGCACAAAAGATCGTGTTATTATTCGAGGGCAGAATAACGTCCTGGTCGGTAGCAAAGTGATTATTTCAAATTAAAATGGGATGACAATACATGAAATCTATTTTTCGTTTTTTTGCAGAGCGACACACACTGGCAATACTGTCTACTATATTGATTATTTTGTTAGGACTGAAAACGTCGCTTTCAATTAATCGCAGTATTTTTCCCAATGTTGATAATCATTTTGTTACAATCACTACTCGTTATCCCGGAGCCGCACCTGAAGATGTTGAATTGAATGTTACCAATAAAATAGAAGCCGAATTGAAGGGAATTACCGGCATCAAAAATATGACATCGGAATCTATTGAAAATGTCTCTTTAATCGAGTTGAATCTTATATCGGATGTAGCAGATATTGAAAAAGTAAAAACTGAAATTCGGGAAGCCGTCGCCAGGGTTAACGATTTACCGTCGGAAGTAACCGAATCTCCTTCTATCGAAGAGGAACGAACATCGATTATTCCGATTATAGAAGTTGGAATAACCGGAGATATCCCATATACTGAGCTACGTAAAATTGCACGTCGATTTGAAAAAAAGGTAAAATCCATTCCAAGTGTGGCGGGAGTCAGCAGATTCGGATACAGAGTTCGGGAAATACGTATTGAAGTCATTCCAGAAAGATTACGACAATACCAGATTTCCATGAATCAGATTATCACGGCCATTCAGGCTCGTAACATAAAAGCGACAGGCGGAACATTGGAATCATATACCAGTGAAAAGAATGTCGTCACACTGGCGCAATTCAGGTATCCGTTGGAAGTGGCAAATGTTATCGTACATACAACTTCCGACGGTATACAGGTGAAGGTAAAAGACGTTGCCATTATCGAGGATGGGTTTGAAAAAGAAAAATTTTTAGCCAGGTTAAATGGGAAAAAAGCCATTTCATTTGTGATCAAAAAGAGTGAAACAGGGGATATCATTCGTACTGTGTCCGCTATCAGAAAACTGGCAAATCAATTCAAGGAAAAATATGGTGATAAAATCGAATTTTTATATGTCAATGATGCATCAAAAGGTGTGGAAAACAAGTTTAGAATTGTCGTCATCAACGGTGCCATAGGGCTGGTTCTTGTCTTGATTGTCCTGGCTTTTTTTTTAAATATTCGGATGGCTTTCTGGGTTGCGGCAGGTATTCCAATTTCACTTTTAGGCACTGTTTTCCTTTTACCAAAATTTGGTATGGAATTGGACAGCATTACATTGACAACAATGGTTCTTCTAATTGGAATTATTGTGGATGACGGTATTATTATTACCGAAAATATCTACCGGCGTAGAGAATTGGGAGACTCTCCAATTGATGCCGCTGTAAATGGATTACATGAAGTTTTTTTGCCGGTTGTCACAACTGTTTTGACTACGTTTATTGCTTTTTTCCCCATGTTTTTCATGTCGGGAAAAATTGGAAGTGTCACTTTTGTTGTACCATTAACCGTCAGTCTGGCATTATTTATTTCACTTTTCGAAAGCATTGTTTCCCTTCCTGCCCATCTTGTTCCCGGATTGAAGAAATATAATGTAGAAAAAAAGAAAGTGGGAAAAGGTATTCAGATAAAACACCTTAAAGATAAATTCGAACATTTATCCAAATCGCTTCTAAAGTACAGATATATTTTACTGGGTGTTGCCATTCTCCTTCTGGCGGGTTCTATAATTTATGCTAAAACACAAATGGGATTTATCATGTTTTCTTCCAAGGGCACCGAGGCATTCTCAATCAAGGTGAAATTACCTTTGGGCATGTCTTTGGCCGGAACATCAAAGAAAATCCAGGAAATTGAAAAACTACTGTTAAAACTGCCGGAAGAAGAAATTGTATCTTTTGCCGTAAGAATTGGGACTAGCGGTGGTGTTGTCGAACGTGAGAACGCTGCCGTGTTTTCCATACAACTTACTTCTTTTGATGCCCGTTCACGCTCGGCCGATGAAATTGTAGAGGGATTGAGAATTCAAACAGACAAATTGCAAGGGTATACCAAGATCAAATACAGTATTGATACAGGAGGCCCCAGTAGAGATAAAGCCATAGAAATTCGTGTGATCGGCTCTAATGACCAACAAAGAGACCAGTTGAAGAATGCCCTGATTGAATTTCTGGAAAAACAAACGGGAGTAAAAGACGTCGATGCAGACGATAGCTCAGGCAAAAAGCAAATAAAAATAAACCTGAATTACGATTGGCTTGCCCGATACGGGTTAACTGTCAGTGATGTAGCGTTGAATGTTCGCACGGCATATGACGGACAAGTTGTAACCAATGTTCGTTATGGAGAAGAAGATGTTGATTTTCGCATTGAAATGCATGAAAAATACAGGAAAAGCATTGAATTTCTCAAGGAATTACCCATCCCGAACGATAAGGGTGAATTGATTAAACTGAAAAAAGTGGCAGCTTTTGAAATTGGTCCGGGTCCTTCCACCATTAACCATTTTGGAGGTGACAGGACCATCACTGTTGAAGCTGATATTAACCAGGAATTGACTACCGCCAGGGATGTGGAAAAAGCCGTACAAGCGCATTTTAATACTGAAAGGGATTATCCCGATACGGAATTATCTTTCGGAGGAGAAGCAGAAGAAGCAGAAGAAGCCATGGTCGATCTTGGATTGACTTTCGTTATCGCAGTTATGGGTATCTATTTTTTACTGGTGCTGCTCTTTGATTCCTTTTCTCAACCGCTATTGGTATTGGTTACCATTCCCTTCGGTGTTTTCAGTGTTGTTTTAGCCCTTGGAATTCATGGAGCGCCTCTGACCCTGTTAGGCATGATAGGAGCAATAGGGTTGGCAGGAGTGATAGTCAACGACGCTCTTGTCCTGGTTAGTCGAATAAACTATCTTCGAAAAGAAAAACCCGATGAATCGATAATAAATATTGTAGCCGAGGGGACAGCCGACAGATTGAGACCTATCCTTTTAACAACGGTCTCCACAGTCATCGGGATAGCTCCCCTGGCATATGGAATAGGTGGTATGGATCTATTCATGTCGCCCATGGCACTGACACTGGGATTCGGTCTACTTTTCGCCACCCCGTTGACACTTTTTTTAATCCCCTGTTTTTATGTTATCGGGACCGATATTTCGGGAATGTTTAAAAAAGACACTGTAAGTTGACAACTTTAAAACATTATTTTGAAGCCGGTGGACTCAATTGAGATTATTTTCCATATTTCGGAAAGTAAGTCTCAAGAGAGTTCTTTTGACGTCACAAAATACAATTCAAAATAGTGTTCAGTCCGCGATCCATGACTTGAATGATTCCGATGCAACGATGGTAAGGATTGAGGCTGCGGAGGCGGAGATTGATTCATAAAACCGAAATTTCATTAACAGGAACCACAACAACAAAGGAGACTAAACATTATGCAATGGAAAAATATTTTAAAATTCAGGATGTTAATTCCAGTGTTCGTTGTTCTGGCACTAATTCTGCCGTGGGCGGCTGCGCGTTCGATTGCCGCAGATACTGGGACCCATGTGGATAACGCTGATTTGAGCAAAGACGCAGACAGCGTTCTGGTAGTAATGGACATTGATGCAACAACCGAAGATTTGGGTGACGACGATGGCCTTCCGGATGAATGCACCGGACCGTGCAACGCAGCAGAGCCCACCTACCCTACTATTTTCAGCAACGGTGGACTCGGAAACGTCACTATGTACTCGACCGCTGCCAGTAACGGAGGCGCCTGCAACTATGGCACTACTGGTGTCATGTACTATGCCGCCATGAGTGTCAATGTGCTTCCCGGTGATGCTCAAGCGCAGTGGCAGGGTGGCAGAATCTGTGGTCAGTGCGCTGCGGTTACGGCGCTCACCTCGCAAGGCCCAAAAACTGTGGTTGTGCGCATTATGGATAAATGCTATGACACGTACTGCGGAATAGACATAGGTGGAGACGCCCCTGCACAGATAATGCTCGACGGATTCGGGCGATACACCGGAAAATGGCTTTTCGTTTCCTGCGACGGGCACCCCGAGGTATCCGATGGATCCCCGACCCTCGACATATTTAACGGTAGCAACCCCTGGTGGTCTCGTGTCCATGTGCGCAACGGGCCAGCGGCTACCGATATCATCAAGTGGCAGGATAAAACCGGTACGACAAACGGTGAGTTCCCCTACGCTGCTGATCCGGAGAACTCTTTCGAGGTACCTGTCAGCGAGGTCCTCCAGTCCGCAAGTTCATCGTTCCTGATTACAGTGTACTACGTTGACGGAACGACGGCCACAGTGACACTTAGTCCGAGCCAACTGGCAGCTGCATCCGCTTCCTATCCGCTCAACTGACGCTGTTAGATATGCGGACACAAGGTCGCGCCTCAGCTTATACTGGCAATTATCGTTTCGCCATAGCCGTAGCGCTGTAAGTTTAAGGCATGCAACAGCATAAAGCGCAACCATCAAAGTAAAAGCTCCACAGCCTTACCCTGGGGAGCTTGTCTAAAAGCTATTTCGTTATATGAATATATGCTGCTCCAGGGTCGGTACTACTGGCAGTTGTACCATTGGTAACCAATTCTGATTACTATCTTCAAATGGGGTGGCCAATAGTGATGGCAGTTCCGAAACCAGATGCAGCCATTCCAAAATAGTCACCCGCCTGATTTTTATCTTTTTTGCTTTCTTAACGGTGGAATCTCCAAATGATCGATGTTCATGATAATATAGATCCTCGAATCGAAGGAAAGGCTTCCAATCAATTTAAAATACAGATAAAAATTCATAAATACTGATACTAATGGGTGAACTTTCAGTGACCGACACCGACTATTGGGCAAACAGTATCTGGCTGAAAATCGAAGACAAAGAGGCAGGTGTTACCCATGATCACCAACTTTTAAATAAAAAAGACTAAATTGCTAAAAGAGAACTCGTTCATTTGAAATTATCCAATTTTCCTTGGATTTTGTCCCTGTTTGGATAATCGTTTCCTGGTAATTGCGAGCAGAAGAGTCCTTGACCATGGCTGTGTGCTTCTTGATTTTTTTTATGAAAAATCTACAATCTATTCCAAATAGTTGAATAAAAAAAGTTTATAAACATTTAATCAGGTACTTGGGCCTTATACCAAATAAAAATCTTCTCTTTTATTGTTAGCCCTTTTTGATGGTAATACTGCCACTAGCTTGTAAGTAAATCGTTTTTTTTGCCCCTGGCCAACAAAGGAATGCCTTGACCAGTAAAACGTTTTTTACTATAAATAAATAAGTTATCAGGCATATTTACTTGTAAAAACCATGAAAAATAATAGAAAGGAGAAAAGGAATGTTACATTCCATACGAAACAAGATCATTTTTGTTGTTCTACTGATGATTTTAGCGCTTCAGGTCATCTCAACGATTCTCCAGTCCTACCAAGTACGAAGCATATTTACCAAAGAGTATGTTTCCGCAACAAAAAACCTGGCGCAATCCATTTTTTTTGATCTTGAAACGAGAATCGGGGATTATCGCGGAAATTTAGTTGGTGAAGTCGAAGAAGAGCAGATTAAAGAAATTTTCAAGGTGTTTGTTCAGCTTATCCAGAGACAGAAATTTAAATCGGTTCTAGAATCAAAAAACGATTTGATTAGATTACAATTTATTGATAATAATGGAGAACTTATAGCAATCAGCCGTAAAACACAAGAGGGTATTGAACACAAGGTTAAAGCCAAACACCCGGATGCCGAAGCTGATGATATAGCTGTCAAATTGGTCACCAAAGGATTGCTAGCCTCGGAGGCGGATCAAAATCTGATCTATATCAGCGTTCCATTTACTGTCGAAGATATTAAATATGGCGGGTTGGTTATGACTTACAGCGATCAGTATATTAAGGAAGGACTCAACCATATATACTTAACCGGATTCATTTTGGTTCTTGCCTTCATATTGCTTTCCTCCGTCATAATCATCGTTTTTGTAAAGCAGATTGTATTACGGCCTATTCAGCAAATGATCGATTTAATGTCCAAGCTGGAAAATGGTGATCTGGGACAGCGCTTTGTCAGCAATCGAAAGGATGAAATAAGTAAAATGGGTAATTCAGTTAATAAATTAGCTGACTCTTTACAGTCTGTTTTCAGAAGTATTGAAGATGTGATGGGAAGTGTTGAAAAAGGGGATCTTTCCCACCGAATCACCATCGATCTGAAAGGAGACTTACATCGTATAAAATCGAAAATCAATCAATCAATACTCTTGCTGAGTGAGACGATCCATTCGGTTCGGGACACAAGTCATTCGGTGGAACAGAGCGCTAAGGAATTAGCAAATTCAGCGGAAGTTCTCTCAGCCAGTTCAGCCAAGCAGGCGTCTACAATTGAAGAGGTATCTTCTTCAGTCGCCGAAATTGAAAATTATTCCAAACAAAACACTGAACGCTCCATTAAAGCAAAAGAACTTACTGATAGCACTCTGTCGCTGGTGACCAGCGGAAATAACAAGATGGAAGAGATGCAGGCATCCATGGATGAAATTAACGAAACAAGCCAGAATGTAACCAAAATCATCAAGGTAATTGATGAGATTGCATTTCAGACCAATTTACTTGCCCTTAACGCAGCAGTTGAAGCAGCCAGGGCTGGTAAGTATGGAAAAGGCTTTTCCGTTGTGGCAGAAGAAGTACGTAATCTGGCAGCACGTAGCGCCGATGCAGCTCGTGATACTTCCGAACTGATAGAATCTTCGATGCAACAGGTTCAGAACGGTGTTGAAAAGACAGGACAAACAAGCAAAATTTTAAAAGATATCGTTGTAGAAGTTGAAAAATCCAGCGAATTAATAACCATGATCGCCAGTGCATCGCAAGAACAGACTCACGGAATATCCGAAATCTATTCGGGTATGTCACAGGCTAATGAAAGTATCCAACAGAATTCTGCCATCGCAGAAGAAACAGCTTCCTCTTCGGACATTCTCCTGAATCAATCCACAAGCCTTCAACAAGAGATTGAAAGGTTCAAGCTTGCTGAACAGGAGACAATTATTGAAATAAAGGATAATTTGGAAACAGCTTTCCCTCAAATTACACAGGATGGGGTTAATTAACCGGAAACCATTCAACGCTTTTTGCAGGTAATCAGTTTATACAGGATTTCCAGCACCCACTTTGTTATCCGGGATGCATTCAGTCGCCGTTCCTCGGTCCCGGATCAACAACTTCCTTTTCTCGTAGACAGAGCACAAGCGCTATTTACGACAATACCCTTTTAAACATGTATACATGGACAAGAAACAGGCTGGTATCCCTTTGTTAAAAAACGGGTGTGTATCAAATCATGTACACTTTTAGTTTTCCATTTTTCCCAAAAAACCAACCCGATTCAATATAACAGCTCTATTTCATTGATTCCAATCCGGAATCAAGTAATATCAAAGCGTTTGATCTTTTTATAAAGAATCGTACGATGGATTCCCAATATTTTTGCTGTTTGGCTTTTATTGTTGCCGGTCGCTTTTAATGTTTCGATAATTGCTTCTTTCTCAACCCTTGCCGTAATAGCACTTAATAGTGTTTCTTTGCTGGTAACCTTCTTACGATGGCGATGTATATTCAGCGGTAAATGACAAAGCTTTAGAGTACGACCATTTAAAGAAGTCAAGGCTCGTTCCAGGACATTGCGTAATTCTCTGCCGTTTCCCGGCCAGTGGTATTTTAGAAGTGCCTGTTTTACCTCTTTATCGATTGAAACCTTGAACGGAAACAGATCACCGGCCATTTTTTGCAGAAGATGGCCGGCCAGAGGCAAAATATCGTCTTTTCGCTCTCTTAGCGGTGGAATCCCCAGATGAACAACGTTCATACGATAATATAGATCCCTTCGAAACAGGTTCTGTTTCATCAAATCTTCAAGATTGCGATTGGTTGCAGTAATCAGACGGAAATCCAATTTTACGACTCTGTTTCCGCCAATCCTTTCACATTCTTTTTCCTCCAGGATTCGCAACAGTTTTGGTTGCATCTCCAAAGGCAGATCCCCCACTTCGTCTAAAAAGATGGTTCCCTGGTGTGCCAACTCAAATTTTCCAGGTTTTCCACGGGAATCGGCTCCAGTAAAGGCGCCCTTTTCATATCCGAACAATTCCGATTCAAGAAGATCTTTAGGGATAGCGGCGCAGTTGATGCGAACAAAAGGATAGATACTCCTTGAACTCCCGTGATGAATGGCTTGTGCAAACAGTTCTTTACCGGTTCCACTTTCTCCGGTAATCAGAACGGGAAAGCAAGTGGCAGTTGCCCTAAGCGCTTCATTTTTAAGCTGGTTCATGATCCGGCTTTTCCCAATGATACTGTCTATTGTATAGCTGGTAGATCTGTAAAGTCGTAATTCTTGTTCATAAAGTTTTACTTTGGATTCCAGCATAGTGGTCTTTTCAACCAGCTTGGTTATCTCCTTTGGATTCTGAAACATGACCATCCCAAAAACTGCGACGATTTGATTGTTTTTTATTAACGGAATTCGATGGACAATCATGTTTTGCCCATTGACCTGTTGTGAACAGTTTATTTCGGGAATACCGGTCTTCCCGACAATATGCATCCTGGTGTTTTCAATCAACTCTGTACAATGTCGACCAATGTATTCTTCCAAATTGATTCCAAGGATTTTGCGGTACGTTTCATTGATATGAGTGATATATCCTTCAGGAGTCGTAAGGATTGCACCATTGGTAATGCTATCAAATACCAGCTTATAAAGCTCCAAGCGCCTGGTAAGCTCTTTCGCCTTTACTTCCGATTCTGAACTCATAATGGGATTGTAGCTAAAGATGTACAGTGTAGAATATTTGATACGGTTTTTCCTCTTACCCTGCTTAATAAATAGCATGCAACTATGTCAAACAAACAAATCTTTATATCTTGTTCTCAATTCCTATTTTTTAATTCAAAAGCTGGTAGCTGCTTGTTTTTAAAGGCTTAACCCGAAGGAGAAGAGGGAGTATGCATGATGACTGTTTTATTTTTTATATATCAGATGTTTAGATCTGTTTAAGAGACTTTTTTCGGAGAATTGGTTTTGAAGCATTTGTATCTGGAGTGATATGGAAATTTTGCCAGTGGTCTTATAATTGCACATGGGGTCGGTCAAACGATTATTGTTATTAGCAAAACAACAGGAGAAAGATAATCATGCTTGAGATCAATAAGAAAACTGCGGTGATAACAGGGGGAGCGAGTGGAATAGGCTTGGCACTTGCCAGGTACTGGACCGAAAATGGTGGTAACGTTGTTTTGGGAGATGTCGATTTAGACGCTCTTGATCATGTTGCCTCAACATTAAAATCAAATGTCGCAACCGTTTTATGTGATGTTACCAAGGAGGAGGACTGTATAATTCTGGCGGATACTGCCATTGATAAATTTGGAGAGATCAATCTGGTTGCACCATTTGCCGGAATTATTATGGATTCCCTGATGGTATCGCCTGACAAAGAGACCAGGAAAGTAACAGGTAAAATGTCTCTGACACAATTCCAAAAAGTAATTGATATAAATCTAACAGGAGTGTTTCTAACAGCGCGTGAATGCCTGGAAAGGATGATAAACAATAGCTGCAAAGGACTTATTTGTTTAATTTCTTCCACTGGCTCTCTGGGAACAGCCGGACAGGTCAACTATTCATCAACCAAAGCAGCCATGTCCGTCATGCCGAAAGTAATCACTGCCGAACTGTTCAGGAGAGGATTTTCTGATAAAATTCGTTGCTCGGCGATTGCTCCCGGTTACGTTGGGACGGAAATGGTTAAAAATATGAATGAAAAAGCACTGAATAAAATCCTGGCTAATGTCCCCATCGGTCGCTTAATCGAACCTGAAGAGGTGGTTTCCCTGGTTGGTGAGATGTACAAAAACGAAGCGATTTCCGGAGACGTCTTTTTTATTCACGGTGGCCTTCGTTTAGGATCTGGGGGGTAAATTCATTATGAAAATAAACAGTAAGATAGTCACATCAGAACAGGCTGCTTCAATCATCAATGATGGGGATACAGTGGCAACAAACGGATTTATCGGTATTGGTGTGGCCGAAGAGGTTCTGATTGCCATTGAGAAACGATTTTCCGAAACCCGTTCACCAGAAAACATAACCCTTGTTTATGCAGCAGGGCAGGGAGATGCAAAAGATAGAGGATTAAACCATTTCGGATATGAAAAGCTCCTGAAGAGAGTTATAGGAGGTCATTGGGGACTGGTGCCAAAAATTCAAAAATTGGCGCTTGATAATAAAATCGAAGCGTACAATTTTCCCCAGGGAGTTATCTCTCAAATGTACAGAGACATTGCTGCAAAACGACCAAGAACCATCAACAATATTGGGTTGCATACATTTGTCGACCCCAGGGATAGCGGTGGAAAGATAAATGAAAAAACAACCGAAGAACTGGTTGATCTGATCGAATTTGACGGTAAAGAATATCTTTCATATAAGACCTTTCCCATTGATGTCGCCATTATACGGGGAACAACAGCAGATATCGATGGAAATATTACAATGGAAAAAGAAGCATTATATATTGAATCTTTATCCATTGCAATGGCGGTAAAAAACTGTGGCGGGAAGGTGATCGTCCAAGTAGAACGTATTGCCGAAAAAAACAGTTTGAAATCGCGGGATATTAAAATCCCAGGGATTCTGGTTGACTATATTGTACTATCAGATCCAAAGAACCATCAGCAGACATTTGCTGAAAGTTATAACCCTTCCTACAGCGGAGAAATCAAAGTACCTCTGTCCGATATTGCATCCATGAAAATGAGTGCCAGGAAGATCGTTGCGCGAAGGGCTGTTTTTGAGCTTTCCAAGGGTGATGTTGTTAATTTGGGTTTGGGAATGCCGGAAGGTATTGCCAGTGTAGCTGCCGAGGAGAGAATATTCCAGGAGGTAACACTTACAGCAGAGCCGGGTGTCATCGGTGGTGTTCCTGCCGCAGGCTTGAGCTTTGGGGCTGCTTCAAACGTGACAGCATTGCTGGATCAACCAAGTCAGTTTGATTTCTATGATGGTGGTGGATTGGATATCACATTTTTGGGATTGGCCCAGGCTGACAAGAACGGAAATCTCAATGTTAGTAAGTTCGGACCAAGATATCCGGGAGCTGGCGGTTTTATCAATATTAGCCAGTGTGCAAGAAAAGTTGTATTTATCGGGACATTTACTGCAATCGGATTAAAAGTCTCAATTAAAGATGGAAAATTGAGCATCGATGAAGAAGGTAAGGAGAGAAAGTTTGTAAACAAAGTTGAGCACATAACTTTCAGCGGAAAATTCGCACAGGAAAACAAAAAATCTGTTTTATATGTGACCGAAAGATGTGTGTTCAGGCTGGGGCCAAAGGGTATGGAGCTTGTTGAAATTGCCCCCGGTATCGATATCGAAAAACATATTTTGTCCCACATGGATTTCGAGCCGATTATGGAAAAAAAACCTAAGTTGATGGAGGAGAGAATATTTTATGAAAACGTCATGAATTTTAAAATTGTTTAACTCGATTACCATTTATTAAATCTCATTAGGGAGCAATGTCATGAAAAAAAGAATACTGTCCATATTATTTGTTTTATTTGTCATCACAATCCTTGCTGCATCTGCACATGCGCGTACCATCAGGTGGAAAATGACGTCAACCTGGCCTCCTTCCATTTCCCTCATTGAAGCTGATCAGGCGTTCGTTAAAGCAGTGAATCATTTGGCCAAAGGTAAATTAAAGATTAAGTTTTTTACCGGTGGCTCGCTTATGCCATCCTACGAGGTGTTTGATGCAGTGGCAAAAGGTACAATTCAGGCATCAGGTGACTGGTCCAATTACTGGGCCGGTAAAGACAGGGCTTTTGACGCGCTCGGAGCATATCCGATGGGATTGACACCGATGGATTATTTTATCTGGATTTATAAAGGCGGTGGACTTGAATTGTTTCAGGAAGCATACGGAAAATTTGGAATCCATTACCTGGTTACAGGAATCACCCCTATGGAATGCGGGATTCGCAGCAATAAACCCATAAATAGTATGAATGATCTGAAAGGGATGAAAATCAGGATGTCCGGGCAGACTCAAGGTGCCCTCCTTCAAGATCTTGGCGCAGCCCAGATCGCCATGTCAGGTCAGGAGATTTACCAGGCGATGCAAAAAGGAACAATCGATGGTGCTGAATTTAGCAGTCCGTCTTCAGACTGGGGAATGGGTTTTGGGGAAGTTTCCCGTTATTGGGCTGTTCCCGGATGGCATCAACCGTCATCGGTTATGGGGGTAATGATCAATAAAAAAACCTGGGACAGTTTGGATAAGGATTTACAGGAGACCTTAGAATATGCCGCAAAAGTTGCCACCCTGGAATTTATGGCCAAACAATATTTTGATGTGATCGAATCCACCAACAAGTTTGTTTCCAAAGGAATCAAAATCAATAAGTACTCCAAGGAAGATCTTGAAAAAATCCAAAAATTAGTTAACGCTCAAACTGAAAAGATCGCGAAAGACAATCCTCTTTTCAGAAAAGTAATTAAGTCCCAAATGGAATTCAGAAAGAGTTTCTCCCAATGGCGAGATATGGAAGGACCTTTTGGCTTTGGTTACACACCAACTATCTGGCCTAATCTGGGTGAATAACAAAACGGTGGCCTTTGTAATTATTTTGCAGAGGCCCTGAACATCTGGAGATTTTATTCAATGAATGTCTTAAAAAAAATCAGTAAATCGATCGATAAATTGAATGATTACGTCGGTAACATTTTTGGGATTATCATCGTCTTTCTGGTCATATTGACAGTGATGGAGGTAATTCTCAGAAAATTTTTCAACAGTCCCACCATCTGGAGTTTTGAAGTTCTAAAACAGTTGTTTGCATTATATTTCATGATTACGGCCGCATATGGTCTCAGTAAGGGATCTCATGTTTCAGTTGATGTTTTTACAAGACTGCTGTCAGCAAAGTGGAAAGCTGTTGTTTCAATCTGTAGTTACGTTATTTTCTTTTTCCCTTTTTGTTTAGTCTGTACCTGGTACGGCTATAGCTATGCAGTCACATCCTGGGGAATGAAAGAGCATTCCTGGAGTGTATTTGCTCCGGCCTTATACCCAATAAAAACAGTTATTGTTATTACTTTTAGTCTTCTGTTGCTACAGGGATTATCAGAAGTCATAAAAAACATTCTTATCATCAGGCAGGTGAACTATGATTGATATCAGTGGTGAAGCTATTACGATTCTGATGTTTGCCAGCCTCCTGATCGGCATTTTTATGGGGCATCCCCTGGCATTTGTTCTTGGGGGCTTGGCAACCATTTTCGGGTATATAAGCTGGGGGCCCGACATCTTTTCTCTGTTTATTAACAGGATATATGGAACGATGGATAACTATGTTCTCCTGGCTATTCCACTCTTTATTTTTATGGCCCAGTTTCTGGACACTTCGGGTGTAACCATTGAACTCTTCAAGGCATTACGGTTTCTTTTGGGACCCATGCGTGGCGGAATTGGTGTTACAGTGGTGATTGTATCAACTATTTTTGCAGCATGCACAGGGATTGTTGGTGCTTCCATTGTTACCATGGGACTGCTGGCATTACCCATGATGCTGGAATATGGCTATCAGAAGGAGCTAAGTTGCGGTTCGATTTCCGCTGCCGGAACTCTTGGAATCCTGATACCTCCCAGCATCATGTTGGTATTGATGGCAAGTGAGGCGACTCTTTCGGTTGGTAAATTGTTTGCGGGGGCTGTTTTTCCCGGTATTATTCTTTCAACTCTCTACCTGGGATATATCATTATCCGCTGTATTATCAACCCGGAATTGGGACCTGCACTAAGCAAGGAGGAAAAAGGGGATATTACCAACGCAGAAATCTACAAAATGGTTATGAAATCGTTGGTTCCGCCCATGATTTTAATTGCCGGTGTCCTGGGCTCAATATTTTCAGGAATTGCAACTCCAACAGAAGCATCAGGAGTCGGGGCCTTTCTGGCATTTCTCATGGTAATTGCCTATCGTAAATTTACCTGGGAAAGTTTGATTGATGCCATTAAGAGAACAACTCAAACCAGCACCATGGTTGTTTTCCTTCTCTGTGGCGCAACCTGTTTTACAGGTACTTTCCTGGGTGCCGGTGGAGAGGAAGTTGTTACAGATTTTATTTTGGGACTGGGTCTGGGAAAATGGGGAACCTTCTGGGTAATGATGGGCATTGTATTTATCCTGGGAATGTTTTTGGATTGGATCGGGATTGTTCTCATCTGTTTCCCAATTTTTCTACCTATGGGTAAGGCTTTGGGCTTCGATCCCATCTGGTTTGTTGTGATGATTGCAGTAAATCTGCAAGCCTCTTTTTTAACACCTCCATTTGGATATGCCCTGTTTTATATTAAAGGGGTTGCTCCGAAGGGGGTAGAGCTAACACATGTATATAAAGGCATTATTCCATTTGTTCTATTAATGCTTTTTGGATTGATAATATGTGCAGCCTTTCCAAATGCTGTTCTGTGGCTTCCAAACCAGATTGTGAAATAAGCCGGAAATCATCTAACGTTTTGTAATGGAATACTATTGCAGAACAAAAGATCAATGGACCGAATAGTGATAAGAAATCGTTTTTTCTGAGTCAAATCATTTTTCGGCCATTGAACGGAGATTTTATGAAAATGAGCACTTCCTTTAAAGAGGCTATAACTGATGAGGTCAGCAGTAATTAAACATTCAAAAATCCAGCCATAAACAAATTGCCCGATTAAAGCCGAATTTGATGGACAATGTTTTCTCTCTTTTGGAAACTGGTGGATATTCCTCTGCTTAGGAGTTATTCTGTATGTTCAGCTCGATTCCAACAGGGGAATCTCCCGACAGCATGGAAAGGTCCAGGTTATTATAATTCCTCTTTAAGTGTCAGTACGTTTTTCTTGCTTATTTTCGAAGTTACGAGCCTCACTTCTCAATTCAATCATTATGATGGAAGGAAAGACTCTTCAATACCAGGGAAGACTTGGCTAAACTATATACGCCGTTTTTCCGGCGCTGGATTATGCTCCATAATTATTGAGGATGGCAATTGGCGGTTTTTATATCGGTGGGGCATTGCCGGATGTTTTACTTTTTGCTTTCTGGAAAGGAAAAACCCGGTTGTTATGATCAAGATAAGCACCAGCCAGCCACCCAAAAATTCAGGAAGCCTGCCGTAGTTTTGATAGGAACTTTCAATTCGATCAATGATCCCATTGAGAACAAACCAGCAGAGTAAGATCGGTGCCAGGAATTTGATGAATGCATCCCACCAGGTTCCGATATTAAAGGAGCTGTTTTGATTTATATAAGACCTGATTCGGCTGGCCTTAAATATCCAACCGATAATGATGCATTCCACTAACACCGCTAAACCAATACCGAAATTAGTAACAAAATAATCGGTAATGTCCAGCCAATAGAGTCCACTGCCTGTTGTAAAAATAGTACCGATGGCACAGGCCATTCCGCCAATTACCAGATTGGCTTTCTGTTTACTCCAACCAAATTTGTCTTCAACTGCACTGGTAACAGCCTCTATCATGGAAAAGGTACTGTCGATGGCCAAGGCGAACAACATCAGAAAAAAGAGCACCCCAAACAGTTCCGGTAGGACGGGGAGTTTATTGATTATGGTCGGATAAATAGTAAAAACAAGGCCCGGACCACTTAGCTTGAGATCGGAAATCGGCACTCCCTGCACGTGTGACAGGTAGCCGATGGCACTAAATACGGCAAAACCGGAAAAAAACGCAGTTAAGGCATCTGCCAAACCGATGATGACTACATACTTATTTATGTTTGTTTTTTTTGACAAAAAACTGCCATAGGCAAACATGATTCCGAAACCAATGCTCAAAGAGAAAAATATCTGTGTATAAGCTTCAAGCCAGACATTTGGTGTTAATAAAATAGCCCAGTCCGGGGTCAAGTAAAATTTCAATCCCTCCATTGCACCGGGAAGTGTTACACCTCTGAATATAAAAATAATTAATATAATCCAGGGAAGAATAACTGTAGCATAGACTACTTTACTGACCGTTTCAGGACCTTTCCAGATGCAGGCGATAATAGCAATCCAAGAGATAATCAATCCTATAAAAATCATGGGTTGGATGCCACCAATATCCATAGGTCCACTGGTAATGCCCAGCACTTTATTGAAGTAGTATCCCTTGGTATCGGTTCCCCAGGAAAGTGAAAAAGAGTCCAGAAAATAGTTGATAGACCAGCTCATTACTACAGAGTAGTAACATGTAATGACAAACGATATTAGAACAATGGCCCATCCGATCCATTCATATCTTTCTTTGATGGATTTCATAACTTCCGGAACCCCTTTTCCATGATGGTGTCCACTACCGATCTCCAGGATAAGAATAGGGATTCCCACAGAAAGAAGTGCCACAAAATAGGCAACTAAAAAAGCGCCTCCCCCGTTTTTAGCGCATATATAAGGAAACCGCCACAAGTTACCCAGACCAATGGCCGAGCCTATGGCGGCTAGAACAAATGCCGTATTACTACTCCATAATGTTCTTTCTTTCATGGTTCCTCTTATGGTTTATTCAAGCTGGTTTTAAGAAATCGCATTAGCGCTCTTACTTTTCATAAATATTTTTTCAGCCATTTTGTTGGCAATGATATTTGTGGGAATGCGTTTTTTATCTGATTGTTTGAAAATATCAGTCAGAGTTTGACCGATTTCGGCAGTCAGCAATTTGGCCTTCTCCACATCATATGTTTGATGAATTTCGCAACTGATGTTAATGATTCCCCCTGAATTAATCACAAAATCAGGTGCATATAATATGTCTCTTTCTAACAACATTAGTCCGTTATCCTCATTTAACAGCTGGTTATTGGCGCTTCCCGCAACGATACTGCAATTCAGATGAGGTATTGTCTCGTCATTCAACACTCCTCCCAAGGCACATGGTGCAAACACATCACATTTTGCACGGGTAATCTCATCAGGATGGACCGGTATAAAATCAATCAATTCCGACAATCGTTTCAAATTGTTTTTGTTTACATCCGCTGCCAGAATTATGCAGTTTTGCTCTCGAAGCAATTTAGCCAATCTTTGGCCGGTTTGTCCCACACCTTGAATGGCTACTACCAGCTTGTTGAGATCCTGTTTTCCCAGACGATGTTCTACACTGGCCTTAATGCCGCAAAACACACCGTACGCAGTCATAGGACTTGGATTGCCGCTACCGTTAAGACTGGCGACATGCTGAGTTTCTGAACTGATAATGGACATATCATCGATTGAGGTGTTCACATCCTCCGCAGTGATATATCGCCCGTTAAGTTTATCAATAAACTCTCCCATTGCCTTAAATATTTTTTTACGATCGGCCTTTTTAGGGTCAACATGAATCACACTTTTACCTCCTCCCAAAGGCAATTTGGCCAAGGCGTTCTTATAGGTCATGCCTTTGCTTAATCTTAATACATCCGTAACAGCATCTGATTCCGATCCATAGTTCCATAACCTGCATCCCCCGAGTGCAGGTCCCAGGGTAGAACTGTGAATCGCTATCCAGGCTTTAAAACCGATTTCGGAATTGAAGCATTCAATGACCTCCTCATAACCGTCAAATACCAGTTTTTTATATGTGTTCATAAATATCTCCTCTATATTTGGTAGCCAGCCTTACGTTTCAAGTATTCCCAGTTTTCATCCGTTCGCTTTTGGATAACATCATAATCATCTTTTTGCAGATGTTTAAACCTCCCTTGAATGGACAAATAATCTGTAACTGGCCGATTTCCTTCAAAATTGAGAGTATAATGGGTACTGTTTTCCATTTCAATCAATGGAAACATATTTGTTTGAGAAGCAAGTCGTGCGATCTTGATGCATTGGTTGGTGGGAATCCCCCAACCGGTAGGACAAGATGAATAGATATGGATAAAGCGCAGCCCGTCTTTTCGGTTCGCCGCTTTTTTTATTTTTTTGGATAGATCTTCGGGATACGCTATATTCGCCGTGGCAGCGTATGGTATGCCGTGATGGGTCATTATTTCGAATATGTTCTTTTTGTTTGACGTCTTCCATTCATGGCCCGGAGACGTCGTTGTTCGTGTACCGTAGGGTGTTGATGAGCTTCGCTGTACACCGGTATTCATATACGCTTCATTGTCATAACAGACATAAATGATGTTTTCATTACGTTCGGCGGCACCGGAAAGAGCCTGTAGCCCAATGTCAAATGTTCCGCCATCACCAGCCCAGGCGACTACATTGGTCTCAGTTTCACCTTCCATGTCCAGCGCAGCCCGAACTCCGCTTGCTGTTGCTCCGGTACAGGCAAATGCCGTGATTAGCACGGGAACATTCAGGGACGATTGCGGATAGGCCCCTGCAATCACAGACCAGCAACACGCCGGAATCACCAGAATAGTTTTGGGTCCCAACACTCTTAACATGTGCTTCATGGCTATCGCAGCACCACAACCGGCGCAGCCTACATGACCCGGATGGAGGTACTCCTTAATATCCAAAAACGGGGCGCTATTGTCGTTTTCCTGCAAATCGGTCCCATGGCCCGTCACTGACGGATCGCTTTTGAGGAGAACGCTGTTTAAAAAATCTAGTTGTGACATGATTCAATTATCTCCTGGTTTAGACCTATCCATTCACTTTCGTGTAACGGTTCAGGTTGATTTTTGGTTGACAGGTAAATCTCTTCCACTGTATCGCTTGTAATGTCACGTCCTCCCAGGCCAGCTATGTATCCAAATATATGTGGGGATTTTTCCAGTCCGCACATGGCGGCTCTTATTTCCTGGGCAAAAATACCACTGGCACCAAATGAAAAATTTCGATCAATTACCGCCACTTTCCCGGCTGATTTCAGAATCTGTCGCACCTCATTGACTGGAAAGGGTCTGAACATTTTGATCTTCAACAATCCAACTTTTTCACCTTTGGAACGTAGTTCATCTATCACTTCGCGACCTGTACCAACGGATGAACCTGACATGATGATAATTATATCGGCATCTTCGCAATCCACCGCTTCAATTTGGCCGTATTTTCGTCTAAACGTGTCAAAATATTCATCTTCGATGTTAGCAAATATGGCGGGAACCTTCTCCATGGCCAATTGAGTGCTTCGACGCATTTCCATGTAATATTGCGGTGTAACGAGTTGATTCAGTGTGGACGGATTATTAATGTCCAACTTAAATCGGGGAGAATAGCTGGGAAGAAAACCGTCTACCTCTTCCCTGGATGGGATGTCAATGGCTTCATAAGTGTGTGAGATAAAAAAAGCATCAAGGTTAACCATCACAGGAAGATTTACAGTTTCTGCCAAACGAAAAGCCGACAGAATGGTATCAAATACCTCCTGACCATCTTCGCAGTACAGTTGAATCCACCCCGTATCACGTTGGGAAAGGCTGTCAGTCTGGTCTGCCCAGATATTCCAACCGGGCCCCAGTGCACGGTTTACCTGGGCCATCACAATGGGCAGTCGAGCAGATGACGTCCAGTGTAAAAGCTCGTGCATCAAGGCCAGGCCATGGGAAGAAGTTGCTGTAAACGTACGAACCCCATAACTGGTGGCTCCCATGGTAACAGCCATCGCCGAATGCTCACTTTCGACCGGTATAAATTTGGCGTTCATCGTTCCGTTTTCACAATAGTCAGCGATGGCTTCTATCACATGTGTTTGCGGAGTGATCGGATAACCGGCCACCACTTTTACATTGGCAAGTCGAACCGCCTCTGAGACAGCATGACTTCCTTCAATGACTTTTCTCATACAGTTTCCTCCCCTATTGTCATGGCATTACGTGGACATTCGGCCACACAAATACCACACCCTTTACAATAATCATAGTTAATACGGCGACCATCAGCGTCCCATAACACCGCTACATCAGGACAAAACAGACGACAGTTATCACATTCGTTGCAGACGCCACAATTGAAACAGCGTTGACTTTCTTTGATTGCCTGTTCTTTTGCCAGGGTTTTGATATATTCGTTAAACACTTCCGCCCTTACAGAGGCATCCAAAATGTCTGACCGAACCCTTTCCGCAGCTTGAAAATAGTCCATATTGATCTCCTTGCTTTCGACAACGGAAATGGCCCTGTTTTTTCTGCTACCGTTTAAGTACATATCCATTGACAGCGACGCCCCATCACCCACTCGACAAGCATTTACACTGTCTTCAATGTGATGTACCCCTTTTGCAAAATATGTATCCAGGGCAATTGCCGCCTGTTTCCCCGAAGCGATGGCGTCCGTGACACTCTGAATGTTATTTACCATATCTCCTCCATAGACAATGGGAATATCGTCCAAGGTAATATGACAATGGCTCATTTGAACAGTCTGCGAGGAGGCTCCTTCCACCGGATGCTCGTTTGTCCTGTTGGTCGCTCCAATTCCCGATATCACTTTGGAAACGCGAATGATTTGAGTTTTATCACTGTTCGGTATAAAACCGGTTCTGCCTGTGCTGTCTTTTTTTCCCGGTTTCATTTTTTGGAGTTTCAGTAAAATGGTGTTATGATCCCTTTCCACAGATATCGGCGCGGCCAGCTCCATGATGTCAATACCTTCTTCCAAAGCATCAGCAATTTCCAGGGAGAAGGCAGGCATATCCTCCTTTCGTCTTCGATACACAATAAGCGGTTTTCCTCCCAGGCGGGCTACTGATCGGGCAACGTCAATGGCTGTGTTACCGCCTCCAATAACCGCCACAGTTCCTCTTTCAGGTGATGCACTGCCAGCACTGGATTGATGCAAGAATTTCAGTCCATCCAATACCAGTTCCTCCCCCGGTATATTCATTTTTATGGATTCGGTCAGGCCAAATCCCAGGAATACAGCATCGACCTTCTTTTTCATTTTGGTCAGTACGCGTTTTGTAAGAGAGCTGTTAAGATAGAGCTGAACACCCAGTCCTTGGATTCGTTGGATCTCTTTATGCAATACTGCTTTTGGTAACCGATATTCCGGGATCCCCCATTGAAGAATACCGCCCGCTTTACAATCAGCTTCATAAATATCACATGAATATCCCAATCGTGTGAGAAAATATGCCGCAGACAACCCGGCCGGGCCGGACCCGCCAATCAGGATTCGTCTACCGTTGAATTCTTTATGTTTCAGGTTTGAAGGAATCCTTTCGGAAATGGCAGAATCTCCGAGAAATCTTTCCAGTTGGTTAATAGCAATCGGTAGATCCAGTTCTTTTCGATTACAAAACTCTTCGCAGGGATGGTAGCAAACTCGACCGCAAGTCGCCGGGAATGGGTTTTCCATCAGAATGGTCTCCCAGGCCTGATGAAGCATACCTTTGGAAAGCTGCATTTCAACATTCGGGATGTCCGTCCCTAAGGGGCAAGCAACACTACAGGGAGCGGTTTTATCCTGATAATCCGGCCTGACAAAACGCCAGGAACCTGTATTATTGTCTTTAGTCCATTCGCTTGACTGTGGGATAACCAGCGAGACATCTGGCATTTCGGTATCAAATTCAGTTTTCATAATTTACTTTTTGGAGATCTTATTTTTAGAGGTCAGTGTCAAATTAAACAGTAATTATCCAAATAGCCATAACTCCTGTTATTGCAAGTCTTTTAAAACAGTAGATCCGCAATATAGAAGGAATGACAGATAGTATTATCCCAATGAAAAGAGTGAGAGCGCGATTCCCAACTTCTAAGCGTCATTCTCACCTGAGTATGGCTAGTATCATGAGATTGCTTCTCTTTGTTCGTAACGACAGTCTACGACTGCAAATTTTGTAATTCATAAAGTTAATCCACTAAACCAAACATCTCTACACTCTCAAACGCCTCCCTGGATGCATCCACATTCTGTGGCTGCTTGACCGGTACTTCACTTAAAATGGCTTCTTCAACGGATTCCAGCGAAGGCATATCCAATATACCGGCAAATGCACCGACCATTGCCGTGTTGATAATCGGGTGTGTTTTTGAACCCAGTCCATATTTCAAAGCAATCTGGCTTGCCGGAACAAATGCCAGCTTAAATCCTTTGAACGGTTCAAGATCTGAAGGTAACCGGGGCAGATTGAGCAAAATCCACCCACCGGGTTTGAGTCCCTTGGTAATATCCACATGATTCAACAATTTGTTGTCCTGAACCAAAATGTGATCCGGTTTGTAAACATTGCTGCAAATTCGAATTTTTTTTTCACTCAATCTTAAATAAGCTTCAACAGGAGCACCGCGTCTTTCAACTCCAAAAAGTGGAAACGACTGTACTTCATATCCAAATTGGAAAAATGCTTTGGCAAGAATTACAGATGCTAATACTGTCCCTTGTCCACCTCGTCCATGAAATCGAATTTCCATCTCCTTTTCCTGTTTATGGGTTTTAAATCAATGTTAACTGCAATCGTATGATTTCCTGTCATCACTTCGTTTCTCGCAATGAAGGTATTGCAAGACTTACTATCTTCGACACAACGCTGAATTAGCTTTTCCAAATACATCTTTTTTTCCTGCGAAAGCTTAATTTCATTGCCTTAAGGCATTACTCGAAAGTGGGGATCGAACCGATACGGAATTCAAAAAAGTCCCTAAAAGCAAAAATGTTTGCTAAATTCAAACCCCAAAAAACATTGGATAATTTCATTTAATGTTTCCATATTCTGTAAACAATTTAAAAAAGTGCAGTCAGGTTGATCAATTTGCAAAAGTTTTAAATAATCTAATTTAGTTTGCTGTAACCAAACACTTGCAACACAACTATCCCTTTACCTTAACAGCTAACAGGTACTTTTTGATCGGTTCCTCCTTTCAAAAACCTGAAAATTGAAACGATAAAGACCGGTTGTTTAAACTAAGTTTTAGATAAACAAAATCTGTTAGATAATACCAAACAAGCGAAATCTATTCTGATCTGAAAGATTTGTCAACAAAAAAATCAAATGTTTTACTAATTTAGGGGGAGAAGAACGGTGTTTGCGGGTTTGATGAGGATGAAAATTTTATAAACAATCATGCCAACGAAAACAACACTCCAATAAATTTGGCCATACCGCCAATTCCCCGATAGGCATGTGGCATTCTTGAATCAAAGAAGAGGCTGTCTCCTTCGTCTAACAGAATGATCTGATCGGCACATCTGAATTCCAGTTTTCCTTCCAATAAAAAAACGAATTCTTCGCCCTTGTGATTATTGTACACAAGATCTTTCACTTCCCGATGTTCCATATAGACCAAAACCGGTTCCATATATTTTTCCGGAAACTGATTGGCCAAGAGTTCATATGTGTAACCCATATTGGAGAACTCATTGGTTTTGGAATTTTCATTTACCGTGGTACGCTCTCCCTTGCGCGATACGACGATGCGATCATCACCAGGAGAATCCTGAAAGAAGAAGCTAATTTTTACACCCAGAGCCGAGGAGATTTTTAGAAGAGTTCCGATGGGTGGAGAAACAATCTCGTTTTCGATCTGTGACAGATGTGGTTTTGAGATTCCCGTCATTTTTGAGACATTTTCCAGAGTATATCCCCTTTGGTTTCGAAGCTGACGGATTTTGCCACCCAGATTGAGAGCAGCAACTTCATTTTTTACATCAATGGGCATGTTCTTTTCAGGCAGGTTTCAGATAAAAATCAAGCAAAAGGTTTCCAATTTTCACTCACTACAAGCAATTCAGCAATCCGCAGTTCAGCTGCTCGGATGCCAACGGGAATGAAAATGCTTCACAATCCAACCACCCCTAAAGATTCGGATTTCAGACAAATCATAATGGGTTGAACAGCCGTCAACCGTTATAATAGGCCTATTTTGTGAAGGAAGCTAAGAATTCATCAATCTGAAATAGAATGGTTGTTTTCTTTTTAAACTGTCAACCGATTTATCACATTCAGCAAGACCTCCCGTCAACGCCTACTATTGATTCTGACATTGCATGGACAAGGAAAACGTACTCAGCAGTCAATATTGTATTTATAAAAGCATTACGATTAGGTATTCAGATTGAAATATCATTTTGCAGCATAAATAGTTCAAAGATTGATTGGCGACCATTGGCAAGCCGCTCTAATACAGTTAACTAATTATTAATTATAAAGGATGACACTGATTAACTCCTTCTTTTTGAAGCCCAAAAACCGTCTAAGGATATATCCATTAGATGTGTGAAGACAGACAGGATATAAAACCAACAGACTTTTAAGAAATCATCAACAGATCTGATTATTTTGCATAGAGGTTACAAAAGGGAGATTTCTTTTGTAGCAAAACGATACAATGTAGCGATACAGTAAACTATTGTGCAACACATAAAAAATTAAAATAAAATCGGTCTAGATATAATATAAGTAGTTATATCAATATGTAATCTTCCTCTTTTTTTTATGGTATATCCTTTGCTAAATGAACAGTGATTTGCCAAGCATATATGGTTAACGATTCTGTTTTGAGGCATTACATCAAGAGCTTCCAGTTGATTAAAAAATGGCAATTTTAACTAATAATTTATTATATATCAAAGAAAAAAACAAAGAGTGAACAATTTAGTATTTTCAAGAAAGGAAGATGAGATTGATTCAGACTTTAAACTGGGGATATTCACCGTTCGCTTACCAGGAGTTCATGTCAAGTTGCCATGGTTTGAAATCAGTCACGAAGGATTGTTAACAACAATCGGTAATCCATGATATTTTTCTACATACTTTCTGAAGCCGCCTGGAGTGTAATGCTGTTAAGTTTTTTCTGGATTTGGCTGATGCACTGAGTTTTGTTCGGAGGATTCTTACACCGGGATGGATTACTCCAGCCTCCCAGCTGATTATGATACCTTTAGCGGGGTTTCTGGTTGATAAAGAATTTTTTTGTACCTTGACTGTATTAACGGTAGATATTTCATTGATCTCCTTTGTTTTTACAGTGTCCGGTTTAGGAGAACAACTTTTCAACTGATCCCGGCAAAAATAAGATCAGCTGTGATTTTTGGTGAAGCAATCGCAGTTTTCAAGGCAGAATTTAATCAATTTATCATCTCTTCGAGTTCCGGTATCCACAGAAAAACTGCAAGGATATCAAGGAAGACTCCAAACCAAAGAATTGTGGGCCAATTCACTGGTTCGCCATAATTCAGAATATCAAAAATGGATAAAGGGTGAATTGTCACCTCAAATGAAAAAGGAGGAAACCGATGAGCCAAAACAACGCGAGTAAATTCTGGTTAAACACTTATCCCAAATGGTTTGCACCGACTTTTCCGAAGATTTATGAAAGTGTTCTAAAAAAATTCAAACGTGCTGTAGAAATGGTGCCGGATAATCCATGCATTTACTATTTCGACACATCCTACAACTTCTCTGAAGTCGATCGGATGGCCACATCTCTGGCGGGGGCCTTGGCAGATAGGAATGTTGGGAAAGGCGATCGAGTCCTTTTCGTACTACAAAACATTCCTCAAGCGATTATTTCTTCTTTGGCCGTCTGGATGCGGAACGGAATCGTGGTTCCGGTTAATCCGATGTGCACAACCAAAGATTTAAAACATCTTATTTCGGATAGTGGAGCTCGATGGATAGTATGCGAAGATGAACTTTATGAAAAATCTGTACGTTCTGCGGTTGTGGATCAGGTGGTTATCACTACATCTCCTTTGGATCTGTTGGGATCAGATGACATAGTGCCTGAACAGCTTGGCACTGCCAAAAAGAAGACTTTTAAGGAAACCATCGATCTTATGGAATTGATCCGGCTTCAAACAGATCATCCGTTTGAGAGGATCGAACCGGAACCGGACGACCTGGCCTACCTGGTCTATACTTCAGGAACGACGGGCCCACCCAAAGGGGCCAAGGTGTCTCATGCCAATATCGATCACAATTGTTATGTTTATGAAGCCGCAGCCCGTTTGGACTCTTCGGATGTGGTGCTGGGTGTGGCTCCTCTGTTTCATATTACCGGCATTGTCGCCCACCAGGCTATCTCTTTTCATTTGGGCATTCCGGTTGTTCTTAACAACCGCTTCGATGCCAGGGATGTTTTGCGACTTATAGAAAAGTATGGCGTAACATTCACAGTAGCGTCAATTACGGTCTATATTGCATTGCTTCACCATCCGGATCTAAAATCATTCAATATCTCTTGTTTTAAAAAAGCATACAGCGGTGGTGCTCCAGTTTCTCCAAGCACAGTCGATAAGTTTAAAAAAGCAATGGGGCTGACCATATACAATGTGTATGGCCTGACAGAAAGTTCGTCCCCGGCCACCATCACCCCGCTGGGTATAGAAGGCCCCGTGGATGAAACATCCGGAGCACTGTCCGTTGGCCTGATAATTCCTGGGATCGAGGCATGGGTCGTTGATGTAGACAATCCAGAGATCATTTTACAGCCAGGGCAAGAGGGCGAGTTAGTTTTGATGGGGCCGAGTATAGTCAGCGGATATTGGGAAAAGCCGGAAGAAACCGCTAAAGCCATCATCAAAGATCGTTTTTATACCGGGGATGTGGCCAAGATTGATGCCCAGGGGTGGTGCTTCATTGTAGATCGAAAGAAGGATTTGATTAATGTCGCTGGATACAAGGTTTGGCCCAGAGACGTCGAAGACGTGCTCTATCAGCATCCGGGTGTTAAGGAGGCTGCGGTGGTAGGGGTCCCGGACAGCTATCGCGGAGAGACAGTAAAGGCTTTTGTTTCCCTTGTTGACGACGCTGATGGAAAGGTTACCTCCGAAGAGCTGATCCGGTTTTGTAAAGATCGTCTGGCTGCTTATAAGTATCCACGTATCATCGAGATCATTGATGATGTCCCCAAGACCATGACCGGGAAAATGCTTCGTCGAAAGCTTAGAGAAGCGTGACCGACAGGTGTCGGGATACGACCCTATTTTCGATCATTGCCTTTTTCCTGGTTATCGGATTTTAGTAATAATCAGTTAAATCAAATTCTGCCGATCCTGGTCAAAACTGAAGGCCAGGTCCGAATTATCGGAACTTTCCGGGAAAAAGAAAACACAAATCATTTTCAACACGAGGAGGCTCCAATGAAACTATATTTTTTTGAAGCTGGAATTTTGAAGACCCAGAAGCATTTTTTAACACTCAACACTGGCATCGGAGATGCTTTTGATGTTCCTGTCCCGTTTTTGTTGATCGATCACCCCAAAGGCAAAATACTTTTTGATACCGGTAACGCATTTGAAACCATTCATGAAAAGGAAGCCCACTGGGGTGATATTGTAGCGGCGTACGATCCGGTCATGACCGAAGACCAATGGTGCGTCAACGCCATAAAAAAAGTGGGCTGTTCTGCTGAGGACATTAAGTATGTGATCATGTCCCACCTGCATCTAGATCATGCAGGCGGTGTGGGTCATTTTCCTAATGCCCGCTATATTGTTCAGCGAGATGAATTACACTTTGCCTTTGTACCAGATCCCTACATGAAAGCGGCTTATATCCGAAAGGATTTCGATAAGGACGTGGATTGGTTCATTCTTAACGGATGGGACGATGATAAATTCGATTTATTCAACGACGGCACTATCCAGATTTATTTTACACCGGGACATACTCCGGGCCACCAGTCCATTCTGGTCAACCTTCCGGATAGCGGACCAATGTTTTTTGCTGCCGATGCCTGTTATACCACTGAAAACCTACAAGGAGTGTTACCCGGCCTGATGTGGAATGCCGGTGAGACTGTTCGCTCAGTAGAACGTATGCGATTTCTGGAGGAGGTTCAGGGGGTTACCATTGTCACAGGGCACGATCCCGATGCCTGGAAACAATTCAAACAAGCACCGGAGTACTATCGCTAAAACCGGATCTTTTTGAAACACTCTCCCCAGGTTAAGGGATCGTAAAAAAATAACTTCACAGTATCTGTTTACAGAAGTCCCAAAAAACAAAGGACATTTTGTAAACAGAATGTGAATCAATTTTTCAGCCGATCCCAACGAAGAAATCTTCGTAGCCATTCAGCATTACCCCGGACCCTATACCATTCCCTCGAAGACATAATGCCAATAAGTTAAATTTTGCCATCTGTCGTCCCTCCTCAGGATGACAGATAGTCGGACATTTTCGTGTGATTGCCCCGGCCCCATTAGTAAAAGGTATGCGAAAAGCGATCTGTGCATTATAATCATGACTGGTTAAAAGAAAAAACCATGTATTCGCCCGGTGATATCAAGCAACTCTAAAATGCAAACCACTATGGACTAAAAACCATGCTGACCTCACCACAACTCCATTATCGTTCAATCTCAAAAGATCTGACCAAAACGTTGATTTTAATTCTCGTTGTTGTCATCTGTATCGCCTTTTCCCTGATCTACTTTTTTTCCACACGTAGAGCTCAAGAGGAACTGGAAACCAAAGCTGATGAATACATTAGCTCGCTGACTGAGATTTTAACAATTCCGCTTTGGGCGATTGACTACGACACGATCGATTTTATCGGCAAAACCTACATGCAGAATGATTTAATCGCTGGATTGACGATTAAATCAGACGATAGAATAGTCTTTCAAAAGGGAGATCATCAAGACAAAAAATCCCGTATTGTCAGAAGCAGTGAAATCTTTTACCGAGATGAGTTTCTTGGTTCGGTTAGCGTTTCGATGAAATCGGATTCATATCTTGTTTTTCATCAACAATTTTTTCTGCTTTATGGCACTACCATTCTCTCCATGCTTTTTCTACTTTTCTTTTTAACTGAGGGACTAATGCGTCAGTTTCTCAAAAAGCCTCTGTTCCGTTTTTGTGAACTGGTTAATGAATACGCTGCCAACAATCATCAGGCGTTTACCAAACATGTTCCCTATCTTGAATTTCGACCTCTGATTACCGTTCTTAAAGCGATGGGAGAAACGATTTCCTCCCATCAACAGCACCTGGAATCTTTGGTGCAAGAGCGTACCAATAGACTACAGGCTCAAACAATTGAACTCCAACATGCCAAGGAAGCAGCCGAGTCCGCTAACAAAGCAAAAAGCGAATTCCTGGCAAATATCAGTCACGAGTTGCGCACTCCCATGAATGCAATTTTAGGCTTTACCCAATTGCTAACCCGTGATCATTCCTTAACGAGTATTCAGTATGAGAATCTGGAAACTATAAAACGTAGCGGTGAGCATTTGCTGGATCTCATTAATAGCGTTTTGAACATGTCGGAAATCGAATCCGGACATCTCTCATTAAACATACAACGTTTTGACCTGCTTGAGATGCTGGCCCATGTTGAAGAGATAATCCGCATCCGTTCCGAAAGCAAAGGATTGGAATTCACGATAACCCTTGATCCCAATGTCCCACGCTTTCTGGAGGCCGATGAAGGGAAATTGCGTCAAATCCTGGTTAATCTGCTGGACAACGCTGTTAAATTCACCGAAAAAGGAAAGGTGTATTTACGCATTTATCATACCGATAAAAAGCTTCCCCAAAAAGAGACATCTGATCTGCAAACGTTGTGTTTTGATGTAGAGGATACAGGCGTTGGAATTCCTCCCGAAGATCAGCAGTTTATCTTTGAAATGTTTGGCAGAACACAATTCAGCCGCATTCACAAAAAAGGATCCGGATTGGGTTTGACCATCAGTCACAAATTTATTCAGCTGATGGGAGGTGAAATCCAGGTGAAAAGCTTACCAAACAAGGGTTCGCTGTTTTGTTTTTACATTCAGGTAAAAGAACCAAAAAGCAAGGAATTGAGTTCTTCCCATCGGACACGGCAAGTGATTGACTTGGCCCCCAATCAGCCGGCGTTTCGTATTTTGGTGGTGGAAGATGTCTGGGAAAGCCGCTCATTTTTGTCCATCTTGCTGCAACAGGTTGGTTTTGATGTGCAATGTGCGGAAAACGGTAAAGAGGCACTTGAAATATGGAAAGAGTGGCACCCGGACCTGATCTGGATGGATATACTGATGCCCGTTATGGACGGATATACCGCAATCCGGAGGATTCGGGAAGAGGAACAGAACCGTATACACAATTCGCAATCAGACAATTCCACTGTTCCGATTATCGCATTAACGGCCAGTTCTTTTGAGGGAGAACGGGCAAAGATCCTTGCCACAGGCTGTAATGACCTACTGATTAAACCTTTTTATGAGTCTGACCTATTTGACCTGATGCAAAAACATCTTAAAGTGCAATACCTTTATGCAGACTCACCGCCAAATTTGGCTGAGAATCCTGAGATTAATATACTTGATGAAACCTCGCTAGGTGAAAAGCTGTCGGTTATCCCGGTTGTGTTAATGCACGATTTGGAGCAAGCAGCCACGAGGGGGGATATTCAAAAAATAATGGAACAGCTGGAGAAGATACACCCCCATGACCCGGCGATTGCCTCTGCTTTCACCAGATTAGCAAACAACTTTGATTATGATGAGATTATACGAATTCTTCACCTGACTCACCATAAAATCCAAACCGACGAATAATCAACAGATATGAAAGATATGGAAGCCAACATTGTAATCGTTGATGATACGCCAGATAATCTGCGGGTCTTTATGAATATTCTCACAGACAAAGGGTATCGTATCCGACCTGTCTCAAAAGCAACCCGGGCTTTGTCCATGATCCAAGTGGAACGTCCGGACTTGATTCTGCTGGATATCAAGATGCCGGAAATGTCCGGCTATGAAGTTTGTAAACAGCTGAAAGCGGATGTGCAAACATGTGATATTCCAATTATCTTCGTCAGCGCTTTGCATCAACTGTCAGAAAAAGTGAAAGCATTCGCTGCCGGTGGGGTTGACTATATTACCAAACCTTTTCAGGCAGAAGAGGTATTGGCTCGTGTGGAAACGCATTTGACGCTTGCCCGACTCCGTCATCACCTGGAAGAGGTTGTGGAATCACGCACGACAGCTCTTAAAAACAGCGAACAGCAATATCGCTTACTGATTGAACAGGTGAAAGACGGCATTGGAATTCTCCAAAAAAATTCGCTGGTTTTTGCCAATGAAACTCTACAGAAACTTCTTGGTATCCCTAAAAATCAATTGCTGGGAAAAACACCCGCAGAACTCTTCAAACAGACAGATCTTAGTTCAATCAAACCCACGGAAGATTCAGCTGATCCCGCTCAGGCTTCTCAATGGCACAGATTTGAGTTTATGGCCAGCCCACATGAAAAAGAACTCTGGTTCGAAGGCTTGCACAGTAGCATCAACTGGGAAGGAGAATCGGCCGTGTTAATAACTATCCACGATATTACCGATCATAAACTTAAAGAGCTGGAACTCCATCGGGAGCAAGAACAGTTACGAAATGAAAATATAAAGCTGCGCTCAGTCATGAAGGATCGCTTTCGTTTTGGCAAAATTATCGGCAAAAGCCCGGCGATGCAAAACGTCTATGAATTCATAGAAAAAGCAGCGGAATCTGATGTAAACGTCGTGATTTATGGTGAATCCGGAACGGGTAAAGATCTGATCGCCCAATCCATTCATGAAATGAGTCCACGCCATAAAAAACAGTTTGTACCGGTTAATTGCGGAAGTATCCAGGAAACCCTGTTTGAACGGGAATTTTTTGGCAACCGTAAAGGGGCATTTACCGGGGCATTATCTGACCAACCTGGTTTTTTTGATGCAGCCCACCAGGGAACCCTTTTTCTGGACGAAGTTGGAGAATTGAGCTTGGCAATGCAGGTTAAATTGTTACGTGCGATTGAATTAAAAAGCTATACGCCTATCGGTGACCAGAAAGCCAAACAGGCTGATGTTCGGATTGTCGCTGCGACCAATCGTAATTTACAGACCCACGTCAAACAAGGATTAATGCGTCAGGATTTTTTCTATCGCATCAATGTCATTCCAATTTCTGTTCCTGCATTAAGAGAACGTCGAGAAGATATCCCCCTTTTGATTGAACATTTTCTGGGGCTGTATAGTTCTCAAACAGCGCAAGACAACCTTCCCGGAAACATTTTGGAAGCTCTTTATGCTTATGATTGGCCCGGCAATATTCGACAGTTGCAAAACGTGCTCTTGCGTTACTTAACCCTTCATCGTTTGGATTTTGATGAAACCGGGAAAGAAGACGAACACTTGAAAATTAACCTGACAGGAAAGCAGGGTTTATGGGAAATCGTACAAAATCTTGAGAAACGTCTCATTATAGAAACCCTGGAACAAAATCATGGCCATAAAACCAAAACTGCCAACATGCTTCAAATTCCGATTCAGACATTGAGGAGGAAAATCATCCAATACCAGATCGAATAGGAACACTTTATTCAGTACTGAACAAGATGTTCAATACTATCTCCCCCCTTTCTCAGCCCTCCTTTGTCCCTGTTAAAGACAATATATGACTGAACATAATCTTCATTTTTTTCGCTGTATTCCGGTTATCGTTCAGCTCATTAATCCATATTCCTCAGCTTTTTCAATACACTATCCACATAAAAATCCTTTGGCATGTAGCTTGCCATAACAAGCGCACTTTAAGTAAAGCAAGTCCAAATTCAACGGATCAAATTCCATAAAAAAGGTAGTGTTGTGAGAAAATTTCGCTGTGTGATCATGCGAGGCGGCACAAGCAAAGCCGTGTTTTTTCGCCCAGATGACATGCCTCGTCATCGTGATCACTGGAACTCTTTTTTGCTAGATATAATGGGAAGCCCTGATGTTAACCAGATTGATGGAATCGGAGGAGCTAATTCCCTGACTAGCAAAGTGGCGATTGTCAGCCCTTCGACACGAGAAGATGCCGATGTGGATTATCTGTTTGCCCAGGTTAACCTGACTGCTGCAACGGTTGCCTGGAACTCCAACTGTGGCAATATCTCATCAGCCGTAGGTCCTTATGCTGTAGATGAACGTCTGGTAATCCCCGAAGGTCAGGTAGCCCGTGTACGAATTTACAACGTCAATACAGGGAAAATTATCGTATCTGAGTTTAAAGTTGAAGAACAGAAGGCCAATGATAACGGATCTGTTGAAATACCCGGTGTTCCCGGAAAAGGGGCTCCCATTTGGCTCTCCTTTCATCAACCGCAGGGATCGATGTTTAAAACGATATTACCAACCGGTAATGCCTGTGATCAGATTTCAACATCGCGTGGACCTATAGAGATCAGTATAGTGGATGCGGCAGCACCTTTGGTTTATGTCAAAGCTGAAGACGTCGGCTTGAAAGGCTCAGAACTACCTGCTGATTTCTCAGACGTACAATTAACTTTTCTGGAAGAAATTCGATCACGGGCAGCTGAACTCTGTGGCATTTGTTCAGCAGACAGAGCCACGGCAATTTCACCAGCTGTACCAAAATTGACCATTCTCTCCCCCCCTGTCGATTATTTTACCATTACTGGAACGCCCATTCCGAATTCAGCCATGGATTTATCAGTCAGGATGCTCTCCATGCAAAAACCGCATCGGGCTATCGCCATTACCGGTGCGGTTTGTATTGGAGCGGCATCGACTGTGGAGGGGTCTCTGGTTCGCCAGCTTTGTCCCCAAATTGGCAATCGATTGAGAGTTGGTCATGCAGGGGGTGTAGCTGAAATTGAAGTTTCCGCAAAACAGGGAAAACTCGGATATGTCAAGGTTTTACGAACAGCGCGGCGCATTATGGAAGGGATGATTTACACTAAAAATGATTATGAATCGTAATAATAGCACAAAAGAGAGGACTTCGGAAATATTGAGAGGTGTAATCATTAATTAAATCAAAATTTAGGAGAAAAAAGATGAGGAAAAACATTAAAAAGCTGTTTAAAAGTTGTGCCTTTACTCTTTTGGCCTGCGTTGTTGCAGGGGGTATTCACGCAGCTGACTACCCTAAACATCCGATTGAGATAGTCATTCCTTTCGGGGAAGGCGGAGCCAGTGACACCTTTGCCAGGAAATTCAGTGAAATTATAAACAAGGAACTATCACAACCAACTCAGCCTGTTAATAAAAAAGGTGGAGGCGGTCTGGTCGGAATGGCCTATGCCTATACCCAAAGACCGGATGGACATACCATACTTGAGATCACTCCTTCCCATATCATCGCCGATGTAATGAACCGCAGTAAAGTTAAACTGCTCAAACATTTCGAACCACTGGTCAGAATACAATCAGATATCTATGTTGTCGGAGTTGTAAAAAACAGCAAATTTAAAGATTTTAAAAGTCTGGTTGCATATGGAAGGAAGCAACAAGTTACCTTCGCAGGAATCAGCCCCGGCGGACTGGATGATTTCACCCTGAAATCCCTGGCCCGGGCCACAGGTATCAAACTAAAGTTCATTCCCTATAAATCCGGTTCGGAAGTCAAAGCAGCAGTATTAGGAGGAGAAGTCGACATTTACCTTGATAAAATCGTATCAGCCATTGGCTATATTAAAGATGAAGCTATAACTCCGCTAGTTATCCTAAATGACAAACGAATTACCAAACTTGATGTATTTAAATCGGTTCCTACAACAGTGGAATTGGGTTATGACGTTACCATTGGATCCTGGAGAGGATTTGTCATAAAAAAGGGAACTCCAGAATCAGTTAAGGTTTTCCTGGTTGAGAAAATGAAAAAAGCTTATGATTCAGCAGAATATCAATCGTTTGCCGAGAAAAACCTGGTAAATATCCGGCCTGGATTTCTTGGATCCCGTGAATACAAAAAATTTCTTGAAAAAGAATACAAAACATTTAATCAAGTTGCTATTGATTCCGGATTGAAAAAGTAAGCATTTCACTAATCTCCTGATGGACGCTCGTCCATAGGGGGATATACTCAAGAGAGAGGAAACTTTTATGGGAGAAATTATCTTTAATTGCTTTTGGGCAATATTCTTTCTGGTTTTTATTTATCAAGCTAATACTATCGAAACTATGGGAGATACAGACCCTGTCGGACCCGGGGGATTTCCGCTGTTGATTACTATCTTCGGGTTGGTTTTGACTGGGGTGGTTTTGCTTCAGTCGCTCAAGATCTTAAGAAAAAAGAGGCATAATTCCGGTACACCCCCCCAAACCATCCCCCTTTGGAAACATCCGGCTATTCTCTGTGTAGCAGCACTGATAGGTTATGCACTTTGTCTTGACGTGCTTGGATTTGCTGTCAGCACGTTTGCCCTACTTTCTGTCTTGGTCTATCTATTCAATCTAAAATCCTGGCCGAAAGCCTTATTGACTGGTGTTACCGGAACAACAATTTTTATTATCCTTTTCGGCCGAATGTTGAATGTAACGTTACCCCGTGGCTTTGATCTCCTCAAAGAACTTAGCTTTTATCTTTATTAAAAAGGAGAAAAGACATGATCGATTTATCACTTCTGCTACAAACACTGGGAGTTATTTTCCAACCTGAAAATATCGTTCTGATCTTTGGTGGAATGTTTGTAGGTCTCTTCTTTGGAGCGTTACCGGGAATCAGCTCTTCCATGGGTATCGTACTAATGCTTCCTTTCACCTATTCCATGGGTATCATCCCTTCAATAGTCATGCTGGTTGCTTTATACGCAGGTTCAGCATACGGAGGCTCGATTACGGCTGTCCTGTTTAATACACCTGGCACACCGGAAGCCGTTGCCACAACATTTGATGGCTATCCAATGGCACAACAGGGAAAAGCGGGTCGCGCCTTAGGTCTTGCCGTGTCCGCTTCTTCAATAGGGGGAACCATCTCTGTGATCGTTATGGTGCTTTCGGCACCCATCTTATCATCCATCGCTTTGAAGATTCAGAGCGCCGAATATTTTGCATTGACCTTTCTTGGATTAACCTGCATCGCAGGGATCGGCGGCAGTGGCACCCCGATTAAAGCATTGATCTCCGGCTGCATCGGTGTACTTTTGGCCATGGTTGGGATGGACCCGATGACCGGCTCAACACGCTTTACCTTCGATCAACTGGAGTTGTTGACAGGGATTGAGTTCATCCCCGTTATGATTGGTGCCTTTGCCTTGTCCGAAGTCTTGAAAATGGCATCGGAGAATTCTTCAAAAAAAATGCTGGATACAGATAACAAGATATCTTTGGAAACGATCAATCTCAAAGAGCTACTCAAACAGAAAGTGACGCTTGTAAAGTCATCCCTGATCGGTACGCTGGTAGGTATCTTGCCGGGCACTGGCGGTTCCATTGCCTCTGTTTTGAGTTATGGTGAAGAACTTCGGTCGTCAAAAACTCCGGAATTGATGGGGAAAGGCTGCGATGCCGGCATTATTGCCCCTGAAGCGGCTAACAATGCAGCTGCTGGAGGAGCCATGATTCCAACGTTGGTCCTGGGGATTCCAGGAAGCCCCACTACAGCAATTATTCTGGCAGCTCTGGTCCTTCAAGGGCTTCAACCCGGACCTCGCTTAATGCATGAACAGCCGTTAATGCTTTATGCCATTTTCTTTTCCATGCTTATCGCCAGCATTACCATCCTTTTTACCGGACGTGTGGCTGTAAAAGCATTTGCCTATGTCTTGCGTTTTCCTTACCACTTTATTGGTTCAGCCATTGTTGTACTCTCAATCATCGGCTCCTATGCGATCGCCAATAGCGTATTCGGTATTTGGATCATGATAGCCTTTGGGATTTTGGGATTCTTCATGAAACGTTACAAATATTCCCCACCAGCCTTGGTTCTGGGAATGGTACTGGGGAAACTCATGGAGGAAAACTTCCGACGTCATCTTTTGCTTTCCGATGGTAACTATCTTTCATTCTTTAGTCGCCCATTGGCGATTATCATTATGATATTTGCCCTGGGTACACTGTTTTGGCCACTGATTAATAAAATACTAAAATCCAGGAAAAACACCGGAAAATTGGCTGGGGAAGTATGAAAAAGTCAGTAAAAGTATGGTCGATGTCTCAAATAGTTTGATATGCTCTCCACATGGCCTCTTACATAGTTAACTCCTTTTTAAGTGAGAGGTCAGGCTATCAAATAGCTTAATCCCTGTAAAATATCGGTTCCTAAAAAGTAGTTCTTGACTTACGATAATGTTAGGCCATCTGACAACTATCCCCAAGGAAATTTGTCAGATGACTTTCCGACACAGCTTTTTTTAGCTGGCCCTTAGCTGCTATTGATAAGCTGCTTATCATATGACAGTGGTACAAATTGATGTTAGCCAATTAACATGACACCAGTACCTCACTAAAAAAGGACTGATGAGAAGATATATCACTATCATGCTTCTTGCGAGCATTGGGCTGACCATCACTCCAACGATTCTATTGGCTGGTCCTCAAACAATTGTATTAAATACGGAAGCCCAGAACACAGCCCCCAAATGGATCTCGGGAGAACCAGATCAAAACAGGGAAATCGTGGGATTATGCGCTGATATTTTACGCACCATCGAAAAGCAGAGTGACAGTATCCGCTTTCGATGGGGTAAGGAATTCGTGCCTATTAAACGCATCTTCAAACATCTGGCTGACGGAAAAATTGATCTGGTTGTCGGATATGCCTATAATCCCCAAAGAGCCAAACAGTTCATCTATTCAAAAACAGTGCTTTACAATGTAAATCACGTATTGGCCGTACGCAGGAATGACCCTGTTAGCATCACTTCATTTGATGAGCTGGCAGCAATCAGTAAGCAGGGCAAAGTTCTGACTGTTTTTGGAGGCGCGACAGCCACCTATCTGAAACAATATCCTGAAATTATTGTGGACGATCGCGGAAAAACCCCAGAGGTTGTTTTGCAGAGATTGTTAAAAAAACGAGGTCGCTTTTTCTATTATTATGATTACAGCATGACCTATACCATCAAGAGGAATGCTTTGCAAAATCAAGTCACTATCTTGCCGAATTCTTTTCAAACCTATCCCCACTATATTATTTATTCACGCAAATTATCTCACCAGGTAATTAACGAGATTGAAACCATCATCGCAAAACTTCATCAGCAAAAAGTCATAGATCGCATCTTTCAGAGCTATACGCGGTTTTAGGCAAATTGAGCTTCATTTTATTCAAAATTGGTAAAATACAATTGCACTCGAAAAGCCACTTCCAATCATTTCATCTACTTTCAAGACCAAAATTTATTGATGTTGTTTAATATCGTATAAAGCTATGTACAAACAACCGGCTATATTTAGTATGGAAGGTTATTCATGTAATCAAGCTATTTCCAGATGTCGCTTGGGCTCCATTAAGATTCTTCAGGTCGCCTTAAGCTCCCATCAGAATGACAAATGGTCATGCTTTATCATGCTGAATAGTTACCTGTTTTTAAGCTTTAAGCATTCAGTCTTTACACAACAGCGATGGCATCAATTTCAACACCAGCGTCCAGTGGCAGCCTTGAAACTTCTACACAAACGCGGGTTGGCTTGTCTGATTTAAAGAACTCTGCATATATCTCGTTCATTTTTGAGAAGTTGTTAAAGTCCGTCAAATAGACTGTAGCCTTGACTATGTTATCCAATGTGCCGCCACCTGCCTTTACAATCTCTTCAATATTTTTTAAAACCTGTCTTGTCTGAATCTGAATATCATCTGCCACTAGTTTTCCGGTTGCCGGATCGATCGGTGTTTGTCCTGAAACAAACAACAGGTTTCCTGTTTTAATACCCTGTGAATAAGGTCCAATTGCTGCTGGAGCCTCTTCGGTATGAATGGTCTCTTTTTTCATATTTTTCTCTTTTAGAATTATTAAAAATATAATGCAGATCGCCTACCGTTATTAATTCCACTTCAGGGAAAAAGTACCCGCACTGAATCAAATAACAAGGTGCGGGTAGTTAAAAACCAGTCAAGGATCTGCTACTGTATCAATTGACGTTTTATCCTGATCTCCCGGATCGTGGATAAAAAACAGATTATAAAAATAAAATCCTGTTTAATACTAACCTTTTTTAAACGCAATACTGATGCAGACTATCAGTCCACCTCCAATTACCGTAATACCGAATACCATCATCACAATTGCTGAAACGTCCATAAGATACCTTTCATCTGAATTGATTATTAAAAGTTAATGAATTCGGTAAATCCAACTTGTGATCTACCAAAGACGAAGAACCGGTGATTTTATAAAACAGGTTTGAAAATGTAATCCAAGGTAAAATCGGATTTTTGCCAGCTATGTCAATTTATCTAAATGGCCTCCGAAGGTTCTGCTTTCTGCCATTTTCTTTTGGAAAGAATAATGCCAATAACCAAAATGCCAATGGCTATCATCCAGCCAAAGAAAAGAACAGCACTAATGGGATAACCGTTATAAGGTTTTTGAATCTCATCGATAATATTTTTGATAAGCATGTATCCCAACACGACAGGAGTAATGTATTTAATGGCTATATCCCACCAGATGCCGATTTTAAAATCCGATGTATTATTGATATGCTTTCTCATTTTTGTAGTACCGAAAAAATAGCCCAACACAATTGCTTCAATCAATCCACAAACAGCAATACCAAAGTTGCCAATAAAATGGTCCACAATATCCAGAATCAGTACACCAGCTCCAGTGGTATATACCGTGCTGCCGGCAAACCCTATCAAACATAGAATGTTAATCAGTTTCTTTCGTGAAATATCAAACTTATCCAGGATAGATGATGAAAAAGATTCCAACATGGAAATACTGCTGGATAAACCGGCAATAAAAATACAGAAAAAGAAAAGTACTCCTAAAAGGGTTTGAATGGCAGGCATTTTACTGATTGCCTGGGGAAACGCAACAAACGCGATACCGGGTCCGCCTTTGGCAACCTCGTTAAAATCCACTCCAGTGGAAAAGGCAATAAAGCCCAAGGTAGTGAAAACAGTGATGCCGGCTATCAGATCAAAGCTGGCATTGGAGAAGACCGTAATGCAGGCATTGTTTGCAATATCCGAATCTTTGGGCAAGTAACTGGAATAGGCTATCATCACCCCCACTGCGATGGTCGTGGAAAAAAAGACCTGACCATAAGCTGACACCCAGATTCCAGCATCAAGCAATTTCGAAAAATCCGGTTTGAACAGATTATTCAGCCCCACCATGGCACCATCGAGCGTCAAACCACGAATCATGAATACAATCATTAACACCATCAACAGTGGAGTAAAAATTTTTGAGGCTTTTTCAATTCCTCCCGAAATCCCCCTGCGCGTAATAAACCAATTACAAAACCAGACAATGATGGTTGCCATCATAATCTGCCAGTTAATACCTTTTAAGTTCCAGGGGCTATCTGTAACACTCAGAAAATCGACTCCGAAAAACTTACCCGGTGTGTCTCCCCAGCTTTGATCGAAGGAAAAAACAAGGTAATTCAGGCTCCAGGAAACTATGGTACAATAGAACATCATCACAACAACCGGGATCATTACTTGCCACCAGCCAAGCCATTCCCATTTTTTATCCAGTTTCCGGAAAGCCAGGGCTGCGGCACCCCGCATTTTGTGACCAAATCCGTACTCCATCATCATCAAGGGTATCGCTGCTGTTAGCAGAGCAAACAAATAAGGAATTAAAAAGGCTCCGCCACCATTATTGTAGGCTTGAAAAGGGAAACGCCATAAATTACCCAACCCGATGGCAGCCCCTACCGAAGCAAAGATAAAACCTTTTCGTGAGATCCATTGGTCTCTTTTCTTTGATGCATCCATAGTTTTACTCCTTTTTTGTCAATTTGCATAAAGGGAAACAGCGTATTAACAACTGCGTAATGGTCTATTTTGAAACAGTTAATTTACTCTTTCAAAATGACAGGTAAAATGCCTTAGGTATTTCTGCTGATAAACGATTTTATAACCGGGAATGCTGTTTCGATTGTTCCAGACAGTATCGATAACTTCGATGAGATAATCGACATGACTTTGGGTATAAACTCGTCGTGGGAATGCCAAACGCACCAGCTCCAGGGGGGATGCCAGCTCGTTGCCATCTTTATCAAACTTGCCAAACATAACGCTACCCAATTCCACCCCGCGCACTCCACCTTCCAGATACAAAGCGTTGACAATTCCGATTCCAGGATATTGAAGAGGGTTGATGTCAGGTAAGATTTTTTTTGCATCGATAAACACCGCATGTCCTCCGGAAGGTCTAACAATGGGGATGTTACGTTCGATGAGTCGACTTGCAAGATATTCTATCGTTGCATGTCGATAAACCTGATAATCATAATCCAATGCTTCCATCAAACCGACAGCAAGCGCTTCCAAATCCCGACCTGCCAGCCCACCATAAGTAGGGAAGCCTTCTCGCATGATTAAAAGGGTTTTAAATTGTTCTGCCCATTCATCGCTATTGCAAATCAGGAAACCGCCAATGTTTGCCAGTCCATCCTTTTTGCAGCTCATGGTCGCACCATCTGCATAACTGAACATCTCCCGGGCAATTTCCAAAAGAGATTTATCGGCATACCCCTCTTCCCGCTCACGGATAAAATAGGCGTTTTCAGCATATCGGCAACAATCAATGATCAGAGGGATGCCATACTTATCCAGTGTCTTTTTTATTTCGCGGATGTTAGCCATGGATACCGGCTGACCGCCACCTGTATTATTCGTCACAGTAATCATGCCAAAGGGAATCTTATCCTTGCCGTGCTCCCGAATACAGGCTTCCAGCTTTTCTATGTCCATGTTCCCCTTAAATGGGGCATCCTTTTCGGTGTCCAATCCATCATCACACAAAAGGTTTTGCGCGATTCCACCTGCAAATTCAATATTGGCCCTGGTTGTGTCAAAATGGCTGTTATTGGGAATGATATCCCCCTTTTTGATTAGGGTATTAGCAAGAATGGATTCAGCAGCCCGTCCTTGATGTGTCGGCAAAACATGCTTGATACCGGTGATCGATTTGACGGTTTCCTCAAATTTTTTCCAGGATTTACTTCCGGCATAGCTTTCATCACCCAACATAATGGCGGCCCACTGCTGTGTTGACATGGCTCCGGTACCGCTATCAGTCAAAAGATCAATACAACAATCTTCGGCGTCCAGTAAAAAAACGTTGAGTTTGGCTTCTTCCAGAGCCTTTAATCTCTCCTCGCGGGAGATGATCTTAATAGGCTCAGTGGTTTTAATACGAAATGGTTCAATGATTGTTTTCATAGTTCCTCCATTTACAATTATCATTGATGAATAAAAATCCGGATTTCCGGTAGTCCTTCCTAAATGGTGTTCCTGTTAAACTGGTTTTGATACATAGGGATCGTCAAAAAATAGCTTTACAAAGTCTGTTTGCAAACGTCCTAAAAATACTGGACATTTTGCAAACAGAATGTGAATTAAATTTTAAGCCGACCCATAGTAAATTTCAAATTCCATACTAGTAGGTATAAAATATTCCCACTTGAATTCGAATCAGGTATGGAATGCCTTAAAACTATCAACAAAATATTTAAACATAACAGTCTATTATATCTTATCTATTAACAAAAACCAGAAATTGTTATCCAAACCATACGTTATGGTATGTTATTTATTTGATTTAATCCCTAATGTCAAGATCTTTTATTAAATTATGAATACAGATTGCATTTTCCTGTTATAAACCCCCTTATAACAGGAAAAGGAAGGGTTGAATTAGAGGGGCAGGGGTGGAATGTGAAAGACAAATTATAACTGCCAAGAAGAGGAATAAATGGTGATTTGTTACTTGATCATTTTAAACAACTTGTGAAGCATATTAAACAAATCTTTAAGTTCTTCGCCTTGAATGTTGGGAATAATCTGCTGGGCCCCCACTATAAACGAGTACCGAATTAAAGCCATTTTTCCAGCGATATCCTGATCATCTGTATATAAGCAGTAAAGTTCCTTTAAATATTTAATACGATGTTGGTCTACACGTTCCTGGTAAGTTTTGGCAATGGGATCTCTTAACGCCCAGGCGCGAATTGCAACTTCCAGATCATAGGAGCGAAACTGGTTGGACAGATCAAAAAGCTTTTGATTACGTTCTTCGAATGTATCAGCCGCTCGACAAGCATGGATGATATCCAGGGTCATTTGGTCTTCCCAGTAGGAAAGTAATGCTTCTGAGAACTCTTTCCGATTCTTGAAGTGGTGATAAAATGATCCTTTGGTTACTTTTAACCGCTTTGTTAATTCATCAATGGTTAACCCGGCATTGCCTAGTTCCGATAAAACAGTCAAGCCTTCCTCTATCCAGGTTTCTTTGTTATGTCGCATTATCCAGTCAAATCTGTAGTCAATTGATTGTTTCCAGGTTCGGTTTCAAATTTACATGCAAAAATTGTCCATTATCGTTGAAATGATCCACAACGATTTAGCACAAGAAAGATTAGAATCACAAACCTTATGAAAACCGTCAATCAAGATAAGGGATCGTTAAAAAATAACTTCACATCATCTGTTTACAAAAGTCCCAAAAACAATGGACATTTTGTAAACAAAATATGACCTAATTTTTTAGCCGACCCTAAGGTTGTCAGCTTGGATCATTTGCTTGCTTCAAGATAAGTTTAAAGATTTGAAAACCGATAAAAAGATCCTTGAAATCCTAATTTTTGATCAGAAAAAGCAGGTCGAAGAGTTAAAAGAAAGGCTTCGCAACTAGGCAACAGGCGCAGGTTCAACATAGGCGTACCAGCATTTACAGTATTTCCCTTTCAAATTCGTTTTCGAACGGAGGTCCATAACTCCTTGAATAATAAGAAATCACCTTTTGGAGTCAAGTCATTTTTCGGTCATTGAAACGGAGGTTTTATAACATGCTGGTTGGGCCGGGCTTATCTTTCCTACTTCAAAAATAAGCCTGGTTAGAAAAATTTGTCACCTTGCGGGAGAAATAAAGAGGCAAACAAATTGATTTTTACCCGATCAGCGATTCCACCACTTTTGGCAGGACAGTAGGAAGTGAATAAATATTTTTAATAACAAGATAGCTTCTGGGATCGCACATTTTTCTCAGGTAATCATCGCCGCATTGATCCACAGTGATGCAAAAGGGTTTGATTTCCGCTCGTTTGGCTTCTATCAGAGCCATCATTGTATCGTGAAGGGCATATTCCTGTGAGGTTCGGTCTTCACCATAGTTGAGATCCTGTGGATAACCATCACTTAACATGATCAGTAAACGATGATCCGAATCCATGGTTCGCAGTTTGGCAGTGGCATGACGGATGGCCGGTCCCATACGTGTACTTTTTTGCGCCTGGATACCACAGATCCTGCCTTTTATCTCTTCGGAATACCGATCATCAAACTCTTTGATACAGAAAAAATCGATTTGTTCCCGTCCATAACCGGAGAAACCATAAATGGCATAATCATCATCCAGAGCCTCCAACGCCTCGGTCATCACCACCATACTTTCCATTTCAATATCTAAAATCTTTCTTTCCATTTTAGATACAGCATCAACATTTAATAAAAACTCTGCCGATTCATTGTGGTTTGCCCCCGCTACATCGGTTATGCTTGATGCCAATCGATCGGTAGAAGCGCTCATATCGACCAGCAAAAGAGTTGATATTCGCCTGATTTTTTTCTCCCTGCGAGCAAAAATTCTATCAGAAGGAGAATCACCGATTTTTCGCTCCACAACACTTTCCAGCATGGCATTAAAATCGATTTCGTCGCCCCATTCGACCCGTTTCACATTTTCAAGTACTTCGGGACGGATACGCTGGAATTGGGCTTTGACTTGTTTGATTAAACAGCTGTAATTTTCAGCAATTTTGTTAAACAGCTCCGGCCCCGGATCAACAACTTCCTTTTCATGCAGGCAGCACCATTTACGACGATATCCTTTTTGCAGATAATCCCATTCATCATAAAAAAATGGACCTCTTTTATCAGCTGACTGAATTCTGGTGGGTAGATTGGATGCCTTTTGCTTCGCATCACCGACGGTATCAAATTCGACTTCAGAATCGAGGGACATTACACCATCCAGGTTTGAGATAAACATCCCCTGATCAGCGGTTCCATTGGCCAAAGGTTCAGTGACTTTCATATCTTTAAACAGATCAATGAGACGCTCCAGCTCTTCCTCAGAAAACTGAGGACTATTTTCAGATGCCCCCTCTTCTCCAGCAACCAATTCGTCCGGAATTTCTTCGCTGAATCCTTTACCGGGAATCTGCTCAAAATCGGGTAAATCCCTGTAGGGTAGAGGAGATAATGGATGATAAGGCAGGTTTTTGATCATGGCATTCACCAGATGATAAATCTCCAATGTTTTGGTTAGGCTGTCCCAAACACTTTCCGCTTTTTCATAAAACCCTTTCATTTTTTGCTTTAAATGTCTGGCATATTCGATCAACATGGGAGAAGCCGGGTGAGAATCGCTATAACCAATAGTCAGCCGCAATAGAATTTCCATTGCCTCCAGAAGAGGATTACCTAATGGGTATTCTCTTCTATCCATGATACTTTTCTGAACCGTGTTCAGATCTTGGCACAAACCGGCATATTCCATTCGCAGGTTAAAATCGATGCGCCCGTCTTCCAGAATAAAGAAAATGTCCAATGCCAGATCTTTGTGATCCAACGAGTTGAGAATGGTTTTAATGGTGGTAAATTTGGGTCCGAAAGTTCCAAATTCAAAATAGCCCGCCTGATGCGCCGTAGCTGTTTTATATATAAGAAAGTTTAGCCGCTGTGTCGGTTCCTCGGCCATAAAAGGGGGGAGAAATATATTTTGACCTTCATTTTTTGGATACTGGCTGATATCGAAACTGCTTTCCTGGAAACTCGGATCGGTGCATTTAAGCTGTAACTCCCGTCCGCATAACGCTCTGGAAAATATGGTCAAGGTGTTTTTTTGTTCATGAAAAAAAACCGCCTCTTTCCATCGATCAAGTTCATCCCTTGATTCGGGTGTGTTGAAGGAGAAATAATCAATACCCCATTGTTCACAACCCGCAGTAAAACGACATCCCTTTTCCACCCAATGGAGTAAAAACGACTCATGAACTTCCTCTAAAAACTTGCCCACATTCATTAAATATGCTTTGGATGCTTTATTGGACAAAGCGGCAATTTGTATCTCGCTTTTAATAACAGTGTCTTGCAATGGATAGGGAAGAGGGGAAAGAGCTTTGATGATAGCATCAAAAAGATCATAAATGTCTTCAGCCTGTTGACGAGATTTTTTATGCAAAAGATCTAGAACAATTTCTCGAACATTGGGATTTAAAGCATATAATTGACTGGGGGCTTTTTTGTAAAAATCAACGGCATTACCAGGTAATATCCTGCCAATTCGGTCCGTCAATTCGAAAAGTTTTCGAATTTCTATGCGATAAAGAGAATTTATCTTTTCAGGTACCTCGGAAAAATATTTTAAAGCAACCGATGATGATTTATTCAACAGATTAAATCCTGTAGTATTCCAGATTTGCAGCTCCCTAAAGGTTAGAAATTTCTGAAACTCAGCGCCAGTTTTTAAATAGGGAAGCACAATCTCTTCCCCTGTTTCAAAATAATTAAAAATCTGTAGTACGCGATCGGCCCATTCCCTGATGTGAAACAATTTTCCATGTTTCAATAAATGGGGAATGATTCGTAAAAATCCATCGGCAACCGAAATGGATACTTGTGATATCTGAAGAATCTGATCTACCCAACCTCCCAATAAACCGATTGTTTCACTGGATACAAACTCCTGTCCAACTGTGAAAAAGCTTTCACAAAGAAAATCGCCTTCAGCACATTGGTTCAAAATTTTTTCAGCGTTTGTTACCCAACTGCCGAATTCTTTGTGATTGAGTTTATTACAAATAAATGGAGATACTTTTAAAAAAGCAGCAGCACTCTGCGGGGAGATTTTAGCCAGCGCTTCGGCATAATCTTTTATCTCTTCCGCCCTGACACCATCAGAGCGGATAGTTACCGATGAAATTCCACTGGTTGAAAACAGTTCCTTTAACAATCTCCTGTTTTTAGATTCAGGAATTTCGGGAACTTCAGGAGAAGGCTGGTCGATCTTTGAATTTGATTTTTCCATGCCTTCAACCTATGTAAATATGGATGAAATGACTTCATTGATGGCACGGTGAACCTCGGGTTCGTCAGTCAGCAGGGAAGTAATAGCTGCTTCGCAGGCTCTTCTGGCAGAAATACCTTTACTGATCAGCTTTCCTGTGTATATCAACACCCGTGTGCTGGCACCCTCCGCTAAGGCATGCCCTTTCAGGTGTCTGATCTTTTCTCCCAGTTTAGCCAGATCATAAGATATTTCCTGATTGACCGAGCTTTCATGTTGAATAATTTGTGCTTCCTGCTCGCGGGAGGGATAATCGAAATCCAGGGCTACAAAACGTTGTTTGGTACTTTGTTTTAAATCTTTTATAACACTTTGATATCCCGGATTATATGATATAACCAGAAAAAAGCTGGGATGGGCATCAATCACTGTTCCTTTTTTATCGATGGGCAGAAGCCTTCGATGGTCGGTCAACGGATGAATGATGACGGTGGTATCTTTTCGGGCTTCAACAATTTCATCCAGGTAACAGATGGCTCCCTTTTTTACAGCCCTGGTCAATGGACCGTCGACCCATATGGTTTCATCACCTTTTAACAGATATTTGCCCACCAGGTCTGTCGTGGTCAGGTCTTCATGACAGGCAACCGTGACCAGGGAGAGTGGTTCTTTATTGTTTTTTTCTGATTCTGATTGTTCTTGGTTTAAAAGATATGACATATATTCCACAAACCGGGTTTTACCTGTTCCGGTTGGCCCTTTTAACAGAACCGGTATTTTGGAATAATACGCCGCTTTAAAAACGTTAATCTCATCTTTTATGGGAAGATAATAAGGTTTCCCTTGAATTTGGTAATCTTCCTGATTAATTTCTCGAATTTCCATATATTCACCTCAAAAGGGAAAGCGTTGTGGGCAGTTTTGTCTCATCCTGAGAAATGTTTTTCCATACTTACTCTTGGACTCAGTTTCAATAGCCAGAGCTTAGCCGAAAAGTTAAAAATCATGACTAATAGCTGTCGTCCTGAGAAACTTATCTATCTGAAATAAATTAGATTCTTCATATCGTTACTGCTCCACTTAGAATGACAATATAACATGGTTGGACCTAGGGTGTTACATTTTGGTCTTTTTAGGCTAAAAAGCCTAACTGCTAATTTGGTGAATAATCTTATCCTGAAACTAATAATGATAATCTTTTAACCAAAAAACATCTGACAAAAATATGAAGGAACTAAAAGTATCAAAAACATACAAAATGCAACACCCTAGGTTGGACCTTTTCGGCTAAACTCTAGATATAAGTTGATCGAACACAGTACTTTACAATCAAGACAGATTTTTCCAGTTTTTTTACAATTCGTCAAAGGTGAACAATGTGTCCGAACATGTCTGTTATTCACATTTTGTGTTTTTCATCCCTCCAATGACAACGGTTTCCAGGTCAATTGGCAACAAATGATCTCTTTGAAAGCATGGAGATTTTTCAGGCCGCCAGGTCTCTCAGATTGATGACACTGGTTTATAAAAATGTTAACCAATAAAGATCAAATCCAACCCCTAAATTGTGTACTGTTAGCTGTATAAAAAAAACATCCTTTATTCAGTAGATGATACTTATCTCTATAGTTATTCACTTTTTAAAAAAGATTTTTCTTTGCTTTCAGCTTCATAGAAAATGTTCTGGATAAAACAGATTTTTGATATCCCCCCTTAACCACAACAGATTTTGGAAACCCGGGAGTAATCAGAGACTATCATAACATACTGGTAACGATGAATTATTCGAAGAATTTTATATCGTTTTGATCTGTAGGCAGCTATAGACATTTTTCTGATGGCCCCTTCCATAATGGCCTTTTTGAAGAGTTATTACATATCACAAAAATTATTTTCAATGATCAGCAGTACTGTCACCTTTTATTTTTATATGGATTAATATCATTAATATAATTATCTGCAATTTTAACTTGGACGTGTTGTCCAGCATTTCCGATAATGAGAAACATCGGCTCATAATTTTCCTTTTTTATGAAAATACTGCTTGTCATATTCATCAGCATTAAATTATCTTTTACTATTTTACTTACTGATATTACAGCCCATATTTTTCCACTCTGGCAGTATTTCATAAGATGATTCGATATACATGCTTGATAATACTCTTATTTTTTGATAGTTTCACCTGTTTATCCTAAGAGAACAGTTTATGTTCTAAAAATCTGTTTTTAATTTTTAAAGCAGCTAATTGATATTATCAAAAGGAAATTTGTGAAAGAAGAACCTTATCACCCGACGGCTGCGCCTTCCGGAGCTTATGGTTCTGTTGAAACAGCCATCGAAGGTGAATACGATTTTGATATCGGTACGGTCCTTTCAGAAGCCTGGGAAAAAACCAAAGGGATAAGGTAGCACTTGAGGTGCCGCTTATCATACTTTATATCATCATCTTCGCAATAAGTTTCGCTATTGCAGGTATTCAAATGGTAGTTTCTGAAAGAGTGACAGGAAACTTGCTTACTAACCGACCAGGAATCCGTGGTCATTGGGGTAGGACAAAAAACCTGAAATGTGAGTTAATCAAGATGCTTTTCTGGTTTATTTAAAGAAAACTCATATTTAAATCAGTACGTTCCATTCACATTTTCTCCACTGACAACCATTATTTACCAAAATATAAAATTCTATTATTATAAAAGACCGATAAATAACAATCGCTGGCAAGAAAAATTTCTCTTCTTTGTCATATCTAATAAACGTTTACAGAACAAAACCGAATCTCAGCGGATTTTATATAACAAATCCCTATCGAATATGATCGACACTTACCATTCATTTGAAACGCCCGAAGGTGTTGAGCTGAATTTAAACATTGCCGGACCGGCCGTACGAACATACGCATTTCTAGTTGATGTCGGTATTCGCACGGCCATACAAATAGCCCTGGCGACTGTTCTTGCCATATTAGGAAAAATCGGACTTGCAGCAATGCTGGTAGCATATTTTTTATTGGAATGGTTTTATCCGGTATTTTTTGAGGTTTTCCAATACGGCCAAACGCCCGGGAAAAAAATGATGGGAATAAGAGTAGTAATGGACAACGGTACACCGGTGGATTGGCCCTCTTCAGTTATTAGAAACCTCCTGCGAGTGGCAGATTTTCTGCCGTTTGCCTACATCATCGGTATAACAATCATGATTTTGAACGGAAAATTTCAACGGTTGGGGGATCTGGCTTCCGGGACAATGGTGATTTATTCCGATTCAAGATTAAACATACCGGAAATACCGGCAGCGACACCCAAAAATTTCCCAATAATACTGTCATTGGAAGAGCAACAGTCAATCATTGGATTAGCCGAACGCAGTTCAAACCTGTCAAAGGAGAGAGTAGCGGAACTGGCCAATATACTGGGAGACGTTATAAAACAGGAAAATGAAGACGCAGTTAAAGAACTGCTCCAAGTAGCAAACGGTTTGGTGGGGGCAAAGTGAAACAGCAGAAATTTGAATCGCAGTTCAGACCGGAATGGGAAACTTTTGGGGAATACCTGGATAATAGGGAAGGCACCATCCTGAACAGAAACCAGAACCCGGATCGTTCCCTAGCCGATTTTCCAAAACAATACCGCCGAATGTGTCATTTTCTTTCCATTGCCAAGGAACGTAAATATAGCTATTTTTTGGTAGATCAGCTTAACAGCCTGGTATTACGTGGGCATCAGCACCTGTACACTACCAGAAAAAGAAAACTGAGCTATGTGATTAAATTTTTTACCTATGAATTTCCAAATCTGATCAGAAAGGAATGGAAATTGGTTTGCCTGGCTCTGGCACTATTTTATCTCTCAGGAGCCATTATGGCTTCGCTAACTTACGTTTTTCCTGAGTTGATTCATAGTGTTTTTAGTCAACAACAGATCAATCAGTTTGAAGACATGTATGATCCAGCCAAACGTAAATTAGGACGAACTAGGGATGCCGATACCGATATTTACATGTTCGGGTATTACATAGCCCACAATACGGGCATCAGTTTCCAAACATTTGCCGGTGGTGTTTTGCTGGGACTGGGGACTGTTTTTTATCTGGTATACAATGGTATTTTCATGGGGGCGGTTACTGTTCATTTAGCAAAAATGGGATTTGGATCAACCTTTTTCCCGTTTGTGGTTGGCCACGGTTCATTCGAATTAACAGCTATCATTATATCCGGCGCTGCCGGATTAAAACTGGGATTTTCAATTATCGCCCCAGGAAGACAAAGGAGAGCCAATGCCCTGAAACGGGCAGCCCAAGTGAGTGTTAAAATGGTGTTCGGCGTTATTATCATGTTACTCATCGCTGCTTTTTTGGAAGCCTTCTGGTCATCCAGTACATTTTTTACCAGTCAACACAAATACATTGTAGGTGCAGTGTTATGGGGACTGGTTCTTATTTATTTTTTATTTTCTGGCAAATACCATGGATCTGGAAAAAATTAGCGCTTCAGTCAAGCCAAGGAACGGGTGGCAGTCGATTGATCTTGGTATTTTGATGGTTCGCGCTTGGTGGAAACCGTTATTCGGCTCCTGGTTTCTATTCACCTTGCCAATTTTCCTGGTGATAAATGTTCTGACTTTTGTGAACCTGTATCTCCCTTTGTTTTTATTCTGGTGGCTAAAACCTTTTTTTGAAACCGTGCTTTTGTATTATCTTAGCCGCGCATTGTTTGGTGATTTTTTGTCCATAAGACAAACCGTAAAAGACTTTCCTGCCCAGGGGCGAATCCAGATGTTTCAGCATTTGACGTATCGCAGATTCAGCCCCTTTCGTTCTCTTTCCATGCCGGTCAGCCAACTGGAAAAGCTGACAGGTTCCCAACGTAGGCAACGCATTTCACTGTTATTAAAAAAAGTTGATGTTAAGGTATTAGGATCTATTACCATTTGCGTCCATCTGGAGTTTTTTCTGGCCATAGCATTTAATGTTTTATATTTCCTTTTTATTCCAATCGATCCGATGGAACAGAATTTTGAAATATTTAGTATTTTTCCAAATAGCGAAGGAATATGGAGTACTTTTTTTGGAAACCTGATGACATACCTGAGCATCAGTTTGATTGCCCCCTTTCATGTGGCGGCCGGATTTTCAATTTATATTAATAGAAGAGCATCACTTGAAGGCTGGGACATTGAGCTGATATTCCGTCGTATTAAAGCACGATACAAAAAAGAGCAGGAATCGCGACAATATTTGAATTCGATTAATGGACTAAATAATACCAATTCTGTTTAAGCCCATGAACAGTAAAACCTATTACTTTTTATCGATTGTTATCCTGGTATTGGTATACTGCATTACCCTAACCTCAGCAGTAAATGCCCAACAGAAGACGACTGCCCAGGAAATCCCTGCGGTTCGCACCCGACATGACAGTGAATCTGCAAAAAAAGGGATTAAAGATATTATCACCGGTTCGGAATTCCATCAAAAAAAGGAGATTACCCATTACAAACTAAAGTTTCTTGAAGATCTATTCGATTTTGAAAAAAAAGAACGAAATGAGTATGATTTCAGTCTGGGAAAATACTTTAAAGCGGCTATAAAATGGGTTGCCAGAAGCATGGAAGCGATTTTCTGGGGATTGTTTTTTGCCATCATCATTATCATTGTTTATAAATACCGGCACTGGCTGGTTCAATTCGCTGGATTACCTGAAAAATCAAAACTCAAGGAGTCCACACCAAACACCATGTTCGGGTTGGATATCCGAGAGGAATCGTTGCCGAAAAATACACCTGAAACCGTGTTGAAGCTTTGGCGGGAAGGTAAAAAAAGAAAAGCCTTGAGCCTTTTATACCGTAGCACCTTGTCGAAACTTATCTCAAAATACGCATTCGCTTTCCCGGATTCATATACGGAACAGGAATGCATGAACCTGGTGTCGGCTGCAAACCTTGGCGGACTAGGTGACTATTTTCAGACGATGACGGCCCAGTGGCAATTGTTGGCCTATGGCCACCGGTTTCCGGAATCTTATTTAATCGAATCTCTTTGTGAAAAGTGGGACGGCTTTTTTGAAAGCGACAATACAACAGACAATACAGGAACAGCGGAATAGAATCATCATAGCCATTATTGTACTTATTTTAATTGGCTGTGGTATTGTTTTTATTTACAATGACCTGGAAATTACTAAAGAGACCATCGACTTGGGTATGTCCAGCAAGGCAAGATTAAATCCCAAGCTGGCCGCCATACAATTTCTAAAAAACTCAGGCATACAGGCGGAAGGTCGACCGGATTTTACCTTATTGAATAACCTGCCTCCCGTCGATAATACTATTGTTATTAGCGGCCTTAGAAAATCACTTAGTGTTTATAAATACAAAAAATTAAAAAAATGGGTGAATGCCGGCGGAGTATTGATCGTGACGGTTCAAACATTGTTCGATGAAGAAAAAGGCAGCAGTGGTGATCCGTTTCTGGATGAAATGGGTGTCCGTCAATACTTAACTGAAGATAACGAAAATACTGAAAGTGAAAATAGCGAAATATCGGATGAAAATACTGAAAACGAAGAGAAGATGAAGGATCTGAGAGAATCCATACAAAAAATGGTTTATGATCCCAAAATCCCCAGTTGTAAAGAAAACACCGACGCTAAACATCTTTCGACTGTTGATTTTTCCGGCATTCCCGTACCTTTGGTTATCGATTTTTCTACCGATTTTTTTATGGTTGATGCCAGTGAAAGTGCTTCTGCCGAAGCAGGAAGTGATTTTGGTACACATTTACTGCAATACGATATCGGCAGAGGATTTGTCACAGTAATGACCGATGACTGGATTTGGGATAATAATAGCATTTGCCGATATGATCACGCATATTTGCTTTGGCTATTAACAAGATCCAGCAATAAAACCTGGTTTTTATATCAAACAGATTCGCCATCGTTTTCTACATTGCTGCTAAGAAATAACCATATTCTTGTGATTTCCTTTCTTGTTTTCATTTTTGTGCTCATTCTACAGCATGTTTTCCGGTTTGGTCCGATTTTGGTTCCCAAAAACACCGACCGAAGACGATTAAAAGAGCATATTGATGCTGGAGGATTATACTACTGGCGAAATAACCAGGGCTATGATCTGGTGAATAGCCTGAGAAAAGAAATCGAGAAAAAAATAGCCCGTTATCACTATGAATGCGAGTCCATGTCGGAAAAGGAAAAAACGGAGTATCTGTCAAAATTGAGTAAAATACCTCAAAAAGATATAGTCGGTGCATTAACGTATTCAGAACCATTAAAAGAAAGTGATTTTATTATTGTTATTAAATACTTACAAAAACTTGTGAGGAGTTTATGATTTCGGAAGAATTTAGTGAATATACAAAATTGGGTGAACAGTTAAAAAATGAAATCTCCAAAGCGCTGATCGGTCAGGAACAAATCGTTTTTGAGGTTCTGATTGCCCTGTTTTCAGCCGGGCATGTATTGGTTGAAGGAGTTCCCGGGTTGGGGAAAACCTTGTTGATAAAAGCGCTGGCTAAAACTATTGAAGGAAGTTTTGCTCGTATTCAATTTACGCCGGATTTGATGCCTAGTGATATCACGGGTCATGCCATGTTTGACATGAAGCGAGATGCATTTACCATTCGCAGGGGACCGATTTTTACTAACCTTCTTTTAGCAGACGAGGTAAATCGATCACCTGCCAAAACACAGGCTGCTTTATTGGAAGTGATGCAGGAACGACAAGTCACCATTGAAGGAAAAGCCTTGCCGGTGGGCTCTCCCTTTATGGTACTGGCAACCCAGAATCCCATTGAGCAGGAAGGAACCTATCCCTTACCGGAAGCTGAACTTGATAGATTCCTGCTTAAACTGAAGATCGACTACCCACAAAAAGATGATGAAGTGTTACTAACCAAATCCGTCACTACCGGCGTGGTGGATGATATCTTGAATGTCAATGATGTAGAAACCATTGCAACTCGGGAGCAGGTGCAAGAGATACAAAAAATCGTATCCAATATTTCTGTGGACGATCAAGTTTTCGATTATGCAGTCAGAATTGTACGTGCTACCCGCGAATGGCCGGGGATTGATCACGGAGCAGGCCCCAGGGGAAGTATTGCCTTAGTTCGGGCAGCCAGGGCTTATGCCTTTCTCCAGGGAAGAGAATTTATCCTGCCCGACGACATTAAGTTTGTTTGCCTACCCGCATTGCGACATCGGATTATCCATTCGGCGGAAATTGAAATTGAAGGTATAAGCACCGATCATACTATTCTGCAAATCCTGAATAAAATCGAGGCGCCACGGCAATGATTCCTGCAAAACGTCTAGTCTATGCCGTTGTTTCCGGATTGGTGATTGCAATAATTTACGCTATTATTCCTGTCATCGGCAGTTTTACCGATTCAATCGATCAGGATGCGTACCGACATACTATCCTGCTGATATGGATTGTTGCCATGGGAGGTTTTTTTGTATTGGCTTTGGCTGATCTGTACCTGGGATTCAAAGAAAGACATATCGAAATATTCAGAAGCTTGCCGAACAACCTGTCTATCGGTGCCTGGATAAATGTAAAAATTCATGTCAGGCATGAATATCAAAAACCAACCACCATTACTATTTTTGATCATTATCCGGATCAAACCAAGACAAAATTTCTTCCCCTGAATATCAATCTTTCACCGGGTAAAAAAAGCACCCGCAATTATCGCTTGAAACCGATTAAAAGGGGAGACATTGAGTTTGGACGTATTCAATACCGGTGCCCCTCTCCCCTGAAATTTTGGCTTTTCAATCGATTTTCAGGAGAGCCGGCATCAATTAAAGTTTATCCTGATTTTGCCGGAATAAAAAAATATATCCTTTTGGGAATTGATGATCGTACAAGTCAATTGGGAATAAAACTTCAGCAACGACGAGGAGAAGGTTTGGAATTTCATCGACTTCGCTCTTACCGACGGGAGGATTCCATGCGACAAATTGACTGGAAGGCCTCCTCCAGAAAACGAAAGTTGATCTCCCGTGAATATCAGGACGAACGGGATCAACAGATATTTTTTCTGTTGGACTGTGGACGCAGAATGAGATCCAAAGATGAAACTTTGAGCCATTTCGACCATGCCCTAAATGCCATGTTGTTGTTATCCTATGTTGCCTTAAACCAGGGAGATGCCGTTGGGTTGATGAGTTTCAGCGGTGTTAAAAACGTATGGTTGAATCCGTTAAAGGGTTCAGGCAGTATCAACACTATTCTCAACACCGTTTACAATCTCCATGCTTGCGCCAATGACAGCGATTATTCCGTAGCGGCAGAAACATTTTTTAAACGACACAAAAAACGATCGTTGGTAGTACTGGTATCAAATTCAAGGGATGAAAATATTGATGAACTGGCCACTGTCCTGACCTTACTAAAAAAGCGCCATCTGGTTCTATTTGCCAACCTTCGCGAGCAGGTCCTGGAAGACATCAAGGAAATACCGGTAACTAACTTTGAAGAGGCTATATCCTATTCAGCCACGATTGATTTTCTGCAAAAAAGAACCGAATGTATGAAAAAGCTGAACCACCGCAACATTATCACATTAGATGTCACCGCCAGGCAGTTACCGATTGCCATTGTCAATGCATACCACAAAATCAAACGTAGCGGGCAATTATAGGAAATTTAAAATCCCAGACCAAAGGTGAAGTACAGTTTTGAATCTTTCTGGGAAGTATTTATATTGTTATCACTGGCCTGACTACCTCCTTCGCTGTCCATGGGTTGCCAGATATACTCATAAGCAACACCAACACGCATGTCCAAGTAAACAACAGGAAGACTCAACCTGGCTTCAGGACCCAGGTTAAAACCAGTTACAAAATCGGATACATCCTTGTTGTATTTTTCATCCCTGGCAACCTGTGTGCTGCCTGAAATACTAACCAGCCCGATATAAGCATCATAATTAAATCCAAGACAAAGATATGGCTTTGGTTTCCAGGCAGTATAATTCTGAAAATTCAAGAAATTATAACCGATATTGATAAACTCGCTATCTGTTTTTTTAACGCTGAGATGACCAGTGTCCCACTTTATATGTAACCGTTTCCAGTAATAATACAGTCCTCGTTCTGTATACCATGCTTTGTCTTCTCCATTTCGAATGATTCGAGCCCCGGCCTGAAAATCCAGTCTATATACTTCCCTGGGGATCTCATAAACCTTCTGTAAGTATTGAAGGGTTTCGTTTTCCTCTTTTACGGCTGTCATATAGCTCAATTGGATCAACACCGGGGATTGATGATACAGAATTTTGAAATAAAGTTTTACTCCCATCAAAGTAACATCTTCTGATTCCAGAATATCACCAGCGTTTATCGATGTCTCACTACGATGAAGTGATAGTCCGGCACCTCTATTATTGGAAGTTTTCGCATCTGGAATATCCAAGCCGTCAACTAGATCCGCCGGTAGATCCTCAAATGTCGGTTTTGTCTTCCCTTCATTTGTAGGTTTGGCATTCAGTTGAGCCGTCAAGGCCCCGGGTTTTTTAATGAAGTAATATTGCCCCCATTTATCTTGACTGTTTGGAATGCGGTCAAGGGTAGGTGTCTGGTTAGACTTCACCACCACTGATGGTTGCAATTTTGAAAACAGTTCCTGGGTGCTTAACGGTTGATCTTCCGGTTGATTTTGCAAGATATCCAAAAAAGATCCCGCAAATACCGAATTTCCAACACCTCCACCGTCAGCCACGGGTTCCTTTCCACCGGACGTTATCAACTGGCGGCTCGTTTTCAGATACAGTTTATTGGCTGCTTCGTTGGCTACACCTCTTGATTCAAATTCGTTCAATGCCCCGCTGAAACATGAATCTACGATCAGAAGCGTATGCAATGAATTCAGGTTTTTAACCTTCTTTAATATGTAATCAGTGTAGATCCACGATCTGGGAGATTGTATTCCATCACTGGGTATCCAAAAATACTCGCCATCTTCATCCACCAGCCCATGTCCGGCATAGTACAATAAAAAATTGGTTTGGGGAGTGATTCGCTCCCGCAACATAAACAGCGCATCCAATATTTCCTGATAGGTGGCATTTTTAAGGGAAACAATGTTAGACGAGTTAAAGTGATAATCTTGAATCAAAGTTTGTTGAAGTTGCTCGATATCATTTATCGGTGTTTTCAGATCCGGCCAGCCGGATTGCTTACCATAGTTCTGAATGCCTATTAAAAGAGCGATATTATTGTCTGGATGATAAAGATTTTCAAGCTCTGTTTGAGTCTTTTTTATCTCCTGATCGATAATAGCAGGTGATGTTTTAGCGTATGCGTCCTGGTGCAGTTTTAGAAACCACTTGTTACGATGTTGTTTGTAGGCCTGCTTCAAAATATAGGATGATCTGGCCATATTGTTCCCTTTCCCGGAATACCAAATAGCGGAAGCAAGCATGTTTTCCGCCGAAATACTGACGCTTTTTCCACGGACCACCTGTTTCCAGATATCGTCAAACACCTGCTGGGCGTCCGGCAAATCGTCTCCTTCCCCCCTGGGCTCGGGAACCATAATCATTTGACTCGGTGATTTTAAACGTAACACCAATGCCTGTAGATTGCAGTTAAAAAAATCGAAGACCGATTTTGATTGGGTTATCTCTTTTTTAACTTGATCCAGCGAATATGATCCGGGTTGGTTGAACTTAAGACAGCGATCTCCTTTTTTAGATAAAATCTTCAAAAAAACACCGCTTCGTTCGCCGACTTCGTATGTCCGAGCGTTTTTAATTACCCGGCCATATCTGAATAATTCAACAATCTCTGGCGCTAATGTCTCCGCACGTGTCTGCTGACTGACACCTTCAACCAGACAAATGAGAAAAATGATTATGACAACAATAGCTTTTAATTGAAATAAACTCATAACCGGTTTCAGTTTGTTTGTATAAACTATTTTCGCTTGAAACAGAAAATATTAAATCTCCTGGATTTTCCCTTCCCGATAGTCTGAATACTTTCCTTAATAGACAACTGCAAAGTAGCCACCCAGCTATGATCCGACTGAGAATGTTTCAAAATCCAGCCGTTTTTAGAATATAAAAATCGCAATCGTTTTTCCAGATTTATCAATCCCTGCCCCGCTCGAAAAACTTCTTTTGATTTAGAGTAACTGTTTTCGATTTGAAACTGAAGGTACCCGTTTTCTATTCCAAGATTTAACCTGATAGCAGCCTCTTTACCTGTTTTTATAGTCGCCAGGGGTTTGGTATATTTAACCGCATTTTCAACCAGTGGATAAAACAATTTCCATGGAATGACGATTAATTCTTCATGGTTGCGATTGATTAAGTTTGACTCCAGACAGGTTTTAACCTTGATAGTATTATCCAGCTTCATATTCTGTAATTTCAGATAGTTTATGACATATTCCCATTGTTCCATCACGGGGTAATATCGTTTGGAACTATGACGAAGATCGTCCAGAAGCAGCGTTGAATAATCCAGCAGATATTGTTCCGCCCCTGCCTCTTTTTTTCGGATCAGATATCGAATATGATCCAGAGCGTTAAAAACACTATGTGTATGAAATCGATCCACCAAGTTGTCAAAATGCTCTTTTTCCAACTGGTTTTCCAAACTGAGTTTTTGAAGCTTGGTTTGAATTTGCATGTGCCTGACGCAAAACATGCTATATGTTAATATCAGAAGTGTTGGTACACAAGTATTGATTTCCAGCAGAAAATACGCAAATATAAGCCCGGCTACAGTATTCCAAAACAGACATATCAATACACCAACCCAAAATGGCAGGAATGACCACCTGTCCCAGGAAAACGCTGCTACAACCAATAAACACATGAATAACAGCATGCACTCCATCCATAGAGGAACCTCACTCAAGATTGTTCCGTTCAAAATCATCTCTATCACAAATGCTGATAATTCCAAAGCGGATACGTGTCCACTTGCATAAGGAACACCGGAAGAAGATAACTGTTTAATCGGAATCTGATAGGTCGGGCTCAATCCGGTAAACGAAGGACCAATCAAAACAAGGGCGTTTTCTTCAAGAGAATTTGGTGCTAGTTTTTCTAAATCAACCGGTGAAAGTATCTTCCATGATGTCCCACCTGTACTCATTTCAGTACTACCGGGGAAAAAGGAGAAAAATATTTTTAACCAGCCAGCTTTGTCAGACTTTTGTGATGATGAATTTTCCGGATATAGAATCTTGCGGATCTCTCTAAAAAAAATCCTTTTGTTTTCACATTGCTCCGAATCAATACAAATACAAAAGCGAGGATCATTACAAACATATTGAATGTCTTTAGCCGAATTCGTGCGATATGACATGGTTCCCCAGCTTTTGGCTGCCCTTTTAAAAGGATCTGACTCAAACGAACCCGCTTTATCCAGAATCACAACATTTCCCATCTCCACCAAAGTATCAGCTAATTTTCTATCGACTTCGGTAGAATCATATTTCAGCAGTATATTTAAACCGACAGCCTTGGGAGACTGCCCATTGACTGCCTTTAAGATATCCAGAAGCCATTTTTTACTGATGGGAGATCGGCAGGTTTTTTCAGGAAGTGCAGTATCATCTAATGGTATCAAATAGATGGGATGATGCTGAACCTTTTGGGTTTTCGGCAGGGTTATACGAAAATCATAAAAAAACGTTTGCCACCGACTTTCAAAGTCTTGAAATAAAGGCGTTGAACTTAAAAAAACGTTCGCCGCCATCCAGATCAATGCCATTACAAATAATGTCAAACCACTGGATAATTTATAATTATGTTTTTTTAAGTTCATCCAATTTCCTGACCGTCTACCCAAACAGGTGTTTTATCTCATTACCCCGGAAGCATAATCGTTCACCCATTGGTAAATCAAGGATTATATTTTAGGACCTGACGTGAGTTTACGAGTTATAAAAAAAGATTTTCGTAACTATTTGTATTTTTTGCATTATTGGCAACATCATGTACTCCCTGACTTTTTAAAACTATAATCTTCAACTAATTGATATTATTAGCTTACTGTTTTTTAAAAATTACTAACTCGTAAACTTACGCTAAGATGAGATATCCTACCTTATCAGGAATTAATTGTGTGTATAATGTTATTATGACTGGACCTGCCATCGCGAGCAAACATAAATCTCCTGTCGGTGTCAGCAGGAGAAAGTAGTATTACTCCGCTCCTACAATGGCAGGTTTTATTTGGGTAACACCTGAAACCCCAACCTTGACATAAGGTCTGTTACAATTCATATGGTATTGACAAGGAACAAGAAACTTTTTTTTTCTCTATGAGTCTACTCTTGTTGTTTTTATGCCTGAATTAAATGACCAATCGACGAACCGTACGAAAATGTCTACGAAATGCAAAAACAATCTCCGCAGAAACACTTTGAAAAGATTTCTGTTAAATGGTATTTACAGAAAAACCACACAAACATATTGAACCGCATACCTTTAAACAACCTTTTTCGTTTTAACAAACATTTTTGAAAATGAATAAAATCAGTACCATCATTGTTGAAGATGAAAATGCATCTCTTTACCTTCTAAAAGAGGAGCTATTTCCATTTAAAGATATTAAAATTATTGCAGAATACCGCAATGGTCGAGAAGGGTTGAAGGGGATTAACCAGGAAAACCCCGATCTGGTATTTGTTGATATTGAAATGCCGGAAATGGATGGATTCCAAATGCTGCAAAGGGTTACTTGCCAACCGGTGATTATTTTTTGTACTGGTCATAAGAAATACGCCTTGGAAGCTTGGGAATATGATGCTTCGGATTTTATCATCAAACCCATCGAAAGTACTCGATTTCGCCGTGCTCTGGAAAAAGCGTTTGATGACATTACAAACAAGCGGCAAGAAAAGCGGCTCAATCAACAAAAGATACGTGCCGGTTTTATTGAGCTATCCTGGTCGGACCATACCGGTAAAAAATCACGGTTTTTCTCCTCAGAGGAGATCACGTTTATCCAGGCAGATCGTGATTATATAAAAATTCATGTCGTTCCCGAGTTGGCTGAAGAGTTGAATCTGATGGAAGAATTTATTGTAATTAAAAAAACCATCAAAGATGCAGCCAGGGATTGGCAGCCGCAGAGTATCATGCAAGTTCATAAAAGTTTTCTGATCAATTTTTCAAAAGTCCAGAAATGGAACAAAACCGCCAGGACATTACAACTTAAAAACGTCAGTCAACCCATACCTATCAGTCGTTCGTTTATAAAACAATTTCAAAATAGCTGGCAAAACTATTCCGAATAGACCTACCGTTTTTTTAAACCTGTCAGATCTGTAGAATTGATTCATTCTATTGGACAGTGCTAAATCAACCGTTATAGATTTAGATTGTCTCGCGCTAAAACAGCGAAAGCTTTTGGTATCATCCTATTTCAGTGTAGCACTACCGGAGTTTTTTAAATGTCACCTGCCAAAACCGACATCATTCCTCCCGAAGAATTAAAATCTCTCCTTAAAGAAGAACCCGATGTCGATGAGAAAATTCGTTGGACTTCTGAAGTTATTATCAGTGTACTCAAAGAAATAGGGAACAAAGATGATATTTCCCAAATCCGTAACATTATTCTGACGCTTATTAACCAGGAGGAGATATATCAACGTCTATTTCTTATTTACAGGGAAGTTTACACCATTTCTGATCGATTGGCCGTTTTATTGAACAGAAAAGATTTTGGCCTGGAAGAAAAAGTGAGGATTCAACGGCGAGCCACTGAAATTGTCAATGAACAGGTTTTTTTAACCCAGCAGGAAATATTTTTTAAAATCGTTAACGCTAAAGAGATTGCCGAAGGTGAAAAAAACGAGGACGGTCCGGCGTTACTTTTTCCGGGAATTGAAAAAACAAAAAATGAGTTAATCAACCATATTCAAGCACAAACCCAACAACTGCGCCCGACAACTATAGATATTTGTAAATCATTCCAAGGGATTGCAGATATCTATATTGAAACAGAACAGCTGCAAGCCGATGAAAGAGGAAAATACGATACAATTTACCAGTCGTTTGGGCTGGAGAGAAGGCTAAAAGAGGATATCAACAGCGATATCTCCTTAACAAAAATAGATGATCTTTCTTATGTGGATCATCTGATTGAAGGATTTGAGAATTTAAAAAAAGTCTATCGCCAAAAAATCAAGTCTTTGGAAGACAAAGAATCAGAACAGGTTATCAACTATTTTGATAAAATCAGAATCCTGGAAGAAGGCAGTGAAAAAATTGATAAACGGATCAAGCCACTGAAAGTACTTAAAAACTTGGTTAAACGGTTTCCCGGCTTGGAAAAACAGTTGGATTTTTTCACTGAAAGCCATTATCAGGCCAGAGCGGTGATAACGTTTATAGATGAGGTTAACGAAGAGATGGGGCATGTCTTCAAGCAGTTTAACCTGGAATCGTTTACCGTAATAAGTTTCCTGCACTATAAGCTAAACGGTACTTCACACATGTATGAGTCCATCCACTATTATTACGCAGTAGTTCAGATGGAAAAGGATGTACGTAACGCTTTAAAAAAGCGACACGAAGCATTGCCTGAAGACGAAGAGAGGCGTTTGGTGGACGCAGGTGTATATGAGTCCGGAATAAAAGAAATTGTTGTGGAAATGCATAAAGATATTGCAGAGATGAATGAGCGTAACTACGACGTTCATATGGCTTTTATGGAATACAAGCTACATCCGGAAATTGAAACACTGAGGAATGTCCTGGTTAACCAAACAGAAAAGATTAATGCCCTGTTAAGCTCTGTAAAAAAGGCATATAAAACCGCTCAGATGATGTTCTTCAGTTTTCTGGCTGAAGATCTGGGGTCAACCAGTATCATCGACCAATTTAACAATTACCTGAGAGAGAGAAAAGATCTACGGGATGCGGATGAAGTACGCAAAGGGTATAACGGTTTACTGGCTACCAAGAAAAAAGCGATGGTCCTGCTGGAAAAAGAACTGTTGGCTGAATTCGAAGAAAAATTAAATCAAGAACAGATCAGCGCCATGGCGCTTCTAAAAATAAAAAAGGATTTTCAAAGGGAATTACTCTTGGAAATTCAAGCCTATCCGCGAGTGCAGAACACTTTTATCCACATTTTAAAAGAGTTTATTAAACTACAGGAGGATCAAGATAATTCGCATAAAAGCGATAATACCTTGTTACAGATGATTCAGCACGACTTCACCTGGCAGATTGAACAATTTAAAAAAACCGAAGCCGAATTATTTAAAAAAATATATAAAAAAAACAGTCTTTCCGAAAGGGATGTTATGGTGGCGTTTGTATCTGCCAATATTACACCACAGGAGATGGAAAGTTTTTCGCGACTCTTGCCCGGCTTACCAAGAAATGAGTTACAGCTCGATTCACCCTATGGTAGGTTATTGCTGGATATCAAAAGTATATACAGAGAACAGTTAAGTGCCAAAGCAGCCTCTTTGAAATATCTACAGGAAAAAATATATGAAAAACGGGAACGAATTAAATTGGTTATTAAGATCAATAATTTTTTTAAAATCTGCACAGAACCTTTTATAAGTAAAATTGATAATGAAGAAAATAAAATAAACAACCTGATTGGCCTTGAACGGAGAAAATATCAAAAGGAACTGGGAGAAATAATCCGTTTTTGGCTATACCTGGTGCAGGAACAGATATCGCCAGGTCAAGGCGTAAGGGGTAAATTCCGAAACTATCGTCCGGAAGAGAAACAATTGATGATGAAACACATCAATCCCGAACAGTTGAATACCATCGAAAGACAACTTCAATCCAGTTATGATCTAACGCCCGATTCCAAGCTGTTTGAAGTTGAGTACTTTCTTATGGAAATCGTGGCAGGATTGTTTAAAAATTTTAGAAAGGATTCCAGAATCAAAAATACCTTTATAAAATTTGAGCACAATAAAAAAATCAGTTGGCAGGAAGCTGAAATTGAAACAGATGAGAATATCCTGGATAACCCCGGTTTTGTTCCGAACATAAAACGGTGTATTGCCCAAGTGGAAAAATTGAAACGGCAGGAAACCATTGCTTTATATCTGGACTATTGGGAATACCTGATTGATCAACATGTACCGGCTTCAGATAAAAGAAAGATAAAAGAGACGTCAAAAGTAGATTTTTTTCCTAATACACAAGATTCAATTCATCACTTGACCGATTTCCAACTGGAGCAGATTATAGATGATTTTTCCCTTGTACAAAAAATCCGGGATAACACTATCCAACAATCGCTTATCGCTTCCGGCCTGCCAGTATTAAAAACTGCACAACGATGTTTTAAAATATTTAAAGAAGACAGTAAAGACGGGCGATTAAGGAGTGTTGATGAAGACCGTCTCCATCGGATGACAAAACTTTGCAAAAACACTGAATTTGAAAGTGCCCTGGACAGCGCGTTGAATTCCCTGCCTGATACATACTAACATCATTTTTTAATCTACTGGCTTCTTCTCTCCAATACTCAGCAACAAATCCTCTTTTATTATGTTTTTGATGCCTCTTCCATATTTTTCCCAGTTAACTCCATCAAATTCCCTGGTGGTCATTTTTTTGGCCGTCTTCATTTCTCCTAAAGCTCCCTTAGAAACTTGACAGTTGATAGTTCTCCCTGGATGCCGAATTTGATCCGGTATCCAGGGAGAACTATCGGGAGCTAACAATAGATTCCGCATCACGCCCGGAATATTGCCGCAATCATCTCAGATGAACTATAATTACAGATATATATACAAGAATTCTAAACTGTAGAGTTAGAAAAACAATAGGAGGTTATTGTTCTAAATTAAACAACATTGACATGGATCCTGCTGTAAGGTCTTTATATTTCGTAGGAATGCGCAATGGGGATTCACTTGTCGAACAAAAAAAGACAAATCAATTCTTATTGTCTCCGTGGGGTTATAAATACGGTAAAATACGTTTAACATGTGCTTCAATCGCATAATATACACGTCGATAAGTGGATAATGAGGAGCCCATTGGATCGCGGACTACTTGAATCCCTTCATTTTTATTAGCGAAAAATGTTCCCAGCAGGTGAATTTTCTTTCGGTGGGCAGGGAAAAACATCTGAACAAATTTCTGTTGAACTGGCTCCATACAAAAAATAAACTGGGATAAAAGCAACTCTTCTTCGATCAGTTGCCTGGAAAGATGATTGGAGATATCAAATCCATTTTCCTGGCATACTTGCTGGGCTGAATTAGTTGCTGGCTGATTATTTCTGGCATGGGTTCCCATGGAGGAAAAAGACATATCTTTTAATCCCGCAAGTTTAGCGTTATGACGAAAAATACCCTCTGCCATGGGGCTACGACAAATATTTGCGGTACAAACGAGGACGATGGAGGCCAATGGTTATATTATTTATTTGTAAATAGGATTATTGGTTATTGATAAAAAATGTTAACCGAAGTCATCTATTAATTAAATATCATTGTCAATCAAATTATTCTTTTAAGATTGAAATCACTAAAATATTTAAAAACTGACGACATATGGTTTTTCTTTCTTATCAATCAAGTGAGTAAAATTGATGTGGTCAATATATATTAGATACTGATTCGTTTCTCTGGTTTACGAAAGCATTTTCATGTGGGCTTGGGGATGCTGATGCAGTATTTTAACTTCCCACCCATTTGTTTATATTGCTGGAGTTCTTTTACTAAAAAATCGACACAAATCTGGGTGCTTTTTACACCCCAATCCTTTTCCGGTAAAAGATGAAGAATTAAGTATAATGCTTCATACATTTGAATTCGGCTTTTCTCATCTACGGGGATTGTGTTGTAAATCTTTAGTTTCTCTTTAAATATGGCCACCCTGCTCCAAATTCTGTTTTGTATTTTTCGATTTCCTTCAGTAAACATCAGCAAATAAGGAAACAAATCCTTTTCATCAACGAACACCTCTTTGGTTTTTTTGATGTGGGTAATGCCAAAACAAAGCAGATTATTATCAAATGCATATGCAGCGTAAAACTCTCTGATTTTTGGCTGTTTTTCGAAGGTGATAATTTTGACATTTTCATTTTGCTGAAGAAGCTTGAACATTCGCTGTAGGGTATACATGAGACATTTTAACACTCGCCTGTTTTTATTGAATAATTGGGAGTTTTGAATATAGTCAGTATAACCGGCACCTTCATGTTCACCGCGAAATGAGGCAATATCCGTATCAACCAGGGCGAAGTGTTGTGTCATGATAGCAAAACTCTCGATGTTCTTGGAATGAAAAAGTAAAACCGTCTCTGCCGGCTTGATCGGCTTTTTCCTGATAACCGTTTGAATTTCCTTAATTTCCTCTTCCTCTTCCTGCCTGACAAATGAATCGTAGGTGGTTCTGATTTGCTGAAAAACCTTGAGCACCGGTTGGGATATTTCGACCATGGTGGCAATACTCTTTTCAACAATTAATACTAAACCTTGCCAGATACTTTTAAGGGTATTTTTAAGAGAAAGACCTTGAACCTCGAAAAAATCCTTTTCAAAACTGGATTTATAAATATGCTGCAAACCATATTTAAAACGGCTGATGAGCTTTAGTGTCTGTTTCGGTGTTAGATTTTCGAAAAATTCCTTTTTACTCTCTTCAGTTGAACGATGATTATACTCATCAGCATCAAGCATGCTATTAATCAATTCCTCATCAGGGGCTATCTGATCAGTAGCAAGCATACAACCAGCCAAAATCTTGCTGACATCCAGTGGATTTGCCCCCTTGAATCGGTTTTTCTTTGTCAGCCCCATCAAAAAAAGCTGATAATACAGGTGACGTTTTTGGGAATAGATATATAGCGTCTTATGCGATTGAATAGTGATAATAAATTGAAGGATGATCTTTCTCAGGTAATTTTCATTGTCTATCATTTCCTGAAAAATATATTCCTTCTCACTCTTAATCGATGGGTTAATAAGAAATGAGCTGGGATCAAAGGCTTTGAGAATGAATTCCATAGGCGAATGGTTATCTCTATTTCTCGCCATAAAATCCGGTTTAAACAGCTTGACCAGAATTGTGGAAATGTTGTTGCCAAAGGAGTAAAGGGAACCCCTTTCAATATGTAATCGTTGAGAATCGAATAACCGGTTGTCGGAAACAAGAGTCTCTATATTATTGTTAATACTGAAAAATGTCGGGAAAACCAGTTCGCAAATGGCTTTTTTCTGATCAATACCTTTTAAAACCAATAAAGCGGGAATCAACTTTCCCAAACTTATCTTGCTACTAAATAAATCAACAGTTTCAAGAATAAACAGACGTTTTTTAGCTGGAAACAGATTTATTTTTTTCTGCATCCCCTTCAGAACGTTTTTGACTTCCGAAACAACTTGTTCGGATACCGTATAAGTAAGGTCTTTTTCGAAAAAGACCTCAATCATATCATCGGTAACTGATGGCGCCTTTGCAATACAATCTTGTAAGGTTTGATGCCTTCGGTTTTTGTTCTTTTTTTGTCTTTTTCGGATGCTCTGGACAAACGCTTCAACTTCATCTTGAATTGTCTCTTTCTCCGATACAACATCTACCGGTGAGCTTGCCGTTGCTATCGCCATTTTTGATAGGAAAATAACGGAAGTGGAATTTTAATAAGCTTAATAAGCGAGTGTAGCTTTTATAGTTTGTTCCTAATGTTAATATCAGACATACCATGAAAAGACAATATTTAATATTGCCTGAGTCCCAGCCAAAAGCAAATCTAGTATTGCATATAAAAACTCCAGTTTGTTATCAGCCCTTTTAGAAATATTGAACTTGGCTCCAAAATACTATTATAAAAGGGTTTTTGTAATATTCAACTTACTATTGAACATAACCTATGCTTTTGAAAAGTATTGATCCAACATACTTTTTAAGCTTTTTTGCCAAGGAACGGATTGAATGTCAAATTGCCTTGCCAGCAACGAACAAGTCATGGACGAGTTTTGAGGACGTTTAGCAGGAGTTGGATATTCGGAAGTTGGAATTGGATTCAAGCTTTTGATTTTTAGCGATTCGTATTGACCTGCAATGTGAAATATCTCCTTGGCAAATTCATACCAACTGGTAACGCCAGCTCCACAAAAGTGATAAGTTCCCCAAGGTACATTTTCATTTTTATAAATTCTGGAAACCATGGTTAAAATCACCTCCGCCAGATCAGCCGCCCAAGTCGGACATCCAAACTGATCGTTTACCACATTGAGTATTTCCCTTTCTTTACCCAAACGCAGCATGGTTTTAACAAAATTATTTCCATGGCAACTATACAACCAGGAGGTTCTTACAATAATATGTTCTTTCAGCTTTTTTCTGATACGCTCTTCGCCATCAAATTTGCTTTTTCCATATACCCCGATTGGAGCTGTGGGATCATCTTCTGCATAAAAAGCCTCATCTTTACCGTCAAAAACATAATCGGTTGAAACATGAATTAACGGTTTACCCATTTGCTGGCAAACATCGGCAAGTTCTCCTGGCCCCTTACTATTAATGGCATAAGCAAGTTCTTGCTCCGTTTCTGCTTTATCAACTGCCGTGTAGGCAGAGGCATTAATGACGACAGAAATATCGTCAGCGCCAACTTCCCTTTTTATAGCAGTACTGTCAGTGATATTGAATTCAGGAAGATCCACTGCCCTGACTTCAACGCCGAAAGCGGTTGCCTTTGCAATGATTTCCCACCCCAATTGTCCTATTCTCCCAATGAGAAGCGTTTTCATTTTATTCCTCAAACTTTGGTAATTCGTCTGTAACAATTTCTTCTAAACACACATATTTGCTATCTTTATCTGAAAGAACCGGGTCACTAATGGGCCAATTTATGCCAAGCTGAGAATCGGACCAAAATATCCCACGTTCACACTCCGGGGCATAAAAATCATCACATTTATATGAAAAAACAGCGGTTTGGCTAAGAACACAAAACCCGTGGGCAAATCCCTTTGGAATAAAAAGCTGCCGCTTGTTTTCCCCGGATAGCGTTACACCAACCCAACAGCCGAAGGTGGGCGAGTTTTGCCGAATATCCACAGCCACATCGAAAACCTCTCCTTGAATAACCTGAACCAGTTTTGCCTGAGCATGAGGGGGCAATTGATAATGCAAGCCCCGCAATGTCCCCTTAACTGAAAAAGAGAGGTTATCCTGGACAAAATCCGTATCAATACCAACATCAATGTATCGGTTTCTTTGATATGTTTCAAGAAAAGAGCCCCTTGAGTCGGCAAAAACAGATGGTGTAATAATTATAACACCTTCAAGTTCTGTATCTTCTGCCTTCATGGATAGACTCCTTCATATTTCAGCATGCTCATGAGATATTGACCGTAACCGTTTTTTAGAAGCGGGCGGGCTAACTGCTCAACGTGGTCCGCACTGATATACCCTTTTTTAAAAGCTATCTCTTCCGGACACGAGACTTTTAGTCCCTGCCGTTGCTCAATGGTTTCAATAAAATTAGCTGCCTGGATCATGCTTTCGTGTGTGCCGGTATCCAGCCAGGCAATACCTCTTCCCAGTTTTTCCACAAAAATCTTGTCCTGTTTCATATACTCTCTGTTGACATCAGTAATTTCCAATTCGCCCCGGGAAGAAGGCTTTAAACCGGCAGCAATATCAAGTACTTTGTTACTATAAAAATATAGTCCGGTAACCGCCCAATTTGACTTGGGATTATCCGGTTTTTCCACTATATCAATAGCACGTCCATTTTTATCAAATAAAACAACACCATATCGTTCCGGATCTTTAACCCAGTAACTGAAAATAGTCGCACCTTCTTTCAATGTTGAAGCTTTGATAAGTTTTTCCGGAAGCCCATGCCCGTAAAAGATATTGTCTCCCAAAATCAGGCATACAGTGCCCTGTCCAACAAATTCTTTACCAATGATAAACGCCTGTGCTAATCCCTCCGGACGAGGCTGAACAGCGTATGAGATAGATAATCCCCATTGAGAACCGTCCTTTAGAAGCTTATTGAAACGCGGTGTATCCTCCGGCGTTGATATCACCAGAACGTCTCTTATTCCGGCCAACATCAATACTGATAAAGGATAATAAATCATTGGTTTATCATACACCGGTAATAGCTGTTTGCTGACGACTTTTGTTAGCGGATAAAGGCGCGTTCCCGATCCGCCTGCTAATATAATTCCTTTCATGGATTAGGTTCTGTTTTTATATATAGTCAACTTTGAGGTTTATGAAAATTAACCCGATTTGTATTCTCCACTTCGAACTGTATTTACCCAGTTCATATGTTCCAGATACCAGTTAACTGTTTTTTTAATGGCCTCACTGAAATGATGTTTCGGTTTCCAACCCAGGTCTTTTTCTATTTTTGAAGCGTCAATGGCATATCTCTGGTCGTGACCCAGTCGATCTGTTACGAACTCAATGAGATTTCTGCTTGAATTTTGACCTGAACGCGATAAATGCTCATCAAGAATTTCGCATAACAGGTTAACCAAATCAATATTTTTATACTCGGAACCTCCACCAATATTATAGGTTTCACCAGGTTTACCTTTTTCCAGCACTTTAAGAATAGCATCGCAGTGATCCAGCACATACAACCAGTCCCGAACATTGCTACCGTCCCCATAAACCGGCAACGGTTTATTTTCAACGATGTTCAAAATCATCAGCGGTATTAATTTCTCCGGGAATTGATAAGGACCGTAGTTATTAGAACAATTGGTGATCAGTGTAGGCAAACCAAAGGTCCGGAAGTAGGCATTAACAAAATGATCAGATGAAGCCTTTGATGCCGAATAAGGGCTGGATGGATCGTAGGGTGTGGTTTCTGTAAAATAGCCCTCTTTTCCAAGGCTTCCGTATACTTCATCGGTTGATATATGCAAAAACCGAAAATGCGGGAACCGTGAATGGGCTTCCCAGCTTTTTAATCCGGCTTCCAACAAACAAAAGGTGCCATTAACATTGGTATCAACAAAAGCATGCGGGCCTTCAATAGATCGGTCCACATGGGATTCAGCTGCAAAGTGAACCACAGCGTCAAACATGTTTTCCTTAAACAATCTTTCAAGCAATGTTACATCTCGAATATCGCCGTGAACAAACTGGTATCTTTTCTTTTGCTCATCTGATATATCGGCCAAATTTAACGGATTACCGGCATAAGTCAGTGCATCCAAATTGGAAATAATACAATCCGGCTTTGATTTCAGGAGATACCGAACAAAATTACTGCCAATAAATCCGCAACCACCGGTTACTAATATGTTATTTAGTGTCATAAGTTTATTATTACAGCAGTTTATGCTAAATTGATGTTTTTTTAATTCATAAATCAGTCTGTCAAAGAATAAGGTTGTTTGCAATATCCCAAGTCCGATTAATGATTATGATACTACAAATGCATGCCCTTAAAATATCTGTTTTTAGTTCAGATTCCTTAATCCAGTCTTGAAAAACCAATCCTCTTTGTTTCAGATATGAATTACTGCCATCTTTTTGAATCCAACATTTATCGAACCCCTTAATAAAAATCCAGCACAAAAAGGTGTGTATTATTATTATAAAAGCTTTTATCAATTCGGAACGTTGGGCTGTATTGGTTTTCAACATTGTTTTTTCATAGTATGTTGTCTTAAAGTTGATCAGATCAACCGGAATAAAAAATTAAAATTCTGAAATAACATAAGATCATTCTATGAAAGAAGTATAACAAAATTTTAAAGATGGTTTCTTTTCCTGATAAAAACATAATTGATAAACGAATCAATAGATTCGTGGATAACGCCAAAAAGAGAAGGAAAAATATAAAAAAAACCAGTGATATTTCCATTGCAGATCGTTTAAACCAGGCACCTTGTATTACAGATGAAATGATCAAAAACATATTTGAGAATGAGATCTATTACACTGTTCCCAAACAAGTTGTGGCTGATGTCCAAAAAGTATTGAAGGGTATGCAGAAAAAAATCAACCTGCTTCCCCCTGATGAACGGTTGTCAATTTTAGAGACGATTGATCTGTTTAACCAAAAAATCGGATTGGGCAAACTGATACCGGCAATACTGATTTTAAAAGGTGAAAACCAAAAAAAAGCCATTTGTAAACTGGTGTTTCCAACTTTTTTGAGCATCAATAGAAATGTCGAAATACTGGCCTCGGATAACCGTTTATTTACATCGCAAAATGTTCATCTTGAAAGGGGTGCCCTATACTCGTTCAGAAACGATATTTCAAAAATTCTAATGGGACTCTTTTATAAAGAATTTGTTGAAAAAAACAATACTGTTTTTTCACCCACTGATTTTCTGCAAAATGCATTTGTACCGGGAACGTTTCGCATCAATGCTACAATCAAAAGTCCACATAAATACATTTTTTCAGAAATGATTCACAACGAAAGTGCCTTACGACGGGTTGTATTGCGTTTCATTGTAGCAGTGCAATCCCATGAAACTTTGATCACATACTGTCGAAAACGACATTTATATTATAAACTTTTTTTAGCTGACCTAACGAGCAAAAACCGGTTTGATAATGTGGAACCATTTGATATCAGCAGAATCCTGTTAGCATGCATGTTGTTAAACAGGCAGCTATCTCCTGATACAGCATTGATGGAAGCTATGCTCGATTCCAAAAAATTCAATGCCCGATCTACGGAAAGGACCAGAAATGAATTTCTAGATGAGCATTCTCCCAAACAGATTTATTCGTTAATCAACCGATTTAAAAACAGTGTTCAGCATATTTATCAAGTGGATTTTGAGAAAAGCTTTTATCCTGTCCAAAGTTTTGCTTTAAAAAACACCTTTATCAGAATTTGGGAAAGCATTGTTAAGGTTATTGAAACCAGCCTTTCTGTGATGATTGAAATAGCACAACCTTCCATTAAAATATTCCAACAAATCCGTAACACCTATGACGCATTGATCAGGGATGAAAAAAAAGAGACGGCTGAAACAAAAAGCAATATTTCAGGAAGAAAAACGAAACATAAAGCTATAACCCATTATTTTAATTCAAAAAATGTTGAGAGTTTTACTATACTGCGTAAACACTTTATTTTGGTAAAAACCAGTGTTATTGAACTCAATAATGAAAAAAACGGCGCCAGTCTGGCCGAGTTTCAAAATAATTCGATTTTATTTAAAAAAAATGAGACATTGATGAAGTGTTTTCTGGCCTGTTTTCGAAGATTTTTTAAAAGTTTACCATACAATGAAAATGTTATTGTGATCGAAGACGAAAAGCAGCCAGCGGTCAAAGAATATCGCACGTCTTATGTTTTCGGTAACTATTTAATTTGTTTAGGCATAACCCATCAATCCATGATAAAAGCCAAATCGATTGATGAAAAGAACCTGTTTCCTTACGTGTTGTTGTTTGCAGGTGGAAAAAGAAATGACAAAGGGGGCGTAAAAAGCAGAGAAGCTGTTTTTAATAAAAAGAAAAAGCTTTTTTATCAACTAGATTTTAATAAGAAAAACATTGCCAGAGCATACGAATCGCTGTATCTAATCTTGCACCTTTTGCCTGAAAAAGACTGGGGACAAAAAAGTACACAGATTTGTATCCAGTTCCTGGTCAAAGAACTTCAAAAATACAAACAATCCAAAAACAAGCTTCTTTATTGCTCAACCATTCCAGCGGCTATTACCTGATGAAGGTGTTTCACAACTTGACTCACTTCCAGGAGGAATCGAATTCAGCGTAATCTTAACATATACCATTAAATCAATGTTGGGAAAATCGATCATTTTCAAACATGATAGGTTTTGAGGGCAAAGTGTTCAATCCTGAAAAAAAAAGTCTGGAAACCTAAAGAAGACCGGAAGATAATATTAATTTTTCAATCAAAAAAACGTTAATTATTCGCGACAAAAATCTGCACCTTACCAAACCAGGCTTTGATTATGATAACAGCATTTTCTGCCATTCACCGCCCACGTTGGCAACACTGAAAAAATTAAATTCTTGACACATAAAGCGCATGGTTATTAATATGGATCTCTAAACTATATAGTTTTAAGAATAAAGCACAATAATACGCTGTGGGCAGCGGGAGAACCTATGAAAGATATAAGACAAAACGAAATACTTGATAACCAACCGGAATTCGTCCCGACTGAAACGGATATGACCAATCGACGAACGTTTTTTAAAAAATGTGGAAAATATGCGATTTATACCCCTCCGGTTGTTTATCTTTTAATGAGCGCCCAAAAAGAAGCGGTTGCCGGATCATATCATCCTCACAGGCCGCCCCGTCCTCATCGACGCCCACGCGGTCGAGTCAGTAGCAGCCTTAGAAAATAGTTATTTTTTGAATCACTTAGGGATCGTCAAAAAATAACTTCATATAATCTGTTTATAAAAGTCCCAAAAACAATAGACATTTAGTAAACAGAATGTGAATTAATTTTTTTAGCCGACCCTTAGATAACTATTATATTTGGGTATCATTAATAATGGTTTCAACAGTCCGGGTTTTATAACAATTCAATCGAAGACAGATCCCCTACTAAACATTATAAAACCTGGATGATAAAAGCATCGAGCCTGCAATGACTCAACATCAAATATAGTAGTATTTACCTTCCAGTACAAAATTCATTCACAAGAAATATTGGGATTCGGCTTGGAAAAAAAAGCGTTTTTTACGTCGAGTTTTAGATTAAATCCTTGTATTATATATAATCGGGAAACCTGCATCCACTGATTCGAAGAACACTAAAACGACCAATTTTAAATCAATTTATTTGAAATGACAGATATTTGTGTATATCAGATTGATAATGAGTTATTATTGTTCTCACAGTACACAAAAAATCTTTACGGCCTTAATACGTTAAGTTCTTATATTTGGCTTTGTTTGGAGGAAAATCTGACGGTAGATGAAACGGTGGTTGAGATTGCTGCTCAATTTCAAATTTCTATCGGAGAGATCAAAAAAGATATACATAAGATATATAATGAACTGAACAATTTGAGGAGAAGCACTTATGAACTGGAGCTAACAGACGCTGAAGAATTCAACTTCTCATATGAGTCATATCTATCCCCATTGGACAAAACAACGCCATATCAAAAAACCTATCATTTACTGGACACGCTTTTCCTGGTGCGATATGAAAATAAGAGATTGTTGGATGCTGTCCAACCAGCCATTGAACATATGGAGGTGGCATCAGCTACTCCAGATATGATTATTGACATTATCGAAAAAGAGAGTAACTGTCTGTTATTAAAAGATAACATGATTATCAACCAATGCCGGGATTCCACATACCTACTACCGGTGATTAATTACGAGATCACCCGTTTAGCCTATCAAAGCAGTAACTATCTTTTAGCTGTCCATTCCGCTGTGGTCGGACATGGCCAGTCAGCTATCATG
>JBFFHJ010000017.1:0-125745 GCA_041556995.1 bacterium | reverse complement strand
GTCTGTTTTTATTTCTTCTTCAGGATGTTCTTCGGGTGGTGGTTCAGGAGGAGGTGGGGCTGTCGCATCTGCCATACCTTCGGCTAGATCTCCACCAATCAGACCTGGCGCGATACGATCTTCCAGCGATTTTCCACCTTTCAGCTTTTTCTTCTTTTTGGCCATGGTGTCCTCATATATAAAGAGGTAGAAAAAAGATGCTGTAATTCAACATCTGATGAAAAAAAACTTATGATATGTTTACTTTTATCTATAGCAAATTTGGTACTAGGAAAGACCATCAAATTGTTCAAAGCCATTTTTAGCATGGCTCAGCAACTCATTTTGTCAAAAATGCAGTTTAAAAACATAATGTTGTTGAAAACATTTTTTTTCGCGGTGGCGGCTGGAATGGCATTTAGAAAATTCAGTTCTTTTGGGATTTTGTGATCATCAAGCAAAACGAACGTTCACTGTTCAATAAAACGTTCACGAAAATTCTATGAACAGTGTATCTCTTGTCGGTTGACAAGTTCAAAAAACTCAAATCGCTTGAAATGTAGTAAAAATATATAATATAATAATAGATAGCCATCTTTTGCTTTTGATGGTGATTGCTCTAATTATTATGATGTTATCTGAATGAGCATTTTGAAAGGATTTGGTTTAATTAGCATTAAATTGGAGAATCATAGGAATGCTATAGGAATCAACGGTTGAGTAGCCAGATGTTGAAATCGTACTAAAATTGTTTGAAATATCACTGCGGAGCGGTACGACAGACGCAAAGACAGTAATGATCAAAAGAGGAAAAACACCTGAAACAACCTTAATTCTGTAGGATCGGAAAGTTAAAGGACCTGCCCTAAAAAAGTGGGATGAGTAACAAAAATGGGCTGTATGCTTGAAGCACATACTGGAAAAAAAGTTGATGCCGGAATAATCAATCAATAAGACAGTATGGATTTTAAAGAACACATGAATGAAACCGAGGTCGATTTTATAAAACCGGAAATATCGATGGAGAACCCGGTGTTGGAAGATGAAAAAATGCAAAAAAATCAAACATTAATAAGGAAAGATGAAAAAACAAAAACCGGCTGGTTTCAGAAATATTCAAAAACCAAAGAAGAATCCTCTCAACAACCGGTCAAAAAAACAAGTGGCTGGTTTCGTAAACCTTCTAAAGATACACAATCACCCACGCCAAGTAAAAAGCAGCAGGTGGAGACGGTCAAAAGAAAAACCGGCTGGTTTAGAAAACAAACAACGGACTCCCAGCCGATAAGAACGTCAGATGATTCCCGATCATCACAAAAAGAGGCAAAAGCAAAAGATTTAAATACAATGAGCAGTTTGTTTCGTTCCCCAACCGAAAAGGAGAAGAATAAAGCAGAAGCTCCTCAGAAAACAGCAGGAAAAAGTTGGTTTGGAAAACCACCAGAACTCAAAAAAAAGAAAGCAGAACAAACCAAGCCTAAACCTGTTCTCCAAGCAGAACAAAAAAAAATACCTGAAACACAGGAATTGCCTAAATCACCAGAGAAGCCACAGGTTGAAGTTTCTTTAACCACGCCCGATTATCTGGATTATATTGAAGTAAAAAAGAAAGTGGCTCGACTGGAATTGCTGATGGACACCGCCAGACTATTTAGTGAAACACTGGATGTTCACAAATTGATGAAGACCATTTTTAATAAGGTTTTGGCAGTGATGGAGGCTGAGGCCGGTTCTTTTTGGGTGCCGGATAAATCCACCGGTGAAATTATATGTACCATTGCTGAAGGACCTGCTAAAAAAAAGGTCACCGGGTTACGTCTCAAGGAAGGCACCGGTATTGTGGGCTGGGCTATGTCAAATAAGGAAAATGTAGTCATATTTGATGCCTCTAAAGATCAACGATTTTTAAAACAGGTGGATTCAAAAACCAGTTTTGTTACAAAATCAATGCTGTGCGTGACAATGGTGGTGAAAAAAGAATGTTATGGGGCGATTCAAGTCATCAACAAAAAAACGGAAAAAGATACAGGCCAATTTAATCAAATAGATTTGGAGATTTTAGAGAATATTGCTACCCATGCGGCTATTGCCATCAAAAATGCTCAATTATATAGGAGCGATCAGCGAATCAACGAGCTAAATACCCTATTGAATTTCAGCAAAGCGCTAACATCAACCCTGGATCTTGACCGAGTTCTGATTTCTGTTGTTAACCTGGGAGCACAGGTGATCCACTATTCAAGAGCGGTTATCGCCTTGCTTGATGCCAATAATCAGGTAGTGATTTCCGCAGAATCAAAACAGGCGCAACCGGATCAAGCGGCGGAAGAAAACATTCAACTTAAAAAGATTATGGACTGGGTGCTTTCAACTGGCAGTTCATTGCAAATCAATTCTTATACAAAAGAATCCCCTCCAAAAAATACTCCCGATACTGTGTTGAAGTACCTGGATGAATTTGAACTAAAATGCCTTAGTGTGATTATTCTGGCTGACAGTGAAGGAAACCTTGGCTTGTTGTCCATGGAGGGACAATATGCTTCCCTGGTGCCGTCTAAATCTAAATATGTTATTGATATGATGGTGAACCAAACTACGACTGCTATTCGTAATGCACAATTATATCAGAATATTCCATCATCAAAAATGGCGGAACGGTTTAAAGCCGGAGTAAAGGTTACCAAGGAAATGCGACGCAAAATCGGTATGATAGCTGTGTCACTGGTATTAGGATTGTTTGCTCTGCTTCTGCTGCCGGTTCCTTCAAGTGTGGTAAGCGATGTTGAGGTGATTCCCGGACATAAAACCCAGGTAACAGTGATTAAAAGCGGCACTGTTCAAAAGGTGTTGTTTAAAGAGGGAGATCGGGTGATTGCCGGCCAGGTCTTGTTGCAATTGGATACCTCTTTGCTGGAATTGGAAAAAGCAAAATTGGAAAATGATATTTTAATTGTGGAAAGCGATATCAGGCGGTTGGAAGTAGAGGCTACTCCATCGGAAATTTACATGAAACAATTGGAACTGGAGAAGATGGAAAACCAGTTGGATGTTGTTGATCAAAAGCTTCAATATACTTATGTGGCTGCCACTGCTGATGGACGTGTACTGACGCCAAAACCGGAAGAAATGGTGAATAAGCAGGTAACAGAAGGAGAAGTGATCGCTGAAATTGCGGTGGCCAACAAAAAAAGCGCCAAACTATTAATAAAGGAGGAAGATGTTCTGAATACTAAAGCGGGTGATAAAGTGAGTTTAACCCTTCAAGCCCTGCCGGGTATAGTGGCTCGAGGGGATTTAATAGACATTTCCCAAGTAAAAATCGAGGACGACGAAGGGCGAGAGCACTATGTGGGGTATCTGAGAAGTGATGAATTGAACCAGTTGAGTACCCTAAAGTTCGGGATGACTGGCAAGGCCAAAATTCATACTGGGAACAAGACATTATATTCAGTGTATTTGAAGCCGACTGTGTCTCGTTTGATTACACAGATAAAATTGATGTTGTTTTCTTAAGGTGATGGATATGGGTGCCCTGCCTGCGTTACGCAACGACCTTATTATAAAAGAGCAAATTGTTCGTCAGGAAAAGACCTTTATCTTCAAAGATCCGGCAAAGCAGTCATACTACCGGTTTGATGAGGAGGAATACTATGTCTTTTCCCAGCTGGATGGGGAAAAATCTGCTGAAGAAATCGCTAAAGCGTATAATGAACAATTTGACGACGATTTGACTGCCAAAGATATTCAAGATTTCATCGCTTCGGTCCGGTCCATGGATCTTTTTGAACGTAGCGAGCAAGAGCAGAATATTTATCTGTTTGAAAAATTGAAGGAGCAACGACGTAGTCGTATCATTCAGGCTCAGGGATCAGCTTTTTATTTCAGGCTAAAAATGTGGGATCCGGAACGGTTTTTTAACCTGGTTGTACCATACATTCACTGGATCTGGTCCAGGCCGTTTGTTTTGCTGATGAATCTGTTTCTGCTCAGCGGTGTGATGGCGCTGATCATGAACGGTAAAGAGGTCAAATTGGGATTGAATAATATCCTGGATTTCATGAATAAGGATGTCTCATCCCTGTTTTTTCTCTGGGCCACCGTGATGGGAACTATTATGATTCATGAAATGGGGCATGGTTTGACTTGCAAACGTTTTGGTGGGGAGTGTCATGAAATTGGTTTTTTATTTATGTTTTTTAATCCCTGTATGTATGCAAATGTTAACGATGCCTGGTTATTCGAGAATAAAAATCACCGGCTTTATGTCACCTTTGCCGGTTGTTATGTCGAATTTTTGTTGGGAGTTGCATCAATTTACATCTGGATGTTCACCCAGCCGGGCTCTATGATTAATACAATCACTTTTCAAATTGTAGTGGTCGCTTTTTTTTCCGCTATTTTTATGAACTTTAATCCGTTGATGAAGTTTGACGGTTATTTTGCCCTGAGCGATTTTCTGGAAGTCCCCAACCTGCGGGATCGATCCAAAGAGTATGTTAAATATCTGATTCAAACTAAAATTTTTCGTTTGAATCGTGAGCATGACTATATTTCGAAACGTGAACATTGGATTTTTATCGTCTACGGATCCTTGATGATTATCTACTTGTTTAATGTCATGCTAGGGCTTGGGTTTATGGTTGGAACCATGGCCATCCAGAAGCTGGGTAAAACCGTTGGTATTCCTTTAGCCATATTTGTTATTTACAAACTGCAATGGCGATATGTAACTGGTTTAATAGGTTTTATAAGAGTGGTTATGACAGAACACGAAACATATTTTAAGAAAAAAATGGTTCGATTTTTCGGAGTTGTTTTGGCTTTTTTGATAGTGGTTGCGTTTTTCCTTTTACCGGTTACTCAAAGACATGAACTGACAGGCATACTGGAACCGGAATATAATGCTATTCTCCGTTCTCTTGCCGATGGTTATGTGGTCAAATTGAGAGATGCCAATCAATTGGTATTCCAAAAGGGAGAGGTGATGATCAGATTGGAAAATAACGATTTGGACCAACAGGTCAAAAATCATTTTATCGACAAACGCAAAAACGATATGTTACAGCAGCAGGCCATTGTGGAAGAAAATATGGCAGAGTATCATAAGTTGGTAAAACTGGGTGCAAAGATGGCTGAAACCTCCAGGGATTTTGAACGACAAAAAAATAATCTTACGGTGATTGCCCCTTTTACCGGCATGCTGGAAGAGAAACTGGATACATTGGAATACACCTTTGTGAGCAAAGGCCAGGAGTTGGGCCGATTAATCGATATCCGAAGTTATCAGGCAAACTTTGATATTTTGGAAAGAGACCTGGAAGGCATTGAGCCTGGTACGACCGGATATCTTTCTTTAAAAGCTCAGCCTTGGAAACTGTTTCAAGGAAATGTAACCAGGGTTTCTGAAATGCATAAGATGCAGGGAGTGGCAAGGGTATACCAGGTAACGGTCAGTTTCCCCAATGAAAATCTGGCGTTGCGACCCGGGCTGGAAGGTACGGTTACATTGGTGATTGGGAAAACAACTCTTTTTAAAAAAGTTGTGCGTTGGTTTAAGAAAACCATCCGTCTGGACTTACAGATATAAAAATGGTTCTATACTGAAACTGTTTTTTTTATCATGGTTTGGCTTCAATGGGTTTAATAGAAACCGAGTTCCAATTGGGAAGATTTCCCACTTCGTGGTTGGAAATCAAGTAGCTTTTACCGCACTTATTACAATCACATTCCGTGGGAAACTCGTTGGTATCAACTTCTATCTTTTCATCGCACGTACAAAAGAAGTAAAATTTCATTTGATTTTTCATGATGTTTCCTTTTGAATACCGGGTAAAACCATCTTCAAAATATGATTCATGATGTATTTATTATACAACGTATGGGATTATATGGAGTGACCGATAAAACGGTGGACTTATTCCTATGGAAAATCCGGGTGATTGTACAATCCTGAAATTTACCCGGAATCGGTCATTGTATATAATCCCTGTTGAACGGGACTGAGGAAGAAAAAACCTCGGTTACCCGATTTAATCCGATTATAATGCGAACAATTCCTGCAAACAGTTAATTGTCTTACTTTGAGCACTCTTTGAAATTACTCCAAGTTTTTGTATAAGTCTGGATTTATCAACTGATCGTATTTGATCCAGTAGAATCAATCCCTTCTTGCCTTGAAAAGTGCAAGGAATACGTGTTGGAAATTGAAATCCTTTGGTTGTCATAGGAGCTATGATTGCTGTTCTCAATGCAGACATTTCATCTGGTGAAATCACAACACAAGGTCTGGTTTTTATAATTTCAGAACCTTTGGTTGGATCTAATTGAACCAGCCAAAGGTCAAACCTTGCAATTTTGGGTGTTACCATTCCCAATCCTCTTCTTCTACCAGAGGAGCTTCTAACCATTCTTTATCAATTTGATCTGCTTCTTTATGTGTATGCGCTTTATCGAATTCCTTTTTCCAACCTTGTCTTGGCTTTTTTGCAGGTTTAATGAGCAATCCTTCTTCAACGATTCTAAATACTAATTCTTTATTTTCAAGTTTAGCCTGCTCAATGATTGCTTTTGGTATTCGTACTCCCTGCGAATTTCCTATTCTAATTAGACTTGCCATATTTCCTCTAAATGTTTATGTAATTATATTGTAATCACATCTGCATTGTCAATTAATTCCTTTGAAATTCGAGGATACTGGCATAACCGGTGTTTTTTGTGATGCGTCTCGGCACGAAAAACGTCCGTATTTATGCATTTGGTAAGCCCGGCATGGGTATAAACCAATGAGGTGAAAACCTCTGTAGGAAGATCACCGTTACTGTTGTGTAGACTAGCGTTAATGTTAACTACTAACGAAAAGCAAAGGCAAATCCGTAAGGAGCTGTTTGAAGGAAGCCTGGAGCAAAATCATGAGCCAACGGACAGAAATATCATATAAGGCTGAGCCTGGGAGTGAGTTAGCCAAGCATAGCGAACCCCTGTGATCTGACAAAGGTACAGTAAAAGAAAAAAAAAGGGGGCAGATCTATGTTTGACTCAGTAGCATGGGCATTAATGGGTAATATATTTCAATATATCAACAACGCATGTTGAATATTCCAAGCATGTCTAGTTTTTAAAACGGTATTTGATTAAAGTCCAGATGGCTTCGAAACCGTCATACCATTTAATCTTTTTCCCCTCTTCAACTGTTCTGCCGACATAGCTGATAGGGACTTCTATTATTTTATGCTTTTGCTTTAAAACTTTGGCCGTGACTTCCGGGCAAAATTCGAACCGTTTGGATTTAAGGTTCAAACTTTTAAGGACCTCCGTATCGAACATTTTGTAGGCGGTTGCCTCATCTGTTAGATGTGAACCGTATAAGATATTTGTCGCCAGCCGTAATAACACATTTGCCAACCAGTTTTGGATGGCCATTCCCTCCAAACGTTTCTTTTGATTCATAAATCGGGAACCGAACACCACTTTAGCTTGTCCATTGATAAAAGGTTCTAATAACTTAGGGTAGTCGTTGGGATCATATTCCAGATCGGCATCTTGAATGAGCACAATATCACCTGACACATAGGTCAACCCCACACGGGTAGCGGTTCCTTTGCCAAAATTGATACGTGATTGATGCACCACTATGGTTTTATCGTTCTTATACTTTTCCAGCTTTTTCGATGTCCCATCCACCGAGCCGTCATCAACCAGAATCATCTCAATATCCGCCACTTCCTCAGGCAGTTTAACTGCTTTGATGCGCTTAATGACCTCATCGATATTATTATACTCGTTATAAATGGGAATGATAATTGATAATTTTAAGCTCTTCATTTCCTGTTTTTATGGTTCAGTTATTTATTGGTGCAAGCTAACAAATGCACTGTTCTAAGGCAAGACTGAAATGATGGGGATAAGTTGCAGGATCATGCTTCAAGCTGAGTTTCCAAATAACATATATCGCTCGTTGTCGAGTGGCAAAACATTGTTCGGGATGTCGGAATAATGAATACAAGCTGATAGAGTCCAAACAATGTGAAATTAAGAAGCAAAATTTGATTCGCTGGTTAATCGATATTCACGGATGAATTCTATATTAATGATTAATGCCTTAATCCCGATGAATCCGCTAGGATGCCAATACTTCGTCCGATTGAGTAGATTTTTGGTTTTCTGCTAAGCGACAAAGCCCGAATTCAATATAATTTTTTTGAGTCTTTTTCATGGTTTGAAGTATTGTAGAAGATGGTAGATAATCCATATTTCTTAATTTGGCAAATTGAATTAAAAGACTGTCTTGATATTTGTTGTCGCTACTGTCTCTATCTAATAATTCGGCGATTTGCATCAATTGGCTAAAGATATTTTGCGCCCATTCTTTGAGGGATGTTTTGTTATTTTGATTATCTGTCAGTACCAGTTTGTCATTTCTTCCAAACACAGCTGCCAACTGCGCGTTATCATTAAAACGAGTCAGATCGGTCTGAGCTAGTTCACCGCAGTGTTCGAAACAGCAAAACAGCACCAGCAGATGAATAAAATAGAGTTGGTTTTTTCCAATACCGGATCTTTCAAAAGGATCCAGATCGAAAGTCCGCAGTTCAATGTACTCAATCCCTCTTTTTTCCAGAGCCTCCAACATTGTTTCGTTATTGTTTAATATCTGCTTGAATCTTGCCGGGGCATAGTACTCATTTTCGATTTGTAAAAGAAAATCGTTAAGCTGCACCTGGCGACCATCACGAAACAATCCCAGGTTTGTGTATGTTTCAAATTTTGTAGACAATGCTTTTCTCAGATCTTTGATATACTGGTCTAAGGAATTGTAGGATACATTTATTTGATTCTGAAAGGCATTTTCATAACCGAACCGGCTCATACGAAGCGAAGTGGCGTCTTTAATCGGGCAATCAAAGGAATATTCCCAGTTTGGTTTATTACATAAACAAGTATTCTTTTGTACAAAAGAGTTTAAATATTCATCAGTCCCAATGGGTGAAGCACCAAAAAGATAAATCAGCAACCAACGATAACCAAGGAAATTTTTGATAGTATTTATATATACCCAGTCCTTAAATGCCTTTTGCTCGGTTTTGATTCCAAGTTTCTGATATATAAAATCAAAAAATTCTTTAGAAAAGGAAAAATTATAGTGAATCCCGGAAATCATCTGCATCTTTTTTCCATAACGTAGTGCCAGTCCTGATCGGTAGATCTCTTTCTCCCTACCTTTTTCGGTTGCTTCAAATCTCGCAATGGGGATTTTTTCATCCAGGGGAAGATTCCCGGGCATACTTAATGGCCAAAGTAATTCATTATCTAAAGATTCCTCGGCAAACAGTTGCAGCTCGGACAAGTAGCGATGTGTTTCATCAATGTCGGGTAACGCCGGTGTAATCAACTCCACCTGGCTTTCTGAAAAATCGACAGTAATATGCGGGTTGTTGATTTTATCCCCATATTTTTCCGGGTGGGGTGTCATTGCCAAGTTGCCTGTCGGGGTAACGCGAAGGGATTCCTTCTCTAACCCCCACCTGCCAGATAGCATCAGGTGTACATTATCATTGTTTGAAAAAAGATCAAACAGCTGTTTAAAATTCCAATTCATTGCTTTTATCCCTTTGGAAAGAGATCCGTTTTAGTTTTAAGTTCGATTGCTTTCGAGCTTTTCGGTTAAAAAAACCTTATTTTATGAAATTTTTGATCAGATCGACGGCATCTTGGTTTATTTTACATGACATTTGTTTTCCATGGCGAGTACAGGAAATCAAACCGGCATTCTGTAGCTCTTTCAAGTGATGAGAAATCGTTGAACGAGAGATGGTCATGCATCCACAGGCTTTGGTAAACGCTTTCTCAATTCCAACACAGCTCCCCAAATCTTCTTCAGGCATCATGTTGGTCAACTGCCATTCGTATATGTTTTTAAACAGTTTTAATCGCTGCTCGTTAGACAACGCCTTAAACATTTTTGAAAGTTTTTTATGTTCCATAGTTTGATAACTATCGAACAATAAAGTTTTTGTCAATCGTAAATTTTCAGTAAACGATATGAAATAAAAAACTATTATGAACTCAGATCGATTATATGGATTGATACAATAGTCTTCTCTGCTCTAAAACTTATTGATAGAATTGTAAAAACTCCGTAGTTTTAATATTTTGGTGTGATATTGATGCCTGAAATGATAAAGCAAAAATAGCGGTATAGGTATTTGAGGGAAAATCATGAAAATTACTCTGACGGAAGAACAATGGAAAATCTTTAGTTGGTTGCTTAAATCTGAAAGCGCTAAGACAGTGGAAGAGATTGTACAGGCTACTGGATTTGATCATCCCATTGTCAATGGGTCCGTCACTTACGGACAAAACCAGGGCTGGCTGACCATCGACGAACAAGTTCGGGAAGAGCTGATGCCAGCGGGAAATGCCATGGAACTGATCAAAGAGGGATTACCTGAACGTCAGATTTTACCGATTCTGGCAAAAAAAGAACGTATACCTATGCGTGATTTAGCCGAAATAGCCAAGGAAAAAAACATCGCTGTCAACGAAATTATACGATGGGGTGGTCAAAGAGACTGGATTATTAAAGAAAAAGGAGAAATCCTGCTAACCGATACCGGTCGAGAAGCATTGGACAAAACGGATGATGACGAACAAGCCATCACCAAAGCCGCCGGTCAGGAAAGACTATTCCTGGATGAATTGCCAGCAGACAATATCGACCCGGAAAAAGTAAAATCACTACTGGGTAAACGGCCCAACATCGCCAAAATAAAGCCCAGAACGGTTCGTCTGGTTGGTTTAACCCAAAACGGACGACAAAACTTGTCTGGCGATGTTTCGGTAATGCAGGAAAAAAACCGGATGACGTCGGAAGACATCACCAGCGGTGAATGGAAAAATATACGATTGCGCCAGTATGATGTCACCCTGGAAGCAGAAAAAATATACCCTGCAAAAATTCATCTTATGCAAAAAATTATTCAGGAAACCCGAACTGCTTTTCTGGAAATGGGATTTTCCGAGATCATTTCTCCTCAGGTTGAATCCGCATTCTGGGATTTTGATGCCTTATTCCAACCTCAGGACCATCCGGCTCGGGATGCCCAGGATACGTTTTACATGGAACAACCGAAAATCGCAAAACTCCCTGCTGGTAATTTTGTGGAAAACGTCCGTCAAACCCATGAAAACGGCTGGGAAACCGGATCTAGCGGATGGGGATATCAGTGGGATATCGAACGGTCAAAACAGGTTGTGCTGCGGACCCACACCACCGCCACCACTATTCGTGCCATTGCCGAAGATCCCAATCCGCCCAGAAAGGTTTTTTGTGTTGGGAAGGTCTTTCGCAATGAAGCCATTACGTATAAACATCTTCCCGAGTTTTTCCAAGTGGATGGTATTGTTATTGATGAAGAGGCCAGTTTGGCTACTTTGCTGGGAACATTATCAGAATTTTACCGAAAAATGGGATTTAAAAAGGTAAAATTTAAACCGGGTTTTTTCCCATACACCGAACCCAGCGCCGAAGCCTTTGTTTACATGGAGTCCAAAAAAAGCTGGATTGAAATGGGCGGTTCAGGAGTCTTCCGACCTGAAGTCACACGACCTTTTGGTTGTAAAACCCCGGTACTGGCTTGGGGATTGGGGTTGGAACGTTTAGCCATGATGCGCTATGGTCTTTCGGATATTCGAGAATTATTTTTCAGCGATTTTGATAAGCTAAAGGAGGTGTCACTGTGCCAATAATTGCTGTTAGCGTTAACCGCCTGAATGCCCTGCTAACCCAGGAGTTTTCACGAGATGACCTGGTGGATGCCCTTGAGCAGATGGGGTGTGATGTCGAAGATACAGCGGAATTGGGGATATACGAATGCCCTACCTGCAATACGCCAAATGATAAACTGATGGGTGAAACACCTCCTAAAAGATGCGATTTTTGTGGTTTTGAAAGCCAAGAAGAATTTAAACAAGTATCAGTAGATAAGGTCATTCGCCTGGATCTATTGGCTGCCAGGCCCGATCTTTTCGATATCGGAGGCCTGTCACGGGCACTAAAAGGATACCTTGGCTTGGAACAGGGACTCAACCTGTTTTCACCCGGAAAAAGCAACATTGAAGTCAATATTGATGCTGTCATGTCGGAAAAGGACACTTATCGTCCTTTTATTGTCTGCGCTGTTGTCAGAATGCCACCGCTTGATCACAACAGCCTACGTGATATCATGAAACTACAGGAAAGCCTGCATTGGGGAATAGGGCGTGATCGAAAATTGGCTTCCATTGGTGTTTATGACCTGGATACCATTCAACCGCCTATCATCTATTCATGTGTTGATCCGGTGGAATTTACCTTTTGTCCTTTGGGCATGCCCGGCACACAAATGTCACCAAAAAAAATTCTGGAAGAACATCCCAAAGGAATGGCATATGCCCATCTGATGGATAAGTATAAGCGTTATCCGATTCTGAAGGACGTAAATGGACAGGTATTGTCCATGCCACCTATCATCAATAGTGAAGAAACTCGGCTGAAGGTTGGTTCTACCAGTCTTTTTATCGATATTACCGGTATTACTCGGGATGCAGTTGTTAAATCATTGGATACACTGGTCAGCTCATTGGCGGAATTAGGGGGGATCATTGAAACCGTACAGATGAATTACACCGACAAAAGTTTGCTTACACCGGATTTAAATCCCGGAACCATCGATATCAAATACGAAGAAGCAAAAAAGTGGCTGGGCATCGATTTTACAACAGATGAGTTCATATTTTATTTAAAAAAATGCGCCTGGATGTAGAACCCAAGGGCGACATATACCAAGTCAGTTACCCGGCTTTCCGAACCGATATCAAACACGAAGTGGATATTTTTGAAGACTTGGGTATTGGGTATGGCTATAAAAACATACAGACCCGGTTGGTCCCCAGCATGACCCTGGGCAATGCCAGGCCCGAAGAAAAATTGAGCAATATGCTGCGTAGCGCCATGTTAGGTTTGGGATTTACCGAAATCATGAGTCTCCTGCTGGAATCGGAAGAGCGACAATTTAACAAACATCTGCTTGAACCTGGGGATAAACATGTCAGTGTTGAAAATCCAAAAACCTTGGAGCAAAAAGTTATCCGCACCCACTTGAGAACCGGCATCATGGAAGCCTTTCAAAAAAATCGTCGGAAAACTGTGCCCCAAAAAATATTTGAAATAGGCAACATCATTCATATTGACAATCAAAAAGAGACCGGCACCTCTGAATTCCGTCATATAGTCTTTGCTATTATCGGTCCGGAAGCGGGTTTTGCCGAAGGAAGGGCTGTAATGGACAGCATTTTGCACGAGATGCAGCGAACAGTAAGTTATCAGTCGGAAAATCATCCCAGTTTCAATGAAGGACGATGTGCACAAATCTCGGGAGAGAATAACACCTGGGGAATATTGGGTGAAATTCACCCCCAGATCCTCATCAATTTCGGCCTGGCATTTCCGGTTGTTTTGGGCGAATTACGCCTGATGCAGATAATATAACCTGGCAATAAGGGATCAAAACTTGATCCCTTATTGCATTGTATTTTCTCAGATGATTCGTGACAAACCGCGCCGAGTCAGATTGAAAAGATTGTCATCTGTTACATGTATTTCTGCAAGATTCTTTCATAGACTCCATTGGTTTTTATTGTTTCCAGTGCAGATTGCCACTTTTGAATTTCTTCATCAGGTATATCTTTAGTACCCACAATATACAACTCAGCTTTGAATATTGGTATAGGCACCTTTTCAAAAACATCATCCAGCTTGATATTGAGTGATCTTAAATGATATCTCACTCCGAGATCTGCATCACTTATTGCTAGATCAGATCTTCCCGCCAATAGCTTTTTATATATTGGCAAACTGCTGGCTGCTGACATGTCTAAGTTTTTGAAACCTTTTTCTTTTAGAAGATTGGGTATTAATCCTCCGTGTCTGCATGCTATCCTTTTTACATTTTTTAAATCTTCCAAACTATCTGTTTTTATACTATCATTTTTTCTTTTATAGAAAAATATTGATGCATCACCCAATGGTCCTATCCATTTATAACTAGATTCTCTTTTAGGTGTCCGAAATAACGAAAACATCATAGTGCGTTTCCCAGTATTAAGAATATGTGTGGTTCTCATACTCGGCAGCAATTTTATTTCATAGTCCTCATTCATTATTTCAAGAATACTTTTCACCACTTCTGCAGAAAAACCGGTTACTTCCCCATTTTTTAAATAATTATATGGTGGCCATTCTTCTGTGACAATCACTATATTTTTTTGAGCATAAGATGTTGATAACATCAGGCTGAATATTATAAAAAAACAGAAAATAATTTTATAACGCATAGCAGCTCCTTACAAAAGAGGTTAACTTTTTGTTGACTGGTTTTTCCTCAACTCACATATCCAACATAATCTTGTACTATATTTACCATAAATCCTAAACCTGATTTTGTCAAGTTTTATTCAAGTTGCTTTCAAAAATAAAATCCAAAACCTAAAAATAAAAATATCTTAATAGCTAAAAAAGTTAGAAGAAAATATTTTTATTTTTAAGCATACAAATTCAAAGTGTTGCAGTAGAAAAGCAGAATGCCCGGCTCCCTCGTCAGATCCCTGCGTGAAGTGTTCCCTTACAAGGATCCTCGTATGGGCTCTCTTCCGTATTAAGAAGCCGGTTTCCCACTTTGCTGTTCCTTACAGTGAAGTGGGTTTCAGTAGTCTGATCTTACGTATCTGTAAACTTATACTCGGACTGATATATAAAGTGTAAACTTTTTCATAACTTGACAAATCGGTACTCGAGATGATCACGACAGTAGTAATATACCAACTATCCCAGGTTGTTTGTACATAGGAATCATTCAAAAATAACTTCACATAGTCTGTTTGCAAAAAGTTCTAAAAACACTGGACATTTTGCAAACAGAATGTGAATTGTTTTTTGAACCGACCCATAGCTCTATGCAATGTCAAACGACATTAATTACTTATGGCCTTGAGAGATCCTTCGTCGTACTTCCTCGGGATGACAGGAAACCTGTTCACTGACCGACAAAAAATCTGTGATCATTGGAGTAGGATAAAAAAGCCTGAAATGTGAGTTAATCAGTGTTACGCTTTACCAATTGTTTACTGCACTGGTTGATTTGGCTGTTTTGTGTATATAAATTCCCCTTTTTCAGCTTAATACAATGAACTCTGCAACAACCGGAACCAAAGCCAAACCCTGATATGTAAGTATATATTACTGTTTTTTGTTTTTAGCCATGATTTTTTACTATTTTCTAATACTGAACGCTAACAGTGCCGATATCACGTCAGATATTCAATAGACTTGTGGAAATGAAAAAAGAGAAAAAAACATCCAAATACCATACAAGCAAACTTGTAATAACAATTTTACTAAACTCTGTATAATTCTCCAATGCGATTAGATTTTTCATTGAGAAAAAGGCAGAATCACAATTTTTCTTGTACCCCTTGCACTGGTTAATTTGGCTTAGCTTATTCTGTATTTATCTATATTTACAGTATAATAACAACATTAATGACCTTTGGTAGAACTATTGCAGAAAAGGAAATGACTCGTAAAGTGTTCTTTATGTCTTGTCATTTTTTAACCCTTGATATTTATAAATATGGGAGATAACATGACTGAACAGAAAGTGATGAATCGCTGGTTTATCGTTGTTGGCGCGTTGTTGATCCAAATCTGCCTGGGAGCGATATACGCATGGGGTGCTTTTACTGGGGCCTTACAAGATCCGAGTGGCCCGTTTAAGTATTCCGCCTCTCAAACATCATGGATCTTTTCAGCAGGACTGGCATCCTTTGCCATTGTTATGATTTTGGCAGGTCGTTGGCAAGATAAATACGGTCCTCGCAGAATCGCTACCATAGGTGGGTTAATTCTGGGAAGTGGATACATTTTGGCTAGTTTTACAGGAACATCGTTTATAGCCATGATTTTATTTATCGGTGTAGTCGGCGGAGCTGGTATCGGGATGGCATATGTCTGTCCCATCGCAGCATGTGTTAAATGGTTTCCGGATATTAAAGGATTTATAACCGGAATAGCAGTGGCCGGCTTTGGTGGTGGTGCCTTTATCTTTGTGAAAATGTCAGGTTCCTGGTTACATTTGATAGAAAATAGAGGAGTTAATGGAACATTTTTGATTTTTGGAATTATTTTTGTTGTTTCCGTTGTCTTGGGAGCACAGCTATTATCCAATCCGCCAGCTGGATGGAAACCTGTCGGGTGGAATCCTGAAGCCCAATCAGAAACTGTAAAACCGGCTGTGCAGGATCTTACACAAGGGGAGATTATAAAAACCGGTCAATTCTGGATGATCTGGGTAGCATTTGTGTTTAGCGCCGGATGTGGTCTGATGGTGATTAAATGCCTTAAAAATTTTGGCGTTTTGGAAGGCGGTCTAACACCTGCTGTCGCCGGATCTGCCCTGGGATTATTAGCACTGTTTAATGGTTTAGGCCGGATTGTCTGGGGAACGGTTTCTCAAAAGTTAACTGCCAAAGGATCGGTCATTCTTATGTGCCTGCTCCAGGGAGTTATGATGTTTTTTCTATTGGGAATGGGATCAAATTCTCTAACACTGTCCATCGCTGCTTGCTGGATCGGATTTAATTTCGGTGGCAATTTTGCACTTTTCCCCCTGTTAACACTGGAAAATTTCGGTCCGAAAAACCTGGGTGCCAACTATGGTGCGGTTTTCTCAGCCTATGGCGTTGGTGGAATCCTAGGTCCGGTTATGGCTGGCATGGTATGGGATTCTATGGGAACATTCAAAACAGCTTTCATCGTTGCAGGCATCGCCTGTGTTATTGCGGCTGGTATTGCTATTGTGCTGCGAGCACCGAAAAAGGATCTTATTCTTGCAGTGGAAGGGGCCTCTGTATAGTTTAGAAAAATACGAGAAGCACCTGTGTTAAGGACTTTGAACAAAACTTTATTTAAACATTCATATCGAGGAGCATACGGCTATGAAAAAAAAGGATATTGTTGAAACTTCAGAAGCTCAAATCGCTGTGCATTGGGAAGAAGAAGAGTATTATCATCCGTCACCTTCATTTGTTGGACAGGCCAACATGACGGACGAAACAATATACGATAGATTCAGTCTGGATAAGTTCCCAGAATGTTTCAACGAATATGCAGAATTACTGTCATGGGACAAATACTGGGATAAAACGCTTGATACCAGCGACGCACCTTGTTGGAAATGGTTTGTAGGCGGCAAACTCAATGCCAGCTACAATTGTGTGGACCGACATTTGGAAAAGAACCGTAACAAAGCCGCCATCCATTTTGTACCCGAACCCGAAGAGGAAGGAATTGATCACATAACCTATCAGGAGTTGTATATTCGAGTGAACGAAACAGCAGCCCTGTTGAAGGAGTTTGCCGGTTTGAAAAAAGGTGATCGAGTGACCATTCACATGCCAATGTCGGCTGAACTTCCCATCACTATGCTGGCATGTGCCAGACTTGGCGTTATTCATTCAGTAGTCTTCGGTGGATTTTCAGCCAGTGCTTGTGCGGACAGGATTATTGATTCCCAAAGTAGAGTCTTATTAACAACAGACGCATATTACCGCAATGGCAAGCTTTTGGATCATAAAATCGTAGCTGATGAGGCAGTGGAAATCTCCCAAAAAGCTGGACAAGTAGTGGACAAAGTCCTTATTTGGCAACGATATCCGGGAAAATATTCATCCGTTGCAGCACCGGTTAAAGATCGTGACTTTATCATGAATGAAAAGCTGAAGGAGTTTTATGGTGCACGCGTTGAGCCTGTTTCCATGAAAGCTGAAGATCCATTGTTCCTGATGTACACCAGCGGAACCACGGGGAAACCCAAGGGATGTCAACACAGCACTGGTGGCTACCTGGCATATGCTGCCGCTACATCCAAGTACATTCAGGATATTCATCCCGAAGACGTGTACTGGTGTATGGCCGATATCGGATGGATTACCGGGCATTCCTATATTGTTTACGGGCCTCTCGCCTTATGCGCATCAACAGTCATTTATGAAGGAGTCCCTACATATCCGGATGCAGGACGATCATGGAGGATCGCCCAGGATTTGAATGTGAATATTTTTCACACAGCTCCCACGACGATACGTTCCCTTAGAAAGGTCGGCCCCGATGAACCTGCCAAATATGATTTCACTTTCAAGCATATGACAACAGTTGGTGAACCCATTGAGCCGGAAGTATGGCGATGGTATTATAAGGAAGTAGGAAAAGGTAAGGCCATTATTGTTGATACCTGGTGGCAAACGGAAACCGGAGGCTTTTTATGCAGCACTGTTCCGGGCTTAACTCCTATGAAACCGGGAAGCGCTGGCCCAGGCCTGCCTGGAATCCATCCCATCATTTACGACGACGAAGGCAATGAAATAAAACGGGGAGAAGGAAAAGCAGGAAACATTTGTATCCAGAACCCATGGCCAGGCCAATTTCAAACCGTCTGGGGAGATAGAGATCGATTTGTTAACACATATTTCGCCCGATACTGTAAAGATCCGAAAAGTAAAGATTGGCGAGATTGGCCCTATCTGGCCGGTGATGCAGCCATGGAATCCAGTGACGGATATTACAGGATTTTAGGACGGATTGACGATGTCATCAATGTGTCTGGCCATCGCCTGGGAACCAAAGAAATCGAATCCGCTGCCATGATAGTGCCGGAAGTGGCTGAAGCAGCTGTGGTGCCGGTTGCAAATGAAATTAAGGGAAAAGAGCCTGATTTGTATATCGCACTTAAACCAGGTGTCAAAGGAGATGCCATTCTCGAGCAAAAAATCATCGATGCGGTTTGTAATCAAATCGGAAAAATCGCCAAACCCAGAAAAGTATGGATCGTACCGGATATGCCCAAAACCCGCTCAGGTAAGATCATGCGTCGTGTCCTGGGAGCTATCTCCAATAATGAGGATGTCGGAAATGTGATGACTTTGGCCAATCCCGATGTGGTTGATACCATTAAAACAATGGTTGTTAAAAACTAAAAACACGGTCAGTTCGTCCGGTCCATCCTAGGCTTAAAGTATATTTTATATCAATACTTTGAATAAGTGCAGGGTGGATTAAGGTAGGCAACTGTAGATTAAAAATTCAAGACGCTTTTTTGTGAGGAATAAGACGGTTGTACCGAAGATCGGAGCGTCGCGAATTGAAGGGTTTCTTTTGACCAGGGAAATTCTTCTTCGCTTCGCTCCCTTTGATGTTCGGCCTATGTCCAACTATCTGCTGAAAGATCTTTGATTTTTTTTAAACGTTGATTAACCGCTTGTTGAGATATACCCAGCAGTCTGGCTGCCAGTGATTGATTTCCCTTGGATCGTTTCATGGCTTCTTTCACCAGCGCCTGGGAAGTTTCTTCTATAGTTGGAAGAACAGCAGGAAATTGGATTCGGCCAGTGTTTTCCGATGCAGGATGTATTCGTCCGTTATTCCTCTGTTTTTTAATATAGTCAGTAAATACGGTCATCGATAAAATTTTGGATTTGTGTCGACTAACAGCATCAAAAACCATGGCCTGTAATTCCCTCACGTTGCCAGGGAAAGAAAAGGTCTGCATTAAATCAATCAATTCTCTGGGATATGACGGTTTAGGAATTTTAAATGACTTGGCCGCCTTTTCCAAAAAAAACTCAAGCAACAACGGAATATCATCCATTCGCTCTCTCAGAGGCGGAATTTGTATATGGTGAGTCTGTAACCGGTACAACAGATCTTTTCGAAATTTACCGGACTTATGCACCGTAAATAAATCTTCATTGGTCGAAGCCATAATCCGAGCTTTAGCCAATTTGGTTTCATCCATGCCCAGGGATCTGTATTCCGATTCCTGAAGCAATCTTAAAAGTTTAACTTGGGAGGAGATGCTCAGATCGCCGATTTCATCCAACAAAAGCGTACCGTTGGAGGCTTGCTCAACCAATCCTCTTCGATGTTTCTCGGCACCGGTAAATGCGCCTTTAACGTGACCGAACAATGTATCGGAAAAAACATTATCGTCGAGTCCCGCTACATTGACCGTAACAAAAGGACCGTTGAGTCTGCTTAAAGTATGGATAGTTTTGGCAAATAGCTCCTTTCCCACACCGGTTTCCCCGGTAATCAGAACTGCTTGCGATGTTTGAGCAATGGATTCGACGTATTTAAAAACCGACATCATTTTGCTGTTAATGGTAATAATATCGGAGAAAGCATCCGGATTTTCAAGCTCTTCATTAAATATTTGCTTTTTTAATGACATGTTTTCCCGTTGCAATTCTCTGAAAGCAATTGCCTGTTTGGTGGTAGCGATCAAACGATCCGCCTCCACCGGTTTTACAATATAGTCAAAAGCACCATTTTTAATACACTGAACAGCGGTATCAACATCAACTGTACCTGTGAAAATGATAACGGGAATGTCGGGGTAGTCTTCTTTAATGGTGGCCAGTAATTCCTGTCCGTTAATATGAGGCATGGTTAAGTCCAGAAAAACCACCTCGGCATGATGTTCGGCAATAAGATTCATCACCAAACGACTGTCGCTACATGAAAGGATGTTTTCAAATCCTGCCATACGCAGGTTGGTATCCATGGATAATAAAATGGACTCTTCATCATCAATGATAATAATAGGATAAGGGACTCTTTTGTTGGTGATCATTTATATTTCTTCGCTCCTGCTTTATTATTGACCGGTAATTGGACAACAACGTTTGTACCTTTTCCGGGATAGGATGTAAATTGGATTTTACCCCCATGGTCTTTTATGATGCGGTCTGAAATGGCAAGTCCCAGCCCGGTATTGCCACTTTCCTGTTTCGTAGTAAAAAACGGGTCTTTAATACGATCTAATACCTCAAATTCGATGCCAACACCGGTATCAATGATCTCGATGGAAACACAATTGGAAATTTCATCATAATTGGTGCGTATGGAAATTCTGTCTTTTCTATTCTTTAACGCTTGACAGGCATTCACCAGCAGGTTGATCACTACCTGTTCAATTTTTTGGGCATTTCCTCGAATCAGGGGGAGATCCATTCGATAGTCAAGGGATAAAAAATTAGTGGTTTTATGAATCAGATTGGACAATAGGGCTACAGCCTTACGGACTGAATGGCTGACATTAATTTCATCATTCATTTCCGAAGGTTTACTACGGGCATAATCTTTGAGTTCAGTAACGATATCTTTGATTCGTCGGGCACCATCTTCGATATGGTTCAACAACATGGGAATGCGTTCCCTTAAGGTAGCATAGCTCATACCGCTGATCTGAAAGTTTGGTTGATTCTGACCATATTCATCGATAATGGGCATAAAACTATTCCAGATTTTTTTTAGCAGCGGTGCATTCATCATAATAGACGTTGCAGGATTATTAACTTCGTGCGCAACCCCGGAAACAAGGGTTCCGACTGATACCATTTTGGCAGCGTGAAACAGCTGTTCCTGTTGCTGTTTTGATTGGCTTTCTGCCCGTTGACGTTCTTTTTCGACTTTAACGCTCTGTGAAATAATAAAAAACGATAGAACAAAAAGTGTTAATAATATTCCAAGGCATATCAAGGTTAGTTTTTGGGTTATTTTTTTAATTTCAGTATGAATATCATCAATGTAAAGCCCGGTTCCCACAATCCAGTTCCAGGGTTTGAAACCTTTTACAAACGATAATTTCAGTACGACGCGTTGGGGATCATCTTTCCACTGCCACATATAATCTTCGTATCCGGAGCCTTGTCGGCGGACTATTTTGACAAATTCGGTAAACAATCGTTTGCCGTTTGGATCGGCATAATCCGATATATCTTTTCCCTCAAGGTCGGTGCGATAAGGATGCATAATCATATTGGGGTGCATATCGTTGATCCAAAAGTAATCTAATGATTCAGCACCGTACCGGAGTCGTCGCAAATGTTGCATAGCCAAAGCTTGAGCTTGTTTTCGGCTGAGTTCTCCCGATCTTTCTTTGGCTTCATATTGACGCACAGTGCTCAAGGCAACTTCCGTCAGATTGCGAATCAGTTCTCGTCTATTGGCCATGAGAGTGGATTCAAGCGAGGGAAGAATCAGAAGGAAAATGGTCATCGAAAACAGAACAACAGACAGAATCACTGGAAAAATAATGGATATCGGTAGGTTTTGCAGTTCCAGCTTAATAGGTTTATTTATCATTCAACAGTATGTAGTAAATAGTTTAAAACGGCCCATCAGAGACCGACAAAGATGACTCATGGAACTGCTATGGTTTTAAATGGATTTGTATAACGACTATTTCTCCCTGGATATCGAATCAAATCCGGCATGACAAAGGTGATTTTAAAGTTTATGCTGAAAAGTTTGATTTAAAATCTTGATAGTTAATGGCATTTTGCCGACAAACCAAATATAGGAAGCATAATTTTCAATAATTAATGCGACATTTGCAACATTTTTTTTGTTTTTTTAAGTAATTCTCAATGATTCTGGTTTTATATCTTCGACTTACTTATTTTTTACTATACAAAAGAAAGAAACTGTTACTTATCACCCAAAGGTTAACTATGAATCCATTACACTATATTTTTGAGAATAATGATGGCTGGGCAAAAAAAATAAACCTTTCCAATCCCGATTTTTTTGTTAACCTGGCAAAACAACAAAATCCGGAATATTTGTTGATCGGATGTTCCGATAGTCGAGTTCCCGCCGCACAAATTATGGGTTTAAAACCCGGCGATGTGTTTGTTCACAGAAACATTGCCAATCTGGTGTATCCTACCGATACAAATTGTCTATCGGTCTTACAGTTTGCAATAGAAAATCTTAAAATCAAACATATCATCATTTGCGGACATTATAATTGTGGGGGAGTAAACGCGGCCATGCAAAACAACACCAGTGGTCCCATTAATACCTGGCTTCAAAATGTAAGAGAGAGTTACCACCATTATAAAACAAATATCGATGCCATTGAGGGCGATCAAAAAAAAATCGACGTTTTATGTGAAATCAATGTTATCGAACAGATGCGTAATGTATGTGGAACAGAGCCGGTACGACAAGCATGGCAGAAAAAACAACATCTCACCGTACACGGTTGGATTTATAACCTGAATACCGGTTTACTCAAGGACATGGGATTCAGCATCAGTCAACGGCACAATATTCCATCCCGCGATCAAATTGTAAAATCCGGTATTATTGGTTTTTAGAAAACATATGATGGGTGAATTGCTCCATTCAATGTTGTTAGTTTGGAATAACTAATCTTGTATTGCCATTCAGAACGGAGCCCAAGCGGCAGGAAGAATGTACATGATTTCAGTCTAGAACCAAGGATTTGGCATTCAAAAAACAACCTGTCCATCGAACAGGTAAACAAAGTGATTCTGCTTAACTCCTCTATCTCGGAAGGAAACAGCTTCAACAAAAGAGGAACTCAGTTCAATAAGCCTTTGAAACGGTTACTGAAACTGAGTTAACCACTTCAACTTTGGAAAACAGAGGTGCAACATACCTGTTGGAAGAGTATAAGCATTGACCAAAGGCCAGTTGATAAAGCGCCAATACTGGCTTATTGACAACTTGTTTTTAGCATTATCGTTCCATTTTGCCTTGAGATACCTCTCCTTTCTCATTTTTTTTATTGATATCTCGAACACATCGAGTGTATCTGCCGTAAAGCTTGTTGGTTTGACTAACGGCCCCCCGGAAAAAATCTACTTGCCAGGCCTTATCTTTTACTTGAGTAGAACTCCAATGGCCGGCGGAATTGGAGTTGCGAAAAAACCGGGTATCTATTGCCGGTGCATAATCAGATATGTTTATCAGTGATTTCAATTCTCGAATAGTGGGTAACCGCCAATCTTCTAACTCCGATAAATTAAGCTTCCGGCAATGCTTAACCGCTTCCTTCCAAATCATAGAATCCACCGGTTCCGATTGCCACATTAATCCTGTTCCCTTTTGCGTCACAGTTCCATCGCCATTATCAATGTAACTCTGGGCAAGAAGGTTCATACTGAAAAAAAACGATGAAAGAAGCCAAATAAACCACTTGTTTTTTTTCATTTCCCTATCTGACAGTTAAAAGTTATCGTCGTCATACCGAATTTGATCCGGCGTCCAGGGAGAGATACCCGGCGCTAACAGTAAGTTCCGGATCAAGCCCGGAATGATATCCGAGCACCTCAAATAAACTATAATTACATATATATGCAACACCTCTAAACTGTAGAGTTCCCTATTATGTGCTTATAAAACATAGTTGTTTGCACACCTTAAGGTCGATTATATCATAATAACTTATAATTGGAACATATTTTTCAGACTAACAATCCGTTTTCAAAGAAAAACTTTTCAAAAATCTAATCTTTCTTATCCCCCATTCATATGAGAAAAGCAGCAGGGGAAGGACTGTTGTATATTGGAGCTGTTTTTTAGTTGATACCTTGTTAAGCCTTTATAATCGACCACAGAATCAAGTTTTATCAGGAATGGTAATTAGTACTATTACCAATATCTGGTTTTTATTGATTTTATTAACTAAATTTCCCAAGCTCAATATGTCACAAAAAGGACCATAGACAGGCTCCATGTTCAACAGGTACGCTGCTATTATCTAATAATCGAAAACACACAATGGATTCCATATCAAGTATGGAACGATATAATAGACTTTTAGTCGTTTCTCCTCAGAATGGCAGGTAATTAAAACAATTATGAAAACAATAAAGTCAATATTTTGCTTAGGGCTAATCTTTCTGCTGCATTTGCCGAGTTGTATGCTGGAGCCAGACAGCTCTCGTCGTCATGACAACAAAAATGACTCACTCCAATATGACGGTGACACCATTGCAAATCATCAGGTGGCTAAAGAATCTGTTTTACGCTCTATTCCCATACAATATATCAACACGGCCCGAAATAATTTTCATGTTGCTTATCAGCACACATCCCATGGAACTCATGTCTCACGAGGCGTTTTTGGGTTACAGGATTATAAGACCGGTGACGACATTTTATTTGGTGTGAAAGCAGGGGGAACCGGTACTGATGGAGACGGTAAATTAGATTTTTTTGACTATGGTATTCCTGGAGCTTCGGACCTTAGTGCAAACGAAACGGCCTTTATTCAAGCCACTCGAGATTTTCTAGACGATGCCACTAATGAAAAAATAAACATCATCATGTGGTCCTGGTGCAACATTGCCGGACATGATGTATCCGGCAACTACCTCCCGGGTATGACAGCTTTGATTTCCGAATACGGCACAAATGGATCCAAAATAGGAACAGGGGCAGGACAACGAAAAAATGCCGTCACCTTTATTTTGATGACCGGTCATGCCAATACAGGAAACAATACCTGCGACACATGCCCCAAAAGTCAGGCGGATCTGATCCTGCAATACTGTCGTGACAACAATCAATACTGTCTTGATTATTACAGCATCGACACTCACGACTTAAACGATACCTATTATGAGGACGCCGGTGATAACGGCAACTCCACTGAATACGGTGGCAATTTTTATCAGGACTGGCAAGATAGCCATACCTTTGAAGAGGACTGGTATAATAATAAAACTTCTCCAGGCGGTAGTGTTGACTATGGAGAACATAATACTCAACACATCACAGCCAATCGTAAGGCCTATGCATTTTGGTGGATACTGGCCCGAATTGCCGGTTGGGACGGATAAGCCTGCACAGAATCTGCACAGATTTTCCCCTTGATTTCAGCATTCACATCATCACATCTGCATAAAAAGAAGTTAATATACCACCGTACGACGTTGTTGATATATAATATGTTGCAGATTGTGCCTGATATTACATTTTAGGGCTTAAAAGACTGTATAAACTTGAGAATCTTTGTGGGAAATAAAAATGTTGTATAATATTGACCGGTAAACATGAAGCCTCAATTATTAAAACAGCAATCAGTATCCTGACATTACTGATGGTGATTCCGATAAATATGATTGAATCATTGATTTCAGAACGGCATAGAAAACTTTCTTCAATTCCACTTCTGGAGTTCAGTTGTTGTCGGTGAGTGTCTTTCAGGTAAACGACCGGATCGGTAAAATACACCATATTATTCATTCTATTAACATTTACAACCTTTTTTATATTTGAAATCTTGACACAACTTGGAATTCATCCCGTGCAATATCCACTCATTAGATTAGTTGTTTGTTAATTTTATTTGAATCTGTTATCTATTTCCGAACACATTCATTTTTATATGGCCTATGTCATAGTCACGACCGACGCTATTCTAATGATTTTCAAATACAGTCCGACGGTTATGCAGCCTGGTCAAAACGATGATCATCGCCGGTATTCTGTGCATTCTGTATAGTTTCCAGTTTGTTTTACTGTTGTATTCGATGTTGATAGGAACAACCGGACTATTTATCATTCTTTCGGTGATAATGTTCTTTACACGAAAATTTGACTAGTACCATAATAATAAAATGCATATGCGGGAATTAGCTTAAAAAAACAGACATTCTAATTAAAATCCTGGTTAAGGTTATGCAACGAAAAATACTGGTGGTGGATGATGACGCCCACATTCGGGAAGTGATATGCTTCGCATTAGAGCAGATCGGAATGAAAGTATGGGAAGCAGCAGACGGAAATGAAGCCCTGGATCTGTTTAAAAAGGTAAATCCGGACCTGATTGTCCTGGATGTCATGATGCCGGAAATGGACGGACTGGAGGTCTGCAAACAATTGAGGAAAGAATCCGATGTAGCTATATTGTTTCTTTCTGCCCGTAATGAAGAGATCGATCGAATTATTGGATTGGAAATCGGCGGTGATGATTATGTCCCAAAACCATTTAGTCCCCGTGAGTTGGTTGCACGCGTAAAAGTCATCCTGCGGCGTTTGGACAAACACTATTCAAATGAAAAAAACGGGGACGATTTGGAAATCAAAGTATTAACACACGGAAACCTGCGCTTGGATATTGAAAGCCATACTGCCTACTGGCTTGATACAGTGATACCGTTAACCGCCACCGAGTTTTCATTGTTAAAGGTATTGCTGCGGCACTCCAATAAGGTATTCGAGAGGGACTCATTAATGAACGGCGCCTATTCACAAAATGTGGCGGTCAACGATCGCACCATTGACAGTCATATTAGAAGAATTCGTCAAAAATATGCCGATGCCGGTTGTGACAATGTTATCATAACCGTTCACAGTGTGGGGTACAAGATAGGTACATGTCAATGATAGGCCGACCAAATCGAGGGCGACTTCGAATTAGAACAATTCTGTTGTTAGTAAATCTGATTATCCTGTTACTGCCCCTGGGAGGTATCTACTTTCTAAAAATATATGAAGATGAACTGGTTCACCAGACCGAAACCGAACTCATTGCCCAGGGAGCGTCCATCGTTGCTTCATACAGTCATATCGTTGAAGAGATCATCCGTTCAGGCCGTCATCAGGGCGATTATTCCGTTAAGCGATATGGTATTATAGCCTCATTGCAACCGAAAGGTTACTATCAGTATGTACCCAAACGTCTTGAATTCTCCAGGGAGAAGATATACCCGCCATGTCCGGATGCACTCCCGTTGGATATATCCGCAGATGCAATCGCCCTTGAAGCCGGGAAAATCATCACTCCCATATTAAAAAAGACTAAAGAGCTAACCTTGGCCGGTATCAGAATATTGGATTACAAAGGTGTCATTGTGGCAACCAGCGGGAGTGAATATGGGCTTTCCCTCAATCACATCCACGAAATAAAACAAGCCTTACAAGGACAACCAATTAGCCTCCTGAGATTGAGAGTTTCCGACACAAGATCGTACTCCTGGACATCAACCAGCCGAGACACAGGTTTAAGGGTCTTTGTCTCATTGCCGATTATCAGCAACCATCGTGTCATTGGAGCAGTGTTTTTATCTCGAACCCCCAGAAGTATCAAAAAAGCTCTATATGACAAAAAGGAAAGGGTTTTATTTGCTGTTGTTTTACTGCTTTTGATTATAATCATTTTAACTCTTTTCACATCCCTGACCATCAGCAGGCCGGTGGAAAAGCTGATTAAACAAACCAGTCTGATTGCCAATGAAAACAAAAAAGAAGCACCACTATTAACCCGTCCCATCACCAGGGAATTTGATCTTCTCTCCCAGGCGTTTTCCAAAATGGCAGAAAGAGTTGAATACCGCTCAGAATATATTCGTAATTTTGCTATGCAGGTTTCCCACGAATTTAAAACGCCACTTACATCAATACAAGGGACAATAGAGTTATTGCAGAATTATCTGGATAAAATGACGGATGACAAACGGAATCGGTTTTTTAATAACATTCTACAGGATACCAATCGACTTAAACGACTGGTGTCACGCCTTATGGAATTGGCCAGAGCCGATGTATTTGAACCAACCGAAGAAATCTCCGATATTTTGACCATACTCTCGCAACAAACTGAACGTTACAAGGATTTTGGGCTGAAAATTAAGATTTCCTGCCCCGAAACCATGGTCAATGTTGCCATGTCACGGGATGTTTTCGAAACTATCGTCACCAACCTTTTTGACAACAGCTATCAACACGATGCTACCGAAGTGACGGTTGACATCCAAAAAAACGACACCGTTGATCTTATCATCTCCGATGACGGCAAAGGCATTTCTGAGACAAATGCCGTCCAGATTTTCACGCCGTTTTTCACTACCAACAGAACAGCTGGCGGTACTGGCCTTGGACTACCAATCATCCAGTCCCTCCTACTGGCCCACAACGGCACCATCTACTTCGTCCCCAACAAAAAAGGTGCTACATTTGTTCTTTCCCTGCCAAAAAGCGAATGACCCCTCAGAACCAACGTCCCTTTATCAAAAAATCTTATAGACATTAATAGTAAAATAGTTGAATAATACAGTTATTTCAAAGTGATAGAATATTTTATTCAATTTAATAAAAAGTGTTTTGTTGTTGGGAGGATAAACCCAAAATGTTGGATTTATTACTGGCAATTTCATTTTTTGAATATATCTTTGCTTATATACTCATCTCTACAGTTTAGAGTTTTCGTATGCATACCTGTAATTATAGCTTATTTGAGATGCTTGCGACATCATTCTTGACCTGGAATCTATTGTTAGCTCCGGGTATCTCTCTCTGGATGCCGGATCAAGTTCGGCATGACGACGAGAACTTTCAACTGTCAAGATAATCATCAATTCCCTGAAAATGTAGAATTGGGAGATTCCTTTTTTCATTTATTCTAGCAGAAGTCGTAGGATGATAAAACCTTGTTTTTTTGTTTTACTTGTTATTAGTACATTGATGTCCCAATCCTGTTCTTTTGATCAGTTTAAAAAAGATCCGCCACTGATCACCAGAGGAGTTTTGGATTTGAGAGGATGGAATATAGAGATGGATGGTTCAGTAAAACTAACAGGAGAATGGGAGTTTTACTGGGAAATGTTTTTGGATCAAGATTCGTTTTTGGAAGACCGTGCTCCTTCAAAAACCGGCTACATCGACATACCCGAGAGTTGGAATGGTTACCGAACCAATGACAATGTACTTCCCGGAACCGGTTATGCCACATATCGAACCAGAATTCTACTGGATCAGGTGAACGAATCATTGGCTTTCAGAATAATGACCATCAATACAGCCTATGCGCTTTATGTCAACGGTATCAAATTAAATTCTGTCGGTGTTCCCGGTAAAAATGAAAAAACCACAATTCCCAAATTCTATCCTCAAGTAATTGACTTTATGCCTAAATCGAACCAACTGGATGTTGTTCTTCACATATCCAATTTTCATGATCAGAGAGGCGGTCCCCTGGAACCCATAACATTCGGGACAAAAGCAGGTTTACAGATCTATCGTGAAATGAGGTTGCTGGCAGAAATTTTCATTGCCGGCAGCATATTTATTATGGCTCTGTACCACTTAAGCATCTATTTTCTCCGTAAAAGCGAAAAATCACCGTTATATTTCGGATTATTTTGTTCTGTTTATACGATTTTTATCATGCTCCGGGGTGAACGGTTTTTTTTCCAGCTTTTTACCGATGTTCATTGGGAGATAATGGTAAGATTGGGATTTGTTATCCACGCATTGGCCATCTTCTTTTTTATCATGTTTATTCATTCCCTGTTTGAAGAAAATTTTTTAAAACGAATTCTCCAAATAATTCAGGTAATCACCATTTTATTTATATTAATAGCCCTGTTTGCCCCTCTTTCAATCCATGCTATCACCGGTGATGCAGTAGATATTTTTACCATAGTCTGCGGGACTTATATTATTGTCACATTGGTTGTGGCCTTTTTGAAAAAAAGAGAAGGGGCTGGATTATTTTTAGTTGGATTTCTGATCTTTTTTGTTGCCGTAGTTAATGACATCTTATATTTAGCCAGGATATTGCCAACTTCAATCATTGTACCTTTTGGGCTTTTAGCATTTATTTTTATTAAGGCTTATCTTCTTTCACGGCGGTTGAATATGGCGTTTTATCACGTTGAAGATCTCACTGAAGAATTAAAAGAAAAATCCGTACAGCTGGAAAATGTTAATCTGGAACTAAAAGGATTTAATCGAAAACTGGAAGAAAAAGTTACTCAACGCACGCAGGAACTCAAGAAAAACAACAAAGAGCTACAAAATGAAATCTCAGAGCGTCAGATGGCTGAACAGCTATTGAGGGAAAGTGAAGAACAATTCCGTTCATTATCTGAGCAATCCTTCATGGGCATATTCATTATTTTTGATGATCATTTTAAATATGCAAACAAGGCAGCCGCCGATATAATGGGACACTCCGTTGATAACATCCTTGCCATAAAAAAAATCTCGTTTGATTCCATTATTTTTCATGAGGATTTGGATCAGGTAAATGAACAATGGCAAAACTATATTTCGGAAGACAACAACTTTTTCCAAATGCCGATGCGAATTATCACCGGCAACCAAGTCACGAAATGGATCGATGTTTACGGGAAATCAATCAACTACCAAGGAAAAAAAGCGGAATTGATTACTGTTATTGATATTACAGATCGAAAAGAGACTGAAAGAAAACTGGAAATCATGCGAAAGGATATGATGGAAAGCGCCCATCGGGCCGGTATGGCGGATGTCGCCACTAGTACCCTGCACAATGTGGGAAATATTCTCAATAGCATCAAAACCTCGTCTCATCTAATCAATGAAAGCATCCAAAAGTCCCCTGTTCACAATCTGGTTAAAGCCAATGAATTGCTCAGAAAACATGAAAAAGATATGAAGGATTTTATCCTTAACGATGCTTTGGGGCAAAAGCTTCTGGACTATTATCTGGTTCTGGAAAAAGATTTTTCAACACAGCATGAACAAATTCAGCAGGATGCCATCAGGTTGAATGGGATGGTGGATTCAATAGTAGAAGTGATATCCGCCCAACAAGCGTACGCTGCCGGGGCTTCAATGGCTGAACTATTTAATGTTGAAGAGATTGTGGAAGATTCCATCAATGTACAGAAAGAATCTTTGACTCAGCACAATATCCAGTTAAACAAGAATTTCCAAAAAGTTCCCGCTATAAAAGTTCAGAAATCAAAGCTTTTACATATTCTCACCAATCTTATTATCAATGCCATACACGCCTTGAACTACAATGATGTGAGTGAAAGAAAAATGGATTTATCCATTGCTGGTGACAAAAACTATGTTTTTATTAGGATTTCGGACAATGGTCACGGTATTAACAAGGAAAACAGCAACAAGATTTTCAACTATGGATTTACAACTAAAAAAAACGGCCATGGATATGGCCTCCATAGCTGTGCCAATTATATGATCGAGATGGGAGGGGAGATCAACGTAAAAAGCGAAGGTCAGGGTAAAGGAGCAACCTTTGAACTGGTTTTTCCAATCAACGGTGATAAAACTAAGATGTTGCCCTCATCCATGAAATATTAACTGGCAACATAAAAACATCAGTTTTGAACAGAAAGAAATAAAAAACATCTTAAATTATAAAACAATAGATTCATTATACCTTGTATTTCCATATATCCCATGATAACTTTCCATAACAATTTGAACATTAATCCAACGTTTATCACAAATTGATTACCAAAGTAGTTGCTTAACAACAGCCTGAATTTTGATGGCTTTTTTTACTAATGGAGTCACAATTGAAAAAGTGTTTTTACTTATTAAGTCTATGCTTCGTTTTCATTGGCATTCATGTTTTGGCATATTCGGCTGTAGACGATTATCAGGAAAAACTCAATAAATTAGTGCGACTTTCCGGTCTGGAAGACACCATCAACAGTATCCCGGATCAGATTGCAGCACAGGCCAGGCAACGTATCATAAACTCCGAACAACCGGATATTGATCGCAATACCGCCCGACTGATAATAACCTCATTTAGTCAAAAGCGTGCCAGAGCGATTGCCCTGAAATACCTTATGATATTAACTGAGGAAGAAAGTATTGACGAGTTACTAAACTGGTATAAAACAAAATTGGGAAGACGAATTTCCGCCGCTGAAGTAAAATTCAATGACCCGACCGAGCAAGAAAAGTTTTTTCTTTACACCCAGAGGATTAACACTAATCCGCCCTCAACCGGTCGAATCATGTTGATTCAAAGATTGGAAGGCACAACCAATACAACGGAGAAAACATTGTCGATATTAAAAATTTTAATAGAAAGAATGACAAAAAGTTTTGCCGAGTTTGAACCATCCCAACCATCTATATCCGAAGAAAAAATTGATAAAATGGTGCAGGAGCAAATAACGATGTTGGAAAGTGTATTTAAAAACCAGATAACATATTCATTATTATATATTTATCGGGATTTTACTGATGATGAAATGGAACAGTATATCAATTTTTTGAACACAAAAGCCGGCCAACGATATGGTGTTCTGACTTCTAAAGTAACCGGATTAATTATGGTGGACGTATTTAATCAAGCTTCCCCAAAACTCTTCGAATATGCAAAAGGAAAAAGACCTTCCAGAACTCCTCATAAATAAACACAAACAAAGTTGCTGTAGGCCTCATGCTTTAGCCTCAACAAATGCAAGCCTGTCATCTGGAGTTACAGATTTTGAGTGCTTAAGAGACTTGATCCGGCATCCAAGGGAAAGTCCCACCAGTACTAACGATAGATTCCAAGTTCCCCCGAATGACAAAAAAATTACTCATCTCACAATGGAATTAAATTTTTGAAATTATTAAATATTAATCAACAAAGTGTCTGTTCTAAAACTATTGGCAGGGTGAAGCGGAAGATTGATCCGCCTTTGGGATTGTTTTCGGCCCAGATGTTGCCTTTATGGGCCTGGATGATTTCCTGGCAAATGGACAACCCCAATCCGGTGCCGCCCGAATCAGGCGGATTCAGGCTACTCTGATAAAATCTATGAAAGATTGTTTTCAGTTCATCTTGGGGAATACCAATGCCGTAGTCAATGACTGAAAATTGAACATCCTTGTCATTATTGTTTATTTCGATTTCCAATTTACTGTTGGGTCGTGAGAATTTAATGGCATTGGTCATCAAATTCCTGATAACTTGCATTATTTTGTTTGAATCCAGGATAATTTTTCGGTTCTGCTCCGATGGATGAAAATCAACATCTATGCCTTTTTCCTCCAGTAGTGCTTCAACTTCACCCAACACAATGGAAACCAGTTCTGCTATGATGGTTTCATTAAAATCAAAATCCATTTTTCCAGCTTCCAGTTTGGAGAGATCCAACAGGTCATTCAACATTGAAAGCAATCGCTTTCCACTACCGTAGATTTCTCTGAAATAGTCAGACAGTTTTGCTTTATTAGCAGAATTCACCTTTTGCATGCCTAATTTGGCAAACCCCAGGATGCCGTGCATGGGAGTCCGTAATTCGTGACTCATCTTAGCCAAAAACTGTGACTTGGCCTGATTGGCGTCTTCAGCTTCCCTGTGCGCTTGCTCGGCTTCCTGTAGTGCATCATTTAATTCACTTGTGCGTTCTTCGACCATGAATTCCAGCTTCTCACCCCAGGTTTTCAATTCACTATAAGCATTTTCCAGGGCAGTGTTTTTTTCAGTTACCTCTTTTACATAATTGTTTATAGCCTTATGCATATCGCTAAAAGCTCGATTCAATACACCTATTTCATCATTTCTCAGGTAGTCTAACTCCGGCAGTTGGCCTTCCAGTTTTCCAGTTGCCGATACAGCTTTTGTTAATCTGCTGACGGGATCGATAAGAGTTTGTAAAACCCGACGCATGGTTATTGTAATTACAGCAAACAATATGAGCAGAGCGAAACTAATAACCAATAAAATACTACGGTAACTGCTTCGTAGCTGGTTTATAGACAACAAAAGCCCATATGTAAGTTTACGTCCTTCAAACTCGGATTGGTTAATCAATATTTTATAGGGCTCATCGTTCATGTTAAAATCGATGACATCTTTCTGGAATGAGGTATCGATAGGAGTTTGGGCATCAAACAGTTTCAGACTGGATAAAGATACTTCATCATCAATCCAGATAATAAAATCATCGATTAATTTTTCTTTCAGGTTGTCAAAAAACTTATCATCGCTCAGATTTAAAGCGGCTGTTATATATCCGACTAAAAGTTCATTTTGAATAATGGGTTGTGTTTGGCAGAGTAACACCTGGTTGCCGACCCTCAAAACTGTAGATTTATAACATTTGGTGGAGGCAGGTAAGTTGCCGATTTGCAGTAGATCAGAACTTTTTTGAGTGGCACTGCTTAAGTTGATATGAGACAACTTCAACACATCCATCTGTTTTTCGATATACTTGCTTAATTGCGGGAAAATTTTCAGCTCATAGGTAATCTGTACGGTATTATCGTTGGAAATTTTGCTAATCGATTGGCCTAATTCCACCTCTTTATTTTGAAGAATCAGGGAAAAGGTCTCCATTTCCGCCTTTAATCGGCTTTCGTAAACAGCTTGAAACTGTTGATCCAGTAGCACTGCAAAAATGAATCCGGATACGATTAATGGAGATAAAACGGCTAGAATAACCAGTATGTTAAGTCTTCCTCTGAAGGAAGTAACGTATTCAATCATCTTCATCAATAATTCTTGTGCCTTGTATGAATTTGAGTGTTTTATCGACTGCTTTCAGGTATTCGGGAAAAATGAATGGCTTTCGGAATTCAGAGGTTTACTTATACAAATAATCGGCTGCTGTCAGGAGCGGTAACGGTATTTTAATCCCCAGATCTTTAGCTCTTTGGATGTTAAATACGATGGCATACTCAGGAGCATCCTCAATGGGCAAATCACCGGCTTTTTCACCGTTCAGGATTTTGCCTGCTTTTTTACCGGCAAGAAATCCCATGGATTCAAAATCAACTGCCGCACCACCATAAAGTCCCAGCTTGGAAAAATAGTAATTAAGTGCCATTTCCGGTTTCAAACTGTTTTTCACCGTCCATTTAAATATCTCCGGTGCAATAAGGGTCCGACCATCAGACGTTTCAAGCGTTAGAGCGATCGGAAATATAAACTTCACTTCCTTATCAAGGTTAATTCTCTGAATCAATTCAACGTATTCCTGCCAATTCCTCACCCGTTTCATTTCCCATTTCATCTGTGACTTGTTGTCAGCCAATTCGATTTCAATCTGTCTGTTTATGGCATTTCCGGTAGGAGAAAAGTCGGTAATACTGATAACTTTGTTTCCCGGCTCATTGGAGATTGACCGGTTGATAACATCCATTGAACGAAGAATATACAGCTTTTCATAGACACCGGTAACGTTACCACCCGGGGTTTTCCGGTTGATCATAAAAAACCGGATATTATTATAGTCTTCCGGTTGCTCATTCATTCCAGAAAATACGATGGAGATATCTTTCCGATTGACCAGTTTCAGCCCAATCTCTCGAAAAGCATTATCGTCAATCACTACCAGGACATTGGGTCTAAAAGTATTTATTTTCTCTAATGCAAGTTTAGCTTGCTGTTTCATGGCGCTCGGCGTATTGTTCGTCCGTTTGGTATCCATATAATAATACTCAATGGACATATTTAAGTCTTCAAACCACCCCTCCTTGTTCAATCCCTTGATAATACCTGATTCCTGTGGTCCTCCGCAAACATTGTCTTTTTCATAACTGGCTAAGATAAATACACGTTCCCAAGTATCTGCAAAGACATTGTAATTTACAACCATGCAGGACATTATCAAAACCACTATCCATTTGCTTATATTTAATCTCATTAGCAATCCAATAAATATATTGAAGTTGGAAGATGTCGAGATCTTACACGCTGGTGTTATGAATAGTGTATTCTATTTCCAATCTTGAATCAATTGCAATTCAAAACAGCGGTGGGATATATCTCCAATTCTTTTTATATTTAGCATTTTAATATACGCTTTTTTCAGTATCGAATTGAAGATTGGCAATATTTTTTATTATAGAATTTAACATATGGTTATATTTATCTTTTATGAACCATATCTTAAAAATGCGGGATAGATTAAAAAACGGAATAGATAAAGGATAGTACAATCTACTGGTATTATTAACACAAACTTTAAGGTTTGGATTTAACCTTTACCTGATCAGTTTTTTCAAAAACCAATGTTATTCTGATGGAAGCCCTGGCGACCTGAAGAATCCACATGCTTTCAAAGAAATCTTTTGTTACTGGTTTCACAGGACTTGAAGCAGACATGTTTCCTGGTAATCAGCAACATCATTTGCGCAACAGTAAAGCTGGGTTGTCTCCGCAATCTGTGCATGGATAACTATCTTTTCTATTTAAAATGGGATGTTTATAAAGAAAATTGAGCAATTTATTCGCCGGTCTTTCGTTATAGTTTGTGGTTATTTCTGACTATAAATAGCAGCTTAACTGTTACTCATTTGCTTTTGGCCCTGAGAGATCCTTCATCATAATTCCTATTAACTAACTAGAAGTTTTTATTAAAAATTTTAACCAAGTATAAAATAGTAAAACCATTATACCAAAACTAAGTTAGTCGCAAAAATTTTGCCGGCTTGCCGGCATATGTAACTCAGGATGACAGGAAATGTGCCAATTGACTGACCAGGGTGGTTAATCTGCATTTCATTTAGGACATAGGTAGATTGTGCCTGAATCTCCTTTTACGACAAATCATTAACACAAACAGCGCTCTATAATCTGGAAACTCGGGTCATGCAATGTTTTATACTGAGAAGTGACTTTGTCACATCAGTACGAGATCCAGCCAAGGCGGAAGAATGGGACAACAATATTGTGCAAAGTTGACGCAAGCTTTGATGTTGCTGATGAATGTGCCACTTCAGTAACTCCATCATCCGGAAGTTTTAACATAATCAGAACAGATGAGTGTTGAAACTAACTTACTAATACAAAAGAGATTTCAGTAAGTTAATTTTAGATTATTTAACCGATCATAATCAAGAGGATTGAGAAGCGTCTTTAACATCAAAAGATAACGGCATACCTGATTCACGAGGGGAAGTTAGCCAGGCCAGTATGCAGCCGCTGAAGAAGAGGACGGCGCTTGTTTTGAAAATGATGTCATACTGCCAATATCGCAGGAGAGCACTGTTTAGGAGTGTGCCTATGCCTCCTCCCATAGCCATGTGTAATGACGCCAGGGACATCACTGTACCGCGTCCGCTGGGAAAGGCTTGTTGGGCCCTGGCTATCAAAACCGGTTGCAGCATCATAAAGGCAAATCCATATCCACATAAACCCGCTCCAAACAAAACCGAATTTGAATTTAACACCATTATACCAAGAGAACCGGTACCGATAATTCCCGTGATTGGGAAATATAGCTTTTCGAATCTGCTTTTTATAATGGGGGTGAACCGCCCTCCAAATAATGCACCGATACCGAATAACGATAGAATAAGGCCAATTGAAGAAAGCGATAGAGATGAATTGGATTCCAGGAACTTTCCTAAAAAGGGAAAAAGTCCCAAGATTGATAATCCCACCAAAAACAGAATGGGTACGGTCTTTATGATATTTGGACGTGACAGCGCTTTTCCGTAGGCGGAGAAAAATTTAAGTTTTCGTTGTGGCACTGGTTGCAGTGGAATCGTAAAAAAGATAACGGTTGCCAGAATTAGTTCAGCCCCTCCATAAAATCCGTATACAAGACGCCAAGATCCCAAATGAGATAACCAACCGCCGATGGCCGGTCCCACTGCGCCGCCTAAAAACATTATACTCATAGTTTTGGAAAGGGATGCTTGAAGGGTTTTTGTATTTGTCCCCGCCATTTCACCAATTAGAGCCATGGAAACAGGCATAACGGCGGCTGCAAATGCACCGTTAAAGATTCGAACCATGCAAACAAAAAAGAATGACGGCATAAATGCATTGGCCAGACTGAAGATACCTGTAAAAAATGCAGCGCTTCTTAAAATAGTTGCTTTACCGAATCGGTCGCCAAGGGGACCGAAAATCAAAGTAAAAAATCCAAAGGGCACCATATAAAATGTCACTGTCAATGCTGCGTGACTGAAGGACATGCCAAATTCCTTCGCCAGATCGACCAAAACCGGAGCGGAAGCGTAGTTATCGCCTTGAAGGAAAAAGAGCATTGATCCTAACAATAATATGAGTCTAGATAGTTTTTTTTGCTTCATTAATTGCTCTCCAAATTATGTTATTTTTGTTAACTCATGTTTTTGGGTTTTGAATTAACCTCATTTTGTTGTTTCGTTGTTGCCATGTATTGGGCTGAAATCAGGGGCATGACTTATGAGGCAACCCAACAAAGTATTGCAATAAACAGTTGGAAAGAACTCAAATGCCCTCTGATTACGGCAAGCCATATCGATAATACGGCCGAGATCAGACATTTTTGGTAAATTACTGGCAAGACGTTGCAAAATATTATGGGGATACCTAATGAGTTATTCTTTTTTAAGAAAACCTTGAATAAATCTTGCCTTCTTATTTTTTGCAAAATTTCGGAAGCAGAAGCAAATGTCCCCCTCAATTATCTCACGTCCCGGGAACAGGAAAGTTATCCTATCGTTTGTCGGTTGTTTCAATCGGCATTTGTAACCCATTATGACAACAAATATATTTTATTACTGATGAACCAAACACCAATGATTATTGGATATTTAGAAAAATTCAAAAATGTGAGTTGTTAACAAGGTGAATCAAATAAGCAGACTGTGTTATAAATAGAAAGTGTTTGAACAATACCTCTATCATTCCGGGCTTGCAGCTTGTGCCACAATTCAAAAGTCAGCCATATTTCGCAAAATATAAGCGAAGTGCAATCCCAGGCTTGTCCCCAATATCATTAAGTTACGGAAAGTTGTTTACTTATTGTCATTCCGAAGCCTAATTAAGGTGACATGAAGATCCTTTGTCGTCCCTCCTCAGGATGATAGATGGCAGCACTCAACTTAAAAACACCGGACTTTTCTAAATGCCTTGTGGTTTCAGTATATCGGAAAAAAAAGATCTAGATCGAGTCCAGATGACAAAGTACAAAACCATTGATTTTTCGATCGTAACACAGTCTGTAGTAAAGAATATTTCATATATTCAAAGAAATCCTTCATTCCTCCCGGATTTATGATTTCCCACTCAACTCTTCAACCAACTCTTCAATATTGGTTTTCTGATCGTTTAGATCCTTAAGCTGGGCTTCCAAAAACCGGATCTTCTTTTTTTTGCTCCACATGCCGCTTTGCTGCCACTGCCCTTGGCTACCGCAGCAACAGCCGTGAGAGATTTGACGTTGTCCATATGATCCATGTCGATGTTCGCAGTGCATAATAGACCTCCTATTATAAGTTTATTAACGTTTTCTTATGTGTAAAATCTGGATATTTCTTAAGCATTTGATTTAAAAAAATTAATAAGGTAATTAATGAGGTTATAATATTAAAGAAGATATAAGTAAAGTAAAAATAAGTTTATTAAATATAACTTATTTTCTTCACAAAAAAAACGTGAAGCATGTATATTAGTTTCCCTTTTTTTTCAGTTGTTGCAATATGGATTCAATTTCCGATGTTTTTTTCTGTAAAGTAGTTAAATGATCTTCCAGAAGTCTGATTTGATTTTCCGATGTCCAGAAATCGGAACCAAAACTAAATAGTCCACTGGAGTCGATCACCAGAAAGTCGTTTCCTTCTGATTCCAATAGCCGTTTTTTTATCGATTCCATGTGGGCACCGTTATATTCGTAATGAACAAAATTGCCTCTTCTTTCACCTATGACAATATCAGCCTGTTTTAGCACTTTCAGGTGCTGTGAAACTGCCGATTGTGAAATATTAAGACTTTTCGTCAATGCATTCACGCATTTAGGACGTTTATGCTGACTTAAAAATTTAACCAACTTTAATCGCGTCGGATCGGAAAGCGCTTTGAACAATTCCGCCAGCTTTTCCAGATTCTCCATTTTACAATAACCTTAAAATAAGTGATCACTAATATACTTATAAACTCGACAAATAAAATCAACTTGTCAAGAAAAAAAACTCAAACTTCCTGGTTCATACTTCCTCAACGCAAATATGCAGATGAATAGAACATCTATCTTTGTTTTTATACTATTGACTAAAACAGATGATATTCAAATAAAACAAATATGGCAACGTTACCCAGCGTTACTATTGCAAAAAAAAGTAACGTTACACCGACTGTTTCAATATTCCTGATCAGTGTAAAAACATGATTATTACTGACATAGCTGTAAATCTAAATGCTGGCATATTTGTTGAAACAAATGGATTGGTAAAGAACATTTTTATGGGATCACAACAAATTTCATTTAATCCGGGCGTGCTTTTATATCGATACCAATCTGAATAAATATTGACTATTCGAACCGTTGATAATCGATAAAACAGTTCGTATACCCCTAACCAATCAGGAGATTTACAATGGCCGAACAAAAAGAAAAGGAAAAAGCTGCCTTCATTTGTGTGAAAGATACCCTCGACGGAGCCTACCCTTCTTTGGTCCTTTCAATCAATGCTGCCCGACAGGGAATGGAATCTAAAGTCTTCTTTTCATTCATGGGGCTTAATATGTTACTGAAAAACAAAGCGAAGAAAGCAAAATTCTATATGCCTGGTTTTATAGGAGCTATTCCTGGCATGACTTGGTTGGCGTCCTTTATGATGAAAAAGAAAATAGAAAAAGCCAATATTCCGGCCATGGAAGATATAATGGAGATGGCTCAATTAGAAGGTGTTGAGTTTATTGCTTGCCATATGACGGTCGAAATGATGGGGGTTAAAGAATCCGATTTTATTGAAGATGTGACAGTCTGGACAGCTGAAGAGTTCATGAAATTCGCCCGGGAATGCAAGGTTCATTTATTTACATAAATCGAATACATACTTTGCAATCAGTCCCTTAAAGCAAAAACAGGCTGACAATACTTTATGTGACCGGGATTCCATTTAATAAACTGATATGAATGGCTATTGCATACACGTGAATAGCCATTTATGCACAAGTGATCTGGAATCCCGATTTGGGAGGTTTTTCACAATAAAAAATCCCCTTATTTTTTCTCACCCTTTTTTAAACACACATTTAATGGAAGTGATAAGCAGTATAATTTGCGTCAGCTATTCAACAAACAAGCTATCCACATCCACCCCCACCGGCTTTTACTTTTGTCAGTTTAACCTTTGGAGTAAATTTAACATCACGATAATGATAGATATCCGGATTTGTCAGCTGGATATCATCCATAGCTCCAACTATAGGTTCCTTGAGCTTGTGATGACTGAAATAATCGATCCATCCGTTGATACCACCTTCCAGGATATAAATATTGGAAACTTTTTGCGCAGCCAGTGTTTTCCATAATTCAGATGCGGTTGCTTCATTATCTGAAATGATAAAATAGACATTATTGGATGCTGTTTTAAGCTGTCGAATGACTTCTTGACTGTCAAATGATTCAATTGAGACATTTTCAGAATCAGTGATATGAAACAGATTGAAGCGATCCTCCGCACGGATATCAAATAGAACCGGTTTGGTATTTCTACCTTTGATGACGGATAGCATTTCGACTGGTTCGACAAACACCGCTTTTTTTACCAGTTTTTGTCTGGTTTCCCGGGGAAGTCGACTCCATTTTTCATCCACTGTGGGTTGGCCGGAAACAAGCACAAAAAGAGCCACTAACAATAGTCCTCCTGCCGAAACAAGCTTAAACGTTTTGGCGCTTTTACGCATTCCGGTTTTCCCCCCCAGCTTCTCTTCGATGATTTCCCCACCGTAAAACATGCCCAATGCCATTATAACCACCAACAAAACAACAATGCCTGCATCCACTCCCAACCAGTCTTGCAGGGTGAAACGTCCCATATTGCCGGAATTCCAAAAGATGGCAAAGGTGCTATCAATGGTTTCGCCGAAGATAAAAATCCCAAATGTTACACCCAATACAAACAACAAGCCATCCAGTTTGAGGCTTGCCATAGCCACCAACGATGTTCCGGGACAAAAACCGCCGATGACAAAACCGACTCCCATGATGAGTCCGCCAACAATGCCAGGCAGTAAATAAGTGGTATTCACCCACACATCATCATAGTCCAACAAACCAAGTGAAGAGGTTAGAAAAATCAGAGTCATGGCTGTGATAATGGCGGTAAACATGACCTTGAGAACCGTCAAGTCTTTAAAATAAAACTGGGCTGCCAGTTTTCTGGAATCGCCAAAACCCGACATTTCCAACGTCGAGCCGAATCCAATACCGATAACAAATACTATCCCGAAAAAACCGGCCTGGCCAAACATCTCTGTTAGTGCAAACGGTGCCATAATATATTCTCCTTTAATTCATCCACAACTTTCTAACAAACCAGGCAACAGCATAGGCCCCTGCAAAAACAGCAAACATAAATGCCCAACTACCGACCGACAAAACAGCGCCACCAGATAATGCCTGCCCGGATGTACAGCCTCGGGCAAATCGTGCTCCGTAACCCATAATGGAGCCGCCGATAAAAGCCATAATCCAACGGGTTCTGATGGAAATAAGAGGACCTTTTCGTGTTTCCACTTTGAACCGCTTGTTAACCACGGACGAAAGCAATCCGCCCAGCAATGTACCAGCGACCAGGGCAATAAGCCAGTGATCCAGCGGATTGACGTCTCCACCCGCTAATTTGGCCAGGTAGGGAATACGGTTTATGTGATCGGCAGCGATAATGTCTTCAACGGACACGACTATCCTGTTCAGTCCGCCCGAAGCGCCCAAACCGTTTCCGGTCAGAAAAAACGCCAGGAACAGGACAATCCCCAACAGCATACCGCCCAAATAGGGATTAATATAGGTTTCAGTTTGATTATCATTTTTCATAGTACCTCCATTTTACAAATTACTTGTTTGACGACTCTTTTAATTCGACGTCTTCCCAACCGGTAACCATGGCGGCCATGTTGGCCAATGGTGTGTGACCGGTAGTAGTCATGTAAATATGCATAATTAAAAAAGAAACAAAAAACCAGGCACCCAAAGTGTGAAGCGGTGCGATAATACTCAAACCTCCGATTGTTTCCAGAAAATTCGGCCAGATTTCAGCTCCCCAAATCAGTATGCCGGTGACCAGTTGAAAGGGTATTAAGGCATACAAAATACCAAGATATGTGACCTGTTGAATTGGATTCAATCGTCGTTCCGGGGTTTTTTCAATGGGATGTTTGGCCCCCTGGAAAATACCTTTTACATAATAAATAACCTGTCTCCAGGATTCATCGATAAAACTTTTTGGTTGGGGAAGATAATTTTTAATTTCACCCGCTGTAATATGATAAGCAATGGATAAAAAAGCGTTGCCGATAAATACAAAAGCGATAATTTCGTGAATCCGAACGGCTGTTTCATATCCCAGAACTGCAAACTTATCAGCAAAATGGATCTCCAGTCCGGTAATAATGAAAACAATAATGGAAGCCGCTTGCAACCAGTGCCATAGTCTCTCGTAAACTGGATACATATAAACCCTGGTCAGCTTTGCTTTGGCATGAGGTATTTTTCTGGAGGCAACAATCCGTATGCCACCGTGAACAGTTATACCGAACAGTACACCCAGGATAGAAAGCAATCCAATGATATCCACCCATGTGTTTCGGTACTTGCCGAACAGATACAACCCCCGCTCTTTCGGGCGTGGATGAAAAACCAGCGAACCGTCGTTGTTATATACGATATCACCTTCCAGGTTAACAAACGAATTAGGTGCCTGTTCAGGTATGATATTGTTGGGAATAAAAGATGCCAAAACGATCTCTTTTGTAAATCGGGAATTGGTTCCATGACATTCATAACAATCTTTAATGGCCCCCTTACGCCCGGTGACACCATGGTGTATACTGAAGGGACGAATTTCCGCCTCGATTTTCGGATCTGAAACGCCCAATGCAGCAAGTTTTTGTTTAATCACCTCCACTTTTTCCGGTGTATCCAATCTATTTTCGCTGGTTTGAAGTTTCCCGTCTTTATTGGTGTCCAAAACAGTCAAAATCTCTTGATGATAGCCGGAATTGTCCAGGAAGGCTTTGGTCAAAATCGATTTTTTCACCGGTATATTGGTTTTCCCATCCACCCAAAACGAAGATGTCACAAGGTTATAGGGCAGCAAACAGGATCGGTCTGCCAGATTACGGGTTAACCAGACCGGTTCATATCCCGAAGAGATAAGATTTTTTTCTGAATTGCCAGTTTCCAGTCCTCTTTGTTGTTTAATCGGTTCACCCTGTTCATTCAATACGGTCCAATCTATTTGTTGCAGGGCCGGATAATATAGTTTGGGGATGTGACAACTCTCGCAACCCAGAGCCCAAATATGGCGTTTTTTATACGGTAAAAAATCATGCCCGACATATGGATCATGACAAGATTCACACCGTTGAATGACGTTATCCGGTTCCGAGTTTTCAATTTCATGTCGAATTCTCATGTTGGCCAGTTTATGGCTGGGTCGGTGAAGGTATTCACCGATACTCATTTTCCTGCCATCAAATATCAGGTGTTTGGGGCGTGTACGGTCGGATTCGGTATAAAATTTAGGATTATTAATGGAAAAATGGCACGAATCACAGTCAAACATTCTTTCAGCATGGATATCCCAACTTCTTGACAGATTTTTTTTGTTTTTTACATTAAGCTGTGAATTCTTAATATGGTCGGAAGCAAAAACAACCCCGGTGACGCTTTCATATTGAAATGATCCGCTTTCAGAAAGTTGATTGACAATCGATTCGTCTCCCATTTTGTGGCAGATGTTGCAGTTTTGAATACCAGGATCTTGAATAGTGATATACTCTTTTTTTAAACTTCCCTCTTTGTTGAAGGCATTTTGATTCCATTGCCACCCATTGCCCGTCTTCTTTACAATACCGGTTTTAGCTAATGTGGCAGTATTGACCCATTTGAAGCGGTGATTTTGAATTTCTGCAATCCTGGCGTCATTGTCCGGTTGTGCCAGATGACATAAAAAGCAGTTTTGTTCTATAACGCCTGACTGATGCCAATTCCAGCTCTTTCGTTGACCGGTCTTGGGATCTTCATAACTGGTTTCCAGATTATCCGTATCAAAACGGGTATAATCCGTCAGGTATTTCTTTTTTTGCCCAAACCAGGCGGGACCGCCTCCCGTATGATATGCACCAAAATTAAGAATCCAATCGACGGTGCCCATATCGATGTCAGAGTCATCGATACCGGACAACCGTTGATAAGTCAGGGGGCTCCATTTTCCAAACCATCCGGTGCCTAACTCCCAGGAATACCCCCTGAAATTTTTAGCTGGCTGGGTTAGCTCTTTGAATCCCATATCGGAATGATAATTATGTTGGGCTACATATTCCGAATCATGACAACTTCCGCATGTTTTCATGGGGGATACCGGCAAACCGGATTTGAGAACATTTTTCCCGTTTTCATCCAGCATAATAAAGCCGGGATGCATGACCGATGGTTCGGCCTTGGCCAAAACAGCAAACAGCAAAAGTAACAGTATTACTGCCGGCAACAACTGATTTGTTTTTTTCATTACATTCTCCCCTTTTGTTTGGCCTTGGTATCATCTATTTTACCCAACCGTTTTCTATCTCCTCTAATTATCGGATCACCTTCAAATCCGAGTTTATGCCAGTTCATACGTCCATTATCCCCATGGCAATCCGCACATTGCAAAGCATCCTCCTTAGGAGCCACCATATGAGATATCTTCCAGAACATTCCGGTTGAGGCAAACCCGTATTTTCCACTGTATGCCAGACCGGTTGCCTGGGAACCCAACTTTAATGCTTTGTCCCAGTTGAATTCGTGCCAATATCCTCCTTTCCCGGCGGTTGTTGGTACTAGAAAATAGTTATATTTGGTATCATATACCTGTTTTCCCCAATGAATCTTGAAAGGTGATATTTTTGCCGTCTTATCATGAATGTTACCGTGAGGGTAATTCAAAAACGTGATTTTGCTCGGATCAATGGAATCACCGACGATGTAACGATCGCTTTTTCCATTATACCAATGATATTCAGGGATGATATTTTTTTCATAGTGAAAACTTCCCTTTATCTTCATATACTTGTGTTTGTCATTAATATTCAGATCCTGTCCGGCGGTTGACCAATCCCACCAGGTTTTGGTCGGATCATCCAAAGCAAATTTTGGTATGTGGCAGGTCTGACAAGTCACCGTATCCAAATGGACACTAATACGTTCATCTTTATGCAGATCCTGACGATGACAATCTGTACAAAGCACCCTGTTTTTGTCATCCACACTAACACCCATTGATCGACCGGGAACCATATGGTTTTCCGTCCGATGACAATCCACACATAACATATCGTATTTGCTCATATGAATATCAATACGTTCCGATGGGTAGGCGAGACTGCCATCAAGATCTCCGTGTTTAACCCCATTACCGCCGCCACCGCTAAAATGACAAGTTCCACAGTTATTACGATCCGGGGTGGTAACACTTTTAGCTGCCACTAACAGATCGACACCTTTTTGGGGTAAACCGTTGTCTCCCTTGGAATACTGCCCTGATCGTTCGTGGCAAACCAGGCAGTCAATATTCTCCCGGTTGGAGAAATCAAAGCTGTCGTCCTCCCAGCCATAACCGGCATGGCATGAGGTGCATTTTACATTGTTTGTTTTGATACCAATACAAAAATTGTTGATCAAATTCGCTTTACCAATGCGCATGGGTTTGTTTTGACCGGGAATGGTTACTTCTTCGCCCAGCCATTCCCAGTGTTGCGTATGTAATAGTTCTTCGCCCGCTTCCGGATGGCAACTCAGGCAATTCCGAGTAACTGACGGACCATCCTTAAAGGGACCGTTAATCATATTAGTATGATCAGTAAAAACTCTCTCCTTGGGAGCATAATTGGCTACCAGCACTGAAGTCTCAGTTTCATGGGGCAAAAGTCCGAAAAAGCTCAAAACCAGCACTCCACCGATCACCATGATACCGATAATGATACGTGTTATGGATATTTTCATAAGTCTAATAAAATTTGGAAGATAATAAGATTTTAAACAGTCTGACAAATACTGTTTGGCTTTATGAAGGTTACAATAACAGGCTTTTTCTTTGGACTGCAATGATTAATTAAAATATCATCAATTACTTAACCTGACCTCGTTACGAACATTGCAATATTCATTGTAAATCAATATGTTAAATCTTATGTATGTGTTTTTTGGCACTGTATATTCGTTTTTTTTTTTTTGCATTTTGAGCAGGTTATATTAAAATTGATTATTTTAAATCATAATTTCTAAATAATATCAAGCCTTTTTATTGAAAAAAACTCTTTTCTGGCACCCCATTTTAATTTTCAAAAAGAAATCGCTAACATCATAGTATTTCTTTTACAGAAATAGTGGAAAATTGCCAAAAACAGCAAATCACTGACGAAATTGGGTTAACGCTTTATTGTTATTTTCCAAAAACGCAGAATATATCAGATATAACTGTTATTCCAGCAAATAGAATTTGGCTGCTTTTACCAGTTTGCAGATGGTATGCCAACTTGGTCTTTATACAAATTCACATCTAACTTACTATATATATTATCTTTATTGATTGAAAGAAATTCTTATGGATGAAAAAACAGGCATAAGGTAACGTTACGAGAATAAAAATACTGCAATATCAACCCAAAAGTAACGTTACCTTGTATTATTGTATTTGTTTGATTGTATAGGGGGATTTGACACCGTTTTCCTGTCTATCAGAAAAGTAGTCACAGGAATCATCGGCATTCATTAAAATAGTTATCGCCTGTTCCGCTGTTTTTACCTGAAAAAAAATGAAAAATGAGAGGATCGTGAAAGTATGTTTTTATTTTTTCGATTAAATTTACTAAAAAGCATTCTTTCGAGGAGTGGGAAAGTTTGACCGGTTTTTCACAAACAGCTCCATTTTAATCAATTTTTACTAGTTTTAACTCTATAAAGAAAACAAAATCTCATCTTTAAAACAAAAACCTCTAAAAATGAGTAAAATGACTTGACTCAAGAAAAGCGATTTCTTATCACTACTTTTCAACCGATAGCTTTCGGTATTATTTAGGCGACCTGCTCTTAATTCAATCATGATTGGTCTAATCCTTATTGCTTCGCTGGTTGACATCTTGATCCGTTACTCTTAACTTCATAGAATTCAAGTATTGGAGATATTCACTAAGCTGATAGTACTTTTTGTCTTTTCCAGGCAAAATCCGATAATATAAAATTGTGTCTATTACAATAAATCAAAAAATTAATAAATCTAGAATAATGAAACAGCAAGTACCCGAAAAAAATGGGCCCTTGTTTCTATTTCGAAATAAGGAAGGTATATGAAAAACGTTCAAGAAACAAAACAGAATCTATCAAACACTGTATATCTGGATCTTAAGAAAAAAATAATGGAGTTGCGATTGCCCCCAAATACTGTTTTGCAGGAAAGAATGCTTTCCGATTCTCTGGGAACGAGTCGCACTCCTGTCCGTGAGGCTTTAAAAAGACTGGCACAAGACGGCTGGATAATCTGGCAGGAAAGAAAAAGGGCAGTCGTTAAAGATATCGGTCTTAAAGATGTGCAGGAGGTCTTTATGCTCCGGGAAATGGTTGAGATATTTTCCATCAGAACCATTTTTTCCTCGGAGGAACCAAGATTGGTAGCCGGATTACTGGTGCCTATTATTAATACGATGAAAAGGAATATTGATGATCCCATTGCCTTTAACAGGGAAGACATGAAGTTTCATTCGGTTATTGTAGAACATCTTGAAAACGAAAGACTCAATCAAATCTGGGGTCGAATAAGAGATGAGATCACACGGATTGCAATCTATTCTGTACACGAGCACCGTCATCCTAATACCATCATTGCTGAACATGAAAACTTAATCGACGGTTTCTGGGAGCGTGACTGTGAAAAAACAGTCGTCAGTATGAAAAATCACTATAATAAGATACAAGAAGCTTATAATTTGAAATTTGGTAAGCAGGAATGTCCAGATGGCGATTCATAAAACAAATGAACGTTATTCAGTGTACTATAAAACTTCCAATAGAATATTTTATTATGATCCGTTGGCCTCAGACTGTTGATCGATCAAGACTGAATTTATGATTGATCCTGTAAAACTGGGTAGTATTGCCTGCCTCCACGACTTCCCTCAAGGCACACTTAGTCCCATCTTGTTTGGTAACATATTGAATATATAGCTGGATATATTGAAATGATTGGATTTTCCAGCGGACCATATGATTGAACCTCCCTCCTTTTTTTTTAAATGGTTTTATTTTATTGATATGGTATACCAAAATATATTTCCCTCAAAATTCCAACCTCTTTTGGAAGATTGGTTGACAAACTCCCTGTTCCTTTTCAGTAAATCAACTTCCTTGTCATTACGCTTCTGATGGCTGTTAAAGCGTAATTTTGCACTGTTATATCTAACGCTCTGTCCCATGTCAAAAAATTTCTATCGCGATAATCCTGGGAGTAACGAGATTTTCTCCAAATTGTTTATGATAGAAACCGGTATTTTAAGAAATGAATATGAAAAGTGTTTTGTCCATTTGTTAAGATACTGATAAAATTAATATATATATTGTTTTAAAGAATATAGACCTATCTTTTCAAATCTAATCATAAGAAAACTCTTGACAAAGGATTAGTTAAAAAATAAATTTGGTATACCAAAAGAAGAACAATATACAGGAATGGAAAATTTGCACCATATTCAAAACGTTTTTATATATGGCTGTTTTGAAATTCCAACCACTGCTTTACAAAGAAATTATCATCGAAATGTAAAATAAAATTAGGAGATTGGAATGCTACGTGTTGGTCTGGCACAAATCAATATTGAGATTGGAAATCGGGAGGTTAATTACCGGAGGGTTACCGATTGGATGAAGGAGTTTTGTAAGCCATCTTCTGAGGATACTGCAATTGTACTACCGGAGATTTGGGATGTTGGTTACGACCTTGAAAATGCCGATAGGGTGTCTGATATTGATGGAAAATGTTCGGCGGAGTTCCTCGGAAGATTGTCCAAAGAGTACAATGTCTGGTTTATAGGCGGATCCGTTCTGGCAAAAACGGAACAGGGAATCGTTAATCGGGCTCAAATCATTAATCCGAGTGGCGATCTGGTCGATCATTATGACAAGGTACATCTTTTTCCCCTGATGGATGAACCGGAATATCTGAAGGCGGGAAATCGGCAAAGTACCTTTGATTTTGCAGGTACAACAAGTGGTTGTGTGATTTGTTATGACATTAGATTTTGTGAATGGTTGCGGAAGTATGCGGTCGATGGGACCAGCATCCTCTTTGTATCTGCCGAATGGCCCAAGGCTCGAGTGGATCATTGGAAATCGATTTTAAAAGTTCGGGCGATTGAGAACATGATGTATGTGGTTGCCTGCAACAGGGTCGGAGAATCGAAGGGCACCCTATTTGGAGGGTCATCAATGGTTATTGATCCCTGGGGTGAAATTCTCTACGAAGGTTCTGACGAAAATGAAGAGGGGAGTTTTGTATGTTTCGACCCCTCGAAAGCTGGAGAGATTCGAAAACAGTTAAAAGTGTTTGCCATGAGGCGACCTGATCTTTATGTCTAGCCAATATCCGATTATGAGTGGAGTTTCAATGGCTATCGATCTCATTTGACGGGGAAAATATCGAATTCCGTTCGAACCGTTAATTAAACAAATGAGTTCAAAATGATTATCAGAAACGAAACAAAAGAGGATATTGAAGCAATATCAAAAGTTTTCTGGTAACCGGTTAATAAGCGCATACGCCCGAACAGGCCCAACACTCTTACTTCACCTTTAAACTGATCGGATGATGTTGGCGATATAACAGGCGTTGACATGCTATTTTGCTGTTTAATTTTTTTTTAAAAGGAGACGTATTTATGTCGAAGATTAAAGTATTTATGACTGATAAATCATGGCCTGATTTGGAAATTGAGAAGAACATCTTGAAGGAGATTGATGCGGAGCTGGTACTTGGCAATCCTGGTACTCCTGAAGAGATCTGTAAAGAAGGCCAAGATTGTGATGTTGTGATGGCATTGTTTACTCCAATGGGAAAACAAAATCTTGGTTATTTTAATCGGTGTAAATTGCTGGTGCGCATGGGTATTGGTGTAAATACGGTTGATTTATCCACCGCAACCCAACAAAATATTATGGTGTGCAATGTTCCGGATTACTGTCAGGGAGAGGTGGCAGACCATGTTATTGCACTAATGCTTGAAATCACGCGTAAAATAGGACTGCTGAATTCCCAGGTAAAAAATGGAGAATGGGATATGACGATTGCTGACCCTGTTCCTCGATTACAGGGCAAAGTCTTTGGCCTATGGGGTTGTGGCGGAATCGGTCAAATGACAGCACATCGCGCGACAGCGTTTGGGATGAAAGTGGCAGGCTACGATCCTTACCAAACAGATGCGGTTTTTGATGAGGCCGGGATAAAGCGATATCAAGATCTGAAGCAGTTTCTTTCCGAGATTGATGTGGTTTCCCTCCATGTTCCATTGACTCCTGAAACCGAAAAAATGATCAATGCGGAAACCTTGGCAAACATGAAGTCATCTGCATATATCATCAACACGGCCAGAGGCCCCTTAATAAATGAGGAGGATCTATATGCCGCAATTAAGGATGGTTCTATTGCGGGAGCTGCTTTGGATGTGCTTGAAGTAGAACCCCCAAACGGAGTGGCAAAACTGTCCACGCTTCCTAATGTCATCATTACTCCTCATGCTGCTTGGAATTCTGATGCAGCCATTCCTGAATTAAGAGTAAAAGCAGCTCAAGAGATTGTGCGGTTTTTTAAAGAAGGGCGTCCGAAGAATCTTGTCAATACAGATATTCTGAACTAGTAAACTGTCAAGACGAAGTTTTAATTGATAATTCAAAAATGGAGAATTCTATCATGATCGGAACGATAAACAAACCTAAAGTGTTAACTTCGATAATTGCTGTTGGGATGATGATCTTTTTTGCCAGTACAGCATTGGCTGGTTCGGATGTACTGACTTTGCGACTCGGACATGTTGTGACCCAAGTTGGAGGCGAGCATCTGGGTTCGGTTAAATTCGCTGAGCTGCTCGATAAAAAATCCGGCGGAAAAATCAAACTATTGATATACCCCAATGCTCAAATGGGTGGAAATCGTGAAATGCTTGAATCACTTCAGTTTGGTGCATTAGATATCTCTCTACCGGCACTTCCGGCTCTCGGTGGATTTACAGACAAAACAAAAGTATTTGATCTTCTTTACCTTTTTAATAATCGTAAAGAGGCTGAGAAAATCCTTGATGGTCCCATCGGAAAAGAAATAGCGAAAGCTGTGGAAAGTGCGGATATTAAGATTATTTCCTGGTGGTCACAAGGTTTTCGGGAAATGACATCCAATCGTCATATTCGGAGCTTAAAAGATTTAAGAGGTGTAAAAATTCGAGTGATGGAAAATCCACTTCACATTGAAGGTTGGAATACCCTGGGAGCCAGTGCTATCCCGATGGCCTTTTCGGAAGTCCTAACCAGCCTACAACAGGGAGTGCTTGATGCCCAGGAAAATCCATACCAGAATATCAAAAATTCCGGTTTTCATAGAGTCCAGAAATATATTATTGAAACCAGTCATTTATATGGACCGTTACCAGTCGTTTTTTCCAAGGTGAATTGGGGCAAACTGACATCGAAGCAGCAGGCAATCATTATGGAAGCTGTCGAGGAAACGAAGATTTGGCAACGCGAAAAACAAGAAGAGATCAATAGTCAAATCAAAAAGGATATTCTCTCCGAGGGAAATAATGCCATTATAGAATTATCGGCTGATCAGAAACAAAAATTTAGAAAAAAGATCATACCACTTTATACAAAACATGCCCCCAGTATGAACGGGATACTGGAAAAGATTTATAGCGAACTTGGTAGAAAAATCGATTTTTAGGCTCTAAACAATCGTATCCGTATTAAATGCGTCGAGATAAACGCCCACTTGACGCATAAAAAAGGTCCAAATTAGTAACGGAATGCGATGTCGATTTTCCGATATTCGTTTTCTTGCTAAAAGGAGGAAGTAATATAATGATAAAAAAAATATTAAGGATTCTTGATAGATGGGAAGAGTACGCACTTTTTGTTTTTATGATTTCAATGCTTGCCGTTCTTTTGGTTCAAGTTTTCTGCAGGTACGTGCTTTCATTTAGTTTTTCCTGGGCGGAACAAGTGGCAAGAATTGGTTTTGTCTGGTTAACAATGGTTGGAATAAGCATCGCTGCCAAAAAAGGACTCCATCTAAAAGTAGATATGCTGAATCAGATTCTTCCACGACCAGCCAGTCGAGTTATTATCTGGTTTTCCAATATCGCGACCATTCTTTTCGGCTTCATTATGTGCTGGCTGATTTTTAAGGCTGTTCTCATGCAAATCAGGCTTAACCAGGTGTTCTCGGCCATCCCCTGGCTACCGACCTGGACAATGTATATCGCTGGAACCGTGGGAATGCTTGGGCTTTCTTTAAGAACCATTCAGTATTTAATTTTAGAATCAAAGCAGCATAAAAAAGACGTAGGAGGGGACGAATAATGACAACGATGCTCTTTATTTCTTTATTGCTATTGATCGTTCTTTCCGTTCCTGTAGCGATTGCCATGGCTTTTTCATGTGCCCTGGTTTTCATATCCTACTTTCCGGGAAGTCCAATGATCCAGTTGCTTGCTCAGTCCATGATCAGCACCTCGGATTCCTTTCCGCTAATGGCCATACCGTTTTTTATGCTTGTCGGAACCTTGATGTCCAGATCCGGACTGGCGGAGGAAATCATTAATGTTGGAGATGCAGTGACTGGTAGCATGCCGGGGGGGCTTGGAGCGTCTTCCATTGTTGCTTGTATGATCTTTGCAGCGATTTCAGGTTCCGGTCCGGCAGTCGTAGCGGCTCTGGGTGTTATTCTGGTTCCTGCCATGGTAAAAAGAGACTATAGCCCTGGCTATGCAGGGTCTGTGGTTGCAGCAGGAGCCACAATTGGTCCGGTGATTCCGCCAAGTATCCCCATGATTGTCTACAGTGTCATTGCCGGAACGTCGGTTGTAAGCATGTTTGCTGCTGGAATCGGTCCCGGGATTCTAATGGGATTAATGCTGGTTCTGGTCAATAACTTTATTGCTAAGAAAAGAAAATATAAAGGTAAAGAACGAGTTGGTGGAAAACGATGGGTTTTTCAACAGTTCTGGAAAGCAAAATGGGCGCTTTTTCTCCCGGTTCTCATTCTCGGTGGGATATATGGCGGAGCGTTTACACCAACAGAAGCTGCCGTTGTAGGGAGTTTTTATGCGCTTGTGGTGGGTAAATTTGTCTATCGTCAGCTCAATTTTAAAAAGATCTTTGAGGCTTGTGTCGAAGCAGGAGTCCTGTCTTGTCTCTCAATGTTTATTCTGGGAGGTGCGACAACCTTTGGTCGACTTTTGACGATCCAAAGAATACCTCAAAGTCTTGCTCAAGAGATGTTGTCAATGACCAATAGCCCAATTGTCATCATTGTCTTGATTATGTGTTTCCTGCTGGTAACGGGAATGTTTATTGATACGATTTCCAATATTGTTCTATTCACACCTCTTTTTCTGCCGATTATCGTTTCTCTTGGATTCAGTCCGGTATTATTTGGAGTTGTAATGACAATGAATCTCTGTCTGGGTATGATTACGCCTCCGGTGGGGGTGAATTTATATGTTGCCCAGGGTATTTGTCGGGCACCGTTTGAATCGCTGATAAAAGAAGTACTTCCGCTAATACTCGCATTGGCAATAGCAATTGTATTAACAGTCCTTTTTCCGGAGATATCTTTGTTTCTTCCTCGATTAATGGGACAGATGGTTTAAACATTCAGGGCCAATTGAATAGTGATTTTGGAGGTTGGTTTTTAAATCTCTCAGTCTACAATAGGGTTGTAAGGTAAAAGGACTTTGAACACGGAACCTTGTTCGACGTTTTCCGCCCAGATTTTGCCGTGGTGTGCCTTGACAATTTCAAGGCATATGGAAAGTCCCAGGCCCTTTCCTCCTGCTTTTGATGCGGTTACACTGCTTTCTCTGAAAGCATCAAATATGGAAACCAGCTCATCTTCCGGTATTCCAATACCTTGATCTTTAACCGAAATTTCCAGGGCTTCTACTGTTTTTTCTCCTGAAACAATTTGGCCTTCCGCAAAAGAGACCTCTATTATCCCGTTTTTTGACGAATATTTAATGGCATTAGAAATAATTTGCATAAAAAGCTTGGTGGTGTGCTCTCTATCACACCAGGCGACTGTATCAACCGTCGGGTTTTGGATATGAACGGTAATTGAATTTTGGCTGATATGTTGCTTCAAGGTATCGAAAACCATATGAACGGATTCTTCGACATTGGTTTTTGCCATAGTAAAAATAATCTGTCCCGCCTGAAGCTGGACAAGGTTTAGAAGATCCTGAATAAGAAAAAGCAGGTCATTGCTGCATTCAGTAATTGAAGAAAAATAGTGGAGAATTTTTTTATTCTCCATATTTTTAGCCATCTTTAATCCGAAACTGGCGAAGTTTACAATACAGTGCAATGGCGTAAGTAACTCATGGGATATATTGGACAAAAACTTGGATTTTGCGATATTGGCTTGTTCAGCTTTTTCCTTGGCCACTTTTAATTCTTCTGTCCTTAAATCAACACGGTTTTCCAGTTCAGTATTAAGGATTTCAAGTTTAATTTTTTGTTCATAGAGTTGGATAAAGATGTTTACCTTGCTTTTTAGAATATCAGGATCAAATGGTTTAATCAGGTAGTCGACAGCGCCGGATTGGTATCCTTTAAAGACATACTTTTCCTCTTTGCTGATGGCAGTGAGGAAAATGATGGGGATCTCTTTGCTATTCTTATTCTGTCTGATAAGTTCCGCAGTCTCAAATCCATTCATTTCCGGCATTTGAACATCCAGCAGGATCAATGCAAAGGTGTGATCCAACACCAGACCTAATGCCTGGTTACCGGATTCTGCCTTCACAATATTGACAGAAGGCGAATCTAAATACTGTTCCAAAACCAAAAGATTTTGCGGTCGATCATCAACAGCAAGAATGTTGATCTTGTTTTTATCAATCATGTGTCAGTTTATTAATATGTTAAAAACCGTTTTCAAGGTATCAGGATCACCCATTGATACTCCCATCACCATAGTTCCGTATGTTATTCCCCAGTATTTTTCATCATCCAAAACTCTTTAATTTAAACAATTCATCTTTTTCTATAAATCTTCTCCTCTTTAACAACATCCTCAAACACTTCGGAATACTTGGAAAGTCTGACAGTCTCTTTTGATCCCAGGCAAAGGATACCATTTTGGCGAAGACTATCCCTGAAAATTTTGAAAGCACGATCTTGAAGTTCCTGTTTGAAGTAGATCAGAACATTTCGGCAAAAGATGAGATCCATTTCACTGAATACACCATCGGTCACCAGATTATGATCGGAAAAAAGAATAATTAAAATATCTACTTTGTCATTAAACCAATGGAAAATTTGTAAACGTTCAGCAAGCCACCTAAAGAACCATTGTTATTTAAATGAAACTATTTCCTGTTTTAAGGGTAAAACAAAACAAAGAGCCGCTCCACCTTCAGGGATGTTTTCAGCCCATATTTTACCTTTATGGGCGTTGACGATTTCCCTGCAAATAGTCAATCCCAGTCCGGTTCCACCTATATGCTCTTTGCTTTTACTGCTTTGAATAAATTTTTCAAAAATCGATTCCAGCTCATCTTCCGCAATACCAATACCTTGATCCAAAACGGTGACACGGTAACCAGCTGTTTTGCCGTTATCACCGACCCTACGCCCGACCGACAATTGATCTGAACCGATAGAAATGGTGATTTTTTTCCCCTGGGGAGAATATTTTATAGCATTGGCCAACAAATTTCGAACCACCTGTCCTATTTTAAATGCATCACAAATTAACTTGGTAGCCTCTTCGGGTTTGATAATCTCTAGAAAGATACTTTTTTCTTTTAAGGTGGAGCTGCTCTCGGAAGCAACTCTTTTGATGATGGTTTCCAGATTGGCTACCGACATTTTGTATTCCATTTTTCCCGATTCCAGCTTGGATAAATCCAGCAGGTCGTTCAATAAATTGAGCAAGCCGTTACCGCTTTCCCAAATGGTCTTAAAATAGTCGATAATATCATCTTTCGCAATCTTACCGGTTCTTGAAATGCCAAACTTGGCAAAACTAAGAATATGGTGTAGCGGGCTTCTTAACTCGTGAGATGTTTTATTCAGAAAATCGGATTTGGCCTGATTGGCCCTTTCAGCTTCCTCTTTGGCCTTTTGTAATTCAATGGTTCGCTCTTCCACCTTTTTTTCCAGCTCTCGCTGCATTTTGCGTAAGTCTTCCACTGCCTTTTTCCGTTCCGCTTCAACTTTGGCAGTATGGAGAGCTATTTTGATTGTGATGTTTAAATCCTGTTCATGAACCGGTTTTAAAAGATATCCAAAAGGCATGATCATCTTGGCACGTTCCAGAATACTTTCTTCCGCATGGGCCGTTAGAAAAACAATGGGGATATCCAAGTTGGATCGAATCTCTTCAGCGGTTTTAATCCCGTTCATATCCCCTTTCAGTCGAATATCCATTAAAATGATATCCGGTTGGTTCAGTTTTGCTTTTTCAATAGCTTTCACACCCGTATCGACAATGTTAGTGATAGAGTGTCCAAGTTTTTCCAATGCATTTTTTATTTCCAAGGCAATGATGGATTCATCTTCCACGATAAGTACTTTAGCTTTTTCCATTTTTACACACTACCCATAAAAGATTATTCATAAACTCGGTTTCGTTCTTATCTTCCTCATCATTTGATCTTTACAACCGGTTTTGGGCAGGGTCCCGATCAATAAAAGTCCCAGGGAATTCGAACGTTTCCAATCACATATGCCAGAAGATTTATGTTATCTTCCACTTATTTGAATTTTATCACTAAAAATCATTCAATTCAATAATATATCTGGTTCCATGGTTTTTTTCTATTTGATAGTTTCCATCGAGCTGCTTCACCAGGATATCGACCAGTTTCATGCCAAATCCTTTTTGCTGCTCCATTGAATTATCAGGTATACCAATACCATTATCTTCAAATATAATTGTTATGGTATGGTCCTTTTTTTCCAAAGACAGCTTTATTTTTCCACCTCCCCTACCGATAAAGGCGTATTTCATGCTGTTGGTGAACAGTTCGTTAATAATAATTCCCAGCGGAAAAAGAACACCGACATTAATGGTATCGTCTTTGGAAAATTTGGTTTTAATTTGAACCGATTCCCTGTTTGGAAACAAGTGATGGATTTCATCAATGAGTTGGGTAAAATATGCTTTTGAAGATACATTCCGAAAATTTTCCGTTCTGTACAACTTATCATATAACACTTCCATACTTTCTATCCGACCGATGGCATCTTTCAAAACACTAACAGCTTCAGGTATGTCAAGGGATTTGGCATGCATTAATAAAAGCCCCCGGATAACATTCATGTTATTTTTAATTCGATGATGAACCTCCTGTAAAAGCAGTTTTTTTTCTTTCAGGAGATTTTGAATTTTCTCCTCAGCCCTCTTACGTTCGGTAACATCGATCAATACGGTTAGTATTCCTTTAGCTTTGTTACCTAAAACACAGGGAATCTTCTGGGTTTCAGTCAGAATAACCCTTCCATTAATGACATTTTCCTCGGAAGCTAACACAGGTACACCCATATCCATGGCCTGCCTGTATTGATCAAAAACCTCCTGGGAAAGAAAGGGAAAAACCTCCCTTAAGTTTTTACCGATGATATTTTGCTCCAATCCAAGTTCCGCACACCATTCTTTCAGTTTTTTGCTAAATAACAATATCCGCAAATCCGTATCCACAAAGTGGATGGCTTCGGGGAGAGAGTCAATGGTTACTCGGTAAAGCTCTTCACTGCTTCGTAGTTGTTCTGTCCTTTTTTCCAGCAATTTTTCCACCCGTAACAACGATCTCTCACGTCCTGCTTTGGCACATAGCTTGATTAAAAACTCAGGATCGAAAGGTTTTCTCAGGTAGGCATCGGCTCCTTTTTTCATCCATGACACTGCCAAATCCGGCCTGGGATCAGTAGTTATCATAATACAGACTGGTTTCGTTTCACTGGCACTGAAACGTTCCAGTAACTGATCACCCAACAGATCCGGTAGATGATGGTCCAAAACTACATATCCATATGATGCTGATTCAAACATTTGAAGACCATCCTTTCCGGAAAGAGCAACATCCGCATGGTATCCGCTCTTTTTAAACGCTTCCTGTAGGAGTGTGGAAATGGATATACTATCTTCAATAATCAGTACTTTACGAACAATTTGGGCTTTTTGCCTTTTTAGCAAGGTTTGCACGGTTTTAATATAAATATTTCCGTCAATCGGTGCCGGAAGGAACGCATCGGCCCCTACATCGGCAGTGATTCGTGAAGCATCATCTCCTGAAAATGTGGCTGATACCACCAGAATGGGAACCTGGTTAAACGCTTTGTATTCCGGAGAGCGCAGGAGTCGACAGAAACGCCAACCATCGATTCCCGGCATATACAGGTCAGTAATGATAATATCCGGTGGTGTGTTAGGATCCAAGGCCAGAACTGCCGATTCAACACTTTCATAACAACTGACATCGAATTTTACACTTTTCAACAGTTCAGCTAAAATCTCACTCTGGGTGCTATTATCGTTTACCACCACAGCTGTTACAGACGTAAACTGGTTTTCCTGGGGAGTCATGACTTCCTTTGATTGACCTGCTTATTTACTTTTTTGTAAATATCTGGAAAATGTACTTTCTTACAATCCGGGCAAATACCCTGACTGAAATCGACATCCTTATGACAGCCGACACAAGCCTCAACCTGATCCCAACATCCCTTATCCTTACAGTTTTTTTTGCAGTATGAGCAAATAGATAAAAAAACCTGGAGCATTTTTACCTGTTCCAGAGCCGATTTAAGTTTTCTCATATATGATCAGCGCAGCCAGCATGTTGAGCATTCGGTTTCCAGCATCAAGCCAGGCTCTCAAATCATCCGGGCTGAACACAGTCTGTAATCGTTTACACCGGTATTCAAAACGTTAACCATATCGGGTTTACGGTCCTTGGTAGTATGCATGGTAACATAATGGGGTTGAGGTAACAACAAAACACGAACCCGTTGAAGCAACTTGAACTCATTGATTTCCGTTATCATCAGGTCGAGAATGATGAGCTTCGGCATTGTGTCATTCTGCAACTCGTTCCAGGCTTCCAAGCCATTGAGTATTTCCATGACATACACCCTTCCTTTTTTATAAAATGGTCAATAATATATGCAGGTGAGGTCAAATTGTCATCCGTATGGGATTGTCTTTAATATAAAACATCTGTCTTTCTTCAAAATTTCTGGATCACAGAATTGCTTGTTGTTTGCTCCTTATATTCACGTGAAATCTCCGACATGCCAGGTGATAATGTCATTTCCATGGCTGTTTTCAGTTGGTCAAACTTTTCTTCCAAATTGGACACAAAACTGTCGATACCTGTAGATTTCCCAGACCCAGCTTCTTTTTCCAGGGTAAGGGCCGCTTCCTTTAGCTCCTCTCCACCGACATTGGCTGCCGCACCCTTTATTGAATGGGCCTGACGGCAAATATTTGATAAATCGCCCTGTTTAAGAAATCCCTTTAAAATATCAATCTGTTTTGGAATATCGATCAAAAATCCCTGTATAATTTTTTTCACCAGATTTTTATCACCCAACAACCGTTTTAACATAGCATCCTGATCGAATATATGAGAGGTTTTTTTGTACTTTTTTTGGCTTTGGTGAATCGTCTCATTTTTGGCAGGAAGCCACTTTTTTATGATTGTTACAAGGGACTGCACATCGATAGGTTTGGTGAGATAGTCATCCATCCCCGCCGCCAGACATTTTTCCCGGTCCCCCTTCATCGCATTGGCGGTCATGGCGACGATCGGTATATTACAATTCAGCATTGAGGATTGCGAATTTCGTATGTATCTGGTCGCCTCAAGTCCGTCCATTTCAGGCATTTGTAAATCCATCAGGACCAGATCGAAAGGAACTTTCTCCAATGTTTTGATTGCTTCCACTCCGTTTGCCGATACATCGGCACAAAATCCCAGTTTTTTCAGTATATTCAGCGCTACTTGCTGGTTAGTAACGTTATCTTCGACCAACAGTATTCGTGCATCACAACGTTGCTTTTCTCGGATTGAATGACGGGTAACGATTGGTTTTCTTGTTCTGACTTCCTCTCCCTTGATTATTGATTTTAGTGCTTGAAAAAGGTCCGATTGACGTACCGGTTTGGGAAAATATGCGGCAAAACCGATCTCTTCACAACGTTTTGCATCTCCTCTCTTACCCAGAGAGGTCGTCATCACCAGGTGCGTCTCTGATATGGTGGTATCGGTTTTGATTACTTTACCCAGCATTTCACCGTCCATATTAGTTAACTGCATGCTGATAATGGCCACCCGAAAAGGATCATTCGCTTGTTTGGCTTCCCGTAACCGCAACAAGGTTGTTTCAGCATCCGATACCCCCTCGGACCGCATACCCCATGCTTTAGTGTGGAGTAAGAAAATCTCCCGATTGGTTGCGTTATTATCCACTATCAGGATTCGAACATCGTTTAGATCAACCATTTTACAAAATCCACGTTTTTGCTCAGGCTGCTTAAAAAAACAGGCAGTAAACCAGAACTGTGAACCTTTACCTTCCTGGGAGTTAAAACCAATTTCCCCCCCCATCATCTCAGACAACTGTTTAGAGATAGCCAATCCCAGTCCGGTACCGCCATATTTACGGGTGGTTGAAGCATCCACTTGGGTGAACTGCTGGAAAAGATCGTCCTGCTTATCCTTTGGTATACCGATACCAGTGTCGTTTATTGAAAAACGCACACAGACTTCTGTGTCTGTCTCTGATTCCAGATGAGCACGAACAGTAATCTCACCTTTATGTGTAAATTTAATGGCATTGCTCACTAAATTGATTAAAATCTGGCGTAGCCGACCCGGATCACCCTGCAATAAAGCTGGAATCTCAGGTGATGGAACGCAAAGAAATTCCAGTCCTTTTTGTTGGGCTTTATACGACAGCAGTCCAGTGAAGTCATCCAGCAGGGAATGCAAGTCAAAATCAATCCTTTCCATCTCCAATTTTCCAGCTTCGATCTTGGAAAAATCCAGGATGTCGTTTATCAGTTTTAATAAAGATTCACTGCTGGCATGTGCAGTTTCAGCAAACTGACGTTGTTCTTCGTTCAAATCGGTATCGAGCAGCAAACCGGTCATACCCATAACACCATTCATGGGTGTGCGGATCTCATGACTCATGTTTGCCAGGAATTCACTTTTTGCCCTGTTGGCCGTATCCGCTTGAGCTGCCATATCGTTAGCATGTTTTAAGGTTTGTATCAGCTCTTTATTAAGCGCTTCCAACTTATGCTCTTTCTCTTTACTATCAGTAATATCCCGTTGTACTCCTTCCACTGCCACCGGTATTCCCATCTCGTTTTTTATTAACTGGGCGTTCATGCTAACAACAGCCACCTGTCCATTTTTCTTTTTCAGACTCAGCTCATAATTAGTGACTGTTCCAATAATCAGAATCTCCTTTGAAAACAATTTATGATCATGAAGATCAATAAATAGATCAACAACCTGTGTCCCGATTAATTCGTTCGAGTGATAACCGGTCAAAAGAAATACTGAAGGACTGATGGTTTCAATGATGCCATCCAGATTTACCCGAAAGTAAAGATCCTGAAAAGATTCAAATATTTGACGATACTTCTCTTCACTGTTGCGTAGCGCGTTTTCCATGCGCTTATTATCAGTAATATCCACAGCAATAAATCCATAATTTCGGTTGTCATCCATTTGCTGCATAGGAAAAAGAATCGTGGCATACGTCTCCTGGACACCATCGGTTTCAATCTGATCTTCACGCACCACCGGTGAATTTATCCGGGATGCTGTCTGTATTCGGTTCAGAAAATCCTGGGCCATATTTTCCGGCAGGAATTCAGTAAAATGCCGTCCATTGTTGTCTGCGTCTAAAATATTAAACACATCACACATGGAAGGATTGACCATTTGAGACCGTCCCTTCTCATCAAAAATAGCAACAGGTGAGGGAACGTTTGTGATAAAACTCTCCAGACGAATCAGCATGTCTCTTTGAATCTCCTGGGTCTGATTCGTTTGTTTAAGGCTTTCCAAGGTATAACGGATCAATCCGATAACCGGCATTAGATAGCTTAGAATACCAGCCACATGAGCCACATTAAAAAAAACATCATAAAGCTGTTTGGAAAATGACAAATAGATCTGCCCAAAAAAACCCAGCAGCAAACTCAGCAGCAGATAATGGGTAAAAGTATCCCTTTGAACCAACATTCTTCTAAACACCAAAATAAAAGTGATAAGGAGCAGTAAAGCCAAACTGAAATCTACCGGCCTGGCAATAAGATCTTCTGGAAAAACTATCTGTGGCAGGGGGATGATAAAAGCAATAACTGTTATGGAACCGCCAAGTAAAACTGCAATCAGTGCTACCAATTGTGCTGTTTTTTTTATTTTGACAGTATCGATAGTTTGCTCAAAAAAAACTGCGAAGATACAGGCTAATGCCAGAAATATTGGACCGATATCGAAACTAACAGGAACACAACAAAAAAAATCACCGATATTAATAAAAAACTGCTCAAAACTAAAAATCCCATGAATCAGATCTTCACCACCGGAAAACATAAATCCCAGTCCGACAATGAGAAAAAAAAGCTTTCCCATGCCAAAATAGTAAATAATCTCGGTAAATCCAGCGACCATCGCAATCAGGGAGCCGCTCATCTTAATGGTGGCGTGAAAATCACTGGAACTGCTCCAGTCGGAAGAAAAAACCGCTGGTCCCATGGCAATCGCAAGAAGACAAAGAAATAAATACTGGCAGACATTTTTTTTCATTCCCATCCAGCCAAACCTCCCTGAACTCTCGTTATTAACTTCACTGGAAGCTTTCATAAGATAAAAAAAGATAATATTATAAAACAATACTTTTCACACAACTTGTGAATTAGCGTATTTAAATTCTCTTTTAATATTAACAAAAAAACAGAAGATTTGAAAAGAAATTTACACAGGCAGTAAAAAAACGTCTTTTTATGATATTAGAAAGACGTTTTTTTTTGACAGCAGCAAAAGGTCCCTGCTTTTGCTGCTTTAGTAGGATTTTATTGAGAGGATTTAATCAATGGCTGGTTGACCTTGGTCGATCCAGTCAAAATGAGTTTTTCCCCACAACCACCACCCTTTTTTGCTAACGGTGATGCTGGGATACAAGGATATGTTCAAAAGGTCCGATATTTTAGCAAGATACGTGTTTATCAGGTGATTTTCAACGTTGACTTTGGACAGGAGTTGCTGAATAAAAGACGGTTTCTCACCAGATTTTTTTTCCTTAAAGGCAATCATATATTTTGATTCATCCAACAGCATCAATTCCAGCCCCAAATGATCATAGCTTTTCTCCAATGACAGTTTCTGGTCAATAAGAGGTACATCGGGGACAATATCACCATGGTTTGTCACTCGAATGAGAGGTAGAGCTTTCAATTGCATGGACCCATCCGGATCAGTAAATTTCGGCTGGCCAAATGTGACTACAAATCGTACATCAAAGTTCTCTTCTATCAAGTATGCCCCGATCAGAGCTGCTGTTGCACCACCTAAAGAGTGGCCGATGCAAATGGTATCATAATCGTCATCCAGCAACTGCCAACTATTCTCACGTATATGTTGAAAGACAGCCGATGCATGTTCCTGAAACCCCCGGTGAACTGAAATTTTCAGAATATTGTCTCTGACGCTGTCAAATCGAACATCATCCAGCATATTACTTGTATTGGCGGTCCCTCGGAAAACCAGGTATTGCTGCTTTTTTTTATGATCTGTCAAAATTATATATCTTCCCTGCACTGCCGTCACCGATTCAGTATGGATGTCATACATTTTCTCATAATGTGCTTGGATACTGTCATCATCCTCATAAGCAAGCAGAGCCATCCAGGCATAATCCTTAATATTTTGCAGGTTGATCACCTTTTGTGGCGGCGGTTCTCTAAAAAAGCTACACCCGGTAAAAACCAAACAAACCCAACAACCTAAAACGAAACCCTTTAAATTGAATCTCATCCACATATTCCTTACAACTCCCATTTAGTGAGCTTCCATCAAAAACAACAGTTGAGATAAAACAGTTTTTCCGATTCTTCACATTCAGTCCAAAAAAATGATTGAAATAAACCAGTATATTTTCAATCAAATATTAATCACAGTTATATACTTAACATTTTGAGTTTTCAACCTCCCTGCCAAAGCAGTCGGGATAATGGCATGACAATGTATCACCACCTGTCATCCTGGGTGACAGGGGCTGATTGAAGCAAAAACAAACGGTGGGACAGTCCTATGTACCGAAGATATGCTAATACATTTAACTCCTGAAGCCCGGCAATGTGTTTGTATGGAATTTTAATCTAATATTATATTGAAATAATTGAGTATAAACCCAAGTTTATTAGCAGGAGTTCTTCATTGCCAGTCTTGCGAATTCAGTTATGAAGGATCTCTTTTTCTGTCATGCAGAAGCTGTTAATAGTATGTTCAACCGATCTGGGCATGGATTCAACTGCATGAATAGAGACGAATAAAATAGAACTGGAAAAATTGCCTTTCGCTTCTCGCTGCCAGTAAAACAATCCAAGTTATTCAGAAGGTTTATTCAGCGCCAGGAATGACTGTTCGACAAATTATTTTGCTACCAATCCTTTATATATAGACAGTAAATTTTCCGATTTTGATTGCCAAATGGATATTACCGATCAAACACTGAATTGATGGCTGTTTTTATCATTGACATTTCTATCGGTTTGATTAAATAGCACACCGGTTCCAGTTTCATTGCTTCTTTCATCATATCATCGTCCTGGTATCCGGTCATAAATATTAGTGGAATCTTATATTTCTTATGGATCTCTCGCGAAACATCAATGCCTTGTAAATTCCCAACCAGATGTAAATCCATCAATACAATATCGGGGTTTTCTGTTTTGACACTCTTAATGGCATCCTCCCCGTTAGAAACCGGCACACAGACATCGTATCCCAGCTCTTTCAGTTCCATTTCCAGCCTCATTGCGATAATGGCCTCATCTTCCACTACCAGTATCTTTATTTTTTTATTCGTCGTCACACTCGATCCTTATAAAGAGAATCCTTAAACTGAATACGGCAACAGGTTCCTTTAGTTGACTTAAAAACGACGGTACCCTTCAACTGGTGTTCCACAATTCTTGTTAAGGTACGAATTCCCAGGGCATTGTTTTTTTTCGTGTCAAAATCCTCCGGCAAGCCGACACCATCATCTGAAAACCGAATATCGATATCACCAGCTTCGGTTTTACAGACACCAATATCTATCTTTCCATCCCAATCATTCGGAAACGCATATTTTAACGAATTCGAAATTAGCTCATTGATAATTAATCCGCAAGGGAGCGCGACATCTATTAACACAATAATATCATCTACATCTAGATTAAGTGAAACACTTTTTTCAGGCACCCGGTAACTCCTTAACAAGAGTATTGCCAGATCGTTGATATAATCTCCCAGATTAATGTTGGAGAGATCCTTGGACTGGTAGAGTTTTTGATGAACCAATGCCATGGCTTGTATTCTATTTTCCGTTTCAATAAAAACCTCTTTTACATGCTCATTATCAACACTTAAGGCCTTCAACGCCAACATCGCGCTGATGACCTGCATATTATTTTTGGTTCTGTGATATAACTCTCTTAAAAGCACTTCCTTTTCATTAAGTGAAGTTTTTAAGTTTTTCTCGGTTTGTCTACGTTTCGTGATATCTTCACCGGAAGCCAATATTCCTACAATTTTGTTTTGATGATCATTAATCACCGAATTGTTCCAGGCAATCATTTTTTTTGTACCGATTTTTGAAATAACAGGATTTTCATAATATGAGTCAGGTTCGATATTGCCCGCCATGATCTCTTCAAACACTGAACGGATCTGGTTTCGGATACCGCTCGGGATAAAGACATCAAACCAGTTTTTACCCAAAATATCATTTTCATTGCATTCTAAAACATCACATGCCTTTTTATTAGCAATATTTACTTTACCTTCAGTGTCAAGCCCAATAAACATGACACCTGCCAGTTGTAAATATTGCTCAGCTCTTTGTTTGGATTCTTTTAAGTCACGATTTGATTGTTCCAATTCACAGGTTCTTTGAGATACCAGGTCCTCAAGATCCCGATTGATTTGATCCAGCGCTTGCCTCGACTGGTAAAGGTTGCTGATCATACTGTTGAAACATGTTTCCAATACATTGAACTCGTTTTTGTTTTTGCTTTTAATATCAATATTCACATTTCTAAGTTTATCAAAATTCACCTGTTTTATCTCATTGGTTAACTGTGTTATGGGAGTACCCAGCAGTTTTTGAAAAACCAGTAGAATAATTATCCACAAAATTAAGATTTTAATGATGGCGTTGATGACGATTAGTGTAAAATCAGATTTAATCCTGTTTAAGACAATCATGTTGCTGGAATAAATCGTTAGTGTCCCAATCGATTTTTCCCCTTCCGGCAAGGTGATAAAAATGGGAAATTCGTTTTTATATATGGTTGTCAACCAGCTTTTTGCTTCCTGTTGGTTGGAATGCTTTTTAACCTTTTTACCATCTTCATTTAACACCACACCGACGGCGTGCACCATGTTGGTTGCCGAATCTATTACTTTTGCGCCAATAACAGTAGAGTTTTCACTCATTCCGATAAGAATGGATTCCAGCATTTTGGTGTTTAGACTCCAAAGAGAGTCTGATATTCCAGGACCAAACGTTTTAGGGATCTTTTGGATTTCTTGAATAACCATCTCTTTAATATGATAGTATTCCAAAATCAGTTGAATCCCAGTCACAAGGACAGTAATGATAAGATACCATCCGAAAACCGTTTTTAAAAACTGTGTGCTGATGGAGTGATAAATAGGGACTTTTTCTCGGGTCATTTTACCTTTTTGAGTATATAGCTATTCAAATACGGCGTTAATATTTTTCATCCGATAACCTGAAGTGCTTATCATATATTTTTTTTGTAATTCCATGTAATTCCATGTTCTTTAACTCTTGTTGAAATTGATAGGGAATGGAATCTGAGATGATAGAAACTTTCAGATTGGTTGGGGACAGTTGTTTTGTTTTATCAAAATTCGGATTTATTTTGTCCCGATAATGGAGTGATTTTCTGGAGAAAGCCAAATAGATGGGTTCGTTTGTACCGCAGCATTGACTACTTTTTACTATGTTATTGTATGCGGGATTTTTTTTTAAGAAATACAAAAACTCAGACTGCCTTCCAATATAATAATCACCACGCTTAAGCTTGAGAAGAGATACAACCTTTTGAATCGTCAGATCTTGGACTTTAAAAACCTTAATACCCTCAAATCTTTGATAACGATTGACGCTTCCCAGGGCCAATAATGCAGTATATCCATTTAGTTGGGACAGATCCGTAATGTCAGGAAAATCGTTCCGAGTAATGCCAACCAGACGTTTTGTTAATCCGGTTGGAATGTAGTGAACATATTTTTTACGTTTTAATGTAAAGTTAAACGAAGGATAAAAATCAATTTTTCCATCTTCGAGGAAAGCTAATATGCGTTTTTTGGGTCCGCGAACGATCTTGAGCTTACAATTAATCAATTTAGCAGCATGGTCATAAAGATCAAAATAAAGCCCCCTGTTATCGGGCGATTGGTTCATATACGGCGGCTTATTTTCCTCCCTGAAGCCCATTTTAAGCAAACATTTTCCGATAACCGGCTGGTTCCATCCATGACAAACAATCGCAAACAGAAAAATTAGTCTGAAAACCATATTCCTCCTTCATATTCCCGCTGGAGTACTAAAAAAAATGGACTTTAGAATTAAGAAACGGATTCACCTGATTGTGCCTCACATTTCAGTGTTTTTTATCCTAGCCCGGTAAACACGGTTTCTTGGTAAGCTTCCTGTTATCCTGGGGAAGTACGATGACGAAGCCCTCAGGACCCAAAGCAACAGATATTGTTGATTACCTGGAAACATGTTTGCTTCAAGTCCTGTGAATCCAGTAATAAAAGATCTCTTTGAAAGTATGAAGATTCTTCAGATCACCAGGGGGCTTCCTTCAGAATGACACTGGTTTTAAAAAAAATATGGACAGGTAATGGTCAAATTTAAACTCTAAAATGTGTGTTATTCTTTATAAAAAAACCAAACTGGGTATCTTATTTTATAAGAAACGTGATGCATCGTCAGCAATTTTTTATTCCATATTGTTATAATCTCACAAAATCCACAGAAATATATACCTTCTTTTGGCATTTTTCACATCGTTTTCACATTGATACTACCTTATTTTCATTCATCCTGCGATATCTTTGAATTATACAAATACAGCTTTTTATTCCAAAGCGATATTATTGATAACGAATTTATTTTTGGAGGTCATATGAAAACAGGTCGATCAGGCCCCAGTAAAATGGGAAGAATTGTAATTTTGGTTGTTTGTTGTGCAACCTTAATCGGAATAGGAGTTTTAGGTATGGATACATTGGCGGGGCTAAAAACGACACCGGCAAAAATATCAATAAAAGAGACTCCTCTCCAAGTACAAACAGTGGACGTCCGGTTCGAAGATATACCCACTGCCATCACAGGATATGGGAAGGTAAAGTCTGTAAAAACAACAGAAATTTCATCTGAAATTCCCGGCAAGGTGATCCGGATTCATGATCGCCTGGATGTTGGGGAATCGATCAGTAAAAATGAATTGCTGGTGAAAATCGATACTTGTGAACAGGAATTGCTGCTAAAAGCAAATCAAACCCGGTTAAACATCCTCAAACGGAACATGGAAATTTCCCGGAAAGAATATTTGCGGCGAGCGACACTCTTCAATCGTAATAAAATCGGGACACTTTATGACGTTGAACAATCCGAACTCAATTACAACACCATTTCCGAGCAGGTAAATCAACTTGAATATTCAATAAAAACAACTAATTTAACCATTAAGCGAGCATCAATTTATGCACCTTTTAATGGACGGATTAAAACCGTTTTCGTTGAAACGGGACAATACCTTTCACCGGGAATCCCGATTGTAACCCTTGTTGACGATTCACTGCTTGAAATACATGTGCCCATAGACAGCGAAAAGGCCAAACAATACCTTCGTTTTTTATCTTCCGGAGAAATCAAAACAGCACATTGGTTTAACCGGCTGGAACAGGTTCCCTGCAAAATAACCTGGTCTAAGGAAAAAAACGAAATCAAGGCAATAGGATTTCTGCATCGAATTGTATCCTTTAATCCGAAAACCAGGACCATCACCTTGGCTGTTCGATTAAATGCCATGAACGAAACTGAAAAAGAACCACAGTTATTTCCCATTGTGGAAGGAATGTTCTGTAAAGTAACCATCCCCGGCAAGATTGTTGAACAGGCAATTAAACTACCAAGTCAAGCTGTTTCATTCAAAAATACGGTACATATTGTGCGCGACAGTCGTCTGAAAACCATCCCGATCAAAAGTGAATTGCTTGATGATGAATTTACTATGATTACAGCCGGTTTAAACGAGAATGACCGCGTTATCATCAATCGGCTATCTGATCCTTTGGAGAATTCACTGGTTCAATCCGAAACGATCACCTTAGGGATCGTTAAAAAATGACTCCACATAATCTATTTTCTAAAGTTCAAAAAACAATGGGCATATTTGTAAACAGAATGTGAACTGATTTTTTAGCCGCCTTACTTGTATAAAAAACAGGAGATAAACAACAATGAAACTGCTATTAACCAATATGGTGAACAACCGTGTTCTGGCGAATCTTTTGATGATCATGATTCTGTTTACCGGAATCATATCTTCAATTTTAATGGTTCGAGAAGAGATGCCCAATGTTTCCTTTGACATTGTTCAAGTTGAGGTAACGTATCCAGGTGCAGACCCGGAAGAAGTCGAAGAAGGCGTTTCACGGAAAATTGAAGAGAAACTGAAAGGAATGGAAGGATTAAAATCCTATACTTCTGTTTCTCGTGAAAATGGAAGTATAACCCGTATCGAAATCAAAGACGGATATAACGGAAGAGAAGTATTGGACCGTGTTCGGACAGAAATTGATGGAATTTCTACTTTCCCTTCTGATGCGGAAAAACCGATTATAACCTTACCATTACACAGAGATCCTGTTATGGCATTATACCTGAACGGTGATCTTTCGGAAAAAGCTCTCAAAGAATGGGCTCAAAAACTCAAAGACCAGCTGCTCAACCTGGACCAGATCTCCCAGGTGACGATTACCGGCATTCGGGATTATGAAGTGGATGTGGAAGTATCGGAACAAAAATTGAGAGAATATGGCATCACTTTTTCCCAGGTGACGGAAGCAATTCGTAGAAGCAGTCTTAATCGTTCGGGAGGACAAATACGAAATAAACTGGAAGACATTCGCATCCGTACAGTAGGACGAAAATACACTGGCAAAAGTATCTCATCAATTGTTGTTCTGGCCGGAGAAGATGGGGAAATCATCACGTTGGATACCCTGGCGGTCGTTAAGGACGGATTTACCGAAGATATGATAAATACTTCGGTAAACGGATCTTCGGCCATTTTGCTGAATATCTATAAAACCAAACGGGAAGATTCCATTAGTATTTCAGAAGCCGTGCATGATTTTATTGCCGACCAAAACAAAAAACTTCCTCCTGGTGCCAATGTTGGAATCTTATTTGACAACACCGATTCAATTCGGCATCAGATGAATGTTTTATTTAAAAACGGTATCATTGGTTTGATCACTGTGTTTTTCATCCTTTGGTTATTCTTAAACGCCCGTCTTTCGTTTTGGACGGGATTGGGAATCGTTGTTTCCGTTTTCGGCGGTTTGGCCATAACCTGGTTGGTCGGTGGATCGATAAATAACATTTCAATTTTTGGATTTATCATGATCCTTGGAATCGTCACTGATGATGCCATTGTTGTCGGTGAATCCATAGCCTGGCACAGAAAGCAAGGCGCAGGACCAGTAGAATCAGCCATAAATGGCTTTTTAGAAGTTGGAATGCCGGTAACTGCTGGGGTGATGACGACTATATTAGCATTTATTCCCTTGATTTTTGTTGGCGGTGTAATGGGCAAATTCATTCGAATTTTGCCAATTGTTGTGATTGCCTGTCTTGTTGTTTCACTGCTTGAATGTTTTTTGATTTTACCGGCCCATCTGGCTCATTCGCCCGATAAGGCATCCTCTCTGAGAAAACCGTCAAAAACAGCAAGGGCTTTTAATATCATTCCCAATGCGGTGACCGGATTTTTGGATTATTTTATTTTAAAGTTTTATACCCCTACCCTGAAAAAAACCCTAAGTGTGCGTTATGCTGTTTTGTCGCTGACTGTTGCCCTCCTGTTGGTTTCAATGGGGTTAATTAAAGGAAATCTGATTAAGTTTGAAATGCTGCCGGAACGAGACGGCCGTTATATTACTTCAATTGTTAAATTCCCTGAAGGGACGTCCATTGATGTTACCAAAGAGGCCGTTAAAAAACTGGAACAGTCCATTAACAGCGTGTCTGAACAAACCAGGACCAACAGCGGTGAACCTTTAATCAAAGAAATACTGGTTGTCAGTGGACAAACACCGGGTCTTGAACCGGGAAGAGTAGAAAAGACAGCCCCTCACATCGGCGGGGTACAGGTCATGTTACTGGATGCACAAAACAGGGGGATTCATACAAAAGAGCTGGTTGCTGCATGGAAAAAGGAAGTCGGGGCCATTTACGGGGCTACGTCATTGTCGTTCACCGGCACGATCATGGGGCATCCCGGAAAACCCATAGAAATCGGTGTGGATGGACATAATTTGGAGTTTTTAAAGGCCGCAGTAAATGACTTAACAACAAAACTTGGTCGGTTTGAAGGCATCTTTGACATTCAATCCGATTTTACCCTGGGGAAAAATGAAATCCAATTCAAACTTAAACCGGAAGCAAGAGTTTTGGGAATAACCGTACAGGATTTGGCCAATCAACTTTATACCGGATACTACGGTGAAGAAGCTCTACGCATCCAAAGAGGCAGTAACGAAGTAAAAATACGTGTACGTTACACCTCGGAAGAACGGCAACGGCTGTCCAGTCTGGACCATTTCCGCATCAGAACGTCACAGGGGTATGAAGTCCCGTTGAATCGTGTGGCAGAAACAAGTTATGGACCCGGTTTTTCCTCCATCATTCGAACCGATGGATTCAGAAGAGTAACCGTCAGTGCAGACGTGGATACGAGTATTATCCGTCCTGGTGAAATTATTTCAGAATTGGAAAATGGTTATTTTGAGATGTTGGAAACAAAATATCCCGGTATCAGCCTGGTGTTGGAGGGTGAAGCGGGTGAATCGGAGGAATCATTTGATTCGATGATTATCGGCTTTATCATCATTGTTCTGGCTATTTTTATGCTGATCGCCGCCCTGTTTCGATCATATCTACAGCCATTGATTGTATTGATTACCATACCGTTTGGGATCATCGGTGCTCTCTGGGGGCATTTTATTCTGGGGTATGATTTGACCATGATCAGTTTTTTCGGGATAGTAGGTTTAACCGGCATTGTCATCAATGATGCTATTGTACTGATTGAACAAGTGAATAAAAATATGGCGGAAGGTATTCCTTTTTTTGAAGCAGTCCAAAAAGGCGGGACACGACGTTTTAGAGCCGTTTTTCTGACCAGTATCACAACCGTAGGTGGGTTAGCACCATTAATTCTGGAGTCCGATGCCTATGCTTCCACCTTGATTCCCATGGCCATTACAATCGTTTTCGGAGTCGTTTTCGCCACGATTTTAACCCTGTTGTTAATTCCGTGTCTGTTGTGTATCCTCAATGATTTTCGCCTGTTTCTTAACAGGATGGTTACTGGAACCTGGTCCGACAGGCTTGAAGTGGAACCGGCATTTTACAGAAACAGATCCAATCAGCCTCAAGAAACGGTTGGGACTCCCCAAACAGATAGTATTCTTGATTGATTGTGTAAAATCGAAATATAAAGCTGGAAACAACATCAATTGCTTTTGGCCTTGAGAGATCCTTCGTCGTCCCTCCTCAGGTTAATAAATGGCAGAGCTTAGGGATCGTTATAAAATAATTTCACATAATCTGTTTACAAAAGCCCTAAAAACAATGGACATTTTGTAAACACAATGTGTACTGATTTTTTAGCCGACCCTTAGCTCATTGACATTATGCCTTTGCGGGAATGACATAGAGCGCGGGCAATGCTGAATAGTTTCAATTATCATCCATTATCTGATCAGTAACACTGATTGCTGACGGTAGCTAAAGTATCCGTCCCGGTTATATTCGTACTGACGCCCGTAATGTTAGTTACAACACCACTTTGAAACGTATCAGCGACCACGGCAGAGGAATTTGACGAATCCACCGTAGTATTATTAACGATTATTAAATCACCGCCAAATCCGCATTCAACAGTAGCCAGACTACTGTCGGAAGCTATTTTCAGCAGCCATAAATCCCCGAAAGCCGTATCAAACGAGTTTGTTCTACCAGCTATAATATAGCCACCATCTGCCGTTTGGAAAATAGAGTCGCTATAATCATCACCGGTAGTCCCGCCAAAAGTCTTTTGCCAGGTTATATCTCCCGATGCATCCAACTTTAAGATCCATATATCGGCTGAACCCGTAGCAGAAGGATCACGCTTATGACCCGCTACTATAAAACCATCATCAGCGTTCCCGTCTGCATCATCATCGGTTTGGCGAATAGATTTCCCCCACTCCGTTGTTCCACTATCACCCAGTGCTTTTTCCCACTCAACAGCTCCGACAGCATCAAGCTTAAGTATCCATACATCGCCATTTACAGCTCCAAAGGAATAGGTTGTCCCGGCAACGATATATCCTCCTTCCGCTGCTTGTTGAACGGAAAACGCATATTCAGTGCCTGAGCCACCATATGATTTTTGCCAAACGACATCCCCGGAGGAATCCAACTTATGCAGCCGGATATTTAAGTTATTGATACCGGTTTGACCCGCCACAATATATCCACCGTCACTGGTCTGTTGTACTGAATATGCCCGGTCGTTATCGCTATAAGTGGCTCCTCCAAATGTTTTTTGCCAGGAAATACCGCCCATCACATCAAGTTTTATTAACCACATTTTCTTATAAGCACCGGTACTAGGAGGAAAATCATATGTGTATCCGGCCACGATAAATCCATCATCCGCATCACCGTCTTGATCGTCATCAGTTTGTTTAATAGATTGTGCAGTCTCAAAAACACTGCTCCCGGTAATACGACTTGAATCAAGTTCACCGTAGGTTTTTTGCCAAAGAATATCCCCAGTGGCGTCCAGATTCAACACCCACATATCCTTGCCTCCGTTTAATCCGGTATAACCGGCGGCAATATATCCGCCAGCAGCAGTTTGTTGAATCGCATTAATGGCATCATTTTGGTTATTTCCCGGGTCACCAAATTTCTTTTCCCAGGAAATGTTACCGGAACCATCCAGTTTCAAAATCCATCCATCAGGCCCCCCGACACCATAAACATAGGTGAATCCGGCGACGATATATCCTTTATCCGTTGTTTGTTGAACTGAATTTGCGTGATCAAGACTTCCAGCACTATCAAAGGATTTGGCCCAGGAAAGCGCATCTGAAAAAATTGTGCTGACGGCGGTTTGCATTTCACCGATATCGTTCCAGGTAAACACTAATAAATGTGTAGCACCTTCCGGAATCACCGTGTCGTTCCCAAAAGTATGGGCTAAATTACTTCCGGTCTTAAGATATGTTTGAATTAGAGAAAGCTTCGTTATGGCATCCGATCCCCAATAGAGAGCATATCCGGTAATATCACTTTCGTTATCCGCTTTGAAAATAGTGACGTCTCCACCCAGTTGACCGCCATCCTGGTCAGTATCTGTGAAACTGATCCCGGAGGCAGTATTAAAAGGGACACAAAAATCAGCTGTAACAACATAATTTTGCGTGGAGCCATTTTCAGCAGTGACGATATAGGTCATTGGGTTTGTAAAATCCGTAATAGTGCCACTGGCAGGGTCAATTGAAATCCCGTCAAATTCGATTGACGGGATCAGGTTGTTTACAGCATTATTCCAGGGGATTAATAGTTGAACGGTTTTTTCTGCGTTATTGACGGTCCCAATAATATCAGATGAGAAATCAATGTTTTTTGAAGCTTCTATTAAAAATGAGGTAATTACTTTCACATCAGAACCGCTGACAGTATCTGTTGTGGCATCTGAACTATCACCAGAACTCCCTGTAGTGCAACTATTTAAAAGAAAAATCAGAAATGATAACACTACAAAATCTTTCAACCATTTCAAATCCATCGATTCCTCCGAATAAATGAGATTTTAAACAACGGATTGTTTAACATTGATAATAATCTTTATAATGTTTCAAGAATTTTGGTTAAGCTATATTTTATACCATTTTATTCAGAAACTCAATGAATGATCCTTTTCATACAGGGCAATTACATAAAGGTATGAAAACAAAAAGTGTCCTTCAATTCCAATCGCACCTACTGCCAAAATCGGTGAATATCTAACTCATCCATCTTCAGCAGACACAGTCATTCCTGGCCGGAACACCTATTTGTTAGTTTTTACCAGAAATAATGAGGGCTAAATGGAAATAGGGATGAATGAAGTTATTGATGATACTGAATCGGGGGTCGGCTATTGAGCCGGTGATTTGGTGAGTTAATACACTTTTATTGCATTCACTTCTTTCATGGCAGTAAAGTCCTTATCATTATGCAGAGGAAAAAGATCGGGTTCCATTGTTGTTTGAGCAATGAGGTAATCGATCGTGTTGCGAATGGTAATTCCTTTTTGCCGATACTGGGAGTATATTTTTGCGGCCTTGGAATAAGAAATAATCAGATCTTTCGGGCAAAAAAAAACTGCGATTCAAGATACTCTTTTGAACGATTAAACTCAAATCTCGATTTTGCACCTCGAAGAATTTACTGAAGAATGAAAGGAGTCAATCCAAAAGGAATGCTTTGCTCTAAGATATCTCTAGATTTATTTGCGGATTTATTGCTTTTTCCTTTAAAAAAATCAATAAACACTGAGGAACAAGGATCATCGACTTTCTCTCAGTCGTTTGCGGTTATAGCGGGGAGAAAACTCAATTTTACTCTCAAGGTCAAGGAGGTTCAGTGGTTTTTTATTTTCAACAAACTCTTTTAAAGCAAGATTGATGAGTTCCTTCTTGGTTTTTACCTGAGCAAATTTAAATGTTTCCTTTACCAGGTCTTCATCCAACTAGATATTTGTTCTCATTATTCACACTTACTTATATATCAAAAGAGGTACTTGTGTTCTGCTTGTGTCAACCTGAAGTATTAAAAGAATCAAAATGATGATTAAAATTCCACTGGTCGGATTATTATTAGGTTTTATATCCTTATCGTTTATTTGCAAGCTTGCTGTTATCAGACCATGATTTGGTTTGTTAGTTTTTCACAGAGTCTCCACATTCCAATCACCTTTTTTTTCATTTGTCTTGGGATATCCTTAAGTCATAGAACGAGTATCCTTTAATTCTATACTGTATTGCCATTAAAACAATCATTATAGATGTGAGCACAAAATTGTGACTGTAAAGCATGAACTGAAAATGTTATGTTGACGGAACGACTGTTCACAGCTAAAGCTCAAGTTAAACGAATAAATGGCATAAGATGATATTCTTTGATCGCTTTGCCTGCCACCATGCATGATCCTTTTTTGTTATCATTTTTTTCGTGCAGGTTCGTAGCTTAAAACTATTTTTAAACAACTAATATGTAAAATCCAACATGGTTTCAATAAAAAAAACATCCAAACCGCTGCGAGTTCTGATAGTTGAAGACCACATGGACATTGCCGAGAATATTGGCGATTATCTTTCTGTTCAAGGTCACATCACAGATTTTGCCATGGACGGTATTAGCGGGATGCATTTAGCCTTGACCCAGGAATTTGATGTGATTATCCTCGATTTGATGCTTCCGGGTATGGACGGTCTGACGTTATGCAAGCGACTGCGAGAGGAAGCCGACAGCCAGGTTCCCATTTTGATGTTGACTGCCAGGGATACACTGGATGACAAACTAACCGGCTTTGATCATGGTGCTGATGATTACCTTGTTAAACCGTTTGACCTGGAAGAATTGGCTGCCAGAATTGTTGCATTGTCTAAAAGAACACGGACATTGGATTATAACATATTAAAGGTTGAGGACCTGGAACTCAACCTGGGAACCATGGAAGTCAAACGAGCAGGAATACTCATCGAATTGAATCGATCGTGTCTGACTATTCTGGAGATACTGATGAAGGCACACCCCAACATGGTTACACGCCAGAGTCTGGAAACCGCCCTGTGGGGAGACATGCCGCCGGAGACTGATTCTTTGCGCAGTCATATGTATACGCTCAGGAATAAAATCGATAAACCTTTTCCCACCCCGATCCTGCAAAATCTCCGTGGAATAGGCTACAGACTCATAGGTACCGATGAAAATAAAAAACAATCTTAGACTTCGATTTGTCGTTTCTTTTGTCTTTTACGCTCTGCTGATAACATCCATTTTTGCCGTTATCGTTGTTGCATTGGAATTGAAACTAGCCCATGAGTTTTTTCAACGTCGAATAGTATCCGAATTGGAATACTATGCCGAACGTTACAAATCTGACCCAACGTCGCCGCTTCCCAATGCCGAAGATATCATGACGTTTCTTGGTACTGACAAGATGCCTCAATATATTAGAGATATCGTGTCCCATTTACCGGATGGTTATTACAACCGGGATGTTGACAGGGATGAAGTTAAAAAAGCCCAAAAACGTGGAAATCGGAATTTTAAATATCTAAAGGGAGAAGATGATCTTTTGTTTGGTGTCAAAACACTGCCGGACAATAAAAAAATATACTTCTTTGTAAATCTGAATTTTTGGCATGAGAAGCAACATCATCTCAGACTACATTATTCCATGGCGTTTTTTTTCGTCGGTATTTTTGGAATAATTTTTGGTTTACGGACGGCTAAGCAGGTTATTTCCCCTCTCAATAAACTTATTGACCTGATCAATAATGCCCGACCCGATCATTTACCAACGGGGTTTTCCCGACTGTTCCGAAACGATGAGTTCGGAGATCTGGCCCACGCATTCGATAGTTCATTGCAACGTGTTAAAAAGTTTATGGAACGCGAACATCAATTTACACGGGACGCCAGTCACGAGTTACGAACACCGGTAACCGTGGTGAAAGGTGCGGTAAAATTGCTACAGATGACACCCATTTATGAAAACGAGGAAATGATCAAAAAACTGGTGGACCGCATCGACCGTTCTTCTGCCGACATGCAGAACACAATTGAATCATTGCTGTGGTTGGCCAGGGAACAAAGCTCCGATAAGGCCTCACACCCCTGTAATGTGGAAAAGATTGTCCAAAACGCCGTTGAACAGAATCGTCACCTGGTATCATCAAAGCCGGTGGAAATTTTTACTAATGTTATTGAATTGCCACATGTTACTGCTCCATTCGGAGCATTGGACATTGCCGTCTCCAATCTTATAAGAAACGCATGCCAGTATACTTCCAAGGGCAAAATAGACATCACACTGAAATCCGATAGAATTGAAATTGCAGATACCGGTATCGGGATAGAAAAAGACAATTTCGGCAACATCACTCAATCCAGCGTCACTGGAAAAGCTGGCTCCGGATTCGGTTTTGGCCTGGATATTGTTAACAAATTATGTGCTCGATTCGGATGGCAATTAGAGATCGACGGCACGCCAGGAAAAGGCACTACATCCAGCCTGATATTTGGACAAAAACAAAATCCTTCTTATTAAACTCACATTTTAGAGTTTTGAGTTAACCTCGCATTGTTGTTCCGTTGTTGCCAAGTGTATAATAGTATTGAGCGAATTGGCTGTTACAGTAAGTTTTGCCAATCAGCTCTTTACTACTCGTTCAAGTAATTCAAACAGAATAACAAACAGATCACGCTTATAAAGCTGAATAATCTCGAAATTTATTCCATTCTTTTTTCACATTCATTTCACATTTATTCGACCCAAACTTCACCCGCCGTTTTGTATCCTTTAATCTCCATCGCATTATTATTCACATATCAAAACTCTTGGACTGATGAAAAGGAGCAGAAAAATGAACTCAGTATGGAAAAAAAAGGGAACCTTTCTAATTAACATTTTATTATTGTTTTTTTTACTAAAATCAACGATTGATATTTTTTCGATCATTGATTATTCCCACAAGCTAAAAGAAACCGGAGAGGTGGCAATTTGGCTGCTGATACTGACTCTTGCCTGCACACCGTTATCTACTGTTTTTGGATTTAAAAAAACGCGTTCCTATCGGAAAATATTTGGGATCTATGCCTTCCTGTTTTCCGCTGTGCACGTCATCACTTTCATTTCCAAATACGATTGGAATATACCCGTATCAATCAAAACAACATTTTCTGAATTTTATCTTATCCTTGGCTGTATCGCTTTTTTATTGATGGCGCCGTTGTTTTTCACATCCACCCGGAAGTTAGTAAAAAAAATGAAGAGGCAGTGGAAACTTATCCATAAAAGTGTCTATGCCGTAGCCGTATTCACCCTTTTTCATGTTTTGTTTGTTTCCGATGAGATAAACCCGCATGCTATAAAATATAGTGTGATATTCGGCATTCTTTTTGTTCCACGTATTCCGGCAGTAAAACGTTTTTTTATAAATCGCAGGTTGATTAAAAAGGCAATAGGAAAAACTTCCGAGAAAAACAGGACCGTTAAGGGAGTTCCGTTTTACCTGATACTTGTCGTCGGCTTCGTTACTGTGTTTCATATTGCTGCTACATTGGAACATACAGAGGCAAAGGCCGAAAAACAGTACCAATATGATAAAAACAATGGGATTTTTGCCATGTTGGCTACTCCGTCTGAAATGCCGACGGTGAACCATAAAAACACTCAAAAATACTGTAATGACGGCTGCCATTGGACCTATCTGCCAGGATTACTTCCTGAGCGTTCATGGAAATCGATTATGAATGGATTGGATGATCATTTTGGAGAAAAAGTCCAGTTGGAACCGGAAATCAGGCAGGATATTCAAACATATTTAACCACTTATTCAGCCGATTACACGAAATCAAGAACATCGATTAAAATTCTGAACAGCATAAAGGGCAATACACCGATCAGAGTATCCGAGATTCCGTATATCATAAAAAAACATGATGATATTAAGCCATCAGTTTATAATCGAAAATCCATCAAACATCTATCCAACTGCCTTGCCTGTCATCCAAAAGCAAGCCTGAACGGCAGTTTTGATGAGGATGAGGTCACCATCCCGGAGTGATACTGCCTATTGGATCAATCAAAACTTGTGGCCGATCACTCCAGAGGTTGAGTTGAACCAGCATTCACTTGATAAAACACTGGAGAGGATTCGAAAATCATCCCATAAAAACCGATGACTAATTAAAAAACATCAGATAATTTTCGATTTCCTTTAGCCTCGACTCCACTTTTCGGTCCGTCAGACTGGAGTCGAGGTAGTTAAAACAATCTAGGGATCAACTCTGATCCGATAATAAGCCTCATTCCCCCAAACCGGAGTATAATTGCAGCTGTTCGGTCGCAATCCCCAGGAGAGAATCGATTTAGCAACGTATGTCTGCCCATTCACTGGAGTCATGTGCAGCCGTGTCTCAGCCTGGTCCGTTATGGTGTAATACCAACTCGGCAACCATCCAAAAGGCTCGTTAAATACACGAACAGCAGAAACATTTTGTAATGTCCAGGCATTTGGATTATTGGGTAATCCCCATATACAAAATGCCATCCATTCCCAGCTGCCATTTCCAACTCCGGGAACGCCGCCAAAACCGTAACGTTGTTTTACTTCAACGGAGCAACTGCCTTCCCTGCGCTGGGCATGATATCCACAGGACGATATCTCCTCATAAAATATACTTCCGGTTTGATTAAAAATGAACTGAGCAGGTGTATTCGATGTCAAAACCGACTGTACTATGGCAAGTTCATCAGCAGGTTCTGTTGGAGTAGTGGGGGTTGTTGGAACACCACAAGCGTCAGCAATCTTTTTTTCCACATCTTCCAGAGCATTTGGATCACCGGAGATTGACGCTTTGTACAAAAGAATGGCAGCTTCCTCACGCGGAAAACAATCTTCGGATTGAGCCATCACCATGCTGAGGTTCGAAAAAATGAAACAAAACAGACCAACAGTCAATAACGTCTTCACCTTTTGAGAGTTTATAAATTTCATATGATTTCTCCATATAGTTCATTTTTAATAATTAAAAGAACAAAACGCCAATAATCTCCTGACTTTATAAAGGCTATATATATTTAAAAAGATAAGCCCCAATAATCATTTATAAATTGATCTAATTTCTTGATTAGAACTCAATAAATTCTGTGCCCTTACCTTAAAATCATAAAAAGCCTTCATACTTTTATATGTTGAAACATATAAAAGCCACTCCTTTTTGTCACAATCCATAAGCTAAAGTTCTAACAAAATAATAGCTTATATTTTCTAAATCTACAAAGGAGATATATCAGTCGACAAACTCTACCAAAAACAGCTGTTTTAAATAGGTGAAATAAATGTTATCCAAATTAATAAAATTTATTTCATGATGATGATTACATGAAATAAAACATTAATCAATAAAAAAATGCATTACATTTTTAAAATATCAGTTAGATACCAGCCAGATATATTATTTTTTCTCAAACATATTTATAGTAGCTTTTTATTTCCGCTCAGTACTTATGCCCTTCAATTCTTTCATTAAATCAATGTTATTAACTCTACAGTTTAGAGTTCTTATGTACTAACTCACATTTTAGGGGGTTTTATTCCATAAAAAAGTTGGTTAAACTACCGAAATTACTTAACATTTAACTTTGAAAATGACCTATTGATTAATAAATTCAATAAACTAACAACAATCATCCCCAAGGGCAATATGAAAAAATCAGTTAGAAAAATCTTGAATTCAGCATCCGTTGTAAAATATCTAAGTAAATCCGGTAACTTGGCTGACAACAAACTTTAATAGGTAATGGATCAACTTGGATTCAAAAGGCTGCTGGCCAAGGCAGAATTTAAAAAACAAAAGGGTGATAGCCTAATGCAAGTCATGTTTGCCCTGATAATTTGGCCTTTGCTAGATGCCAGATCGATTTCAAATTTCTGTGGCAAATTACTAAGTGTTTTCATAAAAGGTGGTCAAAACGTTTTGTATGACTTTCAAAAACGCGAAGATCTAGCTTGAATAAAACTCCATATGGAGTCATCAAAACGGGCTTATGAAAAAACAACTTAGGCCGTGAAGGAATTAAAACGTTTGTTTTCGATGATTCCCTCAAGCAAGCATCGACGGGGGAAAAATGTCGAAGGATCTTCCATTCATTTCGATCATATCATCAACAAACATGTCAAAACACAACAAGTCCTTGAAATAGGATTGGTTATCCCCAAAGGGATACCTTCCGCTGGATTTCCAGATATTCATTAGGATGAAAAAAACTGTTACGCGTAAAATTCTGTTTCGAAAACCGAAATCTGACCTTCAGAATGACTATGAATGTGCTTTAAACTGTAACAAAAATCAAATGCTGCGTGTGAAATGTTCAAACGAACCATTAAATTCGGATTCAAAGCTTTGATTGTTATCGATGATGCCTGGTTGGGTAACAGAGGCAACATTAAAGCTACTATAGATGCCAGGCTGATCGGAGTTTTCAGAATGAAAGATGAGAATCTCAAATACCGTTTAGCTGGGTGCGTTTTCAATCTAAAAGCATTGTTTCATCTTGCTAGGTATTATCGTAAGCAGGATAAACAACCGAAGAAATGTCCCTGGATTGTAACCATCGATATAATTTAGTGCCAAAATTTCCGGTTTAATTTGGATATCCTATTCTATCAATGTTGAATTAAATCCAGCTGAAGGCCCGAACCAGAATGAAAACTTTCAATGGGTCAAACTGGTTTTCAGCCTTCCTGAAAATGGAAAAAAGATGAATACGCAGTCAGACATTGCCTTCAGAAAAGATATTTGAACTCTATGCCCTTAGATGGGGGATTGAAGTATACTTCAAAGAGGTCAAGCAATATATGGGATTTCTGAAGGAGCAATCCGGCAACTATGCGTATCATTATGCATCTGTACATTTATCAGCCATTCGATATCTATTGTTCTCACATATGTTTATGCAGGACTGCGACATCCATTTTGGGGAACATCGAAAAAGCATGTCGGATAACTTGGAACTGATGTCCTTTGCATCTCTACTGTGGGGTTTGTTCAAAGCCATCATTAGCGGTGTCCTGGGCCAGTTTCAACAGTTAATAGGAGAAGATCTTTTACAAAAGATAAAGGATCAGATTGATTGCACAGTAAACGAATTACTCAACCAGGTATTACAGGTCGATCCACAGTTGCTGCTTGAGGAAAACAGGGCTGAAGCAGCTGGTGTCCTTAGTTGAGAAAAACCCTAAAATGTGTGGGTTAAGAAAAAACTGGATCTCTCGAATAGGAAGAAAGGTAAGCTGATTATTGAGGGGAAAGATATGCAACATTTGAGGAAGATTGATCAGCTGCTTGAGAGGGCGACGCCGGAGGATATTGATAAATGGTTGGAAAGTTTTGAGAAATGACAGGCGTGATAACCATTTATAATCAGACTGAACGTTCAGCATCAGCTTCTGGCCGTTAGGCCAGCCAGCTGCGTGTGTTTATTATTTTTTACATGTATCGTTAATTTGAACCAAGCCAACCGGATTCATTGCTTGGTCTACAATGATGCCCTCCTTATTTAAAAAAACAAAGTAATTTTGTGAGCCTTCAAAGGATGCATATTGCCAATTCATTGTTTTGTAACCATTTTGAAAACCTGTTCTCCATGGCTCTCCAAATAGTTCAAGAATTTCACTTTTTGTAGTCTTACAGTTTTCGATTTTCGACAAAAGGTTTTCATCAATTTTTGTACCAGCTGACATCGACATACAACCAAAAACAAAAAACGGAATTAGTAGAAATAAAATATATTTTCTCATTCTTGTCCTTTTTTATCTTTAACTATATAATAGATTAAAAGTTCTGATTTCTAATTTTACTAAATAATCCTGGACTAGTAAAAAATTTTATAAATACTGCTACTTAAATACTTCATATTTAATGGATTTTGAAACCAGCTATAATTGAAAGGTTGACCAGACTAAACTTTTTTCCAAAGCTTTCCACTCAAAAACAGGAAAACGGGATTTTAATTTGAATAAGATTCGGTAATTCTTGTCAGCAGATCAAACGACTTCGGGTAGATATATTGTATTGTCCTTGTGGCTTGATCCGTCAACCGCACTATTCCGTTCCTGTACATTATATCGTCTTCATTATCAGAGTGCCCTCTGATTCCATGAGAATGACCAAAATAACTAGTGGAAAAATCGAATGAAAGTTGCGCAACGGTGAGGTTTATTTATGGAGGTCTCCTCACCTTCAACGAATAAGCCATATGGAAACTCCCACCTTTTTGAAATTATTTCTATTACAATTTCATCAGCGTTTTGGCAGTTTTTAGCTATTTTCTATATTTTGCAATATTTAATATCAAAAATATCTATGGGTTGAATTTTATTGGCTGAATGTAGTGTCAGAAAGTCGATTTTACATCTTATTAGCCTCTTTTTTGGGTATGCTAAAGATTACTAATTCAACTTTCCCAGCTGAAAGTTAGATCCGATAAATCAACCATTCGCAGCCAATTGTGGCCCGAGATTAAAATAACATAATAATATCGATAATGCTCCTGCCGGTAGTCTCTGAGAGTCGTACTGACTTTTTGATTTGTTCCTTCACTGATATCAATATACGTGACAAGGTATCAATAAAGTTCAGATTGGACAATTCGTCAAAAAATTCTCGAAACGCATCGTTATAGAATCTGAGATCCAGATCCTTTCGTTGTTGATACAACAAAAGATTATAACGCATCATGACAATGGTAGTATGGGCAATCCATCCATCGAAAGTTCGAAGTTGAATTTCTTTCACCATCTTCAGATGCTGTTTACACATTTTGGAGAAGACTTCGATATCCCAGTGTATTCCATACAACTAAATGATTTTACTGTCTTCTAAATCCAGGTTGGTGCTGAGAAGGGCTAACCAACCTCTCTCATTTCAGGAACTTTTTCTACAACCTCGTTATTAAAGTATGTTTGCTTATTTTGGAATGGAACATCCGTTCTAATAAAAGGAGAAATCTATATCGCCTTCCATAAAGAAGCATCGGGCGTTTTAATCAACAAAATGTTAAGCGTGTTGGACAATCTGAAAAAATGCGGGAAACATCAAAAAAAACTTATAGATATTTGAAGTGATTAATTAGTTGGTTATTATCACAAAAATCCCACAACGAATACAATAGTCCCCTGGCAGTAGCTACAAATTTAAAAAAGTCGATTTCTCGCATTGGAAAAAATGTGAAGCCAAAAAACCTTCTCTTTGCCCCACATTCTGTATTTAGATATTAATTTGTACAATTCCACTCAGGTTCCGGCATGTAATCATATTTATAAGTGTCAAAGGAAACATCTTCTAAAATATGCGATGTACAATCAAAATCATTAACACTCATGACGTAATCGGCCTCCCATCTTTGATAGTCATTGCTGGGATCCTTGGTGGCTTCCATGATATTTTCTACTCCATATCCAAGACTAACCTTATATTGGCCCGCAGAAACCTCAATAGCAAAACCACCATCCAATCGCCCTTTCACAGTTTGATCAATGGTTTCAATACCTGATGCGCTATTCTCAGCACTGTCAAAAACCCTACTATACTTTGCTTTACCTTTCCCATATACAATTGCTGTTGGAGTTTGACATTCATCCAACTCAAAATCTATAGAGACAATCATTGACATTCTTCTATATGTCCTATCTTCATCTTCTTCCAAAGTAGTTTGCGATGATCCTGTAGCTATGTAAGTACCGCCCGATTCACAATCACCAGTTGAATCTATTACTGTTGTAATAGTTGCATTCATAGTCGATGAAAAATTAGCCATGTCCTCTTTATTTTTAACCGGTGCACTCATACCTATTTCAGCCTTTTCCTCCATAATACGACCAAAAATATCGGCAACTTCTTCTGTCATATTGTTCGCATCACTGGAATTGTCAATTGTTTGCAGAGTCACTGCATCCCAACTGGCATCAGTTAAAGCCTGGTCTGCGTACTGTTCTTTGGTGCCATCACCCAACAAAGGACTATCATACTTAATAGTTGGAGAAGAACCATCATTGTCGTCATCATCATCCGATTGACAAGAGATGGTTAAAAAAGCCGTTAGGCTTAACATCAATAAAAAAACAAGCAACTTCTTAAAATTTAGATCTTTCATAACAATCCTTAATAAGAATTACAATTCAAGTCCTGACTGACCAAATATTTTATCTGTTTATACAAAAACAAATATAACAAATATTTGAATTGCAACAAACTGAAAAATAAAGGTAAAATAAGCTCTCAAGTGAAGCGTCAATATGAGAGATAGAAGTACCCGGTGAAGAAAAATAGAGTTCAATATAGGATATGTTTAAATCTATGTCAAAAAATTGGAATATTTCAAAATTCAGGCAATATTTATAGAAATTTACTATGAATCTTCAATATAATCGTTATAAAAACAAATATTTATATGTTTTTTTCAGCAGCGATTTTGATTGAATATCACTGAACTGTGAAGAAAAAAAATCAATGAGGAGAGACGAAAATAATAAGGCAAAGAATTGTGTTCTTTGCCTTGGGTTTATACGGGAAGGATGTTATTCGGAAATAGTACAATTCCAATCAGGATCTGGCATGTCAGCGGATGGATCACCAAAAGGAAAAGTGGCAGATACTTGTGAAGCGCAATGGATATTGTTGATACTCAATATCAAACTATTGGCATATGACTCATCACTACTGGGATCGTCAGAAACGCTAACATCTACCTCGTTTCCGTATCCTAATGTAAATTTATGTTTTTGACCTGTTACTGATGAATCAATAACAAAACCACTATCAGCTCTTTCGGATAGGGAATAAACATTAGTTACATAACCTGTTTCGCTATCTCTAGACCTTCGTATAGTATTACTCATTTTCGATTTCCCTTTGCCGTAAACTACTGTGCCAGCAGAGTTTTCACAATTATCAAGCTCAAACTCTATGGAATAAGTTGCTGCCACGACCACAAATGTTTCTTCATCAGTTTCGATACTACGACTATATGTGCCAATAAAAGAAAACGAACCATCGACTTCACAGTCCCCTGTAGAATCAATATTTAAGGTATTGGTATTGTTCAATATCGTGGCAAAATCGCCTGCATCAGTCGGGGAATGTATACTTGGTCCCATTCCTCCGATTATTCCATCGGCATAATCATCAATAACACTTGCTATCAGGCCGCTAGCTTCGTCCCAGATATCTTCTGCATCGCTGGTTGTATCAATGGGGATAATGTCTCCCGCATCCCAGCTGGAATCTGCTAAAGCCTGATCAGCATATTGCCCTTTAGTACTGTCATCAACCAAAGGTGTAGAAAAGGTTGGAGAAGGAGAAGAGCCATCGTTGTCATCATCATCCGATTGACAGGAGATAGATAAAAAGGCCATTAGACTTAACATTGACAAAAAAAACAGCAATTTTTTCCATTTTAAATCTTTCATAACAATCCTTAACAAGAGTTACAAATTAAGTCCTTACCAAATATTTTACCTGTTTTGAATAACAACAAATATAACAAATATCTGTATTACAACTGACTGATAAATAGAGGTAAAACCTATCTCATATATAAAACACTCATAAGAAGATAGATTACCCGATGAATAAAATTAAATAACAATATAGGTTACAGTTAACACAATGTCAAAAAATCGGAATATTTCGGAAAATTGGTAATATATTCAGAATGATCAATTCAGGCTTCAAGCAAATACATCATAAAGTCAGAGCTATATAGACGTTCTTTCCATTTTGATTACTTGGACAATAAAAATGGATTGTTTTAGGTTAGATATTTAAAATACACATTTTAAGGTTTGAGTTTGGCCTTTACCTGTTCATATTTTTTTAAAAACCGGTATCATTGTGATAATAGCGTTGACGCAATGACATTCACTTAAGCCATCATAGGAATAATCAATCTAATCAATTTTTGTTCACATGATAAGGTTTATTAGTGAAATTAGAGAAATAAGCTTGACCGTTATCCGGGAAATTTCTAAAATTTATTTGCAACCACGAGATTTATAACTACTAATGGCCAGGAGGGATCCATGAATACCCTATTCAGCATTAATTTTAATAAGATAGCATTACTAAGGAATTCAAGAGGTAGAGATTACCCCAATGTAAAAGACTTTGCCCGGAAAGCAGTTGAGTTGGGTGTTGGCGGATTAACCCTCCATCCACGACCGGATCAGCGTCATGCACGGTATTCCGATGTGTTTGATCTGAAAGAATTGACACAGGAATTCCCTGGCACTGAATTAAATATTGAAGGCTATCCTATCGACAAGTTTCTGGATATCGTGATCGAAGCCAAAGCCCACCAATGCACCCTGGTGCCGGATGCACCGGACCAAATTACCTCGGATCATGGCTGGGATGTCAAAAAAGATGGAGATATACTGAAACCCATGATTAAGCGTCTCCAAAGCCACGGTATTCGAGTTAGTCTATTTATGGACCCAGATCCCGAACAGATCAAATTGGTAAAAGAGACCGGTACTGACAGAATCGAACTTTACACAGAGGAATACGCAGAGAACTACCACACCGACCAATGCCAGGAAGTCTTGGAAAGATATCGACAGGCAACCGCTTTAGCCCGAAGTTTAGGAATGGAAGTCAATGCCGGTCACGATTTGAACTTGGAAAACCTGGCCAAATTTCTGACCATAAACGGCATCAGTGAAGTGTCTATCGGGCATGCTGTCATTGTTGAATCCCTGGAAATGGGATTTGACAATGTGATTAAACAATATTTGAAGATTGTGAAATAGGTTGTCGATCTATCGCAGCACCCAAACAGAAGAATTTGAGCAGATCACGATTCCATAATTAAAGCTTTCTCCTTATAGAGAAATAAACGTTGCTAAACTCATATGAACCCTCACCAATGGACATTCTCCATTAACTAATAGAAATAAAACTTATCAAATCTATAATTACAAAGCTTTACATGGATACCGGAATTCCTTTTAAACGTCATTTTGAATTTGAATATGGAAAGACAGACTGTCTTAGCCCGTTGATTCGGAGAATAACAGCCAATAATCCGAACTTTTTCACCTTTTATGGCACTAATACATATATTCTGGGCAAGGGTGAAGTTGCATTAGTCGACCCTGGCCCGGACCTTGACGATCATATTAATGCCATTATCCAGGGGCTTGATGGGGAGATTATTACTCATATTCTAATTACTCACACCCACTTTGATCATTGGCCGGCTTATCGGTCACTGCAAAAAAAATTCGACGCAAAAACATATGGTTATTATCCCCGGAAAAATGATTCCAATCGGGATTTAGATTCACCAGAAGCGAGAGCTCTTTCCAATCAAGAGCGGTTTGAACTAACTGGTTTTGTTCCGGATGTGAGTATCAACCATGGTGATATCATCGAAGGAAATGGTTGGTCCATTGAATGTGTTTTTACTCCAGGGCATGCGTCCAACCATATGTGTTACCAGTTGCGGGAAGAAAGTACTTTATTGAGTGGTGATCACATAATGGGATGGTCCACCAGTGTGATATCACCACCTTCTGGAAATATGGAGGATTATATGAATAGCCTTGAGTTGCTGCAAAGAAGAGATGATGAGTTTTACTGGCCTGCCCACGGACCTGGGATAGATCATCCCAAACCATTTGTGGAATCGTTTATCGCCCATCGCAAAGAACGGGAACAACAAATAATAGATCAGCTGACCAAAGGGGTTCATACCATATCAAAAATGGTTCCCAAAATGTACCATGATGTGCCTGATTTCCTACATCCAGCGGCCGAGCGATCAGTATTGGCAGCAATTATTTACATGGTCAAACGGGGAGTTATCACTTGTGACGGTGACGCCACAGTCTATTCCGAATATCATTTAAGCCAGGCATAAAACGTGTCATTACAGGAAAAGTAAAAAGTTGCAATATCAATCCAATCCAGTTAACGGCGGATTTATACATTTCTTTATCAAATCTTGGTAACAGGCACATATACATCACATTCGAAATCCGATCGTTGCTGTTCAATTTCATACCCAAAAGGAATGCAACAGCCTGATTTCGGCATCCAGGTTTGATATATATAATCCAAGGTCATGGTAATATTGTCGGCAGGTCCCTTGTGAATAAATCTGGCATAGCTGTGTGCCGGTATGATTTTCCCCACCATGGAGGGTGGGATATCATCCAGCGAATCCGTTTCAAAACCGGCCATGTAAAAATGGTTCACCGTACCATTAGAACGGGTATAAAAGGATATACCAACGTTTTTTTCCGGCTTCTTACGATTTTTAATGGATGACACTTCCGCCAAAAGACTTCCGGTTAATTCTGATTTAATTGCTTCTTCCTTTTTCACTAAAGAAACAAACCCCACCAGAAATATTGCATCCAATTCCATCAATTTTGGGAGAAGATAATCACCCTGGTTAATATGGATTAGATATTCAATGGTCGGTATTGTCTTAAAAATAAGATTTTGTTCATTTCTGTTTTTTCGAACGTGAGTGGGCAGTCGGCCAAACATTTTTCGAAATGCCCGACTAAATGTTTCCGGGTTGTTGAATTGGTATTTGAGCGCCACATCAATGATTTTTTCATCAGTATGCAAAAGGTTTTTGGCCGCTTCGGATAGACGCCTTCTCATAATATAATCATAGGGACTGTGACCCAGGATTGTATTGAAGGTTCTGGAAAAGTGAAAAAGAGAAAACCCAATGGCATCGGCCACATCTTTGATGTTTATATCGTCAACCAGGTGCTCTTCTATAAACCGCACCGCTTCAGCTATCTCTTGTACATTTCGCATGCCCGTTGTTCCCCGATTTGGTGATAAGTTTTGCTCAGATCCGTGGTTTGATCGGTACATACACATCCAGTTCAGAGTCTTTTAATTCGTTGATGCCTTTAAAACGATGATCATGGTACTGGAAGTTAAAGTTATATGAAGTCTGGTATTTTGAGTTGGATAACCACCCCTGGTAAATTTCCTTTTCCCAATCAGAGGATATGTCGTCCCCCTTTAAGGTAAACATAGCATACTGAGTAGCAGGTAATTGTTTTATCAGAAATTGAACAGGAATATTTTCCAGGCGTCGAACAGCTGTTCCCACAAAAATTTCATACATTCCTTTTTTTTCAGTTTCTTCTGAAATAGTCCAGACTTCATAACATACATCCGCTTGTGTTCGATGCTTGATGGCGTCCGGGTTTTTTTCCAAAGATATTTTTAATCGTCTCCATAATAAACCAATTTCATTCTCTTCACTCCAACCTGATGATTTGGCAAACGGATCACCGTAAAAGCTCATACCGACCAATAATAGCTCATCTAGTGTTACAATTTTTGGTTCCATAGGTCCTCAGTTTTGGGGGCATTCTGATACCGGATGTTATGTTAATGCAGTATTTTTACGTTTTAGCAAAATACGTCAGTTATAAGAAGACTTATTAGATTTTTCCACTAAAATTGAGCAGAAAACATCAAGACCATTGCATATGAATCCCATATGATTTGATATAGATTCAACCATTATCTATTTTTTTTGGGGGGGTCGAATTACTTTGTCATTCAACATTTTTAATATCTTTTATCAAGGAGAATATCAATGACTAATCAACCGAATCCTAAAAACAAACCATTTGAATTAAATGCAATCGGTCATACCGAAGGACCGGAAGAAGGATTTCAATTGGTTGTTTATGAGCCTTATCGTCCCGCATTATATCAACTCGATCTATTCAGCCATGTTTTGGCTTTCTGGTGGCTGGATCAACATGATGATAAAAAAAGCAGGCAATGTCTGCAATCCGAATTACCTTATGCTGAAGGTATCAATACCGGTGTTTTTGCTTGTCGATCAGATTATCGGCCCAATCCAATAGCCCTGACTATCTGTAAAATATTGGATATTGATCATAAAAACGGTATTGTTCAGATCGATTATATTGATGCCCATGCCGAAAGTCCTCTGATCGACTTAAAACCCTACATTCCGGTTTGTGAACGCATCAGGGAATATACTGTCCCCGAATGGTATGCAAAATGGCCGGAATGGTTGGAAGACGGGGCTGAATTTTTCAGTAAATACGAGTTTTAAAATTCCAGGATTGATTTGGGAAACTCAAAACAGAAATAGATCAGAAGGCTTGATAAGTCAAGTGTGGGAACGAAGGGGCTATCCATTATTCAAAGGTGGACCCCCTCGAAATGTCAGCTGCTTTTGGACTCTACAACATTTTTTAACGGATGTACTCGTCGCGATAGGCTTGGGGGGCTGCGCCAGTCCAGCGTTTGAAAGCTCGATAGAATGAGCTGAGATCCAAAAAACCGATAAGATAAGCGATCTCACTGATATTTAATTGACTTTTCCCCACATAAGACATGGCCATTGACTTACGTTCCTCTTCCAGAATGGCATGATAGGTTGTACCTTCTTCTTGAAGCCTTCGTTGCAACGTTCGTCGGCTCATTCCCAGTTTACGGGCCGTTTTTTCTATTGATGGGGATTCTCCTTTCAACAAATCCCGTACAGTATTCTTAACGCCATCGGTGATATGGGTTGATTCATTCAGTTTATCCAGAATTCCATTGGCATAGTCAGTGAACGTTTGTAACAGGTTTTTGTCAGCTGTATCGATTTTATAATCCAACACATCATTTTTAAAAATGATTTCGTTTTGGGGTTGCTGAAAAAAAACCGGGGCATTAAAAATCGGTTTATATTCAGAAGTATAAAATGGTTCTGAAAACTTAAAATTAACCCTGGCAGCTGCAAACTCCTTTTTGGTTAACCACCTGCCGATAAATATCAGACTGATAATTCCTATTTCGATTAAATAAGTTGAATAGAAACAGTCATCCTCAAAAATGTGATAGCTGATAACAGTTTCCATATCCTGTCTTCTTACAACCATGCGTGATCCGCTGCAAACTTCTTTATAACGCGCTATTTTTTCAAAAGCTGCTCCTAAATTTTCACACGCCATTGCCGTATACCCAAGAATACCAGCGGATTGCGGCTTGATTTCTTTTGCAAATTGAATCCAGAATACCGGATCATCAACTGCTTTAAAAGTATAACTGAAAATATCATCATATTCTTTTTTTGTTACATAAACCTCGGGATTAACAGCAATAATCGGGTCAATCCCGAGCGAAACCAGCATCTTCCCTACATCAATACCTTTCTCCGCCAGTCCTTCAAATATTATCATAGGAAAAGCATACGTTTTTTTTGATTTGTCAAATTTTTTATCCCTATTTTTTTTCATCATTTTAGTTAAGACACGTGTTGGCACGAAAAACATGTTTTTTGGCGCAAAGTGCCAATGAAGCCTGCTGCTTTATCATATAAAGTCATATACAAATCTCTTCGTTTTTCAAGAGTATAGATAGTTGTCAATACATATTCAAGCCATAATGGAGAGTCAATGCAATTAAAAGGAATCGAATATGACAAGAAAACAGTTTTTAAAAACCAGTGCCTTAATGGCTATGGCAGGCACATTGCCCAGCTGTGTTGCCAAATCAACAGCATTTCCCGATATTGAAGCTGAATCCCAACAACAACGATCGCTCCGTATTAAAAAGTCAAAACATTTTAGTGGAGATACTTTCGAGAACATCATCAAAACCAATACTGGTGTAATACCGGGAAAAAGGTTGGAAGCATTACGTAAATTGTTTACCAGTGACAACGAGACAGTTCCAACAAAACCATTCCCCATAGTTCAACTGAATAAAGCAGATTTTACATCCTGCACAGAATTGAGTGCCGTTTGGATGGGACATGCAACACTGATAATCGAAATTGATGGAAAAAGATTTTTAACCGATCCTGTTTGGAGTGAACGTCCCTCTCCTGTTAGCTTTATCGGACCGAAACGATTTCACCCGCTCCCACTTGCCATAGATTCACTTCCCAAACTGGATGGGATTTTAATTTCCCATAATCACCGAGATCATCTGGACGAACCAAGTATTCGAGCGCTTTTAAAAAAGGATGTCCCGTTTTTTGTCCCCCTGGGTGTTGGCAAACACCTTCAGGAATGGGGCGTGCCTTGTCATCAAATCATCGAAAAGGATTGGGGGGAAGAACATAAAAGCAGTGACGGTTCCTTCACTTGTACGGCCGCACCAGCTCGTCACTTTAGCGGACGAATTATATTTGACGATTGTGAGACATTGTGGACATCGTGGATTATTACTGGTAAATCCCACCGGGTATTTTTCTGTGGAGATACCGGTATGTTTCCTCATTTCAAAGATATGGGTCACCAATATGGTCCGTTTGATATGACTATTCTTCCAATCGGCGCTTATGATTCATGCTGGCCTGATATTCATTTAACTCCGGAACAAGCAATCGAAGCCCATGAAATGTTAAACGGAGACATTTTAATACCCATTCACTGGGGGACGTTCAACCTTGCGCCACACGCCTGGTTTGATCCGCCTCAGAGGCTCCTGCAACATACCAGGGACAGATTAACCCGGTATGTTTTACCCAAACCCGGTCAGAGGATATCTGTAAATAAATTACCTCCGGTAGAAAACTGGTGGATGTGAATATCTGTCTGATGAATTGAAAATCATTGATTTTACTGATTGCAAAGATTATATTGCTGGTCAACAAAGTAATGTCAAATTAATCATTTATTTTGCAGTTGTTACTCAGATGTCACTAATAACTGACTGTGATTCCTGTAAAATTTATAATTCATATTAATTTTATTGTTCAAACAATAATAAGTCATCGTCTAACTATAAGGAGATAATCATGCTTTACAGAGAAGTTCCCAAAAACGGGGATAAGCTTTCAATCCTTGGTTACGGATGTATGAGGTTTCCGGGAAAGAGACAATCCATAAACGAAAAAGAAGCAGAAAAACAGATTTTATTGGGCATCGATATGGGCATTAATTATTTTGATACAGCGGTTCCTTATCATAATGGAAAGAGCGAGCCGTTTCTCGGTAAGGTTTTATCCAAAAACAGGTTTCGGCAAAAAATAAAAATCGCTACCAAACTTCCCCATTGGTCAACTCTGTCCATCAAAGAAATGGAGAAAATTTTGGATGAACAATTAAAAAAGCTACAAACCGACATCATTGATTACTACCTTGTTCATAATCTCAATGGTAAGACATGGGAAGAAGCGAAACAAAAAGGTATTATAGAATTTTTGGACAGGGCCTTAAAAAACGGAAAAATCATCAATGCCGGTTTCTCTTACCATGGGGCTTCTGAAGACTTCAATACCGTGGTGGATGAATACGACTGGACCATGTGCCAAATTCAATACAACTATCTTGACACGGAAAACCAGGCAGGGAAGGCCGGACTAACTTATGCGGCCAGCAAAGGATTGGCAGTTGTGATTATGGAACCGCTGCGCGGTGGAAACCTGGCTAAAACACCACCACCGGATGTTCAAAAAATCTGGCAAAAAGCTGAAAATCTTAAAACGCCGGTTGAATGGTCTCTTGGATGGATATGGAACCATCCCGAAGTAACCTCCGTACTTTCCGGAATGAATGATCAAACGCAAATCAATGAAAATGTACAAATCGCCTGTGGAGCGGTTTCAAACAGTATGTCTCCAAAGGAGTTGTCCCTGGTTGAGGAAGCGGCCGGCACCTTTCGAAAAGTGATGAAAGTCGGTTGCACCGGCTGTCAGTATTGTATGCCATGTCCGTCGGGAGTGAATATCCCTTATTGCTTTGACATTTTTAACTCCTATCACTCCTTTAAGGACAAAAACGCCAAGCTAATCTATTTGCTTGTTAATGGAGGTATTTTTACCCCTGAATCCACTTTTGCCTCCCAATGCAATGAATGTGGCCGCTGCCTGGCGAAATGTCCACAGAATCTGCCCATCCCTGACATCTTAATGGATGTGAAAAACGACATGGAAGGTTTTCTCGTCAAACCGCTCATCTGGTTGTTTAAAAAAGTGCTAAAAGTCAAAAAGAAGAAGACATAAATCCGTTAATTTACAGCAGGATACACTCCTCAGAACTTTACAAATCTCCTTGACAAGTATATTGTCAAAAATATTTCATCAATTCGAACGTTTATATTTCAATAGTTCATAGGTCATCCCAAAAAGAGGTGGCTGATAGTATATTTTCTGTTTTCAGGCAAACTATTTTTCCTTTTTTTGCCATTATCCTTGCAACATGGTCTTCAATCCATTATGATGCAGCTAGGCAAAAAATGAGTAACTTCAACCACTCCGGCGCGATACTAACAAACAACCGGTCAATATATGATAAAAAAGGAGGATATATGAAGATAAAACTGATGACGATAGTGTTGCTGATGATGGGAATGGGACTTAACATATACGCAGATTCTGGAAAGGCAACTCCGAGGGAGCTATTTGACAAAGTGGGACAAGCGGCAATTTTTCTTCTTGAAAACGGAGAAGCCGGTTTATCCGCTATGAGCGAAAGAGCATCGGATAACCCATTTATCTGGAAAGATACATATGTATTTGTCTTCAAATGCAGAAACAAGGCCCTGGCCGCTCACCCAAATACAAAATTGATAGGGAATCCAGTCGCCTGGAACCTAAAAGATCCCAATGGAAAAAAAATCATGCAGACATTATGTAAAGTAGCAGCTTCAAATAAAAATGGAGGGTGGTTTGAATACATGTGGCCTAAAAAGCAATCGAAAACTTCCAAAACAACTGCCAAAAAACTTGGTGATATTGAAACAATAGCCCGTAAAGTGACATTCTGTATTCAGGTTCCTGATACTCCATATCAAGTAGCTGCCGGAATCTATGACGACAAAATTACTATCAAACAATTGAATGACAAAATCAAAGACTGGATGAAATAACTGAGTCTGCCTTATGTCACAATATTCAAAAATAGTTGTTATATTGGTAACAGTCATCGGTATAGAGCAGTTGACATATATACTACCGAATGGCTCGACACAGAAATACTGTTTTAATCTATAAAAGGGCATAAAAATGAATTTAAAGATGTCGATTTTTTTTAAAATTGTTCTCATGAACATAAGTTTATTATTATTAAGTATTGTTATTCCAGCTGTTTTGGTGTTTGTAAACTCTCAAAGCACAATAATCGATACAACGATAAGGGAACTGGAGCAGACGTCTTTACTAACTCAAAATGCATTGCGTTCCTGGATAGATTTTTTAAAAATGGATATCCAGACGTTAAGTAAATTTAAGGCTATTCAGTCCTCCACCAACGATTCGTTCATCGGTAAAGCAACTCGAAAGGGTGCCAGCCAACAGCTCATCAAAAAACTGGAAGACTTTAAATTTTACGAAACGCTTTCAGTGGTTGACCAAAATGGACAAATTGTGGTTTCCACCGATGAAGATATTGTTGGTCAGTTGATTACTGATAAATCGTTTTTCAACCAATCACTTTCCGGGAAAACCGTTGTATCTTCTTTGACATTGAATGACAAAACAAAAAACGTGAATTTTATTGTTTCCAGTCCCATTTATGGCCAGGATAAAACGATCGGCGTGGTATTCGGGCGGATTGACTTAGGCTATTTTGAAAAAGATTTTATTTATCCTGTTAAAATAGGGACATCTGGATATGTCGGTATGACTTCCGCAGACGGGGTGTACCTATCTCATCCCGATCGTTCGAATTTGATGAAGGTAAAACTAACCGAATTTGTTTTTGGGCGGGAAATTCTGGAAAAAAAGGATGGGCTGCGTTTTTATCAATGGAAAGGTGATGAGCAATTGGCAGTATATAAAAGTGTGCCTGAATTAGGCTGGATCATTGTTGTCACAGCAGTTTCCAGTGAGTTATTGGCCCCGGTTAATAAGCTGACCTTGATAAATGCACTCATATCCATTGCCATTCTGATACTGGCTGTTGTGTTTAGCATTATTTTCGGCCAAAAGATCAGACAATCCTTGTTCAGTTCAGTGAAACTGATATCTGAAATCAGCGCAGGTAAGTTTGATAAACGCATGAATATCGCGACCGGTGATGAGATTGAAACAATGGCAAACGAGATGAATAACCTGGCAGCAGATTTTCAATCTGCCGTAACCGACATAAATGATGTTATCGGCCAGGTGGCTGTGGGAAACCTTTCAAATTCGGTACAAGTGGAGCTTAAAGGTGATCTGGATAAATTGAAATATAATATCAATAAATCCATCGGGATGCTGAACCATACTATCACTCAAGTTGCCGCCACCACCGAACAGGTAAAAACCGGCACTGATGAAATTCTATCCGCTGCTGAAAATCTGGCTTCTGGAAACTCGCAGCAGGCCGCCAGTCTGGAGGAAATTTCATCCTCTATGAATGAAATCGAGGCCCAAACCGTTAAAAACGATGAAAATGCCAGTAAAGCCAAAAATCTGGTGTCTGAAACATTGCAAACAGTGATGGATGGAAACTCCAGGATGAACCACATGCAAAAATCCATGGAAAAAATCAACGAAACATCCGCCAATGTCTCTAAAGTTATTAAAGTAATTGATGAGATCGCATTCCAAACAAATCTATTGGCCTTGAATGCAGCTGTGGAAGCAGCCCGAGCCGGTAAATACGGAAAAGGTTTTGCAGTTGTGGCCGACGAAGTGCGTAATCTTGCCGGTCGAAGCGCCGAAGCTGCCAGAAACACAACGGAGTTAATTGAAACTTCCATCAAAGAGGTGGATAAAGGTGTTGTTAGTTCTGATCAAACGGCTACCGTATTGAGTGAAATTACCATCAGTGTAGAAAAAATAAACAACTTTATTTCAGAAATTGCCGCTGCTTCAACAGATCAGAAACAAAGCATCAGTGAAATAAATAAGGGGCTTTCCCAGGTTAATTCAGTAGTACAACAGAACTCATCCATTTCAGAAGAAACGTCGACATCGGCTAAAGAATTATCTGCTATTACGATTCATCTATTAAAACTGATCCAAAACTTTACGTTGAAGCACGAAAAAACCCAGTCCAGACATCAAATAGAACAGTCGGTACAACTTGAGCAACAATCCCCGAATTCCATTCTTCTCACCGAACCAGAAGTCCGTTCAACAGATTCTATTGTGGTGTTGGACAACAACGGGTTTAAAAACTAACTCCCCCTTCGGCAACGATATAATCCAAAAACCGGTTAAGATCGTTGCCTATGGTATATCTTGTCAAACATCAATTAAAACAGTTTGAAAAAAGATAGGTTTATATCCTAAAACGTCTCCGCGCGCGATATATGTTGGGATGTACGGGGCAGCATTGTTCCAGTAACTACTCAGCGCTTCTGTTCATTTGCCTTCTGAAAACCAGCTTTTTTCTACCAGTTGTTTTTTACCTTTTTACCTGGAAGCACAGCCGACAGTTAGAACTCGGCTGCTTTAAATAGTTTATGCAATAATTCCAGTGGGTTCGGTATTTTAATAGCTGCCTTTCTTGATAGTTGAAAAATCCTGATACATATCGTCGGATGATTGATTGTTTTTATCAAAATGATCGCTTTGCCTACATTATGTGATATTTTTTCTCATTACTTCAAATATTAAACAATATATTTAGTGGCTATATTATAATTGATATAAATTTAATACATTGTTATTAAAGAATATTCATCTATTTCAGCATGAAACATCCGCTTCAAAATGATGTTTTTCTGAAACCTGATTCAAAAACCCCTAATCCGGCTAATGCCAGCCATTATTGGTTTACAGGTAAACAATGTTATTCGGAACAACCGGTTGAAAAGAGGATTTCGTGAGAACGTTCACAAATTGTTACATATTTTTACGTAACTGTTACATATCATTACAATATGTTAAAGAATTGTTAGATTTGTGCTCGTAATATCAAAAACATGATGTTTGATAACAGTCTTTAAAAACAAAAATATCATGGTTTCATCGATTCATTCAGTAGTTCTTTTGTAGTAAAAATATAATCCAAATAATTAAGGAGAAAGTGATGAAAAAGTTTATCGCAATTGCAGGTTCAGTTTGTATGATGTTTGCTGCTCAATCCGCTATGGCTTTCAGTGGACAAGTTAACGTTGGTGAATATTTAAACCAGAGAGAAGCAGTTAAAGCAGGTCAACAGGTCGTGGAAGAGATTTTGGCCGGTACAAATTCAAAAGCTACAATGTTTGCCGATCGTCATTGTGTCAGTCCAAGAAGTACAGAATTCCTGGATCCAGAAATTACTGTTAATCCGGTTTGGAAGAATAGTGGCAATGGCTATGAGCAAGTTTTTAAAACAAAGGTAAAGTATTCTGTATCATGTACTGAAATCTCAGCTCCATAATCCACTAAATAAAAACAAACAAAAATATCACGGTTTTGTCGATTCATTCGGCAGTTTTTTTTGAAAAAAATAGAATCTAAAACATACTAAGGAGAAAGTGATGAAGAAGTTTATCGCAATTGCGGGTTCAGTTTGTATGATGTTTGCTGCTCAATCTGCCATGGCCTTCACCGGACAAATTAACACCGGAGAATACTTAAGCCAAGCAGAAGCTGTTAAGGCAGGTCAACAAGTGGCAGAAGAGATTTTGGCCGGTACAAATTCAAAAGCTACAATGTTTGCCGATCGTCATTGTGTCAGCCCAAGAAGTACAGAATTTCTTGATCCAGAAATTACTGTTAATCCGGTTTGGAAGAATAGCGGCAATGGCTATGAGCAAGTTTTTAAAACAAAAGTAAAGTATTCTGTATCATGTACTGAAATAGCAGCTCCATAATCCATTAAATAAAAAAAACAAAAATATTATGGTTTTGTCGATTCATTCGGCAGTTTTTTGGGTAAAAAATAGAATCTAAAACATACTAAGGAGGAAATGATGAAGAAGTTTATCGCAATTGCCGGTTCAGTTTGTATGATGTTTGCTGCTCAATCCGCTATGGCCTTCACCGGACAAATTAACGCCGGAGAATATTTAAGCCAAGCAGAAGCTGTTGAAGCAGGTCAACAAGTAGCAGAAGAGATTTTGGCCGGTACAAATTCAAAAGCTACAATGTTTGCCGATCGTCATTGTGTCAGTCCAAGAAGTACAGAATTCCTGGATCCAGAAATTAGTGTTAACCCAACTTGGAAGAATAGCGGCAATGGCTATGAGCAAGTATTTAAAACAAAAGTAAAATACTCTGTATTATGTAGGGAAATTAATAATCCATAATCCTAAAGTAAAAAACCGTAGGATTGTTCGGAGTATTTACAGAGTAAATATAAACAGATCCACACCTGGAAAGACAGTGGATCTGTCAAATCTTATCTTATTACCACTGAAACTTCAGCTTTCAGATCCCATCCTGTTCCCAATAAGCCTCTGTTTCTATTATCACTACAGAGTGCACACTGTGAAACCCCTGATCACCTGCCCAAATTATGTTTCCACCCGATAGCAAAGTACTATCTAAAAGATTAAGCTCCTACTCTGCTTTAATATAACCAATTGAACGTATTAAAAATCCTGAATAAAACTTACACATTTTTTACAAGTTGTAAAAACATTATTAAAATTTGGCGGTTAGTCTGAAGTTATAGAAGATCAGAAACACTGGTTATCTATTTTTTTCAATTGTTCTTTTCCTCGTTTTATGGGGATTTGACAAAAAAAACAAATTACTCGGATAAGGTGGATTTAAAAACAAAATCTTATCTGTGGATAATATATTCAAGGATAAAGTGATGAAGAAATTTATGACAATTGTTGGTTCAGCTTGTATGATGTTTGCTGCTCAATCTGCTATGGCATTTACCGGACAGATTAATGCCGGTGAGTATTCAAGCGAAGCTAAAGCTATTAAAGCAGGTCAACAGGTAGTGGAAGAGATTTTAACTGGTACAAATTCAAATGCTTCAATGTATGCCGCCAATCATTGCGTCAGTGTCAGAAGCACAAAGTTCTTGGACCCTGAAATTCATGTTAACTCAGCTTGGAGGAAAAATAACAATGGATATGAACAAGTATTTAAAACAAACGTAAAATATTCTGTATCATGTAGGAAAATCGCTTATCCATAATCCTCAAATAAAAACCATTATTACATTTTTCTGAGTTTTTCAGAGTAAATGCTGACAGATCAACACTTTGTAAAAATAGTGTATCTGTCAGCATTTTTCTGCTTTACTTCCGAAATTTCATTTTATACTACTGTCCAATTGTAACAATCCGTTGTTTTTACTCTATTTAATTATTTCCCATCATAATCCAAGCTTTGATCATTTATCCAAATTAAATTTCCACTGGATTATATTTTTAAAAAAAACGATACCAAAACCTTATATCAACATGATACAATATCTTCTTAAAACATCTACAGATTGATATTAAGATGTTTTAAAAAGGTATTCACTATTTCTGATAAAAGCAGGATACCATTATATTCATATGAGGATCATCCCACCCAAAACTGCGAGTAAAACCATGGAAGAAAAGCGAAAATATACCCGAATATTTTTACTCTATCATTTAAGAGTTTTTAATAATTATACTAATGAATTAATTGGATTTTTGGCAGATATAACACCTCGCGGGATGATGCTTATCGGTGGAATACCGTATAAAACGAGAATTATATTTAATGTCCGAATGATTCTGCCAAAACAGATGTATAAAAAAAACGAAATCGTGTTTGAAGCCAAATCGATCTGGTGTAAAAAATACTTAAAAACCAGATATTGGGGAATCGGCTTTATTCTTAGGAACGTGTTGCCGGAATATCTTGATATCATTAATTCCCTGAGCCAGAAACTCAATGTTAATAACATATTTGGTGACGAAGCTGTCAAATTCTATAAGGGATTGGAACAATACAATTGTGCACAGGCAGTATTAAAATCGTTTGAAGAACACCACGAAGTTACTCAACGTTCTATTCGAAAATACTCCTCCTATGGCAGTGGAGAAGCAAGAGGAGGAGTCTGTGGCGCCCTTTTTGCGGCTCGGTCTCTAATCAAAAACAGAAAACATAAAAAGGAATTTACCCGTCGTTTTCAGGAAGAAGTGGGAACAATTCTTTGTGCGGAAATCATGCAGTTCGGTTATCTTTCATGCGCCGGATGTATTTATATCGCTCACAAGATCGTCCAGGAAATGATCAACCGAGGAGCTAAAACCACCTCCATTCTTGATCCCCATCCATCAAAAAAAAAGCTGGAAGCATTGATAGGAAATTTAAAACAACCAAAAACAACAAACCACACTGAAAGGAAAAATTCAAAACTTTCAGTTATAAAAAGATAAACCGTATAAGTAAAAAAAACACATATCTGGCCGTACATTCAGGAAGTACGGTAAAATCGCGGAAACACTTGATTTCAATCTAAGAACAATCAAAGACAATGGTCTTTAATTGTTCTGCTATCCCCGAAGCGTTGAGCCTTCCCCAACAATCTCGATTATTTGCTTTGGTAAGAGACTGGCCGTGTACTCGATTGGAAAATAATATCTAATATCAAATAACGCCTTCCGCATTTAAAATATCAGATGTATCTGTCATTACAAAGAACACGGCATAGATACGGTCGATGTAGCTTTTATGGTTCTTTAATCAGATGTTAGAACAGAATTTACTTGTTCCACTGCCCAATTGATGACATCTTCTGTTATGATCAAGGGAGGAGCAAATCGGATAATATTTTCGTGGGTTTCTTTACAAAGAATACCTTTTTTCCTGAGCTTTTCACAGTATTGACGGGCACCTCCAACTTCCGGTTTGAATTCCAGGCCAATCATCAACCCCTTTCCTCTCACTTCCTTAATACCGGAAAAATCAATTTGTTTTAACTGATCAAGGAAATATTTCCCCATTCGGGACGCGTTTTCAATCATCCCCTCTTCCACCAAAACCTTCAATGAAGCCCTGGCGACTGCACAAGCCAGCGGGTTTCCTCCAAAGGTACTGCCGTGTTCCCCTGGTTGAAGAACGCCCATTACTTCCGTATTCGATAAAACTGCGGATACAGGATAAAATCCACCCGACAGAGCTTTTCCAATCAATGTGAGATCCGCTTCGATTCCGTCATGTTCTTCAGCCAGAAGCTTTCCGGTCCTTCCTAATCCTGTCTGTATTTCATCAAGAATCAACACGACATTGTTTTTTTCACAAATGGATTTACACTCTTTCAGATATCCCGGTGACGGAATTTTAACACCAGCTTCACCTTGTATCGGCTCAACCATAAAGCCTACTGTATTTTCATTGATCGCCATTTCCAAAGCGACGGTATCGTTGAAGGGAATAATGTTAAAACCCGGAGTAAACGGACCAAATCCGGTTCTGGAAGTTGGATCGGTGCTAAAGCCAACTATGGTAATTGTTCTGCCATGAAAATTCTCTGAGCAAACGATGATTTCCGCTTTATCTTCCGGCACGCCCTTTGTCTGGTATCCCCATTTGCGAACCGTCTTAATCACGCTTTCCACGGCTTCAGCCCCGCTATTCATGGGAAGCACTTTGTGGGAATTGGTGAGTTCGCATAATTCCTGGTAAAAAGGAGCAAGTTGATCATTGCGAAACGCCCGAGACGTTAATGTCAATTTTTCAATCTGTTCCAACATTGCCCGTTTTATTACAGGATGACAGTGCCCCTGGTTAACGGCTGAATAGGCGGAAAGACAATCCAGGTATTTATTCCCATCAACGTCCCATACCCATAAGCCTTCCCCCCTGGATAAAACAACGTCCAGAGGTTTATAGTTGTGTGCGCCAAATTGATCTTCAAGTTTAATGTAGTCCTGTTGATTCATTGATATCTCTCCCGAATATGTCAAAGCACCTTCGGTGCAATGCATTTGTTACAAATCAAAAACAACTGATTAAATAAAACATTCGCTAACTTCAATTACCCATCTTCATTTTCTGTCCAAAAACGGATAGATCTGTTTTTGGACGATTCTAGTATATAGTATCCGTGAAAACCGATCCCATGAATCCAACTTGAAATTTCGATGTCGTCTTTACAGATCGTTTGCATCATCTTAACTACAACTTTATCAGGTATTTCTTTTGAGCAAGATCACCGTATCGTTCCTCGAAATAGCATAAAAACCACAAGTTGGCAGCATATTTTCCACTATGGACTATCAATAGATATATTTTAGTTTTTCCCCTACCCCAATGGCCAAAGATTCCTGGTCGGTCAGTAAGAAAGTTTCCTGTTATCCTGAGGATGTACAGCGATGGAGATTCTTCAGATCGTCAGGGCTCAATGGTATTTACAAAGTGTTATTCTTAATTATAACAATATAGAGGATTAAAACGTCAATAATTCTAAATCTTGACAGTTTGTGGAGCCACATCTTTCACTTTATAACTTAACCACAATCAATTAAACCATTCTGTAACGGTTGTTATTTCCACGATTGCTTAAGTGAATGCCATTGCGTCAGGGCTCCCATCAGAATGACACTGGTTTTCGAAAAACTCTGTACAATAAGAGTTCAAACCCAAACCCTGAAATGTGTATCAATAGGCCTTGATAAACTAACTATTTGATTTATAGTCATAAAAAAAATAGCAATCAATTCCCAATTGTCAAACCGATTCCATCCACCTTTTGGAGCCTGAAAAACGCTCTTCGAGTGGTTTTGGTCTTTTAAACTTTAAACATAGTATTTTTTTGCCGGCATGAGAAATAGTTGCCAACCGTAAACAACCGGATAGGAGTTAACCATAACCTTTTTCGTTGCAAGTTGTTACTCAATCGGCAATAATGAATCACTTTTGTTCAATGTCGAACCAACTCGGTTTCTTTGGCTTGGCGGCAAGAAGCAACAGCGTCTTGATTCCCAAAAAGCCTTGCGCAAAAAGACATCACCTGCCCGGAGAGCCTCAAACCATGTCTTATTCTTTAAAAGGTCTCGAAAATGAATAACCACTTCTGTTATAGAAGAATGGATAATTAAACGCCAATAAAAATTATTTATACATTATATAAATTATATGAATTTGCTTGAATTCGATCTTAATCTGATCATTATTTTTAACGCAATTTATCAAGAAAAAAGTTTGACCAGGGCAGGGAAACGCCTGGAATTAACCCAACCGGCCATCAGCCATTCGTTGAATAAACTGCGAACTGTATTTGACGACGCTCTGTTCGTCAGAAACGGCTACAATATGGAGCCCACTTCACTGGCCGAAGAGCTGTTGATCAATTTTCAAAAAATTCTGGAATTGGCGGAAAATACATTGGACGACAAGGGATCATTCGATCCAAAAATGTCCACCCGAACGTTTTCCATTGGAATGCAAGACAATCCAATGTTAATCGTTCTTCCCAGGTTAATTGAGGAAATTCAATCGATAGCTCCTGACATTGGATTTCGTATCTGTCATTTGAATGTGGCCAATAGGAAAATTGCTTTGGAAGATGGAAAGGTGGATCTGGTTATCGGGAGTAATCAGGAATTAAGCAACAATATCTATCAACAATACCTGTTTCGCGACCGGGAGGTCTGTATTATGAGAAAAGATCATCCGGTGATTGGAGATTCCTTGTCATTGGAACAATACCTTGATTCCGAATTTATCAGCCTGGCTGCCTCCGAATTTATGGGAGAACGAATCGATAAAAAGTTGAAAAAATTAGGTTATAAAAGGAAAATCAAAGTTGTCATGGAACACGAAGTCACATTCCCCAGGTTTGTCAGCAACACCAATTATCTGGCTAACGTGGCCGAACTCATCGCCAAAGAATATGCCTCCTGGCTCCCTATCAAAATACTACCTCTTCCCATCTCCATCAGCGATTTTGATTTTTACCAATACTGGCATGCAAGACTGCAAATGGACCCTGCTCACCGATGGCTGCGAAAACAAATTAAAAAAGCCTGTGGAAAAATCCAACAATCCTGAGTTCGAACTTAACAATCTGTTTTCCAATGATAAAACTCTGGGTCGGAAGCTCCTCCAGAGGTTATGAAGACACAGGAAGATGAAACGGCGAGTCCTTTTCAGGTCAACTGAAGTTTTTGCAAATACTCTATCAAATAACTGATTTTATTAATACCTGATTTGCTTCTTTTAACATAGATTCTAAATACGTCTTCCAACAGGTTGACGTCGGGAAAAAGCCCCACCAGGTTTTTTTTCTGAAGTTCTTTTAAAACAGTGTATTTGGGAACAAAGCCAACCCCAAGGGCACAGCACGCAGCATTAATAACGCCTCGAACATGATTGATCCGGGTAACTTTGGGAAACGTGACTTTTCTGTCAGGCGCCAAGGCATGAATGAAATTGTTCCACCAGGTTAACTCTTTATCCAAGGATAGGATGTTACATCTCTCAAGGTCGCTGATTTTATAGATTTGATTCGAAAAAACATAAGATGGAGATGCAATCACAATATACTCTTCTCTAAAAAGATCAATAATTTCCAGTTCCGGGTAAACATGTTTTTTACAATCGATAATCAAGTCGACGTCATCATTGATTAAATAATCTATAAGATCGTTATCGAAATTAAAATCTATGTGGATTCTGGGAAAGTCATCCAAAAATGGCCTGATGTGTTTTATCAGGAAACTCACTCCAAATTCCACTGTTGATCCCAGTTTTATAACATCCGGTAGTCCCTCTACGTCATCCAGTTTTCGAGTAATAATCTCCAATTCTGTAAAAATCTTTTGGCAGCTCTGAAACAGTAAAATTCCTGCTTCAGTAAGAGAAAAGCTGTTTCCTTTTTTTTGGATGAGTTTTATGTCCTTGCCTTGTTCAAGTTTTTTTATTGCATGACTCACGGCGGACTGAGTGACAAACAACTTTTTCGCACATTGCGAGTAGTTTTTAGTCTGTGCCAGTGTGTAAAACACTCTCAGTTGATTTAAATCTTGCATAATTCAGCTTGAGGGTATGAATATTTTTCAAAACAATTATGAATTTTTTAAACTGTCCCAATCCGGATCTGATATGGTAAACGGTAGATATCTTCTGTGATCGGACGCCGCTTTTATCGCCGCCTCTGCAAAAAAAGGATTGACGGATGGCAGGAGTATAGGTGTTTTGATGTTCCAAAGTACCGGACTGCTGCATACTGTTAACCGTCGTTTATTGAGAATGCATATTCGCAGAACTAACACTAATAAAGGAGTTGTGATTATGTCAATTGGAACCTATAACTTGCCTGTCCCGCCTAACGAAAGAATCATGGACTACATTCCCGGTTCCCCGGAAAAGACATTGTTGAAAGCGGAATTGGAAAGGCAGAAAACAACACCGGTCGATATAGGGGTCATCGTCGATGGCAAAGAAATCAAAACCGGAAATAAGGAGAAAATCAAGGCCCCCCATGACCACAGTCAAGAACTTGGCTATTATCATCAGGCCGGTGAAAAAGAAATCGATCTTGCTATCAATTCAGCCTTAAAAGCACGCAAAAGCTGGTCAAAAATGCCCATGGAAGAGAGAGCGGCTATTTTTCTAAAAGCAGCCGAGCTTCTGGCAGGTCCTTACCGTTCCATCCTAAATGCGGCCACCATGCTGAATCAAAGCAAGAATCCCTTCCAGGCAGAAATCGACGCCTCCTGCGAACTCATCGATTTCTGGAGATTCAATGTCTACTACATGCTGGGCATATATCGAGACCAGCCTCTTCAGAATCCCACTGGTATTTGGAACCGACTCTCCTATCGACCTCTGGAAGGATTTGTTTTTGCCGTCACCCCGTTTAACTTTACCAGTATTGGCGGTAACCTGCCAACAGCCCCAGTTTTGATGGGGAATGTAGCTGTTTGGAAACCGGCCAGCAACGCCGTCTTAAGCGCATATTATATTATGAAGATCTTAAAGGAAGCGGGTCTTCCCGATGGGGTTATCAATATGATTCCTGGAAAAGGCAGAACCGTCGGCGATCCTGTTTTGGCGCATCCTGATCTGGCAGGGGTTCATTTCACCGGATCTACGCCAACGTTTAATGCTATATGGAAAACCATTGGAGAAAATCTGAGTAACAGTATATATAAGACGTATCCAAGAATTGTAGGAGAAACAGGCGGAAAAGACTTTGTATTCGCTTACAACGATGCAAATATCAAGGAACTGGCTGTCGCTTTGATCAGAGGCGCTTTCGAATACCAAGGCCAAAAATGCTCTGCTGTCAGTCGAGCGTATATTCCCAAATCAATATATCCCGCCGTTCTGGAAGAGCTTAAAACCATGATCAGTCACATCAAAGTTGGCGATATCTGCGATTTCAGAACCTTTATGGGTGCTGTGATTGATAAAAAATCTTTCGATAACATCGTTTCCTACATCGATCATGCTAAAAATGCTGAGGATGCAGAGATTATCATTGGCGGAACGGTCGACGACAGCAAAGGATTTTTTGTGAACCCAACCGTTATTGTTACTAGAAACCCACATTACAAATCCATGGAAGAAGAGATCTTTGGGCCAATATTAACCATTTATGTTTATGACGACGGAGCTGAAGAGGAAACCTTATCCTTACTTGATAAAACCAGTCCTTTTGCCTTGACCGGTTCTGTATTTGGTAAAGATAGAAATCGTATTCGACATGCCTCTGAGAAATTGGAAAATGCAGCTGGGAACTTCTATATCAACGACAAGCCAACTGGTGCGGTTGTTGGACAACAGCCATTTGGCGGAGCAAGAGCCAGTGGAACAAATGATAAGGCGGGCAGTGCCATCAACCTGCTAAGATGGGTCAGTGTCAGAACGATAAAAGAGACTTTTCTGCCGGCAACTGACTTCAGATATCCCCACATGGTTGAAGAATAAAGACCAATCGCCGCAAAATATGTCCAGAGTTATCCTGACTTGGATGATCGATAACCATTCGATCATTCAAGTTATTTTTTTTTACATGATCACTCTGTCTTCCACGCTTTTATTATTTTTATTCCCAAATACCTTATTAAATCGAGCCTCTTCCGCTACTGTTTTTTAATAATTCTCAGCGATGTGTGTTCCTTTTCCTTCCTATTCCTTGTGCTTTAACAATGATTGTGATTTCTTTACTTCTTAAGCCAACATCGTATATTTGTCTTGGGAAGCACTCAAAAACATTGGTTTTATTGACTCTTTTCATTAGAAATCGGCATCTTGAAATTTTTCAGTATCGCCGCTGTTACGAATAATTGATGGCACCCAAGTGATATTCAAAAATAACTTGATTACATGAAAGTGCTCTATTATCAAATAGACCATGTTGTTTGGTACTAGCTCTATATGATGTTAAACGATACTGATTGTTTTTAGCTTTGAGAGATCCTTCAAAAATGACTGATGTTAAAGATAACTTATTGATATTATGTTTTTACGTAAATTAAATAGAGTCAAAGGTAATATTGAATAACTACAAATTATATATCGATATGAATCAATATCCCTTGCAATAGGGAAGCGACGTTGCGATTTTAATACATGACTGGAAAAAATATATCTTTGCCAACAACATACAGTTTCTCTTTATCCTTTCCGTCTCTCCACGTCTCTGTCTCTTGAGGTCCCTTTTAAATCTTTCGTTTGCCCATTCGCGTTTTTTTAAACATATGACACATCCTGACAACATATTGTTCTTATAGGCCAAATAACCGTTGAATACTGTCATTCGGATTTATACAGGAGCAAAATAGAAAAAAAATATTGTTTGTTTAGATATAGCATGTATAGGCTTTAACCGGTTAAATTGCCGGATTTATTCGCCGTCAATTCATTCATTGCCTGTTTTTAGTTATTTTATAAAGAAAAAGCAATGAAATTATTAACGATTCAAACCAAATCGTTAATTCGCCGTAGCGGGATATAAAGTCAACGTGGAAGTGTCTCTTTACGGGTTTTTTCAAACCTTTTTAAATGAATTGGAGGTTATTTCAGCTCCAACTCAAGGAGAAACACATATGGAAGGAGATTATGGTATTCTGGCGTTAATACCGCCACTGATCTCGATTATTTTATGCTTCGTAACCAAACGGGTTCTTATCTCTCTATTTGCCGGTGTATGGGCAGGTGCAATAATTATCTGTTCCGGCAATCCGTTTTCAGGAATAACCTACTCTTTATCGGCCATTATTAAGTCAATGACCGACGAATGGAATGCGAATCTACTGCTTTTCAACATATTAATGGGCTCCGGTATTGCATTTATCTGGCGTTTGGGAGGCAGTGCCGCTCTAACGAATTGGGCAAAGAAACGAATCAAAAGCAGTCGACAAGCCGGTATTGGAGCATGGTTGTTGGGTATTTTGGTATTTTTTAATGATTATGTTAACGCGGCAATTGTCGGTAACGCGTTTCGCGATATTTTTGACAACAAGAAGATCTCGAAAGAAAAGTTGTCATATATTCTGGATTCTACGGCGGCCCCGGTCGCAACGTTTTTCATTTCCGATTGGATTGCATTTCAAATCGGTATGATTAACGCCGGTATCATTGCAGCAAATATTACCGGCGTGTCTGCAATTTCGGGTCTTTTGCAATCGATCCCCATGAATCTTTATTGCATCTTTGCAGTTCTATTTGTGGGAATCATCGTCATTACCGGAAAAGATTTTGGTCCCATGTTCAATGCAGAACAAAGAGTAAAAACTACAGGCAAGATTTTTTCGTCAAATTCGGCTCCCATGATGGACGTTTCCAATGAGCTAGGAGAAGCTGACGAATCCAAAGCGTCTCTTTTTACCTTTTTTCTTCCGATAATAGCATTGGTCGGCGTGACAATATTTGGATTCTGGTGGACCGGCAAGGGAGAAGGACGAACAGTCATACAAATTCTGGAAAATGCTGATCCGGCTAAGTCATTGTTATGGGGAGCTTTTTATATGACAGCGACAGGATTTGTCATTGCTGTTGGCCGAAGAATCATGGATATTCCTCAAGCCATGTCAACCATTATCGATGGCATGAAGCTAATGCTGATGGCTTGTGCTATACTCGTGATGGCCTGGACATTGGGAAGTATTACTAAAGAAATGAAACTGGCAAATTATATTACGGACATGATTGGTCCGTCGTTTCCATTTGCCTTATTGCCCGTTTTGATTTTCCTTATTGGCATGTTTATTTCTTTTTCCACCGGCACATCGTGGGGCACAATGACTATTCTGACACCTATTGCCATCCCACTGACCTATAATATTACAGGTGATGCTTCCATTGCAGTCCTGATGTCTGGTGTGGTGTTTTCCGGTGCTATATTTGGAGATCATTGTTCGCCAATTTCAGATACGACCGTTTTGGCATCTATTTTTGCAGGAGCCGACCACATGGATCATGTTAAGACACAAATACCCTACGCACTGGTCTGCGCTTGTGTGGCAACATTGATGTATATCGTATACGGCTTCACACAGATATCACCGTTTGTGTTAATACCGGCAGGAGTCATTATTCTAATTATTTTGGCGAATACACTTTCGGCCTATGCGCAACGAAAATATAAAAAAGAGAATGTGAACATCGAAGAATCAGCTATCATTTAAATAGCATGAATAAACTGGTTTTTTTGTCGAAAAAAACCATTCAAAATGTTTGAGAACTGTTGAAACGGTGCTGTGTGGGTCAATAAATTAATAATGTATATGAACGCACGGTGCCGTTGTTTTTGTAAGTTCCGGGAAAAATTATTAATTGTGTTACAAAATGTTAATTGGGAAAAGATTTTTGCCAACGGGAGCATGAGATGGAGGATTCTGTTTATCCCAGGTTGTTAATTGACCTGAAAAAACTGAAGCATAATGCCGATACCATCGGAACTATATGCCAGAATGCCAATATAAGTATTATGGCGGTTACCAAAGGCGTTTGCGGATCGCCCGACATTGCCTCTTCGATTATAACAAAAAATGTCGAGTTTTTAGCTGATTCTCGAATTAAAAACCTGATAAAATTAAATCATATCCCGCTTCCAAAGGTGTTGTTACGATTACCGATGGCTTCAGAAATACGTGATGTTATACGCTTTTGCGATATTAGCTTGAATTCCGAATTAAAAACAATTCGTCTATTGGAACAAGAGGCGACAAAGCAGAGAAAGACACATGACATTATTTTAATGATCGATTTGGGAGACCTAAGGGAAGGAATTTGGCCGGACGAGCTGATGGACACAGTTCGGGACATATTACGCCTGAAAGCGATACGATTAAAAGGCATTGGTGTCAATTTAAGCTGTTTAAACGGAGTGTTACCGGAAGTCGGTAATTTATCGAAGCTCTGTCAATTTGCAGAAAAAATCGAGCAACAGTTTAATATTGAACTATCCATAATTTCAGGAGGCAATTCCAGAAGTATTCACCTGTTAACCAACGGTCAGTTACCTGAGAAAATAAACAATTTAAGGTTGGGAGAATCTCTATTATTTGGTTGGGAAACCGCTTCAGACAATAAGATCGACAACACGTATCAAGATGCGTTTTGTCTGGAAACTCAGTTTATAGAGATTAAAAACAAACCGTCCTATCCGATTGGAACGATTGGATACGATGCATTTGGCAACAGACCTCGATTGATTGACAAGGGAATTCGCAAACGTGGTATACTGGGCATCGGTAAACAGGATGTTGAGGTAGATCGACTGGTTCCTTGTGATAAAAAAGCTTTCATAATAGGGTCCAGCAGCGATCATTTATTGGTTGATCTTACGGATTCAGACATCGAATATGATGTGGGAGGAGTTTTCAGATTCAATATTGAATATCTTTCATTATTGAGGTTAATGACCTCGGAATACATTCACAAACAATACATAAGCTAGTTAGTGGGAAAACGGGACGTGATGTTTATGCATCCTTTTTCGTCGGCAAACGCTCCTGCTCGTCAAATAAAACGTGCAAATAAAAGGTGCCAAAAAAGGTGCTTGACTGTTGGATAAAAACAACATATTTTATCAAGGCCATTTTCATCATTGATTGCGGAATGGTTCTTGAGGAGGCAATATGAAAAAGGTGATACTGATTATTTTACCGGATTAGTGCGTATTTGCCAAAAAAGTTATTATTGTAGCTTAAGAATACCCGCCATACGAATATCTGAAAAATGGAGTTTTTATAGAAACGGATGTTGGCATTATAAAAGCAATATGCAATTTAAATCGGCACTATTGATAATATGAACAACACCTGTTGACCTGAGAGTTAGGCAAGACTCTTGGGTAACTGTTATTTGTGGAGATTTTAAAGAATCGGCTTCAGTTCCATTTAACGAATGGTTTTGAACACTTCTATGAAAGATTTAATGGTTAGAATTTTCTTCATCTTCACTGTAATTCTATCTCTTGCTATATCCGCACATTGCGAAGATGGGGATTTTCCCATTACTCCCAGTTTAAACAACGGTCAAAAATGGAGATTGGCTTATCTTGAAGGAGGCCCCTATCACGAAAACGTCTATACGTTAAAAGCCGTAGTAGACGCATTGGCAGATATCGGATGGCTGGAACCTGTTTCGTATCCAATAAATATATATACGGACGATTGTCAATCCTTCTGGTTATATTTAGTCAACCATGTAAAAAGCCGTTATCTCCAATTCGTTTCCGATGCATTTTGGAATGGTGACTACGATAAAAAATTAAGACGTACGCTTCGAAAACGAATCATCCGCCGTTTCAACCGAAAAGGGGATATTGACCTTCTTATCGCCATGGGCACCCTCGCCGGTCAAGATTTGGCAAATGACGAACATTCTGTACCGACATTCGTTTTTGCCAGCAATGATCCCATTGCATCGGGAATTGTCAGAAGTGCCAAATATTCCGGCCTCGAACATGTTCATGCCCAAGTGGAACCCAATCGTTACAAACGGCAAATCGAACTGTTTCATAGCATTTTTCAGTTTAAAAAACTGGGCATTGCTCATGGTAAAGGCCTGGCAGGCAGAAGTTATGCTGCCGTTGGGGATATAGAAAAGGCGGCCATAAAAAAAGGCTTCCAAGTCGTTTACTGTTATTCTAAAGACGATATTCTAGATCTCAACGAAGCTCATCAAAGTGTTGTTTCCTGTTATACTGAATTGTCAAAGAAAGTAGATGCGATTTATATCACAGCCCAACGGGGAATAATCCTTGATAATCTGCCAGGAGCTTTAAAACCTGCTTTCAGTCAAAAAATCCCCACTTTTTCCCAGTCGAATTTTGGAGATGTTGAAAGAGGCGTGTTACTGAGCATATCCCAAGCCAGTTTGAAAAACATAGCACGATTTCACGCTCAAAACATCGCAAAAACATTCAACGGAGCAAAACCGGGAAAACTGAACCAGATTTTCAGCGATCCGATACGGGTCGCCATCAATTTTAAGACATTGGAAAAGCTAGGGCGAAAGGATTTGTTCGAGAAAATTTATAAGATCCTTCCCTATGTCGAAGAATACTATTATTAAATGCGATATTATACATGTTCCGGTATATGGAAACACAATTGGATAATGCTTCACCCCTATTATGGTATGTGGTTCAGCGATTACCTGCATTCATTTGGGACACTGGAATCACACAGATGTTTTCGATGTTAGCAGGCTTGGTGATGTCCAGGATGAAGCCGGCAAAGGACAATTGATTGATGATTTTTTCAAGAAATTTAAGCCTGAGAATTTGGTCAAATATTATCTTTACTATAGCTTTTGTTATTCCCGCCATTCTGCTTTTCTGTCTGGGGATCTATTCCGTATCCAAACAAATCAATGATCAAGCATTAGTCGATGTCTCCAAAAACATGGAGAAAGTGATCAAATCATATAGTGATTTTTTGAACGATCTCAAAAGCGTAGCCGAATCCTATTCCAACGACCACAGCCTGAATATCTTGTTTGAAGCAGTTAAAAACCTGGATAAAAATGAAGGAAGGACGCCTTTTTTAAAAGAATGGTTAACCCAACGGTTGGAGAAGCAGACAAGGGACAAACGAATTAGTGGCATTGCCGTTATTACCTTGCAAAAGGAGCTTATTGTCCATACGCATGATAACAGCATTATTCCCGATTTTATCGTACGCAATACATTGGTGGATTTGGCGTTTACCGGAAAATCCGGATCAGGTATTCAAAGGGTTTCCAAACAATCGATAGCGAAACTCAATTTGCTGAAGGAACACGATGTCGTAAACTCAGATCAACTGCTATTATTGGTAGCGGTAGCGCCTATTTATGAAAACTCCGAAGTCTCTGGCGCACTAGTAGCTTATAGCCTGCTTCACCAACAAATCGAATGGGTAAGCGATGTCGGTCGTAATCTGAACATTGACCTCGCATTTTATTCGAGTAAATCGCAGTTGCTCGGTTATTTCGGTAGCGATTTGGAACATTCCAACAACATTCGAAATAGGAACCGGGATCCACTAAGCATGGGCGAAGGAGTAAATATCAGTATCGAAAACTTCCGATTTAAAGGAGATGTAGCCAAGTTCTATCCCCTTTTGGATCACCAACAATCAGCTGTTGGCATGGTTGTTGTGAGAATCGATTTGTTCCGCTACTTGAAAAAAAATCTCACCATGATTTTGCTGTTTATACTGTTGACAGTTTTAGGATTGACATTGGGATTTGTATTTCGGCTCTGGACATTTCGCATATTAAATCGCATTGCAGAATTGATAGAATTGATTAAAAAAATTGCCGCTGGTAACTATTCCAGTCAGCTTGATCTTGATACAAACGACGAATTTGGAGAATTGGCATACGAAATAAATAAGATGACAACTGAAATTCAAAAAAGAGATCAACTTAAAGACTATTTTCTTGCGAATACCTCCCATGAATTGAGAACTCCATTACACGGAATCATCGGCATGGCAGAATCGTTGAAAGAGGGAACTGCCGGAGCAATGTCCCAAAATGCGCAAATGCAATTATCCACTATCATCTCCAGCGGAAAACGGCTGTCCCGGTTAATCAACGATATTCTCGATCATTCCAAATTAAAAAATGCGGATCTTGTAATCGATACTAAAACAACTGATATCAGACAATTGGCAGACATTGTGTTAACACTGACCCAACCCCAGGCGAAACAAAAGGAAATTCAACTGACGAACGCAATAGCTGAAAACATCCCACTAATTGAGGGAGATGAAGAGAGATTGTTGCAAGTTTTGCATAACCTGGTAGGAAACGCCGTCAAATTTACCAGCCATGGATCAATAACCTTATTAGCAGAAAATCAACAGCAGTTCATCAAGATAACGGTTAAAGATACGGGATTGGGAATTCCTAAAGAAAAACAGGAGCTAATTTTCTTTCCATTTCAACAGGCAGACGGTTCCATCTCGCAAAACTACGGCGGAACGGGTTTGGGACTAAGTACATGCAAATACCTGGTTGAATTACACGGCGGAATCATTGGCGTTTCTTCCGAAGTTGGCCAAGGATCGGAATTTTATTTCACAATTCCTGTGAGCAAAGATCAGTCGAAAAAATCCATCAATGTATTGCCTTATAACGAAAACGCAATCCGTTATAACGAAGATGTAATACATCGGGAAATGAGTTCAGCAACTGACGATTATCGTTACGATGAGGAAACCAACAGTACGTTTAAAATATTGGTGGTGGATGACGACGCAATAAATTTACAGGTTATCTCCAATTATCTCCTGTCTAGCCATTATTCTGTTAAAATAGTGAATAATGGACAGGATGCTTTGGATTTTATCAAGCAAAGCAAACCCGATTTAGTGCTATTGGATATAATGATGCCCTCGATGTCCGGCTTTGAGGTATGTCGACAAATTCGCGAAGACTTCCCTATGTATGTGTTGCCAATCATTTTCCTGACAGCAAAAAACCAGGTCTCCGATCTGAAGGAAGGGTTCTCCCTGGGAGCAAACGACTACATTACCAAGCCGTTTCTTAAAAGCGAACTGTTAATACGGATGGCAAGGCATCTGGAACTCAGTTCGGTTACCGAGAGAATGTCGTCGTTGAATCGGTTTATGAACGAAACGGTTAAGTTGAAAAATGTCAGGCAGATGTTTGAAACAGCTTTTATCTTGATTTGCGAACACATTAACATCGATTCAGGTATCCTGCTTTATAAGGATAAAGTTATCAAACGCTATTGTTTCGATGAAAATCAATGGTCAAGCCTGAATAACGAAGATGACTTTGGAAACGCCGAACCTTCCCTCAATCAAAATCATCAATTGGAAGCTCAATTCGATGGCTTTGAAGAGTATCGGTTAATTTTTAAACGTTGCGCAGACGCGCCCTCTTTCAGAGAAGCCGATAACGAATACATTCGCAGCATTATCGATATCATTAAAATATCCAGAAACAATATCCAACAATTTCTGAAAGAACCCAATATTATCTATGCGTTATATAAAATCCAATCGCTTTTGGATGAAATTTTGTATATAGAGATCAAGTCACCATACTGCTATGTTCATTTGGACTTTGATACGCCGTTGGAACTTAAAATCTCCATGAATATGATACAACGATTTTTTCACGAGGATATGCTCATGAAAACCCATCGCTCCTATTTGATTAATCCTAAAAAAGTCATAAGACTATATGACAACGGGCAAAAAACATCGGGCGTCGTACTTAAAAACGAGAAGGTAATTCCAATCTCACGATCTCTCAGTAAAAAAATCAAAAATCGATACCATTTTTAAACCACCCTACCCATTGGTTTTCTGTATGCCCGTTTCCCCAGGCAGTCGGCCAGGGAGATCGGTGCTTCCTCCACTCCTCCATATCGCATCCGTTCCTGTTTTTTTAGCAATCCCTAAATCACAAATCCCTATGTTCGGAACTTCTGATTCTATTAAACGTAATAGATTGATATAAAAGCTTAATCGAAACATATATATTCCATTTTTAGATGATATCAAAATGAATATTAAGTCCAATAGATTCAGGCAACTTGAGAGAAAATTGGTATCAATGATAATCCGTTGCTTCAGGAATTCTGATGTTAAGTTTGTCGATGATTGTTAAATATGTCAAAAGTGTCATTTTTCTATTTTGATGTAAGTTGTTGAATTGTATGCATTTTAAGTTTGGCACACTCCTTGGAACCTTAGACCCTATTCAGTTATCCGAAAAGCTGGTCTTTTGGATAACTCAAGATCTTTAACCATTTTGAGAATGATCCAAGTTTCTTTTTATCAATTTTGTTTTTAACCCAAAAAGCTTCTATTCGACATAAAATTGAAAAAAGGATTTTAGAGTACTTCATAAAAACAGTTAAAGATTTATGAGTTGTTATTCAGCATCACCCTGAACGCTATGTCATTCCCGTGATGCATAATGTCAGTAAGTTAAGCTCTGCCATCGGCCATCCTGAGTTACATATGCCAGCAAGCCGGCAAAATTTTTGTAACTAACTTAGTTTGGGTATTATGGTTTTGCCATTTTATAATTGGTTGAAATTTTTAATAAAAATTTTTATTTAGTTAATAGGATAAGAAGCGAAACCTGCAAATTTGATCGACGAAGGATCTCTCAAGGCCAAAAGTAATTGATGTTGTTTAACATCGTATAAAACTATTCACAACCAACCTGGTCTTAAGGTCATTTATGTAATCAGGTTATTTCCTGATATCGCCAAGGTTTTATTGAGATTCTTCCGATCACCTGAAGCTCCGATCAGAATGACAAATGGGTTATGCTTTTTTATATTAAGTAACAACTATAAGTTTTGTTTTGGGATGCATCTCAAATTCCCATCTCAAATTTCAATTAAACTCTAAAGGAATGCAAGGAATGTTATGAAAAAAGTACTCACATTGTTTGTCTTAATTAGTATGGGGCTCAGTGTTCCGGCTTTTGGTTTGGAAGGATTCATCGACGGAAAAAAAATCCAAGCTGTTAACTATGCATTGGATACGGTTTGGGTGATTGTTGCTGCGATACTCGTATTTTTTATGCAGGCAGGATTCGCTATGGTGGAATCTGGATTCACACGCTCTAAAAGTGCTGTAAATATTATGATGAAAAACATGATGGATCTGTCTATCGGCACTATCAGTTTTTGGGCCATAGGATTTGCAGTCATGTTCGGAAACGGAAATGGATTGTTCGGCTACTCCGGTTTTTTTGTGGACACTTCAAACGTGGAATCCTATTCCGCTTTAGGTTGGTCATCCGTTCCGGTCCTTGCAGCTTTTATATTTCAGGCTGTATTTGCTGCAACAGCAGCGACCATCGTTTCGGGAGCCGTGGCTGAGCGAATAAAATTTGGAAGCTACATGCTGGTTTCCGCCCTTATTACTATCATTATATATCCGATTTCCGGACATTGGGGATGGGGAGGCGGATGGCTTTCCGAGCTGGGTTTTACTGACTTTGCCGGTTCCACCATCGTGCATTCGGTGGGCGGCTTTGGGGCATTGGCAGCTGTTATCGTTCTTGGTCCGCGAAAAGGGAAATTCGGAATTGATGGAAAACCACACGCTATTCCGGGACATAATATTCCGTTGGCAACACTGGGTGTCTTCATTCTCTGGATGGGCTGGTACGGGTTTAATCCCGGATCAACCATGGCAGCTGACGCCAGTGCCATCGGCCATATTGCCGTCACAACTACATTATCCGCCGCATCCTCATCATTGGTTGCATTTTTCACAACCTACCTTATTTATAAAAGAGCCGACGTCGGAATGACATTAAACGGAGCTTTGGCAGGATTGGTCGGCATTACGGCGGGATGTGCCAGTACCACCCCGGTGGGAGCTCTGATCATCGGTAGTATATGCGGTATCGTAGTGGTTTATTCGGTACTCTTTTTCGACAAAATAAAAATCGACGATCCTGTGGGCGCTATTTCCGTTCATGGTGTATGTGGTATGGTTGGGACCTTACTGTTAGGTTTTCTGGATTCCGGCAACGGTGTATTTTATGCCGAAGGTTCCGATGGTTGGTCCTTTCTGGGAGTTCAAGCACTTGGCATTGTTTCTGTTTGCGCCTGGGCATTTTTCAGCATGTTTATTCTGATGATACTGATAAAAAAAACCATAGGTGTCAGAGTCAGTGAGGAAGCCGAAGTCGTTGGACTCGATTACTCCGAACACGGTGCTTTTGCTTACCCGGATTTCAGCATTAGTGCACTTGGAAGACGGTTTTAAATTAACAATCCATAAATCTTCCGGTAGTATTGATTAATACTCAAAAAAAGGAAAACATGAAAAAAATAGAAACTATAGTGAAACCATATAAACTTGATAATATTAAAGAAGCGTTATCAAAACTGGGTATTTTTGGTATGACAGTTTCGGATGTAAAGGGATTTGGGCGGCAGAAGGGCCACACCGAATTATACCGGGGAGCTGAATACCAGGTTGAATTCGTGCCTAAAATAAAGATCGAGATTGTGACAGCTGATGATAAGGTTGAAAGTATTATCGACGCTGTTTCATCCGTAGCCAATACCGGTAAGGTCGGAGATGGAAAAATATTTGTCATCCCGATCGAGGAAACCATTCGAATCAGAACAGGTGAACGCGGTGAAGTTGCTCTTTAACCAAGGGATCATTAAAAATAACTTCACATAGTCTGTATGCAAAAGTCCTAAAAACACTGGACATTTTGCATACAGAATGTGAATTAATTTTTGAACCGACCCTAAACACATTGTAAATCCCTATTGAGTTTTAATGGATTTACAATCATTTATCAAATCAAAACCATTTGTAATAATTTGAATTATACTTTTTTAAATATAGCCAACCATGTTAACAAACTCAATAATTGACGATTTGGGAGTAACCAACAGTTCCAATTATTTTACGAATCCGTCTATCAGCATCGACTGCGTCAACAGCTTTACCTATTTAAAAAACGAAAGATGGTATGGTCGGTTTAAAGAATATCAGCTTAATACTGCACTTCAACCCATTTTCAGCCTTGCTCATCAACGCATCGTCGGATACGAAGCTTTAATTCGAATCAGGGATGACTTGAATCGTACGATTAATCCGTCTCTTCTATTTAATTCCAAGCTTGAAAAGCATGATTTAACACTGCTGGATCGCATCAGCCGAATGATCCATGTAAAAAATTACGCCCTTTCGGAAGATTCCTTAAATTGGCTGTTTCTAAACGTCTCTCCCCAGGTAGTTGTCAATGGTAAACGTTTTGGTTCCTATTTTAAAAACCTTTTAAGGGAAACCGGATTCCCCCCACATCGAGTCGTTTTGGAAATTGTGGAACATACAAACTCCAATCCGATGTTGCTACAAAACACTGTAAATTATTATAAAAAACTAGGATGTCTTATTGCCATTGATGATTTTGGCTCCGGCCAATCAAATTTTGAGCGCATCTGGTCATTAAATCCCGATATTGTAAAACTGGATCGATCGATGATCAATCGGGCATCGGAACAAAAAGAAATCCGTCTTTTGTTGCCTGGCATCGTTTCTTTATTACATCAAGCAGCGGCTTTAGTCTTAATTGAGGGGATTGAAACGGAAGATCAGGCAACAATTGCTTTGGAATGCGATGCGGATTTTGTTCAAGGATTTTATTTTTCCAAACCGGTGATCAATTTATCAGAACTTCGCTCCAGTGAGAAAACCTTTACCGATCTTTTTGCGCAATATAAAAAACAAACAACACTACAATCGAAAAAGAGTTTTTACTTATTGGAAAAATATAAAAAGGCGTTTTATAAAGTCATCAACCATTTGGAAAGCGGTCAGCCAATAGCTGAAGCCTGTCAGGAGCTATTGGCTGACTCTTCCGTTGTACGCAGCTATCTTCTTAAACCAGATGGCATCCAAGTTGATGAAACGGTGCATGCAAAAACAGATGAAAATTGTGATGATATTCGATACAAACCTATTCAATCCGCCAGAAGTGCGGACTGGTTTAGACGTCATTATTTGCAGCGAGCCGTTTTTCACCCCAACCAATTGCAAATCACCAAACCGTATCTTTCCATCACCGGTGCACATATGTGTATTACTATATCGATGCTGTTTGAAACAGATCTTGGAAGTCGAGTATTTTGCTGCGATATTAACTGGAAGGGTGGTTAAATACAACTGACTCTGATCCCTTCAACTTTAAAGATATAGGCACCTGGTCTTCGGTGAGATAAATTCCACAATAAAAGCGACAGATGGGCCTGACTGGATTTTTTATAACATAACCATGCTAAAAATGTTGGTTTTATCCAAGAAATTGATTCGACATTTGTGATATTGGAAAATACTTTGTAAAAATTATAGAAAAACGGATGATTGTACTGGGCAAGCAGGTTCAAAGGACAAAAATTAAAACGATATAAAATCAATCAATAGTTATCTAACACACTGAATAATAAGTAATTTTATTCTTGACTTCGAAAAAATAATCTCCTATCATCCTTCTAAGCGGAACAAAACTGAGATATAAGCTTCTGGAATGATAAAGGTTACAATGTTTATAAGTACTGTAAAACAAATGGGAAGAAGTTTCTCCTAAGAAACAGAGTACCGCAATCAGTTCAAAATGCTCGTGCCACAGTTTTTCCTGCTTTAATGCAATAAACGTTGTGAAACGGGGCAACTATTTAATTTTTGTTATTCAGGAGTTATTATGATTAACTTAAGAAAAATGTTGGCTTCTTTTATTCTCTTGAC
>JBFFHJ010000016.1:0-125843 GCA_041556995.1 bacterium | reverse complement strand
GACCTCCTGCTTGCAAGGCAGGCGCTCTAGCCAACTGAGCTAATCCCCCGAAACAAATAATAAAACGACCAAGGGTATTTAGTGCCTTAAATGGTGGGCCAGGGTGGACTCGAACCACCGACCCCATCCTTATCAGGGATGTACTCTAACCTGCTGAGCTACTGGCCCGTTTTTGTCACTAAACTTCATTAATTAACGAACTGATAGCAATCTGTCAATTAATAATTGAGGAAAACATCAAAAAAAAATCTTATCCCTTTTGGTCATGTATATAAATTTTAGTAATGCCACTCATCTTAGTCAATGACTTTTTAGGTTGATAAAATTGAAGATCACCTGTTAATAATACGTTTTCGGATAATCAACCAACTCAAACAAGTGGTTGTATTTCCAGTTCTGAAATGCTGGAGGGTATTATATTAAGTGCTTTAATCATAATTCTGAACAGAACTCTCAAGCTCTTTTTCCAGATAATTTTCCAAAATAAAGTAAGGAACTTTCATTGAACGGAATTCTTAACATCTTCAAACCGGAAGGAATCACATCTAACGGTGTTATCAACGAAATCAAAAAAATATCCGGTGAGAAAAAAATTGGACACATCGGAACATTAGATCCATTGGCCAAAGGTGTGCTCCCGCTCTTTTTGGGTAAAATGACAAAACTGATTCCTTATTTTAATCTTGATCAAAAAGCATATAGAGCCATCGCCACGTTGGGATTTAAATCCACAACCCTGGATCGAGAGGGGGATTTTACTTCGATTCCCATTCCTGAAAACTGCGATGAACATAATATTAAAACAGTTCTAAAATCATTTGAAGGGGAAATTAAACAGATTCCTCCCATGTTTTCAGCGGTAAAAATAAAAGGCAAAAGACTTTATCAATATGCGCGCCAGGGAGAAAACATCGAACGCCCCCCCAGGAAAATCATCATTTATCAAATCGATCACATAAAATGTCTGCTACCTGACATTCATTTCGAGGTACGATGTTCCAAAGGAACATTTATCCGCACTCTGGTGGATGACTTGGCAATTAAACTCGGTACGGGCGGGTACTTAAAAGAATTAACCCGTATTCAATGTGGTCAGTATTTCAATGAACAAAACTCATTAAAATTAGACCAAATCAAAAAAATAAATAAAACTGATTTACAAAAAAACTTCATTGATCCAGAATATATTCTTATGGATTGGCATATTGTTGAGATTTCCTCAATAAAATTACGCCAATATATAAGTCAAGGGAGGCAAATTCCTGTTCCGCTTGATGATATCCGTTTTTCCGAATCGGGAAAACACAGTTCAAAAACATTTGTAAGGTTTAATCAAAACGAATTGATCGCTGTCGGATGTCTTGAATTCAGCCAGGATTCTGACACTATCACTATATTTCGACCAACTAAAGTTTTCATTTAGATCAGTTGCTGGATATTGGAGAAAATATGTTAACAGCTACAGAAAAGATAGAGATTGTCAAAACGTACGGAAAAGACGAAAAAGATACCGGTTCCTCTAAAGTTCAAGTCGCGCTTTTAACCGCAAGAATCAAATATTTGACGGAACATTTTAAAGAGCACAAACACGATCATCATTCAAGACGCGGTTTAATGAAACTGGTTGGAAGTCGTCGCAGATTACTGGAATACATCAAACGCAAAGACATTAGTCAATATCGTGAACTCATCAAGAGCCTAGGCTTAAGAAAGTAAAGCTATTCCCTGGATAATATTGAAGTTTTACTAAAATTCGGCTGTGGAATCATCGATTAAAACATCAATCAGCCACAGTCGGGCAGGAACAGGAAACCGGTAGTTTTGGACCAACATTTTTATCTGCTTCAATCCTCCTTTGCACTATTTGTATCACACAACAATCACCAAATCTCAGGAACTACGATAAAAAATTTTCTGTTCAAACATACATCAAGGCTTTTCCTACGTCGATATAAGGCGATTGTTTCTTGCTACGATAAAAACAGACAGATGGATAATGGGTCTTATTGTACCTTCAAACGAACTAAAACAGATAAAATATGGAAAAAATAGAAATTGATTTCTTGGGTAAGAAACTTGTTTTGGAAACCAATCACGTTGCCAAACAGGCCAACGGTTCAGTCATGGTCACCTATGGAGACACTGTCGTGCTGGTTACAGCCACAGCCGAAAAAGGTGACAACAGCTTGGATTTTTTCCCCTTAACATGCGTCTACCAAGTACGAACATACTCTCAAGGGAGAATTGCTGGTGGATTCATAAAAAGGGAACGAATGCCGTCTGAGCATGAAGTACTTGCATCACGAATAATTGACAGACCGTTAAGACCGCTTTTTGCTGAAGGTTTTTCAAGTGAAACACAAGTGATTGCCACTGTTTTGAGTTATGACGGTACTGCAAATCCGATCACTGCCTCTCTTCTTGGATCATCTGTCGCATTATTAATTTCAGATATTCCCTATGAAACACCAATTGCCGGGGTAAATATCGGACGAATTAATGGTGAATTTGTTGTCAATCCGTCTCCGCAAGAACTGGAAAAAAGTGATATGGACCTTTTCTTGGTGGCAAAAGAAGATGCCATTGTAATGGTGGAAGGAGAAAGCAAAGCCGTATCTGAAAGCGAAATTGTTGAAGCACTCAAATTTGGACATGAAGCTATCTTGCCGCTGCTCAAAATGCAAGAACAGTTGAGAAAGATAGCTGGAAAAACCAAACAGAAAGTTGAGATTCCAACAGAAAACACGAAACTAATACAAACCATCAAAAGAAAAGCCAAGAAGAAGCTGGAGAAAGCGATATCCGCTCAGTCAAAGCTCGAACGGCAAGACGAGTGTCATAAAATCATCAGTAATTTGTGTGATGAACTGATAAAAGATGATTCTGATTTTACTAAAGATGATATTGCATCAATCGTTTTTAGTATTGAAAAAGAGATCATCAGAACCAACATTTTGGAAAAAAAGCAACGGCTCGATCATCGGGCATTTAATGAAGTACGCCCTATATCCTGTGAAATTGGCATTTTACCCAAAACGCACGGATCAGCCTTATTCACCAGAGGTGAAACACAGGCTTTAATCGTAACAACATTGGGAACAAAAGACGATGAACAGATGGTAGATGATCCATCGGGTTTATATTACAAACATTTCTACCTGCACTACAATTTTCCAGCTTATTCTGTGGGTGAAGTAAGAAGAATGGGGCCTCCCGGACGAAGAGAAATCGGTCATGGAAACTTGGCTGAACGAAGTCTGTTGAGCGTATTACCGCAAAAGGAATCGTTTCCTTATACTATTAGAGTGGTATCAGAAATCACCGAATCCAATGGATCTTCTTCAATGGCCAGTGTTTGCGGAGCCTCCCTTTCCATGATGGATGCAGGTGTTCCAATCTCGACTCCTGTAGCCGGTGTAGCAATGGGATTAGTAACTGACGGCAAAAAAACAGCTATTTTAACTGATATTCTAGGAGATGAAGATCATGTAGGCGACATGGACTTTAAAGTTGTGGGTACGTCCGAAGGAATTACCGCTCTTCAAATGGATATTAAAATCGATGGACTGTCCACCGAACTTATCCAGCAAGCATTGGATCAAGCCAAGGAGGGAAGACTGCATATTCTGAATGAGATGAAAAATGCTATTGAAGCCGCCAGGGACACCATTGCTTCCAACGCGCCCAGGTTTATTCAGTATAAAATTTCACCTTCAAAAATACGTGATATTATTGGACCAGGTGGAAAAATCATTAAAGGAATCCAGGCAGAAACCGGTGCCAAACTTGAAGTTGATGATTCCGGCATTATTAATATCTCTTCAGCTGATCAGAAAAGTGCTGAAAAAGCATTGGCATTAATACGAGAAATCACTCAAGAGGTAGAAATCGGAACCATTTACGAAGGGACTGTTAAAAAAATTGTTGAGTTTGGTGCTTTTATAGAAATTTTGCCTAATACTCAAGGTTTGGTGCATATTTCTGAGATTGCTCAAAAACGTGTTAATAAAGTGGAAGATGTCCTGAACGAAGGACAAGTCGTTTCAGTTAAAGCTATCGGCTTTGACAAAAGAGGTAAATTGAAACTTTCCATAAAAGCAGCGGAATAAGCTAAAACCGGACAAAGGAATATTGAATACCTTGGCCGGTTTTAGTACACTTCCTTCATATAAACGTGTGTCCCCATAGTTTAGCCGGATAAAACGGTGGATTCCTAATCCTCAGCTCCAGGTTCGAGTCCTGGTGGGGGCACCATGCAATTATTCAAATAGAACGGATTTACGAATTTTACCTATTAACACTGCTGAATCAGGTAATCATAAAAAGCTTTTCGTCTCGATCAAAAGAGTTTTTTTAATTTAAAAAGCCCACCTAATGGCTTTCCATTACATCTTTTATCTCTCTATAATCGGTGATAATCCGCTGATGAGATATGGAGCAAAAAGATAGTTATTCTGTTTCTGTTTCATCCATTAAAGGTAAACATTATGTATGACACCAGAGCTGGTTGGCGCTTGTTACAACCAAATGATGGATAATCGAGCAGGATAATCCAAATATTATCCGCCGATTAAATAACGAATCACCTATATTTTCGAATTCTTCCCAGGTGTATAAACAGATGTTTTCCCGCTCTTGATCCATTTAGCTAAAATACCTTTTGGTGGAATAGTTGAACCTGAGTAAACAAAAACGGTATCCTTAAAATTAGCTACCATTTCTACTTCATGATCAAAAACGGTTTTTTGTACCAATCTATCTTTTGTCAACCATATGAAATTCGTCATTTGTGCAAATCCCATTTTTTCATGCAACGGATAGAAAAAGTCATAATATTTTTTTATATCATGTTTTATGTTATTAAACTCAGACACGTTCAAATGGTACATTGGTGGTGTTAAATAGAGAAGTGAAGTTAATTCCACCAAATCCTGAACATTATAAAATTTCTTAGAAGCACTTTCATAGTGATTGGTAGACACAAATGAATCATGAAAGACAATTTCATTTAAAGGCAACCGAAACCTGGGATCGTAATGAGAAAAAACAAATTTATTTTTCAGGGGCACACGTTTAATGAAAAACTCAGGATTATGCATGGGATAATGTCGACCGAGAAAAAACTTCGACTCCTTTTTTACAAAATCCGGGTCTGACTGCTCTCCAAAAGCGTTTGACATCATTCCCTCAGCCACATGGATAACAGGTGCTGCATAGGAACTACCGCCCTCCGATCCAATTACTACATGATATGCATCACTGATCCACTTCATTCGGTTAATCCTTGCTGCCACATCATCTTCCTGAGTGGCTGGATGTTGCGGGGAGTAATCATCAAACACTTCACCATAAGCATCACAATCCATAAAATATGAATTATAAGGTGTATTTTTCATCAATCGCACAACTCGTTTTTCTACCCATGGTTTGGCTGCCAGAGGGCTTAAAAAAACACCTCGGTTTTGAAAACCGGATTTCATTTTGCCGTTTTCCAATTGAATCCCACCAATTTTAAATAAATCCTGGTCAAATTGTGCCGTAGGCCAGGAAATGTCATTTCCAAAGTATTTTGGATCATGAATACTATGGTATGAATCGTATGGTCCTAATAGATAACCCATTTTATCAGCTTCAATCGCCACCTCGGGATTAAAGTCAATCATACCAAAATCCCAGATATCGTGAGTTAACCTGGCTCTTTTGATACCGGATGCTTTTAACTCTCTTAGCATTCTTTTGGAATACCCATATCCCCAATCGTCCGTATTCCGTACTTTATTAGGATAAGCCAAATGGAATGCGACGGCATTAGCCCTGAACAGTTGAGCTTTTGATAACCCTTCGATGTTTTTGTGGTCAATTAAATATAAAACCTCTTTAGGAATTTCAATTTCCGTAAAGTAATCCTTTTTAAAAAAATCCTCTTTAGACAAGGTTTTTGACAGTCCCTCCGCCACTATTGATTTAATATAAGTATAAGGTCTGTATTTGAGGTTGGACAGCTTGACCAGTTCATCCCAGTATTTAGGAGGCATGGTTTCCTTTATCCTTTTACCAGGTGTTAACTGGTTCGAATCAGCTTGTTGAATGATCTCGCTACAAAGTGCTTTCCACTGATTCGGCAGCACATCATCAAATGACATCTGTAAGGACCCCCATAAATATGCATGTATGGCACCTCGTAGCCGATCTGCTTTGGGAACACTTTTTAGCTTTTCCTTCATGGAAATGAACTGCTGGGTGTTAACCAGGTAATTACGAAATTCGATGGCCGGTTCAACCGGAGAATAGTTTTTTCCAAGGCGGATAATGAAGCCGTACTCTTTTCTTGGCCGGTTTTTGGTAAATTCATGAGTGAAATTTGCCTGAATAGCTTTATTGTCAGGCTTAAAACTCAGCTTATTGTTGTACATGTTAGTTGCCATGTATGTAAGAGTGTAAGTCTTAAGATCCAAACCGAAAAAAGGCATGGTCAACCCTTGAATCGTATCAAAGGTTCGGCTTAAAAGAATTTTTTTCCATTGTTCATCATCCATTGGAACATAAATACCTTGCCAATGAGGTAAAATTAATGCTTTTAGATTATCTGATTGACTAATGATTGGAAAAGTGAAGAGTCCCGGAGATTGCGCCTCAATATTAACATACAGGTCTCTTTTATCCAACTGCATTGATATTTTTATTTTTTTATCTTGCAAGAACCATTTAATACGACCGTCGTCATGTGTCAAACCATCAATTTCTTCGTTACGACTTTGAGAGGAAGAAATAACAAAGGTTTTATGATTTTTCGGAATAGCGATTATCTTTAATGATGCAGGATTTATTCGAACCGACCAGATATCGTTCTTCAGAGTAATATCATCGGACATCTGCTGGGCACCATGACTAACACCAAAAATCTGCTCACCCAATAAAATCAGAAAGAAAAGCAGAAAAATGTAAAAAAGAAATGATTTCATGATAAATCCTTATAAAAGTTGGTTAAAACTGTGAATACAAAACGCTATACTAAGCAAACTGATTTTTCAAAAAATTATTTTACCAACCATTTCCAGCTTTTTTGTGACTAAATTGTGACATTGTTGTGACGATTTTTACCAAATGGTAGATTCTCCAAGTTCTTTAAGATAAAATCTGTTGAAAAACGCTATGAAACGTATTGTAATAATTGATGATGAGTTAAACATCTGTAATAGCATTCAATTTGCCGTCAAACAGGTGGGGTTTGAATGTGATTTTTTTACTGATCCTACAAAAGGATTGGATTCTTTACAGAGTAAACTTCCTGATCTGGTTATTCTGGATATCATTATGCCCGCATTGGATGGATTAGAAATATGCCGGGAGATTCGGAAGCAATCAGAAACCATCCCCATTATTTTCCTTTCATCCAGGGATGATGAATTTGACCGCGTATTAGGCCTGGAATTGGGTGCAGACGACTATCTTTGTAAACCGTTCTCCATGAAAGAACTCATCGCAAGAATTAAAGTTAACATAAGAAGAAGTGAGCTTTTAAGTAGCAACGACACCGATAGTCGTAATAATAAATTTGAGTGTGGTCCCCTTGTTATTGATGAAGAGAGTTATACTGCATCTTTTTGCGGTCAATGTTTAAAACTGACCGTGACCGAATTCAGAATTCTGCAGTATCTGGTAGCTGATATGGGGATGGTTAAGACGAGAGAACAACTGCTGAGCAAGGCGTTTCCCCAAGATTACCATGTAAATGATCGCGCCGTTGACACTCACATAAAACGTATCAGGCGGAAACTTGCCCAAATCAATTCTCAAATTGAGCCGATTGAAACAGTATTTGGATTGGGGTATAAATTTATTATCTAAGCCAACACGAGTACATCCTTTAATAATAAAAACAAAATGCTCCGTTATCTTAAGTATAAAATCATCCGATTTTTTACCGGTATATCATTTCGAATTCTGTTTTTTAACGTATTACTGGTTTTCCTTTCCATTTCTTCTTTCCTAAGTATTAATAGCTATGAACATCAAATGTTGGCAGACCTGGAAATGTCACTTGCCCAACAGAGTAGATTTCTTGCTTATGAGTTGGCCTGGAAAGGACAATTAACTGATGATCTGGTTCAACGTTTTATTGAGGCGCATCTCTGGCCATTTCATAATTTTATTCAAGTATTTGATACAAAAGGTAAATTAGTTTACGAAACCAAAAAAACCAATTGGGATATCGGTCCCAATCCCGGTGATATCAGAGAACGGAAATTATATTCTTTGGCAGAAACAATATTCGCTGTGGTCACCGGAAAAAATGAGGACAATAATAAAAAGATCCCATCAAAACCTAAAACTTCTGGAGAAATCGAAAAAGCATTACAAGGAATGCCAACCATTATAATCAAAAGAGATTATGCCGAAGCCGTTCCGGTTGTTTTAATCAGTGCCTTTCCTATTCGTGAAGATAAAAGAATCACTGGCGTCGTCAGAATCCACCGGTCAGCCAACCATATTTTATATGTTGTATACCAATTTAGATGGGAAGCAATTCGTATCATTCTGATGTTTATTGTAATTGCCGTGATACTGAATATCATTCTAGCCCGGACCATTCTCAGCCCCATTAAACGCTTAACTCGGAATGCTCAGGCACTTTATCACGGAAAATTTAATCAAAAAGAAACCGGTTTTAAGCCATCTTCAGGGCATGATGAAATCGCTTTACTGTCAAACGCTTTAGTTCAGCTAACCGACGAGCTTAATAAAGAAATCGTGTTGAATAAAGAATTTGTGGATGACTTGGTTCACGAGTTGAAAAATCCGTTGGCGGGCATTCGATCAGCATCGGAAATGGTGGAATCGGCAAAAAAAGATCGAGATCAAAAACGATTTTTGACCATGATTGCCAATGATGTGCAGAGAATGGAAAACCTCCTTTCAAATGTGAAAGACCTGTGTCACATAAAATCCGGAACAAAAGAAAAGGTAACCTCGCCAATCGATATCATTAAACTTACAAAAAAATATGTCGAATACCTGGAATTGCTGAAGTCGCCTCCCGTAATCTTCAAGCATACCGTGGAGAAAAACCTGATGGTATCAATTGGTGAAGACCGATATATCGAGTTAATTGACAATCTGGTTCAAAATGCTTTTAGTTTTACAAAAAACAACGAACCGGTTGAAATCGATATAAAAAAAGAATATCACTCGGCTATTATTGAAATTAAAGATCAGGGAAGGGGTATTCCGCAGATTCATCTCGATAAAATATTTCAAAGATTCTACAGCGTTCGAAGCAACGATGAACGCAAAAAACATACTGGTCTCGGATTATCCATCGTTAAATCGATTGTGGAAAATAATAATGGCAGAATTTTGGTCTCAAACAGAATTCCGAATGGAACCTGCTTTCGTATTGAATTACCCTACCATTATCCTCATTAGCCAACTCACACCAAACCTATTTTTTATTCAAATTATCCCAAGCAATTGGTGGAATGACTTCACTTGATCCCAATTGCTGATAATTACTTTCAGCCGACTCCTGAAGTTTAAAACGTCTTATCTCTTGCAGCAGAGTAGCAGATTGATTTAGCAAGATATTAGATGAGGAAGAGGTTTCTTCGGCTGTTGCAGAATTTTCCTGCACCGCCTCATTCACCTGTGATATACCGGAATATATTTCTGAAATTCCAGAACTCTGCTCTAGGGATGCTTCAGCGATCTTAGTAACTAATTCATTAGATCGTTTTACTTCGTCAACAATCTCCTTTAAAATACTTCCGGTTTGATCTGCCTTTTGTACCCCGAATTCCACCTGCTTCATGGAGGAATCAATTAAATCTGCCGTATTCCTGGCGGCTTCAGCACTTCGAGTAGCCAGGTTCCTCACCTCATCAGCTACAACGGCAAAGCCTTTGCCATATTTACCGGCTCTTGCCGCTTCAACAGCCGCATTTAAAGCCAGTAAATTGGTTTGAAAGGCAATCTCATCAATCACTTTAATAATTTTGGTTACATCTTGGCTGGTATTGTTAATTTGATTCATCGACTCCTGCATCTCCTCCATTTGATGGTTACCCTTGTTCACCAATTCCAACGTCTCTCCAGTGATCTGTTTGGCTTCACGAGAGTATTCCGTGTTTTGTTTGGAATGGTTTTCTATTTCCGCAATAGATGAAGAGATCTCTTCCAGGGTAGCCGCTTGTTTGGTTGAAGCTTGCGATAAAACATCAGCAGATTTTGATAATTCCTTGGCACTATTCTCAACCGATCGGCTGGTATCCTTGACCGTTGAAATGGTTCCGCTGAGCAACGAAATCGACTTATTAATCCTGCTTTTAATACTGTCCAGGTCTCCTTTTAAATCGATATTTATTTGCCGAGAAAGGTCTCCTGTTTCAACTCCTCCCATGATATCACCAATGTTTTTAAATACTGCCTGTAAACTGTCCACCAATTCGTTAACAGAAAATCCCATTTCACCGATTTCATCCTGGTTTTCGATTTCAAATCGCTGATCAAGCTCACCCTCAGCCAACCTACGCATCAATATGATCATTTGCCGAATGGGTTTGGTTACAATTCGTCTGGCAAATATAATCACAATGACAGTGGCAGCCGCCATGAAGACGATAAACAAGACCACACCTGTATATAGTATACTTCTTTTAGCTGCCGACAGTCTTTCATCACTATAAGTTAATACCATTCCGCCAAAATAAGCCTCGTTGATTGAATAGGGAACAAATATGTGGATATTACTACCCTTTTGAATTGAATCGAGTGCTTTTTTCTCAATCATTTTCGATACCTTTGGATGAATCTTGAAATCAGCCAGTTTTTCTTTATTTTTATGTTCAAACCCTTCATCTATTTTGCTGGTAACGGCAATTGGTTCCCCTTTTGTATTGACAAATTGTAGACTAAGTAAATCGTCTTTTGATCTGAGGATCGATTCAAATGCGCTATACTGAATAATCATCAATGAGCGAGCGATCTGTTTGTCAATGTCATCGGCAGTCATGTTGGCTTTTCTGCTTTGTGCCATTTTTATTCGATCACTTAAGGCGAGGAAAGGCGACTGTGAAAGATTCTGAGCACCTAAAATAAATTCATCAAAGAATATTGACTGAACCTGATACGACTGCAATGTTGATGAGATGATTTGCATTAAAAGAACCAGTACTAAAACTCCAAATACAATCTTGCTTCGTATTGTACGTAACATTCTCACTCTCCCCCTGTAATGTTGGTTTTATTGTCCTCCACAAAAATAACATCTGCTATATAATTCAAATATATCTTCAACAATTTAAGTTATCTGCATAGTTTACCGAACACCTCAAAATGATCACCATTTAAAAAAAGTGTCAATCAATTCGATTTACGGATTAACTGCATATAGTTAATATTTCAGCATCATCTATTACTGACTTTCCAATAGATAACGTTTTGTATGTCTAATAGTATATGATTCTAAGGTATTATAAAACAAAAAACGCCATCGACACCTACATTGAAACCAATATAAAATAGGTATAACATTTTCAAAATTTTAATGTTCAGTTTTCAAAGCGTCATTTAATGCACTGTTTTTAAGCTATAACTTCACTCAGCCAATACTAATTCCCCTGGTTTTTATAAAATGGTCATCTTTTATTACAAGATTTACCTTCGCCAACACATTTAAATTCTCAAACAAATTGCCTTAAACAGCTATCGTATCCACCGGTTTTCCTTTTTTCAGAGAACCGATCCGGTTCTGCATGTCAATAATACCGGTATTGACTGAGATGGCTTGACACAAAATATCAACGCTACAGCAAAATGTCTAAATTCACCCAAATTATCGGTTCCAATTCTGACCGATACTCCCATCCAACAAAGCTTCTCTAAATTGATAAAAATATTGAACACATATCCTTGAGATACTGAAAACCAAATTTTAATATTCACTTCCCGGTTTTTCTGAGCTGTTTTTCTTTGATTTCAATGAGTTTCGCCAACAAAGATGTCACTTGTTCAACGGGTCCCGACATCAGAAATTCTTACTCCTAGTTTTTGACCTCTATAACTTTTTTCAATTATAATATCCCAATAAATCAATATCATTGGTAAAACAGTCATATCCTTTTTAATACATCTTACGACGTAGGTTTCGGGGATGATTTGATCATGGATATATGTTACAGCGTGCGATAACCCAAATAGATACCCCTTTTGAAACTACTGAGCAAAGGCTCATGCGGTGCACATTTGATTCCGTTCTTTCTGCCCTTTTCAAGAATGAATCAATAAAGACGTTCTTCCAACAAAATAGAACTGTTTATAGCTTTTGTGCAGGCTGAGATCGCCTCTTAGTTCAATGGATTTTGTATTATCACCTTTAATAATGAGAACTTGATCCTTTTGCAGATAACGGTGAGTATTGTAGAAGAGGTCAAAATTGAATAAGAGAGTTCTAGGAAAAGAAACCGTCGTCCAATCAGCCGCCTCAACAGTTTTGGGCAATCCTCCTGGTAACACTACATTCCCAGCCAAAATTCCGACGGTCAAGGTAGATGTCTAAAAACGCCTTTTATTTAGACATCTCCGGCAATTGCTTCCCACTATTCATTCTCCAGCAACTTGACAATCTTATCTTTTAATCGATCCGCCATAGGAAACAAACGATAGTCGGACAAGAAATAGAAGGGACCGTTAAAAAAAGCAACTTCATATAATCTGTTTACAAAAGTCCCAAAAACAATGGACATTTAGTAAACAGAATGCGAACTAATTTTTCGCCCCTAAGTTAAGTTTGCTTTTTTTCACTTAATGCAGCCTTATATGTAAGTACAAAACAAAACATGTCGTAACAGATTTTAAAATGGAAATCAATTACATCAACCTTTGGCACACTAGATATCCATATGATAATGCTTCCCCTGTTGATGGGCTTATAGCAAGGGATCAACAAGGGGACTTATTTATTATAATAAAGCTCGTTCACCCAGGTTGCCGTACCTGTGATAGGTATTACAAACACTTTGGATAATATTGGAGAAGTTCTATACGTCCTTCTAATAAGACAGGAGTACAAGAGATATAGAAACCGGTTTTGGCAGTGGCTTCAAAAACCTGTATTGGAACTCTTTCAAAAGCTGTATCCCTGATTCTATCAACATCAGGGATAATTTCAGACAATTCGGAATCCGTTTACCTGATAACAGAAACATCTTGCATCAGGAATTTGCAGTCTTCTCCCATTAAAAATTCAATAATATTATTCTCCAAATCTTTAGGCAGACTGACAATGACCTTATTACCAGCGATTTTTGATGGTGCAATCCTGGCCAAAACATCAGACAGTTGATCATCTTCATGAAGACGAACTAAAATGGTTCCCAAGGGATTGTAGCGCAGAATGTTGTCTTGCCCGCAGAGATGAAAATAATCGCTATAAACGGAAAATTCATTTTCCATATGAAAGATATAATTGGTTACCCCCCGGATAGCTTTAACTATTTCTTCATTTAGATCACTGTACATATGCCAGGCAGCTTTAACTTTCCACTTTAAAACCTGGGAAAGTAAAGGATGTTCTTGTTTGATAATACCCGTTTCTGGCATCGAATGATCCAAAACACTCATAAACTGCACTACGTAATTGGGAGAACCGGCCTTGATTCCTGCTCCCAAAGCAGACTTTTTCACGCCGCCAAAAGGTTGGCGCAAAGTAATGGCACCTATAGTACCCCGATTGATATACAAATTTCCAGCTTCGATTTTTTCTGCCCATAGCTCTTGTTCACGAGGATCAAGGCTTTCAATGCCTGATGTTAGTCCATACCCGGTTTTATTGGTCATCTCAATAGCTTGACTCAGATTGTCAGCGTGCATCCCTGCTAAAACCGGACCAAAAAACTCTGTCTTATGCGTGTAGCTGCCGGCTGAAACACCCCATTTAATACCTGGTGTCCACATATAGGGATTATTATGAATGCTCTCCGGTTGTAATGCCCAGGTTTCACCTGGTTCCAATGATGTTAGAGCCTTCTTTAAGTCATCGGTTGGTGGCTTGATTAACGGACCCATTTTATTACTGAAATCCCAAGCAGAACCCACACTGAAACTCTTGGATGCATCAATCAACTATCTTTTGAAATTTTCATTGTTGTGCAGCTGTTGTAATTTCCAAATCCCTGTACTCTTCCATATCAAGATTGACAAATTTAGGACATACCTCACCGTTGGGACGAACAAATTCGTGATCTCTGGCTACGCAGTACAATTGGGTTAATCTGTCTTCAAGTACTGATACGGTTTTTTCAAATGCAAGAGGCAAAACTTGAGAGTAAATAGTTGATATTTTTGCAGATATATACTCAATCTCAGAGCTGGATAGATCATTGATATATTGCAAAAACCGTGTTTGTGACTCTTCTTCACCTAACACAGCCTCACCCAGATGATTGATATTCATGCGCACGCCCTGTTTTTTCCTTTTTTTTGAGATGCCGATGAAGCACATCTTTCTCACCTGGAAGAATAACCCGCTTGCAAAAATCCCTCATTTTATGAACTATAAGGGAAACGCTAATGTTTGAAAAATATTTCCCAAATTTTAAAAACAGATCAACCATTCCTTTTTCCCAGAAAGTAAAAAAATTGGGAGTATCGTTTGTCCCCAATAAATAAACCATCTGGTCTGCCACCCGATTGTGGTTTTCGGAACGAAAACTCTGATCAATCGGGTCAAGGTCACTTTATCAATGGGGTGCTCCAAAAGAGCAGCCATCTGTGACTGAAAGTTTTTTTCACCTGATGTCAATAATTCATTAGCCCTGTTTTGCCATTTCTCCGCTAATTCAATGGCATCTTTCATTAAGTCATCGCTTATTTTTTTCATTATCGATTGCTCCTGTTTTTGCAGTCTTCAAATAAGGTCAACTTGTGGATTAAATGTATTTCGGTGTTTTTTAAAAGACAAAACAAAATTCATACTGTTATAATTAAAAAGGAAATTGGTTAGAAACGTGATTCCACTCATATATTAACTTCACACAAAACGCCTATGTCAGTTGATAAAAACATCCGAATACTTATTGTAGAAGATGATGAAATAAACAGAAAATTGTTAACTAATATCCTCAATACTATTGGCTTCAAAAATGTCGTCGAAGCAGAAAATGGAAAGATTGCCTGGGAAAAACTTCAAGACCAACCTTTCGATCTTTTAATGACCGATTGGATGATGCCCGAAATGGATGGTCTCGAATTGCTTCAAACGGTTAGAAAAGCCGACGGATTGATCAAAAAACTACCGGTGTTAATGATCACAGCATTGGGAAAGCAGGATGACATCATGAAGGCTGCAAAGTGGGAAATCAGCGGTTACATCGTCAAACCTTTCAGTGTAAATACTATACTGACAAAGATCGAGGAAATACTAGGTTAGGCGATTGAGTATGAACATCAAATAAAGCAGTTGTTTCCTATTTTGAGGAAACAACCACCGGGCAGATATATCAAGCATATGAAATATTAAATCAAGCATCAAAACCATATTTCCCGATCAAGGGGACAAAAACCACTCCACCAATGCTTTGCCGGGTCCACTTGCAATCACTATTTCTGGTAATCAATACCAATTCTTGATAAAAATTTTTACTGCCCACAGGGATAATTAATTTTCCGTTTACTTTTAACTGTTTTTTCAACGTATTGGGCACTTCAGGTCCGGCTGCTGTCACCAGGATTTTATCATAAGGCGCATCCTGTTCAAATCCTAACGTACCGTCACCGTGTAAAACAGTCACACGATCTGAATAACCCGCTTTCTCAATATTACTCCTTGCAAATTTGACCAGCGGTTCCAATCTTTCGATAGTAATTACCTTTCCACGTTGTTTTATCCGGTTCTCGTCATAGACGGAATCATCATAATATCGGGTTAGCGGTTTCCAGGTATTCGGTTGCCTATCGCTGGGAGAACACATCTCAGCGACAATGCAGGCATGATATCCGCTTCCACTGCCAATTTCCAAAACTTTTTCCCCGGGTTGTACATCCAATGCATCACATTCCATAAATGCCATATGTGGAGCACTGATTGTTTGTCCATGCCCAATCGGCAGGGGGTTGTCATTGTATGAATGCGGTCGTTGACCATTTGGTACAAAAAGACTTCTGGCCACCCTTTCAAAAGCATTGATACAAAGCTGGGAATTGGCATAATTCATTGTCACATAATATTCCAGCAGTCTCTGCTTGATGTGATTGAATTCCGAATCTTCCGGAGTCCAAGTCATATCAGACATATCGTCAAGCTCCTAGGTTGCTTTCGGTTAAATATATGAAGCCAACCGTCTAATTTATCCGGTTTCTGCTTCTTGGTATGATAGTATAACCGAGAATCAGTTCTCAACACAATACGATTTTAACAAAGTGATCTTTCGCCTTGCGGAAACCTCGGTTTCTTAGCAAACGGAATGTCTACTTACCTCTATTATATAACAATCCACTCCCATTTTGTAAATCTTTTTTAATCAACTTTACCGGACCACTTGAAAATATTGTTTTTAAAAAGGTAACTAGTTTATGTTTATCTCGAATAAATAAAGACTACCCCCTTTCCAATTTATTTTGAACCAAGGAGGATATAGTCTCTCCTGCTGTTTGTTATAAAGGCAATCATCGCATAAAGCATATGATGGCAAATAAATAGAATCAGATATTAATAAATATCAAATATTTTTGCAATTTTATTTTCACTATCCAATTCATTAGCTCACCCTAGGGCGTCAATCCCTTATCACGTCTTTGTTCCAACAACAAGCCAAGCTTATTCTTTTATACGATTCATAACCTTAACAAAAATCATAAATCGACAATATCTCACATTGACTTCAATAACAGGCCATTAGTGTATTGACAACCCTTAATATCAGCGGATAGTATTCTAGAATTAAAGCCTCTAAATCCAATGGCTGACAGGAGTCTTAAAACATTTTATATTAACCGGAAAGATCATGTTTTTAAGTCGAAAAAAGGAAGATAACAAGGAAAAATCCGTTCCGGAAAAAGAACTGTTAAAGAAAGTTCGTCAAATACATATTCAATCGCGTCGAATCGTGAGTGATGTGATGGCAGGCGAGTACCAAAGCGCCTTCAAGGGTAGAGGAATGGAATTTGACATGGTACGGGAATATCAAGAAGGGGATGAAGAACGGATGATAGATTGGAATGTTACCGCCCGTTTCGGACATCCTTATGTAAAAAGTTATGTGGAAGAACGTGAATTGACAGTCATTTTTCTAGTGGATATCTCTGCTTCCGGGCTTTTCGGTAGTTTTCGTCAAATGAAAAAGGAAGTAGCAGCCGAACTATGCGCTGTTCTGGCATTTAATGCCATCAAAAAAAACGACCGCGTCGGTTTGATTCTGTTTTCCGATCAAATCGAACTATTTGTCCCGCCTCAAAAAGGCAAAACACATGTTTTGCGTGTAATCCGCGAATTGCTGTATTTTAAACCACAACACAACAAAACATCCATTAATACAGCACTTGAATACTTTAACCGGGTGAATAAACGACGAGCGGTGGTTTTTCTGGTTTCCGATTTTATGGATAAAGATTATTTTAGAAACATGAACCTAACCAACAAACGTCACGATTTGGTTGCTATCGAAATATTCGATCCCAGGGAAAATGATTTGTCCAACATGGGATTAATCGAGCTGAATGATCCCGAAACCGGAGAACGCCGTCTTGTTGATACCAACAGCAAATCCTGGCAACGTTATTACCAATTAACCCGGTTGAAAGTTGAAGAAGAAAGACGAACTAATTTCCATAAATATGGTATTGATCATCTCCAAATTCAGACAAATAAACCCTTTGAAAAAGATCTCATCATCTTTTTTAAGAAAAGAAGGCTGCGTTAACCATGAAACGAACCTTTTTATTGTGGAGTATTGTTGTAATATCCTTTCTACTTTTTGGTTGTGATCTACCAAAAAAAGAAAAAACAAATGAATCCGGTTCACCTCGGGCAATTGAAAAAACATTCACCCGGGGAGGTGCACCAGTTACAGTGACTGTTAGGCTTTCCCAGGATCAGATTGATCTAACTGATTATTTAACCGTCACTATTGAAACGGAATATACCGAGGGAATTAAGGTTACACCGCCATTCCTGTCAGAACTGGTTTACAGTCCACTTTTACTGGTGGATAATCCAAAAGAATCCAACTTCTGGTCAAAATCTAAGAAAGCCCTGGTAAACCAATGGTTATACAAATTTGAACCAATCAAGTCTGGAGAATTCACACTGGAGTCATTTAACATCTATTTTCGGCTGGATAAAGAAAAAACAACCGATGCCTCCAAGTGGCCTATTCACAGTATTCATACCGAGCCCTTTTCTTATCGTGTTACTGCAGTTGAGGTAAGTGACGAAGATGACATTCGGAATATTAAAGGACTTATTTTACCAAAGTTTAATTATGTCCCATTAATTATAACCAGCATCAGCTTGTTGTCTATCGCTGTAATTTTCCTCTTATTTCAGCGGTACAAATATGTTTTTTCAAAACAATCCATCCAAAATCTGCCTTCTATTGATTATTACCTGGAGGCTTTGAATCGACTTGAAAAACTCGAAAAGAGGGATCTTATCAGCAAGGCTGAGTTTGATAAACTACACACTGAGCTCTCAGATATTCTACGAACCTATATTGAAAACTTTTTCGGATTACGTCCGAAAGAACAGACAACTGAAGAATTTATAAAGGATATCTCAGGGGACAGACAATTCACTACTGATCAGCAACAAATTCTTGACCGGTTTTTACATCTGGCTGATCTGGTTAAATTCGCCACTTTTGATCCCGGATCAAAAACCAGCCAAGATGCGTTAAATAACGTCAGAGATTTTATCCAGAATACAGGAAAATCCCATGAAATTTGATTTATTTGCCGTCGGTATTGCAGTCGGTTCCTTTTTTGTTTTTCTCATGTTGTTTCTCTGGATACACAGAAAAGGTAAATCAAGAGCGGCCCTTCGCTTTTCCAGCGTTCAACAGTTAAAAGCCAGTGGCACATCCTGGCGGGTTAATACCCGTTGGGTACTGAAACTGCTTCGTATTTTAACAATTGTTTTCCTACTCATCGCTTTTACCCGGCCCCAGAAAGGATTGGAAGTGGTAAAGACAGCACGGGAAGGTATTGCGATTCAGATGGTCATTGATCGATCGTCCAGTATGAAGGAATCATTGTCATATAAAGGCACAGAACTGGATCGTTTGGAAGTGGTAAAACGAGTTTTTGAAGAGTTTATCAGCGGCAATAAAGACGAGTTGAAGGGGCGAACCAACGATATGATCGGCTTAAACAGCTTCGCTGGTTTCGTGGAGGAAAACGCACCACTAACATTGGATCACGGAACACTGCTGAATTTTGCCAAAACCGTTCAGCCAGCTAATCGATACGAAGATGGAACCATGATTGGGGATGCCCTGTATTTTTCAATCTTAAGATTAGTCAGTGTGGATGAATTATTGCGAAAAGCCGGGGAGAAAAACAACGATTATAAGGTCAATTCAAAAATCATTATTCTTTTGACAGACGGTCAACAAACACGCGGTGGAATGAACCCATTGGAAGCGGCTGAATTTGCAAAAGAAAATGGCATTAAAATCTACACTATAGCCATAACATCCGATCAAAATTATGTTCAGCATAATTCCGTTTTTGGAAAATTTTTCTCGTTGATGGATCGACAACTGGACACGACCTTATTGGAACAGGTGGCAGCCACTACTGGCGGTATTTTTGCCAAGGCGACCTCAGGAGAAGCTTTGGTAAAGATCTATCAACAGATTGATGAGTTGGAAAAAAGCAAATTCGAGGAGAGTTTTACCACTTACAAAGAAAAATTCCCCCTGTTTGTACAGATCGGAATCTTATTGTTTGTCCTGGAAGTCATTTTGTCACAGACACTGTTTCGAAAAATTCCATGAAATATAAAGACGACATTATCCCAATCGAGTGTAATCGCCCCTAGCTAAACAGCGACGGACATCATCCGCCCTAATCGCTGACAAATACACGATCCATTCGTTTTGACCAACCAGCCAGGATATCGTAAGTCACCGTACCCGCCCAATCGGACAACATGACGGCCGTTATTTCCTCATCTTCCTGTTTGCCTAGAAGTATAACTTCATCTCCGACTTTGACATCAGGAATTTTAGAAACATTGACCATTATGGCATCCATTCCGTTTCCCCCGATAATGTTTGCTTTTTGACCTTTAATTAGGACATATCCTTTATTCCGCAATCGGGGATAGCCATCACCATATCCCATGGGTAAAACCGCTACCTTTGTTTCATGTTCAGCCATAAAATGCATACCATACCCGGTACAATCTCCCGGCTGCAAAACTTTTAAAAAAGCAATACGTGTTTTTACAGTCATGACAGGTTTTAGTACTTGCTCATCCATATTAATTCTACGACACACTTTGGACGGATATACACCTGTGGGTAATATCCCCAAACGAACCATATTGCCGTGAGCCTGAGGCAAGTCCAGGTAACCACCTGTGTTACATGCATGGATTAATGGAGGAAGGATACCTTTATTATCAAGCCGTTCAAGTATTCCATAAAATCGTTGCCACTGTTTATTGGCATACTCCTTGTCTGCTTCATCCGATCGGGCAAAATGTGTCATGATACCTTCCAACTTGATACCTTTAATTCCCTGAATGGCCTTAAACGCTTCAATGGCACTATCCCAGCGCACACCATACCGACCCATACCGGTATCAACTTTTAAATGGACTCGTGTCTCCTTTTCCTGATCTACAGAAATTTCTCCAATCAAGCGTGCTTTGGTTACAGATTGTATTTGAATGGAAAGGTTTTGACGAACACATCCAGGAATTTCATTATCCGGGCGCTCACCAAACACAAGAATGGGGACATCTTCAAAAACCTTACGGATTTCCAACGCTTCGGATAAACATGCCACTCCCAGATATTCACATCCGACAGCAATGGCTTCTTTAGACGATTCTATTATGCCATGTCCCAAAGCATCGTCTTTTACAACAGACATCACTTTAAGCTGCTTGGGTTTGTCTTTAAAAATAAGCCGATAATTCTCCCTCATGATTCCCGTGTTTATTTCAATAATGGCTCGTGAATAGTCCGCTTTGCTTGAACGGAAATAATCCAATACTACCATTCGGTCCGAAAACTGATGCCTTGTTTTTCCGATAATCTGATAATTTTCATGTCCTTTGCCTGCAATCAATACGGAATCCTCGGCAGATGCCATTTCCAGCGCCAAATAGATAGCTTGCCTGCGGTCCTGCTCAATAATCAGTTGAGCATCACTGTTGCTCACAATACCAGCCTTTATGTCATTGATAATGGCTTGAGGATCTTCTGAACGTGGATTATCGGACGTCACCACACAGACATCAGACAGCCTGGCTCCAATTCCCCCCATAATAGCACGTTTTGTTCGATCTCTATCCCCTCCACAACCAAAAACTGTGATTACACGTTTTCTGGTAATATCACGGATCTCCTGTAGTATTTTCTCCAAAGAATCCGGGGTATGGGCATAATCCACGTACACATCAAAATCGGAATTGCAGTCCACCCGCTCAAACCGGCCATCTACTCTTCTTGCGTTTTTAAGACCTTCAACAATCTGTCCGATGCTGATTCCCAAGGCAAACGTTGCCCCAAAAGCAGCTAAGCCATTATATATATTAAACAATCCAGCCATGGGCAAGAAAATCCGACACAGGTGATTCCCCCTTAAAAAAACATCAAATTCGCTATACCCCCCTGTCATCTGCCTTGGATAAGCAACCAGATCCGCATCTTTGTTACGAATACCGTAGGTCAACACTTCAACTTTACCAATACGTCTAACTTGTTCATCAACCGCTTCAACAAACTCTTTTCCCACAATATCGTCAACATTAACAATGCCATAAGCCTTTTTCTCCATGGATCCCAATCGTTGGAAATGCTTTAACTTGCATTTTTTATAGGATTCAAAGGTCTTATGATAGTCCAGATAGTCCTGGGTCAAATTGGTAAACACGGCAACATCAAAATCAACAGCATGATTCCTGTCAAACGTCATAGCTTGGCTTGTAACCTCCATGGTCAAACAATTAACCTTTTCCTCTTTCATTTGATTAACAATGGCAAATAACTCGGCTGCCATTGGATTTGAAAGATGCCCGGCTTCCTGCTTTCCCGAGGGATGAAAAACACCAATAGTACCAACAACACCGGTTCGATGATCGGCCTGCAAAAGAATGGAATCAATCAGTTGAGATGTAGTCGTTTTACCGTTTGTTCCGGTAATACCGATGACTTTCATATCCGCCATCGGATCATTGTAAAATGCCCTGATGATTAACGCCATGGACTGATTTACATTCTCAACCTCCAACACATCAATTCCGGGAGGAATTTTCGACAGTCGATTCATGCCAGTTACCAGGCACACTGCCCCAATATCCACCGCCTCTTTCCAGTAATCACAGCTATTTGTATCTATATGTTTTTCTTGGAATTCTTCATCTTCTACACAAAAATACATACAATCTACACCAACTTTTTGGTAGTCCCAGGTAACCGATCTGATTACCCGGGTTTCATCACCTTTAAAACGAAAACTGTTTGTAGGGAGGGAGTCTAGAAGGGTTTTAATGGGAAGCGAAACGTTTTTTATCATATTTATTTTCCGAAGCTAAAACTTCTTGAACCGGAACTGCTAGAACGGAACGAACTCCCACCAAATGTACTGCGACTGGTGCGAGATGTGCCAAAACGGCTGGTACTACTTCTTGTAGAACTGCTTCTGCTTGAAGTTAAAGCGCGACTGGTTGTACTTCGACTGGTTCTGCCAAATCCACCCGATTTTACGTTTTTTGCTCGGGTGGCTTGAAACTGTTTTTGAGTAGCTGTGGGTTTTTTTAAAGAACGAGTAATACCACTCTTGGCTGTTTTACCTTTATTGGGATTTTGAATACTCCGATTGGATCTGCTTTGATAACTGTTCCTGCCGCTATTAATAGATGATCTGTCATACCGGCTGAGTCGAGATGAATACATCCTGGGACCAATAACCGGATAAAATCCGTAATACGGTGGGTAAAGGCCAAAAAGCCAGGGAGAAACCCAAAGTGTATGCGGATAAAAATAGCTGGTATGCATGGACACTCCATGGGAACCGCTTTGCTGAATCGTAGATTTCTCTCTTTCCACCGGTGTCCAGTCGTTATAAATGGCATTATCACCATAAATATTCTCGTTTCCTATCACCTGAATCTCTGCTTTTTCAGCGTTAAGTTCAACTGTAATATCAGCCAATTCCTGAACTTCGCCTTTTACTGGTTCAACCGTTAGAGAATATCCGATTTTACTTTCAACATCACCAAATTCCTTTACATTTATGTAATCAACCTTGTTGTCTCCGTTTAAATCCAAATTATTGATGCTATCCTTTTCGTTCAATTTTCGTTCAAGTTCCTGACCGGAGCGAATTTCCTTAACCAAAGCAGTCAAAGCTAGTAGATCCAAACCTTCTGAAGCAGCAGCTTCAACCTGTTGCGTTTCCAAAAGTTCAGGCTGTTTATAACTGCCGGACGGCCTTTCTTCCGAAGAAACCCAGCTGACAAGGGCATATCCAACGTTCAAGATCAGAATCATTATTACTGCTATTTTTATCGCTTTCATAACAAATCCCTGAATTCGTTTGTTAAACAACATCGTAAAAAAAAACTGCCTTTTCTTTTTATATCAAAGTTAATCAACGACATCCAATGGATTCGTCACTTGTTAACCTGGATGTCATCTTTGATTGTATCCGGTTTATATTCCACAACTACTGAGATGATTTCGTTTTGTTTCATTTTTTTTACTGTGAACTGATGGGGAGGTACAATCAAGGAATCTCCAATTACCGGTAACCTGTCCAGCTTCGACATCATCAATCCTTGCAAGGTTTCAAAATCGCCATCAATGGTAATTTTTCCTGAAATATACTTATTTATGGTAAGAATATCAATCCTGCCACTGATCAACCATTTATCGTCCCCCAGCTTTTGAATCAACGAAGAAACCTCATCTTTTTCATCATAAATTTCACCGACCAATTCTTCTAAAATATCTTCAAGGGTCACAATGCCGGCCATACCACCAAACTCATCCACTACAATAGCCATATGATTTTGTTTTGTTTTGAACTTTTCCAACAACGCAGTTAGGGACATGGTTTCATAAACAAAAAGCGGTTTCTGAGCCAGCTTTTTTAATTTAAGATCCTTCTGATCGGTCAGCAATTCCCTGAACACTGTTTTTAAGTTGATAATTCCAGTAATATTATCAATTGAATCGGAATATACCGGAACTCTAGAAAACTGTTTTTCCAACAACTCATCTTTGACATCGCCCAATGAGAGTGAATCTTCCAAGGCGAAAACAGCCGGTCGCGGCGTCATAACGGGATACACTTCCCGCTCATCGAAGAGAAACACGTTTTTAATAAGGTTTTTTTCCGATTCCTTTATCACACCCAGTTCTTCCCCTTTGGACACCACATTGATCACTGTCCTTTCCGTAATCCCCGATTTCTGTTCTTTCCCCCTGAGTAAATATTTGACAAACTTGCTGATATTATCAAAAAAATAACTCACTGGGGATAGCACTAAATTTAACCCCGATACGACGGGAGACGTCAGTAAAGCAATCCGTCGGTCGTGAGCGATAGCAACACTTTTCGGTATAATCTCGCCAAACAAAAGAATCGTAAGGGCTAAAATAACTGCGGAGATAGTGACGGCTAATTCCTCTGAGATGTTTAATCTGCTGGAGTAGTGAATAGCTAATGTGGTATTCAGAGCGGTTGCAGCGATGTTCACGAAGTTATTGCCGATAAGAATTGTACTCAATAGCTTCTCTTTATTATCAAGCAATTTTATCAGTATCTTACGGTTCTTTTTATTTGACTTTGAAATTTCTATCAGGTCTATTTCCCCCAGGGAAATAAAGGCACTCTCAGTACCGGAAAAAAACGCTGATAAAAATATCAATATTATCAGGATAATAATACCCGTGATCAATTCGACCTTTTAATAAGTTAGATGAAGTTAATTGCAATTATATAACCAATAAACAGTTATTTTTTTGTTTTCTTTTTTGCCTTTCCTTTTTTCTTTACTTCTTCCTTCGGCTTTTCAGGTGCTTTATAAAACAATAATCGACCACAATGGGGACATTTTCCACTTAAGTCGCGAATGATTTCGTTAAATAGTTGAGCAGGTATTGACATAGCACAACCCAAACAACTGGCAGAACTTATTTCTACTGCAGCCGGAATGAGTTTTCTTTTAATCAGCTTTTCATACTCCTTATAAATCTCAGGATCAACTTTGGAAATCACTTCCGCCTTGTTTTGATTGCACACCTCAATGATATCCATAATCTCTTTTTCCACCTCCAGGACCTTTTGCTCTTCAACAGTCATGGAATCTTTTTCTTTGCGGTATTCTTCCAGAGCCTCTGCCAGTTGTTTTGATACCTTTTCCTTTTGCTCTTCCAGTTCCAGAATCTGATCTTCTACTTTTTTGATGGTTTTTTTGGCTATATCGATCTCTTTTTGTGAGGCCAGGTATTCCTTCTGATTCTTAACAGCAAGCATTTTCTCATCTGATTTTTTTATCTTCTCATTTTCAACACTAACCAATGTCTCTCGTTCTCTGATCTTGCCATAAATTTCTTCTTCCTGCTCTTTTAATTTGTCAAGATAAATCTCAACCCTGCGTACAGGTATTCTCAGTTTTTTCTTTTTCTCAGGTATGTTTTTTAAGAGGTTTTGTTTCGTGGATAAGAGCCTGTCTTGTTTAGAAATTTGAAGGATTGCTTTAATTGAATCCGGCATGGTGTTCTCCTGCTTGTGTTACTTTTTTATACGCCAAAAAAAAACACCGGGACACAAGAGTATTCTCGCATCCCGGTGTTCTTGAAGATGAATCGTACCGGTATATTGATAAAAAATTCTTAAGAGCTTTGAGTATTTGCCCAAAAAAATCATTCCAGTATGTCCATTTGAGATTGGTGGGCCCACCTGGACTTGAACCAGGGACCGTCCGGTTATGAGCCGGATGCTCTAACCAACTGAGCTATGGGCCCTTAAAAGATATACGTTAGTTCAGCAGGTCAAAATGGTCAACCCCTTAGATCAACTTTATCCAGTAATTCTTTAAGGTTTGCTTTTCAGATTGTTTTACTTTATTCTAAAGAAATTGATTTATTTGATTATTCGGCTATACAGAGTTATTTGATTTATTTTTTCAGGTTGTTACTTAAATAATTTTGGTCATTTTTGAAAAAGAGTGTCCAAAGAGTCCAGCCATATGGAAGTATACATCAAAGCTCCGTCGTTGTCTTATACAAAACGTCCATAAAATCACTTTGCATAAGACAGTCATACAGATAGCTGCCACGCAAAGCGGGATTATTCAACATATTTATCAAGGAGTGTCAGATGTACGGGGAAGAACTGATCATAGAATCAATTCAGGCCAGAGAAATCCTGGATTCACGAGGAAATCCGACTGTGGAAGTTGATGTTGTGTTAACCAGCGGTGTTGTCGGTAGGGCTGCTGTACCTTCCGGTGCTTCAACCGGTGCTCATGAAGCGGTTGAACTACGAGACGGAGATAAGTCCCGTTACTTGGGCAAAGGAGTGACCAATGCTGTAAAAAATGTTAATGAAATTATTGCCCCTGAAATTGAAGGCATGATCGTATCCGAGCAGGCAGAAATTGATTACCAGTTGATCGCGTTGGATGGAACGGAAAACAAATCCAAACTGGGTGCCAACGCCATATTGGGTGTTTCCCTGGCTTGTGCCAAAGCAGCAGCAGAAGTTCACGGCATGCCTCTTTACCGTTACATCGGTGGCAGTAACGCCAAAGAAATGCCAGTACCCATGATGAATATACTGAACGGTGGTTCGCACGCAGATAACAACGTGGACATCCAGGAGTTTATGATCATGCCGGTAGGAGCTTCAACCTTTAAGGAATCTCTGCGCAGAGGAGCCGAGATATTCCATAACTTGAAAGCGGTATTAAAAGAAAAAGGTTTAAATACTTCGGTTGGTGACGAAGGGGGATTTGCCCCTAATCTGGGATCAAATGAAGAAGCACTTCAGGTCATTATAACAGCCATTGAAAAAGCCGGTTATAAACCCGGCGATGACGTTAAAATCGCATTGGATGCTGCATCCAGTGAATTCTATAAAGATGGAAAATACGTGTTATCAGCGGAAGCTAAACCGGAAAAAACAGGACCTGAACTGGTTGATTTTTATGCTGATCTTGTCAATAGATACCCCATTATCAGCATCGAAGACGGCTTGGATGAAGATGACTGGACTTCATGGAAATTAATGACTGAAAAATTAAAAGATAAAATCCAGATTGTGGGAGACGATCTTTTTGTTACAAATCCTGTGCGATTAAAACGAGGTATTGAAGAAAATATCGGTAACTCGATTCTGATCAAAGTGAACCAGATTGGGACATTGACTGAAACCTTAGATACTATAGAGCTGGCAAAACGCGCTGGTTATACCTGTGTCATTTCTCATCGTTCCGGGGAAACTGAAGATTCAACCATTGCAGATATTGCCGTAGCCACCAATGCTGGACAGATCAAAACCGGATCTCTCAGCCGGTCTGATAGAATCGCCAAGTATAACCAGTTACTGCGCATCGAAGAGGAATTGGGTAACAGAGCATTGTTTTCTGGTAAAACAACCTTTTACAATCTACGTACAGTTTAAGGTCGTTAGTTGTATCATTTGGATTGACAATCCCCTGCAAAGACCCTGATGATATGGTCACATAACTAACCATTTTGTCCGAATGACCGGCAGAAACACTCTCCAATAAACCATTCGGACTCCTATCCCATGCTCTTTGAAAAGGTGATGAGAAACAAATCTAAATTTAAGGACAACAAGATTGTTCAAAGCCTGATCATTTTTTGTGCTGTGATTGTGGTGATTATTTCTCTGATCGGCGATAAAGGACTCGTTCAGTATATGGCACTTAAAGACCAGGAAGAAAAACTGGAAATGGAAATTCAACAGTTGAAAGAGAAAAGACAGGAATGGATAAAAAAGATTCAATCCATCAAAAGCAACCAGACTTACATTGAGAACATCGCCCGTGAACAACTGGGCATGATTCGTAAAGACGAGAAGTTAATTAAACTTCGATTTAAAGACGATTTATAAATCAAAAAATGATCTCAGTAACTATAAGAACATACGGTCTCTTTTCCCCCACCCGAAAGCAGTTGATCACCGGACGAAAAAAACATGTAATATTTATTTTGCTCCTTATATTATCAAGCCTGTTTTGTTTTTTCCCATGCCGATCCATTGTTGCTCAAACCTTTGATTTAATGAAAGGTCCTGTTATTCAAAAAAAATGTCAGCCATCGGAGTTCTCCGATCAAAGCTCAACCGCCAAACTGGTAGGGAAAGGGTTGATTCATTTCTATTCAACGGTTATCAGTCCGGCTGATGGACCCAGAAGCCCAAGTTATCCGACAGGGAGCGCTTACGGGAAACAAGCCATTGAAAAACATGGCATTATATTGGGAGTGATTTTAACTGCAGATCGATTGATTCACGAGTCAGATGTGCATCTCGGAGCCGTCACTGAGATTTATGGGGTAAAACGATACTACGATCCGGTGGAAAATAACACGTTTTGGTGGGATAGCAAAAAAAAGGAAAAATAGTTCGGTTATTATTTTGTTGCTTTACGTTTCTGTTTCAATTGCTCCTTATATATTGACCGAATTTCTGACAAGTCCCGGTTATAAATACCACTTTTAAAGTCGGGAAATCCCCACATAAATGTCTGATAATCGCCCTTTTCAAAATATAGAATCATATCCGCCCAGATACCGTCCGACATATAGATTTTATTACTTCTGCCCTTGAATGATGCCAACACTACCTTAAACAGATCCAAGTAGCCCACATCAATATTAATTCTCCGATTCCCATTTTGGGTAAACTCATTTTCCAGCTTTTTGGCCAACAACTTGGATTCAACCAAATAACCTGGATGAACTAACTTTTTAAAGGAAATCATCCCACGCATGAGTCCACTACCCATTTCAGACTCATAATAGTCTGTTTCTTTAAATGGGAAAAACTCTCCCTGAAAATCCACATCGGAATATGTTTCGCCTAAACGATCCAATGCTTTGAAATAATCATTTTGGTCCCGACATAAAATGGCCGCAACCAGTTTTACTGAAACAATATCGGATATTTCCATCATTGCTTTATATGAATCTTAAATAATCCCTGACCGGTAGAAATCCATGCTCTTTCAGCAATGCTTCGGCTAACTGCCTGCCTTCTTCTAAGCCGATACAAAGAATAAAAAATGTTAGTTGATGGCGGGAAAAAAAAGCACCCGCAGATTCCAGCTGAAGCGTTTGAACCGGCAGACCGGCAATATGTTGACCCGAACTACTGCTGACATTGTCCACAAATGCATCCACCTTTACATTTTCCTGAGTCAAGGCGGCGTATGCCAAACGTCCGGATGAACCGGAACCGACGATAACAATTTGATTTTTTTTCAGAATCAAATCGGTTTCTTTTGAAAAGTAATGTGCTTTTGCCTGAAACATGGCCTTTCGTTTACACCGCGCATCAGTTCGAGCAAGACGGGCAGGATGATCCCCCTTGTCAACCAAAACGTGTGGTAATTTGGCAAATTCAGCGCCGGACAAATACGATCTCAATAAAAAATCGTAATCTTCCGGCCATGGAAAATCTCGATATCCATCCATTTTTAAATAAAAACGCTTACTCAGGAAAAAGGTGGGGTGCATGATAGGAGACTCAGCATAGATGTCGGTTTTTATTTCATCATCTGTAAGCAAAGAATTACTCCAATCCTGATACCGAATCTGACCGGGACTGAGTTGCCCCTTTTCCCGGAAAAGTCGAATCTGACTACCCAGAATATCAATTTCTGGATGCTGTTTCATGCGGCGAAGTTGGAGCAACAAGCGGTCCGGATGCATTCTATCGTCCGAATCCATTCTGGCAATCCATTCACCTCTGCAAACATCCAATCCAGCGTTCAAAGCGGCAACGATTCCCCGGTTTTGACTGAATGAGATTTTTTGAATCCGGTGATCTTTACATGCAAATTCCGCCAGAACAGCAGAACTATCATCGGTGGATCCATCATCTACTGCTATCACCTCAAAATACGGATATGTTTGCTGAAGAATACTTTCGAGACACGCCCCCAGCATATCTTCAGCATTATAAAACGGTAATAGGACAGATATCAGTTCTTCCACATCAGATTTCCGATTTTCTGGGTGAGCGGGTACTATATTCTTCCACCAAGCTATCCATCACTTGTTGGACAGGTATTGCCCCCAGCACTTTATTGGCCGCTCGAACAGTGACTGTTCCATCCTCGATCTCTTTATCACCGATCACCAGGATGTAATTCACCTGATCCAGCTGCGCTTGCCGTACCTTTTTGCTGACGGATTCGGTACTTAAATCTGTTTCCGCTCGCAATCCGGCTTTAATAAAATCCCGGCAAACCTTATCCGCATATTCCCGGTGAGTTTCTGATACTGTTAGAATTCTTGCCTGAACAGGGGATAACCACATAGGGAATTTACCGGCAAAATGCTCGACCAAAATACCGAAAAACCGCTCGAAAGAACCGTAAATCACCCGATGAATCATTATTGGACGCTGCTTACTTCCATCAGCAGCAATATAATTCAAATCAAACCGATCCGGCATCATCATGTCCAGTTGGATGGTTCCACATTGCCAGCTTCGCCCAATAGCATCCTTTATATGTAGATCGATTTTGGGACCATAAAAGGCTCCATCCCCTTCATTCAATTCATATTCGTAACCACCGTCTTCTAAGGCATTAGCCAACCCTGAAGTGGCCATTTCCCAAAGTTCATCGGTTCCGATAGATTTTTCCGGTCTTGTTGACAACTCAAAATGATATTCAAGACCAAACTTTGAATACATCCTTTTAGACAAGGTCAAAACCCCTTGAATTTCGGACTGTACATGTTCTGGTAGCATAAAAATATGGGCATCATCCTGATGAAAACAGCGAACCCTGAATAGACCGGACAAGGCACCACTCATTTCGTGACGATGCACTAGACCGATTTCCCCGACTCTCATGGGAAATTGACGGTAGGAATACTGGTTTTCCTTATAATAAAGCATACCACCTGGGCAATTCATGGGTTTGACAGCATATGCTCGATCATCAATTTCGGTAATATAAATATTTTCCCGGTAATTGTCCCAATGACCGGAATTTTCCCATAGTTCCTTGGTTAACAAAATGGGTGTTTTGATTTTGACATATCCTTCCGCCAGATGGCATTCTTCCCAATACTTCATCAGCTCTTCCCAGATAATCATTCCTTTTGGATGAAAAAAGGGCATACCCTGAGCTTCCTGATGAAAAGAATACAAATCCATCTGTTTGCCGATCGTCCTATGATCCCTCCGTTTTGCCTCTTCCAGGAACGTTAAATACTGAGACAGCATTTTTTTATCCGGGAATGAAACCGCGTAAACTCTGGTCAGCTGCTCCTTGTCCGCATCTGCTCGCCAATAGGCTCCAGATGTTTTAGTGATTTTAAAAGCCTGAATCAATCCCATATGCGGAATATGAGGACCCCGACATAAATCAACAAACTCGCCCTGCTTATAAGCACTTAACCCATCATTCAGCTCTTCGATCATCTCTTTTTTAAAGGCATTGTTATTAAATACATTCAGAGCTTCCTGTGCAGACGAATACTCTTGTCGTTCAGGTTTGAGCCTCTCCTTTACTATTTTGCGCATCTCCTCTTCGATTTTTGGGAAATCGTCTTCGGATATATGCAGGTCGGCAAAATCATAATAAAAGCCCTCCTCAATCGGAGGGCCGATAGTGGGTTTCGCATCCGGAAATAGTCGAGTGATTGCCTGAGCCAGTAAATGTGCAGAAGAATGCCAAAAGATCTCTTTTCCTTCCCGGTCATTGAAGGTCAAAACTTGTACATTGTCTCCGTCAGTCAAGGTGGTTTCCAGTTCTCTTAACTGATCATTGATTTTCAATGCTAGAGCGCTTCCATTGAGTTTTTTCTTAATCTTTCTGGACAGGTCAATACCGTTACTTCCATCCGGTAATTCCTGTCTGACTCCGTCGGATAGACTGACTTCCATTACTGACTCCATTTTTATATAATTGATTTTTTAGACTATTTCATTCCAAACACACCCGGAATGTCCCATATTATTAAAATAATAAATTCACATGCCGTTGATACCTGGCGAAGGCAATATTCCAATTCCATAACAAAAATCGAAAAAACGCCACCTTACTGCGCTCCTCGCCTTAAAAGCAAGTATCACATTTTATAACCAGGATAAAAACAACGCCAGAGGATCTTTGATTAAATTTGGTGGGATCATCGGGATAAATAATATTCTCGCTGATTGAGAACAAAAAGAAAACCCTAAATAGAAGTAATACTTGATGAAATCATTCATTCGGTAACAGATGACAAATAAAGAATTTCCTGATAGAAATATACCTGCAAATCAACGATTTATTAAAATGGAGATAAAATGGAATTAAAAGACGCTATAAAGCAACGACGGAGTATTCGTAAATTTTTGGCAAAACCGGTTCCTGAGAAGATGCTACACGAAATCGTATCGGATGCGATTTGGGCACCTTCCTGGGGCAACACTCAGCCATGGGAGATGGTTGCTGCCACCGGTAAACCGTTAGAACAATTTAGAAAAGAAAATAATGAGGCCATGATCACAGGGAAACCTTCAAGTCCAGAGATTACAATCCCGGAGGATTGGCCTGATGTATTAACCAATCGATACAGGGGTGTGGGGAAAAGTGTTTTATCGTCTCTGGCTATCGAACGAAAGGATGTTGAAGGAAGAAACAAATATTACTCACAGATGTATTCCTTTTTTGATGCCCCCGCTCTTTTGATGCTGATTATAGATAAGGAAGTAGCTTTGGAATATGCCATGTTGGATTGTGGTCTGATTCTGCAAAACATCTGTTTATTAGCTGAAAACAAAGGACTGGGAACCTGCATTTTAGCAGCTACTATTCACTACCCGGAAATCGCCCACCGTATATTTACCATCCCTGATGACAAACGCATCGTTATAGGCATCGCCCTTGGCTGGCCTGATAAGGATGCGCCTGTCAATCAATTCACGCGAGAACGAGCCCCTATGGAAGAATTAATTCGTTGGATCAAATAACAGTAAATTTCCCAATGAACTATCTGGCTTATGCATACCTGTCAGGAAATTCATCGGAACTCCTGATAGGTAACTTGCTGGGGATTATTTTAAAAGCGCACCGCCCTTGCATTTCCACATTTTTTTCTCATCAAACACTGAAATGAATATTACAACACCGATCTCTCAACATTTATATCTCACATTTATCAATGTATTCCGGTGCATAGCGGCTTTATCAACGACGGACTCAAGTTTTTTCTTTATTAACAAAAAATAGAAAAGCTACTGGGCATCAATTATTGCTTTAAGAGAATCGACATTTAAAAGGATTTCAAGAAGAATCAAACGAAAAAACAACATAATGTATGCCGTTGAAGAACTTGCTCTAAACTATGGATTTTTAGGAAAAGGATTTTGGCCAATTTTTCCAGAGTTGATTAGCCATGCGAACCAGTAATTATAAATTCTTCTCGATCATTTTAAAACAGCGTTTCACATAGTTTCACAACTTTGATTTAAAAGGAATTTATCAAGCATTGCATTTTGGTAACAGATCATGTATTATCAAAACAAACAGCGAACTAAACATATGTGAATAATACCAGAGGCTTAATGTGCCAAAAGACCATGAAAACTACTTAATTTCAATTGACTGTCGAAGCACTAAGACTCACTCTTTTGAAAATAGTAAATATGATGGAATATAATTTTTATGAAATAAAGTCCCAGAAATCGAAAGAATTTGTTAAGGGTTTGCGAAAAGTATGCCTGGTCTGTGAGAATCGTCCAGACATTCATTGTTTTTTATGGGTAAATCAGGAGGAGAAGCTACAACACCTGCAGTTTCTTTTTGATGAAAACTTAATTGAGTGGTTTGAAGAAAGAAAGGAATTGATAACAGCCCAAACAAATCGTAAGGACTACACACCCTTTCAAACAGGTGTTCACAAGGGCGTTCGGACCATACAATCAGTTCAAAACAGCTCAATTATGGAAGAGGGTCTTGAAATTCTAAAATCCGCCCAATTCCCAGACCAATACGGTCAGCTTATCAGACCAACATTCACAGAAACTTAATCTTGACCGATTTCTATTCACTGCACCGAATATAATAGAAAAGCGGCGTGTTTTGTCCTTCAAAATACTGAAAATCTAAGTTATTAATGCCATTTTTCTGGCATACTCCCTGTTTTTGTTCTCTAGCTTAATCCGGTTTAATAATAAAAAAGCATATAAAACTAAAAAAGCAACAACACTAACCAGCAGTGTTATAAAAAGAGGTGTGTCAATAACACTATCCCTGGGTGAAAAAACAGTTGAGGGTTGATGCAATGTACGCCACCATTTCACTGAAAAATGGATCAGTGGAACGTCCAGGAATCCAATAATGGCGACCACTGCCGAAAGTCTGGCTTGTTGTTCGCCATATTCGGAAAAACGTCTTAGCAATATATATCCGCAAAAGATCAAAAAAAGGATTAATGCTGTTGTCAACCGGGCATCCCATGTCCAGTATGTATTCCAAGTCGGTTTTGCCCAAACGGAACCTGTAATCAAAACAAAACCACAAAAAATGGTCCCAATTTCCACGGAACAGGAAGCAATAATGTCAAATATCTCCTTTCGTTTCCACAAATATAAAATCGAATAGACAAATGAAACCGTAAATGCAAAACTCCCGGTCCAGGCCGAAGGAACATGTATGTACATGATTTTTTGGACAAATCCCATGGAATATTCCAACGGTGACCAGAAAAATATCAACCAAGCGGTAAATAAAAAAAATAATAGTGTTGTTACACCAAAAATTCTAATCATTTTTTACTTTATTGTTAATTAGTAGTTAAACATAAAGAACGATTATTGTTAATTTTCATTCTGAAAGGCAAAACGAAGCCTGCATAATTGATGCTCTTCCGCCTGCCATCATCTGGTTTTTAGAAATCAGCCGATTTTTCTGACCCGACTACATCTCCATGACAAAATCGAAGGTTAAATAGGATATTATAAGAAATATTATATCAAACCCAACCAATAAACGCATCCAATCCAACGTATTTTCAATGCCTTGCCCTAATAAAATATCCTGTGTAATTCTAACACATGACAATAAAAGGGGGACCAGCAAAGGAAATAGCAAAATCGGTAACAGGATCTCTTTAAAACGCAGGTCTGTCGTCAATCCGGCCAGCAAAGTCCCCAATGCTGAAAATCCAATGGTTGCTGCTAAACTTAACAATAACAAATCACCAAAATAGTTCAGTACCAGATGATTAAACAGGATACTAAAAATTGGAATGACAATCGATTGAATAATCAAGATAAAGATAACATTTCCGAACATTTTACCCAGAAAAATAGCTCCTCGATTAACTGGAGACAGTAATAAGGCATCCATGCAGGCGTTTTCCTTCTCCATCTGAAAGGATTTATTCAGACTCAAAATACCGGATAATAGAAACATCACCCAAAAAATCCCAGCACCCGTATCTGTATTTTCACCACCTTCTGAAGGTAAGGCAAAAGCAAATACTAATAAAATAATAATGGAAAAAAAGAGCATGGAAAAAAAATTTTCCATTCTCCTTAGATCCAGTTTCAGATCTTTTAACAGAATAGTGAATATATCGGCTATTGCTTGAAACAACGGCGTGCTCATAGTCCGGTGGATATTTCTTTTAATTTCCATTTATAATGTCCACCTCATGGATAAAATGAATTCTCGGTATCGATTTTCCATATGGATTAATTGACGAATAAATTTAAAGGGGTGAAACCTGCTTTTACATAAAGAAATAATGCTGGAAAATTGTCACCTTATACACGCTGTTATTATCTTCTTTTGTGAATATTTCTCAATACCGGTAAACACGTACGATATATTCCCCAATCCCTTTTTTATCTGATCAGAAGAAATAATCAAATTGCCAGTTCCGGCTAAATCACCCCTTTTTACCAAATATAAATTTGCATATCTGACCAATTGTTCGTTGGGTAGAAACACACTGGAGAAAACTCGGTTATTTATTGCTCTTTTTAGGTGTTTGTCATCCAATGGAAATGCAGCGGCGGGAAAAATACAAAACATCTCCATTTCTTTTCCCGGCAATTAATATATGATATATGGCAATTACATCGAATTCTTTGTAATTTCAATAAATTAACATTATATACCTCTATTTTGCCACCCAAAGCCTGGAGCTATCATAAAACAGATATTGCACATCTTAACCAATATTTTGATATTCGCGTATCAAATCCGAACAACTAAAAGCTGCTGTTTGTTCATATTTTTGAATTTTCCCCTTATGTAAAATAGCCACTTTGTCGCACAAATCAAAACAAATATCGATTTGATGGCTGATCAATAGAATAGCCCCACCCTTGTTTTTAAATTCTGTCATATAGTGGTTAAAAAAGCCGATGGAATCATAATCGAGCCCTGTATACGGTTCATCCAGCAGCAAAATTTCCGGTTCAATGACCATTAAACGGGCAATGTTCAACCGTTTGTTCATACCGCTGCTGAAGTTCTTCACTGGAACATCAATTGCTTCCAGCAAATCGGTTCTTTTCAAAGCATCAACGATTTTTTCGGATGGTTTCATTATTTTGTGGAGTTTGGCAAAAAACAGTAAATTCTCTCTGGCAGTCAATTCCCCGTAAAATTGAGTGGCATGCGAAATAACACCAATGGATTTTCTGAATCGAGTGGGATTTTCGGCAATATCTTCACCATAAAAAATGATCCTACCGGAGTTCGGTCGAACCAATCCGGAGATAATCTTCATCAGGGTTGATTTACCTGCACCATTCCGTCCCAGTAGTAAAGTAACCTCATGGCAGGATAGTTGAAAATTAACGCCGTTTAACACCTTCTTATAGCCAAAATCCTTAAAAATCTCTTCAATTCTGAGCACATTCAAGGAAGGTCCGAGGGGGGATGCAACGGGTGATCCAGCATTCATCAAAAATACCTATTAATCATTAGGATAATATTTTTCAAATAAAGTATCTTTGATTTCCGGAAATATCTCACGATATTCCTCCACATGAGCCTCGAATTCGGAATAGTCGAAATCCTCCAATCCCCTGATAATTCGCAAATGAATTCCTTCCTTTACTAAACACAATTTAGATGCTTTTGTATGGTGGGCATTCATTTTCAGTAGTTCTTCAAAGCATCGATTGGTATCTTCGGGCAGGTGTTTAAATAAAACTGCATCAAAAACAATCAGCAACGATGTCACGATGATATTAAATGTATAGGAAACTTCCTTTATAGCCCAGATATTGTGACGAATTCGCATTATCTCTTCACCGGTAGAGCTGTAGAACTTATTAACATATTTATCGATCAGTTGTTCAATATTTTTGTCCGATTTTTCATCATAAACATCTTTTACCATGTTTTAACTCCCAAGACAGCATTTTTAAATGTTATCCATCATTACGCTTAAATGGGTTGCCTTCAGCATCCGTTGTTATTCATGCTATATTTTATCATCCTAATCAAATAATATTCCTTTGAAAACGTATTTTATGGTGCGCTACAATGATTGGCTTTAAAAATCATCCTTATAAAAGAGTAATAAAGCTGCATATTAAATTGTTTTCAGGTTGTCATTATCCGGTAACTCCTGTAAAGTTAATGTTCGCGCCCAGAGTAACACCTTGCCAGCGGGACTCAAAGAATAGAAGGTTCGTAAGTATTGGGCTGGAGAACTGAATGGGGGTTGACAGGCTTTCAGTCACAAAATATAGTGGCGTTAAAATTAAGAATGATAAAACTGTTTTAATTCACTTTATCAAACCAGGCAAGTCGCCAAACGTACATTGTCCTGACAACGTAAAAAACGCAAATACCGACACATAATTGATGCCAACTAGGTCTGCCCTTTACTCATAAGTCAATACTAAAATGCAAAATCGTACTTTTAACTAACCGTTTTTATAGACTTATAAAATTTTACATGGATGTCATATCATAATATTCCAATTTGTACTTATTGTTATTTAAAGCATATGTATTTATGGGCAAAGGACAGGGCTAGGTGAAGTTATCTACCTGTATAAAACGTATAGCCGGTTATATAACGGATGATAAAAAACTAATATTATTACCATTTCATCAGATTATTTTAAATAATCTAAAAAAGAGGAAACTATGGCACGAGGCTCCTATTTAAAAGGTCCGAACTATGTACATCCTGAAAAGGACAGCGCAGTTGGCTCAAGAAACAGTCTTAATAGAGATGGGCGTAATGAGTACGGTGAATCAAAGCTGATAATGGACGAGGAAGTTGATAAGATCTTAAATCACGTCTCAGCCAAACTACCGCCCGAAGTACTGGAAAAACTCCATGTAGGTGGTACAGTTAAAGAAATTCTGCATAACTATTTCAACCAGTCTTACCAAAACATGTACAATCGATACATGGTTACGGTTGAAGACGAAATGTCTAAAAAATTCCGTAACTTAGTCGATCGAGAGGAGGCATCCAATTTAAATAAATACGCTCCCAGAGATATTGCTTTTCTAATGGATTCTATTGGTGCCGATCAAACCTTTAATACTAATACTATAGAAAATTCTATCGTCAATATCTTCAGCCATTTGCAGGGACATGTTCAAAAAGGTGTCTATACTCTGGAAAACAGCACGGAAAAAATGCTCAACGGTCAAACGAATGTGGGTGGTTTCCTGCGGGGTGAGTTTGCCAATTCCGTTGTAAAATGTTCTTTCAGTAACAATCCTCTGAAACCAGAAGCCGTTACAGATGTTAATCTAACACTTAATATACCGGAATCGGATTTAATCCATCCCATTTATCACTATCAGGCGGCTAGTGAGACCATTATTAAAGACATTATTTCGGAACATATATTGAATCTGATCGATAAAGAAGTGGATAAAATCAATACCGATCTGATTGATAGCAAACAGGATGAACTGAACGAAAGCAGGCGTATTTTTGAGAAGTTCAAAAAACTGGAAAATCATATCGGTTTTGATGAAGCTACTGCCGATTCCCCGCAATATGCTCATATCGCCAAAAAATTTCTGGATGCCATTAAAGGTATCGCCGTAGATGCTTCGCAAGCTGATTTAGACCAACTGGATGTCCGAGAAAATGTAATAAAAATCATTGACGACGAGAACATCCGTGACAGGGGATTCAATGATGCGGTGAATAAGCTGGTCGGTATCTTGGACATGACACTATTAGGGTATCAACATATTGAAAATTTTAAAAATTGCCGAAAAATGGTTATTCGGGAATATGAAGATACGAAAACTTCGGTTCTTCCCGATGAACATTACACAATCACTGCGGCATATTTGGATGATACTCAATTGCGGGAAATGAGAACCGCATATTGCCAGCAGATGGAGGAATTTGAAGCTGAAGCAACAAAATTGACTAAAGTCTTTGAAAAAATATTCACAACTGAAAAAGTTGAACGTGGATTTGTTGATTATAACGATATCTCCAATGAAATCCTGGCTGAAGTAAGAGGCAAAAAAATAAAAACCAGTATTCCGGATAAAATTCCCAGAGCAGAACTTTGGGATGAAATTATTTTTATTCAACCGGAAAAGAACGATATTGAAAAGATGAACGAAACCTTTGCCAGCCAGCGGCGACACTTGGTCAAACGGTATAAATCGCTACGAAGCCGAATTACTGAACTATACGAAAATGACAACCCACCGGAAAGAGTAATTATGGAGCAACGGTTGGATTTTCTGGAAGATCAGACTGAAGAGTTCAGTCAAAAATACAACCCTTTTCAGGTTTTCCCAGGACTGTTTGTGGAAGTCTGCGTTTCATCCATTAATCGAAGAGGCAATACAATTGATGGAATGGGAAATGTTCTGACTCAATTCCTCAATGAATTGTCCAAAGATATTCCGGATTTTGCATACAAAGAGTATCACGAAAAAAGATCCGAACAGGAAAAAGAGGATAATTCGTTTGCTTCGGCTGTTTAGACCAAAAAAGTTGAGAATATCCAAAAACGGTATCTCAACTTCCCCAACATCTTTTCACAATTGCCTATCCATCAAGTTTAATTCAATCAGAAAAATCCTTCGTCGTTCCCGCATCAGAGTTCTATCTAATAAAATATTTCCAAAGATCGAATTCATTCTGTTATACTATCAGATAATTCGATTACAAAAAAAGATTGGTCGGAAACCGGTTAATAAAACCACCAATCAGTCTTCTATAGCTGTTCCAATAAAATAACGCTTTTGTATCGATTGAATTTTGAGTCAGCAATCGATATAGTGTGGAAAATCGATTTTATGAATTCGAAAAAACTGTCGTAGTTAACCTTCGTTATATGATTTAACGATACAAAATTTATCCCTAGAGATCTCATGAGCGGTGAAATCTTAAGTATCAAAACAGTGAAAGATTACATTTCGTTGGAAAATCATTTAAAAGTACTTTCCGAAATACAAGTACAATTGGATGAAGGACAGAATTTAGCCGATATAATCTGGACCATGGAATTGGATGGCTCCATTTCAAAAGGACTGATTCCGGCAGTAGTGCATACATTGTTGATTGAAAAAATGCAGTACTCATGTCTTTCATTCAATCTATCGGCTAGGGCTTCCAACTGGAACGAAATCCATAATAGCGTAAAAACCTGGAATCAATTCGATACAGTTATCGCCTACTATCACCCGCAACTTGATGTTTCGTTAATCAATCCGTCGAACAAAGATCACTGGTCACGGATTGAAAGCCTTGCGCCTTACGAATTGATGGTAGTGTTTACTAAAGCTCTGAACCCCAGTCAACAGGAAAAAGAGGTAGAGTTTCTGGCTGATTTTAAAGCTATCAGCAATGGCAATTATGCAGAAAATGAAAAACAATATCAATCCACTGAAATTGAGCCACCCAAACATCAACCACGGGTAAGCGAACCGGGAGAGGGAGAGGAGAAAGCTGAAGCTGCTGAAGAAGTCTCTGTGGAAAAAGCAGAAGAACCCCAGACAGAAATTTCACCCAGCGACACAAAAAAGCGACGGATCACTCCAAAATATGGTGTTCAAGTCACCAACGAATTGTTTCACAATGGAAATGTGGAGGCTTGGCGAAATATCATTGAAAGTTACGAAAAAAAACATTTTGGTTCTACTATTTTGCTTTATCACAACGACCAACGCATCAAACACATCTCCGCCTTGTTTAAATGGGGAAAAGTGAAAGTGGGCGATTCCATCTACTTTTCAATTGTTGGAGAAGACATAAAAGATGTAGCAAAATTAAAAAAGTATCTTTATCAAGGTGCCAGCCCCAGTTACATATATTTTATTAAAAAAGACGTCAATGTAACCTTAAGACTATTCTAATTGAAAAAATGAACTCAATATTTCATATTCAGCAAGGTCAGAAAATTGAAGAGGTCGATCTTGAAGAAAGAATTGGTATGACTGGAATGTCTATGTTGAACCTTGCCGCCATGGATCTCCCGGTCAGTCCTGGTTTTATAATGGAAGTGTCGAAAATCGAAGAATTACCACAAAAGGCTTTCCGTCGTATCCTGGATGCCAGCATTCAAAAAATAGCCAATAATACCGGAAAAGGATTCGAAAATGGAAAACCACCGTTGATGCTCAAAATTGTTCTTTCTCCGGGAATGATTCTGGAGTCAGTACCTATCCTTCAATATCTGGGCTTGAATAATCAATCTGTTCAAGATCTTGCCAGAAATTACGATTCCAATTTCGCATTCTCGGCATACCGTACTCTTATCGAAGGTTTTTCCAAACAATTTCTTGGTATCGAACAGCAAACCTTCGATGATGCACGTACAATATGCGCAGGTAGTGATCCCAAGGCACATTGCGAATACTATTTAACCCAAGTAGTCAGGGACTTTCCGCAAAATCCATACAGTCAACTGGAAATTGCCATGTACGGAATGGTGAAGAACTATTTCACTGATCCATTGAATCGAGAGATCCCGGCATCAGTGGTTGTGCAGTACATTCCATACGGCAGCAGGGATAACCCCTCGTTGGTTGGTAGCCTTACTACCCGAAACACCCGAACCGGAGAACCAAAGCTTAATGGGAATTTCTGTCATAGCGAGTTTCTGGATGACCCGGAAAAGATACAGGAGTTGCAGAAACTTGATCAACGCATACTGGATGAGTTTGAAGAGATTGCTGCCACCCTGGAAGGACACTTTCTGGACATCCGTCAGGTAGATTTTGTTATCGAAGCCGGAAAAGCGCGAATCATCCAGGAAAAAGGGATTGAGCATAAGTCAGTCGTTACCAAAATGCGCATTTTGTCCGATCTCCAGAAAAACCAGCACATTTCGGAGGAAGAATTTATCAACAGCTTTGCACCAAAAGAATTAAACAGTCTGTTACATTCAACCATTAATCCCAATTCTGTTAAGGATAAAATCTCTTTCCAAGGGGGTATCGGCGGTTCCTTGGGCGCAACCTGCGGCCGAGTGTTTTTTTCCACCAAAAAACTGATTGATGCATACTGGAAAGCAAAAAACGAAAACCGTGACACCAGAGTTATTCTGATGAAAAAAAGTACTTTCGCCGAAGATGTACAGGCGGTTGAGATAGGTAGCGGTGTCATTACCAGTGAAGGTGGATATACGTCTCATGCTCCGATTGTGGCAAGATCCCTTGGCAAACCGGCTATAATTTATCCCGACATCACCTTTAAAGATGGATACATTGTTATCGGTAGGCGAAAGGTTAAGGAAGGACAGTTTGTTTCTATGGAAATAACAAGTTCCGATGATCCCGTCATAATCCTGGGAAAGGCAGAGCTAGAATACCCGGATATCGAACAAAACGGTGTTAAAAACCTTTTAGAAAAAGCCAAACAATTCGCCGGGGGCATCAAGATTTTTGCCAATGCCGACAATCCTGATGAAGCCAAGCAGGCTAAGCTCTTTGGTGCCGATGGTATTGGTCTTTGCCGAACTGAACATATGTTTCTGCGGGATAATCGGATATACGATCTGCGGGAGTTACTGATTACCAGAAATCCAGAAAGAAAAAAGATCGTACTGGAGAAAATCAGAACCTATCTAACATCCGATTTCTATGAACTATTCAATATCATGAGTGGTATGTCAATTACTGTTCGCTTGCTGGATGCGCCGTTACATGAGTTTTTACCCACTGATGAAAATGAACTGAATGAAACCTTGTCACATTTACCAGATCTGGCCTCCGAGCAATCCAAGGCAGAAATCAGTCGTTCATTTAATCGTCTGAAAGAGACCAATCCCATGCTGGGGCATCGGGGTTGCCGGGTCGGTATTTCCTCGCCCGAAATATATGATGTTCAAACCGCAGCCATTCTGGATGCTGCACTGAAAGCCAAAACTGAAAACAACATCCGTGTGTTCCCTTCCATCATGTTACCGTTGATCATGTCCCAGGAAGAGATGTACCTGTTAAAAAACGGACAGATCCTGGAAGGTAAGGAAAATGTGAATGGGGTTATCGGTGTTATTCGAAAATTTATGAAGGAAAATAAACTGGAGCGGCAACCGTTTGAAGTCAGGATCGGTGCCATGATCGAGTTGCCGGCAGCAGCTCTGTCAGCAGCCGATATTGCCAAACATGCTGAGTTTTTCAGTTTTGGAACCAACGACCTGACTCAAACCACCATGGGATTGTCCAGGGATGATATCAACTCCTTCCTGCCTGCCTATACTGAAATGGATATTTGGAAAAGTGATCCCTTTCAAGAATTAGCAGAACCTGTAAAAGTCCTGGTCGCTGAAGCCATCCGTTCGGCCCGACAAGTTAGACCAGATCTTCAAACCGGTATCTGTGGAGAACACGCCGCTAATCCCGACGTGATTAAATATTGTCTGAACGTGGGTATGGATTATATCTCCTGTTCTCCCTTTGGAATTCCCATTGCCATTCTGGCAGTGGCACAATCGAATTTGGCGGTTTAAATAGCACTGTCTAGTGGTGGTTATGCTATTTTGGCAGTGGCTAATAATAAAAAGACCAAATCACCTAATTGAAGAGTGATTTGGCCTCAAAGTACTATAAACTGAAATTAAAGCAACCCGGAATTTAATTCATACCAAAAGCGACATTAAATACATCCCGATAGTTTTTGGCATAAAAAACATCCAAATTCTCTTTTAAATGATCGGGAAGTTCCAGATAATCTTTCTTATTTTGAGCCGGAATAACAATTCTTTTTAGTCCGGCACGCCTGGAAGCGATAATCTTTTCTTTTAAACCACCAATTGGCAGCACTTCACCTGTTAACGTCAACTCTCCCGTCATACCCAGCTTGGATACTACCGGTTTTTCCATCATCAACGAAAATAAGGCCGTTGCCATAGTGACACCTGCTGATGGGCCGTCTTTAGGTGTTGCGCCAGCAGGAACGTGCATGTGAATAAAAAAGTCCTTAAAAAAATCTGTTTTCCCACCAAAATCCTTAGAGTTGGCAATCACATAACTATAGGCGATTTCAGACGATTCAATCATAATATCGCCCAGTTGACCAGTTTGTTTAAAGCCTTTTCTTTCGGATTTCATTTTGGTGGCTTCCACCGGCAAAATTGATCCGCCCATGCTTGTCCAAGCGAGGCCTGTCACTACACCCGGTTTACCTTCGGCCAAAATTTCATCATCCTCAAAAATTGGATTTTTTAAATACTCTTTAACCTGGGATGTAGCAATACTGTATTTTTTATTACTATCACCTGTCACAATTTTTCGAGTCACTTTACGGCAAATTTTCTTTATCTGGTTTTCCAGATTTCGAACACCCGCTTCCCTGGCATACCCATCAATAATTTTTTTGATAGCACCTTCGGTAATAGTAAAGTTTTTCGCCGTTAAACCATGAAATTTCCGTTGTTTTGGCACAAGATAGCGTTTAGCAATCTTGAGTTTCTCCTGGCTGATATACCCGGAAAGTCGTAGAACTTCCATTCGGTCCAGTAAAGCAGGCGGGATCGAATCCAATTGGTTAGCAGTAGTAATAAACACAACTTTCGATAAGTCAAATGGCACATCCAGGTAATGATCTACAAAAGCAGAATTTTGCTCGGGATCTAGTACTTCCAGCAATGCGCTGGCAGGATCTCCATGATAACTGTTTCCGATTTTATCAATCTCATCCAGCATAATCACGGGATTACTGTATTTGGTGGACTTGAATGCCTGAATGAATTTACCGGGCATGGCACCGATATAGGTTCTTCGATGCCCTTTGATTTCCGCTTCATCCCGCATACCCCCTACCGAAAAACGGAAAAATTTCCGATTCAGTGCACGGGCAATTGATTTTCCAATAGATGTTTTACCAACACCCGGGGGACCTAGAAAACAAAGAATAGTACCTGATACTTCCTGTTTCAGTTTCAGGGTGGCTATAAATTCTAAAATTCGTTCTTTTATGTCCTCCAAACCATAGTGATCAACGTGTAAAATCCTCTCAGCTCGATCAATATCCAGATTATCCTTGGACATTATTCCCCAGGGTAATGAAGTAATCCAATCAAGATAGGTTCTGGAGACATTAAACTCAGGAGACTGAACATCCAGCAATGACAATTTGTCCATCTCCTCTTCAAATCTATCCTTCACCTCTTTAGAAAATTTTAGTTTGGTAGCTCTTTTTTTTAGTTTCTCTATTTCCTGAGTTTTTTCATCCTTGCTAAGTCCCAATTCTTTTCTAATTTCCTTCAACTGTTCTTTAAGAAAAAACTCCCTTTGATGCTCGGAAATCCTATCTTCAATACGTTGTGAGATATCAGCCTGCAATCTGCTAAGATCAAGCTCCTTTTTTATTAAAAACAGGGTTTTACCCAAACGATTGATAATAGGAATCGACTCTAAAATGGCCTGCAATTCCTCTTTATCCGCTGAAGTCAGAGTAGCTGCAAAATCAGCCAATCGACTGGGATCATCCAGGCTGATCTGACTGACAAACTGGTTTAATTCTTCCTTGATCAGTGGATTTAGATTGATCAACTCCTTCATATTAGACAGGATTTCCCGACTAAACGCCCTGATTTCGTTATTTACTTCAACTTCTTCCTGCTGAATATATTCAACTTTAGCTATCATCAACGGAGGTTTGGCGTTCACCTCATCAACAACCCTTATCCTTTCCAAAACATCCAATAAAAGCTGACTACTGTCTTCATTTTGGGAAAAAACTTTGGCAATCCTGGCGACTACACCCACCTTATACAAATCTCCAATCTTTGGATTGGAAGGATCAAATTTAGATGTCCCCAAAACAATACCCACATACCCAGGCTCATTCTTTTGGGCATATTTTATCGTCTTCTGATAAAGTTCTCCTTCGACAACCAGAGGAATGACCATATGCGGAAAAAGAGGTCGATGCTGGACAGAAATAATCCCTAATTGGTCGGGTAAAATATCTACCTTTGGCATCAAATCTTTAAATATGCCTTCCGCAATCACTGTACCATCTGCAGATTCATCTTCCTCAAGAACATCTTCATCCACGATTTCGATCTCTATGTTGCTGATTTGATTTTTTTTTGATCTGGATTTTTTCCTGATATCTTGTTTTGGAAGTTTGTCTTTTTTCTTTTTGCTATCGCTCATTATAATCGTCTATGAATATTTGGTATCCGTTTATGACAGCCATCTCAATGATATAAAAAGTATAGTGTACTGCACAAAATACTGATCAGCAATAATCAAACATTGCTCTACACTATCTAATAGTCTCCCCCAATCTTTCAACATTTAATTAAGTCATCATTCTTCCATTTATCGATCCTTTCGGCAATTCATTAAAAACAAAGAATTCGACCGCCTACCTATATTCGTCATCTCCGATCAAAACTTCTACTCAAAAAGCATTCAAATCAGATAACTGCCATTTTTCATCATCAGTGGTTGTTTCCCTCTTCTCGCTTTTTTACCAAATGTTTATCTTTAACCCGGATTCTTTCAAACGGACGGTAGGAAACCATATTAATTACCGAGTAACACACCTATTATCTCAATATCATTGGTGAAAACACAAGGCCAAACCGAATCATTTGGAATTGAAAAATGAAAATTTTTCAAAAAAGCACTTTTTTTAGTTGACAGAATAAGGATAAAAAAATAGCTTTGAAGATTATCAGCTAGTTCCCCGATAGCTCAGTTGGTAGAGCAGACGGCTGTTAACCGTCTTGTCGCAAGTTCGAGTCTTGCTCGGGGAGCCAATTCAATCATTCCTCTCATCTTCCGTTCCATTCAGCAAAATTCTTCAACAGACTGTTTACCTCAATAAATTACTTGAACTTAAAAACATGAACCAATGAGTGTTTCTCTAGCTCTTTCAAAAAATCTGATCGGCCGTGAAACGGGTTAGTTTAATAAAAGGATTATATCCAAAATAATAAGCGTCATTGCCCCATTATGGTGTGCCAAAGTTCTTCATCAACATCGTCACCGAATTGACATCCAACCTTATACTGATCTCTTTCCTCTTCAAAAATACCTCGAACAATGATTTCAAAATTCATGACAAGCAGTTCACCACTGGCATTGTATTTCAGAGCAGCCATGATTTTTTCTCCAACTTGAAAAAGTCGATCACTGAAAAAGCTTAATCCCCCGGCGGAATAATCATTGAGCGGATATATTCTCTCATCCTCACCTTCAACAATTGTTATATTGCCCCTTGCTTTATATCTTTTGTGCTTTCTCAGTTTTTCAAAAAACTCATCCGGTTGGTCATCAACATCATTATCTTGACTCTTTATAGTCTCTTGTTTTACTTCCAGATTCATTGTTGACGGACCTTCAGGAAAAGGAAAAGTTTCATCGAGAAAAGTAATGACCACATTGGTATCGCCTTTTATCTCAGTCGGATCTAATAATTTAATCACACCATTCTCATAAGTTCCTCTAATTGAAATCATAATACTCCTTTCTCATTATTGGTTTTATTGATAAATGTATCAGAATTGTTACATTTTTAGGATATCACTGGGAACCAAAGAACTCACAAAATATACAGGTTTATTGATTTGTAAAATTCGAGCTATTTTTATTTTTCAGAAACGATCACCCATCTGAAATTATTAGGATATAACTGTATAGCAAATGCCAATAGTTTTACAGCATATTTTATTCAACCAGGACTCATCCAGTATCATAACCCGGAAAAATAATCTTTTAAAAAAAAACCTTAATGACTATAATAAAGAAGAATCTGATCTGTTCGAACAAATATCAAAACAAATAACATACTGTCCAGATGGATTTGATATACAAAAGAATCATCTTATGAGTCTATTATAAATCATTTAAACACATTTTGTGAATGATTTTGAATGATGTCGATAAATCCACCTAAACATATAATGAAACCATTTATTTTTAATTTCTTTGGAGTAAAATGGCTATAAACCTTACCAAAGCGGAACTTATACAAAAGCTTTCCACCAGAATTAATATACCGGAAGTCAAGGCCAAGGAAGCCCTGGATATCATTGTTCAACGAATTATAGAATCATTGACCATTGATAACGAGGTCATCTTGTCCGGATTTGGTGGTCCTATAACCATAAAACGAAAAGCGCAATTCAGTGACAAAGCTTCTAACGGCACAGGTCAAATAGATTCTGTCAGGGAAGAGGAAAAATTATCATCTACCATAAAAAAGTCTCAGCCGGTCCTTGAGCAACGGAAACTTGAACGACGAAACTTTATTCTTGATCTGGAGATTATTGACAGAGATACCGACCAGGTCGTGGGTGACCTGGGAGATATTACAACCGAAGGTATCATGTTGGTCAGCGATCAGCCGGTTGAGGAAGATAAACTATTCCATTTTAAAATTACTCTTCCCGCAGAAGCAGGCGAATGCCTGGATATTGTCTTTGATGCAAAAAGTATCCATTGCCGAAAAACAGTTCACGAAAGCATCTTTACTACAGGGTTTACTATTGAAAATCTGGACCAGAATAATTTGAAAAATATCACTCATATTATTGAAAAATATGCCGTTTAGTCACCTTTTTGACATGATTTCTTCAATCTCATCAATTTCTCGGGGGATAGAGTCGGACAGTACTTCCACTCCGTTTTCCGTAATAACAACATCATCTTCAATTCGAATGCCGATTCCTTCATCCGGAAGGTATAATCCCGGCTCGACAGTAATAACGGTTCCCGGGACCATGGGCACATCGAGTCTTCCAACATCATGTACATCTAATCCCAAGTAATGTCCAATACGATGAAAGCTGACTTCTTGATGCTTCTTTGGATCTTCGATAAATCCGTTTTTTGCATAGATCTCGCCAATTATTTCACCTGCTTTTTCATATAGTTGTTTCCAGGTATATCCCGGTTTCAGCTCCTTTATGAAGGCTTGATTGACATCCAACACGGTCTGATAACATTGTCGCTGCCTGTTATTAAATTTTCCATTAATCGGAAAAACACGGGTAATATCACCACAATACATATTCAATTCGCCACCCGTATCAATCAGGATCAAATCACCGTCATTTAATTGGTCTTTATTTTCAATATAATGCAAAACAGTGGCATTCTTTCCACCGGCTGCAATTAACTCAAATCCCTGGCGCTCACACCGGTTATTCAAATAATGATACACAATTTCAGCTTCGACCTGATATTCCATCATTCCGGGCTTTAGTTTTTTCATAACCGCTCTTAGTGCTGTTTCAATAACAGCCAGTGATGATTTAATACTCTGAATTTCTTCCAGCTTTTTCGTTAATCGCAGTGGAGTAGACAGCAAGGTCAGCTTTTTTAATTGCAATCCCGGCAAACGCCGACCCAGCTCTTCCAGCAACAGGTGCTGGGGAGATAGAGCCTGGTACGAAAATTCTTCGTTTACTTCACAATACATGTACTCTCTCCACTTTTGCATGCGGAAAATTGTCGGTATTAGTGTATCCGAAGTTTGGACCTTTTTTATTCCACTGATTTCTTTTGCCTCTTCCTTGGAGAGCATCTTCCCGTTCCATTTTTCTCTTTCCGGATTAATCGCTGGAATGAACAATATCTCTTCAACCTCTCCGTTTTCCTGTGGGACTATTAACAGGCTACAATCTGGAAACTTTATTCCGGTAAAATAGAAAAAGTTGGAATCCGGTCGCCAGGAATGCGGTATATCTGAATTTCTTACCATTTGAGGGGCGGATTGGATAAAAACCAACGAATCCATTCCAAGATTTTTGATTAAAGCTTTACGATTTTCAATATAAAATTCAGAAGAAAAAGAAACTCGATCCATATCTATTTATTAGCTATTCATATTAATAATAAAAAATCAACGTCGTAAAACGAGTATACAAAACATCGAAAGCAAAGTTTTACCGTTGGTACTGATTTATAACACCCGAATACTCAAGCGGAGGTGACCAAATTGGTACCAACAGCCATCACCCGTTAATGATTAAAATGTCGCAAGCCTGAAAACGCCATGGCAACGCCAAGTTCGTTACAGGCTTTGATTGAGTCGTTATCCCTCATTGATCCACCGGGTTGCACAATGTATTTTATTCCAAATGAAGCCGCTTCCCGTACGGTATCATCAAATGGAAAATATCCGTCAGATACCAAAACCATTTTTGCAACCTGTTCCTGCCACCAGCGTTCAAAATCACCACCAATGCCTTGATCTTCGAACTCTCGTTGCATATTTTCCTTAGCTTTGGGAATGGACAGTTTTCGCATGGAGTCAACACGATTGGGTTGTCCAGCTCCCATGCCCATCACTTGGTACAAACCGGGGGCATACTCCCTGCCGAGAACAATACCATTTGATTTGGTGTGTTTACAGGCTACCAGGGTAAACTTGGCTAATGCCGCATAAGATTCCGGAAATTGTTTTTCCGTGACAACCTCAAACTTCTCCAATAAATCCATATCACGTTCCTGCACCAAAATACCGCCGGTGATGGATCGGAATGTATTGCGATCGGTATCCTGGCTTTTTTTAACCTTGACTAATCGAATCATTTTGCTTTTTTTCTTAAAAAACGCCACCGCCTCATCAGTAAAATCCGGTGCAATCACTACTTCCACAAACTTGCCGGTAGGTACTTCCTGACGAACGTTTTTCCCGCCCACAATACTATAGGAATAGTGTTTAATGGATTCGCCTTTGAGAAAATTGGCAAAATCCATGTCAACTGTAGTATTGGTTGCCAGCACACCACCAAATGCGGAGATAGGATCTCCCTCCCAGGCTCTTTCAATAGCTTCCGCCACAGTCCTACCCGTCGCTAATCCACATGGATTTGTGTGTTTTATGATTGAAACAGCCGGTTGATCAGCAGGTAAATCCTTAATCACTTCCAAAGCAGCATTGGCATCCACGTAATTGTTGTATGACATGGCTTTACCACTTAAAATTTCACTATCAGCTACGGACATCTCCTTAGAGCCAGTGTCCTGATAAAAAACAGCCTTTTGATGACTGTTCTCTCCGTAGCGTAACACCGTGCCTTTGGAAAAACTCAGGTGCAAACGATTTTCATCCAATATACATTGACTTAAGTGAGTATCAACCGCTGCATCATATTCAGCCGTATGATGAAAAACCTTAACCGCAAGCTGACTGCGAGTTTCCTTATTCACTTCACCGGTTTTCCTGATCTGTTCAAGCACATTACTATAATCAATTGGATCGGTTACAACAGTGATATATTGATAATTTTTGGCCGCAGCGCGCAGCATGGTGGGGCCCCCAATATCGATATTTTCAATAGCCACATCCAAAGTAACGTTTTTTTCTTTTATCACGGATTGAAATGGATATAGATTTACTACAACCAGATCGATAAGCGGTATATTCAGATCGTTAACCGCTTTCATATGCCCGTCATCATCTCGACGTGCTAAAATTCCTCCATGAATCAACGGATGAAGGGTTTTCACCCGTCCGCCCATTATTTCTGGAAATCCTGTTAATTCAGACACATCCTTAACAAGAATCCCTGCTTCCCTGATATGCGTTGCCGTACCGCCAGTACTGACAATCTCAATTCCCAATGAATCAAGTTCACGCGCAAATTCTACAATGCCGGTTTTATCCGAAACGCTTAATAAAGCCCTTTTTATTTTCATCTTCTGTCTTTTTTGTCGATTGTTTTGCATGGTCAGATTCAAGTAAAAGTCATTATTAAAACCAAATCACTCTTCGAAATCCAAAAAAGAAGAGCATTGAAAACAATATGAAGGTTTTATGATATGACCTGCTGAAAAAACAGCCCTGAATCCTCAGAAACCAGACCTGAAGTAAATGGATAGGAAAATGTAAAGCTCAGATTAGTAAGATTGATCATCTTACACAAGCAGATTTTATACAGAATACAGAGCTTCCATAAAACCAACATTCTTTTTTGGCATCAACCCTACCGATACCAGTTTGACCTGGAAAATATATTATCTTGAAAAGCATTCTGTATAAACGTATTATGTCTTTTTAGCTGAAAAACCATCATATTTTTAACATAATCAAAAACAAAACTTCCAATACCATTCAATAATATAATGAATCATCGTTTTAATCTAACATCCCCCTTTAAACCGTCAGGTGATCAGTCCAAAGCTATCGCAAAGCTGCTGCACGGCTTGGAAAATAATGAAAAATACCAAGTATTACTCGGTGTGACCGGTTCCGGTAAAACATTCACCATGGCTAATGTTATTCAACACTTTAATCGACCAACTCTCATCTTAACACACAATAAAACACTGGCTGCACAACTTTACAATGAGTTCAAAGAATTTTTTCCGGATAATGCTGTGGAATATTTTGTCAGCTATTACGACTATTACCAGCCCGAAGCCTATATCCCCCGAACAGACGTTTTTATTGAAAAGGACACCTCTATTAATGATGATTTGGACAAAATGCGTCTATCCGCTACCCGTTCTTTGTTTGAACGAGAAGACGTTATAATTGTGTCCAGTGTTTCCTGTATTTATGGTTTGGGATCACCCGAAGCATATTCCAACATGATGATATATTTAACGGTGGGTCAGGAAAAAGATCGAAACGAGATCCTTTCCAGGCTGGTAGAAATTCAATATACAAGAAATGACTTGGATTTTCACCGCGCAACATTTCGGGTCAGAGGAGACACTATCGAAGTGTACCCGGCTTATGATGATTTTGCCATTCGAATCGAAATGTTTGGAGATGAGATTGAATCTATCCTGAAAATCGATCCATTAACCGGCAATGTTTTGACTACCCTCAATAAAGTCGCCATTTATCCCGGAAGTCATTATGTAACACCAGAAGACCAGATGCTGGAATCCATTGAAATGATAAGGCAAGAGCTGGCAGAAAGACTAGAAGAACTTCAAAATCAAAATAAACTGGTAGAGTTCCAACGGCTGCAACAACGCACAAATTACGACATCGAAATGTTGGAAGAAACCGGTCGATGTACCGGCATTGAGAATTATTCCCGTATTTTTAACCGCAGAAAATCGGGCGAACCGCCGCCCACATTGATCGATTATTTTCCACAAAACTCATTGTTTTTTATCGATGAAAGTCACGTCAGCCTGCCACAAGTGATCGGCATGTACAAAGGAGATTATTCGCGTAAGTCAACCCTGGTAGAACACGGTTTCAGGCTGCCTTCGGCAGTTGATAACCGACCATTGAAGTATGAGGAATTTGAAAAGCTGATTAACCGCGTTGTTTTTGTTTCCGCTACTCCTGGTGATATCGAATTGGAAAAGACCAACCGCAAGGTCATCGAGCAAATCATCCGCCCCACAGGACTGATTGACCCGAAAATCGAGATTCGTCCCACCGCCGGTCAAGTCGATGAAATGTTCGGGGAAATCAAATCGGTGGTAGAAAAAAACGAACGGGTTTTAATTACAACTCTTACCAAACGTATGGCAGAAGATTTAACCGAGTATTACGCCGATCTTGATATTCGAATAAAATATATGCATTCCGATATCGACACCCTGGAACGAACGGAGATCATAAGAGATCTGCGTCTGGGAGAATTTGACGTTCTGGTTGGAATCAATCTTCTCCGTGAAGGGCTTGATATTCCGGAGGTCAGCCTTATTGCTATTTTTGATGCCGATAAAGAGGGATTTCTTAGATCTTATCGCTCACTGTTGCAAACATGCGGACGAGCATCCAGAAATGTCAACGGTCGGGTTATCATGTTCGCGGACTCCATAACCAAGTCCATGAGATTAACCATCGATGAAACTGATCGACGGAGAAAAATGCAGGAGCAATATAACAAAGATCACAATATTGAACCCCGCACTATCATCAAAGAAGTTCAGGGTCGCATGGTGATGAAAGACCTTGATATAGTAGCTGAAGAATCACCAACGTATGGAAAACGGCCCAAAGATATTTTAAAGCTCATTAAAAAATTGGAAAAAGAGATGAAGCAAGCTGCCAAAGAATTAAACTTTGAACGAGCGGCAGAAATCAGGGATGAGATATTACATTGGAAAAAAACAGATTTGGGAATTTTGCCCGATGATTAAAATCGATTCACTATACAGAAATCAATCTAGTTACTGTTTTTATTAATTTTTTAGAAGAGGAATCATCATGCTAAAGACCTTTATCTCACAAGAAGTTATTGCCAAACGAGTGGCGGAACTAGGAGACGAAATAACAGAAAATTACAAAGGGCAAGAAGTTGTCTTAGTGATTTTACTCAGGGGGTCGTTTATTTTTGCAGCTGACTTGGCACGAGCACTGGATCTTGATGTAATTGTTGACTTTATGGTTGTGTCCAGTTACCAAGGCATGGAAACCTCGGGTGAAGTAAGGATTTTTAAGGATCTGGCTGAAAATATACATGGTCGGCATGTGCTGATTGTGGAAGATATTGTTGATACTGGACTTACGCTGACAAAAATTCTGGAAGTATTGAAAAGTAGAAATCCGAAATCATTGGAAACCTGCTCTTTATTAAGTAAGCCAAGCCGAAGAATCAAAGAGGTTGATGTTAAGTATGTTGGATTTTCTATTGAAGATAAATTTGTTATAGGGTATGGATTGGATTTAGACCAAAAATACCGTCAATTGCCTTATATTGCCGAAATATTAGAATAAAATGGAATACGCACCGAATTCTATCTTATTTTACTCAACTGTCAGATACCGGTGGAGTCATATTAAAAACCAGGTTTCTCTTGCATAAAATATCTATCGCTTTTTACATGAAAAAAGGATTGGCATTTTTTACATCAATGGAAACTCCGGTTTTTTGATTTTTCAATATGATGTTATAAATTAGCTGACGAGAGTCAAACTCAAGAAAACACTCTCAACAGCATCTAAGACCATAAACAATTGTCATGATAATTAAGAGATTTTTAGCCGGTATCGTTCTGATATAGCGTCTCTTTGTTATTAAATGACAGACACAGTTGGTTTTGGTTATTCACCTTTTGATCAATCCTTGATCTCATTTTCCCCGACATGTACAGGAGATAATTTTATGAATTCTATAGCGGAGTTTTTCAAGCTTAAAGAAAACGGCACCACGGTAGGAACTGAAGTACGAGCCGGAATTGCCACCTTCCTGACCATGGCTTATATTATCGTTGTCAATCCAGATTTGCTATCAAAAACAGGGATGTCGTTTGCTGGCGTTTTATTTGCCACTGTCATTGTATCTGCCATCGCTTCGATTTTGATGGGACTGGTTGCAAACCTCCCGTTTGCCTTGGCTCCAGGGATGGGATTAAATGCGTTTTTCACCTTCACCCTTTGCCTGGGCAAGGGTATTCCCTGGCAAACGGCTTTAGGAGTTGTTTTCCTATCCGGGATTGTTTTTATTATTTTATCATTAATTGGTGTTAGGCAGTTGATCATCGAATCAATCCCAACCTGTATCCGGTTTGGAGTAGCGGCAGGAATTGGTTTGTTTCTATCACTGATTGGTTTTACCAGCGTCGGATTCATCGTCTCTAATCCGGCGACTGTAGTAGGTTTTGGTGGATTAAATATTACCACTATTCTCTTCCTTATTGGATTTGTTATCACCAGCTTTTTAATCGCTAAGGAGGTAAAAGGAGCCTTAATCATTGGTATCGCCTCCACATCCATCATCGCATTAATTGCATCCAAAGCCTTTCCCGGTGCGGAATCCGTTGTTAACCTGCCGACAGATATTGTTGCATTACCGAAATTAGATGTATTCTTACAGTTGGATATTTTGGGCGCTCTCAAATTAACCTTATTGATTCCTATGTTTACCTTCTTATTCACCGACATCTTTGATTCTTTATCAACCTTTTTAGGGGTTTCCGAAGTGGGAGGATTTATTGATAAAGATGGACAGCCCAAAAATGTTGGAAAGGCACTTATTGTTGATGCTATAGGTACATTAATCTCGGGACTGGGAGGAACCTCTTCTGCAACTACTTACATTGAGTCAGCTTCCGGGGTGAAAGAGGGGGGTCGAACAGGATTAACTGCCGTTGTTACCGGTTTGCTGTTTCTCCCGTTTATGTTCTTCTCCCCCTTACTTTCGTTTGTACCGAATGTGGCCACAGCACCCATTCTGGTTCTTATCGGTTTATTTATGATGAAACCGGTAGTTAAGATTGAGTGGAACAAATTTGAGGAATCCATTCCAGCCTTCCTTTCACTGATATTGATCCCATTAACATACAATATTACCCAGGGAATTATATGGGGATTTCTTTCATACACGGTACTTAAGATTCTAAGCGGAAAAATCAAAGAATTGCCCATCATGCTCTATTTCATTGATGGTTTTGCAATTTTAGCCTTGGTCGTAGGGTAACCAAAAAAAAACGATTGCCAACATTTAAATAACGGCAATCGTTCACTGGAAAATAACTGATATAATACGCTGTTCTTTCTAGTTACTTAAAACCAACAAATATAAATAAAAACAACAACTTATCTATCTCTCTCGTATATACAAAGCCCACATCTTTTCCAAATGCGATTTTTCAAATGCGATCTATTCCCCCGTTTTTGTAGAAAAACAACATAATTCAAGCTCAATTCAAGCAACTTGCTTGATCGATAAGCAAACTGACAATCGTTGTTTTATCAAAGACTAGGACACTTAATCGGAAACAAACTTAAATAAAAAAATTGTCCTCAAGAATAATAACATGTATTTTGATGCCATATAGAGACTGAAGAAATGTAGACGGTTTTTTCAACTTGGCTGGCCCCTTTTTTCAGCACATAATCGCTGGGAATCAAACCGACGTTTAAAAAACCACCAATTCTTAAAATTGTAAATTGATTTTGCTTACGAATATGATAACTAATTCAGCTGTTGCTCTTGATATTGGTGATATTTCTATCATAAAGCACTTGAAAGGCAGCCGCCTTTTTGAAGACCTTCCCGAGTCAATGCTTCGCAAACTAGCTCCCCATGTAAAAAGAGTAGAATATCCGGCAGATACTAAAATACTGACCGAAGGCCAAGTCAACAATCGTGTATTTTTTCTAATTAACGGATCAGCCTCCATATATCTATCTGGAGAGTTGATTCTCCAACTTCAACGTAAAGGCGATATTTTTGGCGAAATGAGCGTCATCAGCGGCAAACCATGCACTGAAACAGTTATTTCAGATACTCCGATAGAATTGCTTTACATAGATAACGAAGGACTTGACGCCATCAATTTTAACACACCCAATACCAGTGTAAACATACTCTACCATTCATTTTCTATAGTTTTAACAGACAAATTAATTCTGACAACTCAAAAAGCACAGAAATACGAACATACCAACAGACGTCTTGAAGACAGTCAGAAAGAGTTACAAAAAGCATATGCGGAGTCTTTGCGAGAGGTATCCAAACGGATGAAAGTCGAAGAGGAATTGAAGCAATACCGAAATCACCTTGAAGACTTAGTTGTACAAAGGACTGAAGAATTGGAACAGGCTAAACAGGAGGCAGAAGTGGCTAACGATGCCAAATCTGAGTTCCTGACAAACATCAGCCATGAACTCAGAACACCCATGCATGGCATCCTAAGTTTTGCAAAACTGGGTGTTGAACGTTATGATTCCTTGGACCGGGATAAAATGCTCCAATACTTCAGCGAAATTGCTTCTAATGGTGAAAGGTTGATGCTACTGTTAAATGATCTAATGGATCTGTCAGCTTTGGAATCCGGGAAAATCGACTATGAATTCCGCCCAACAGAATTTATTGGATTGGTGGAATCGGTTTTAGATGATTTTTTTAGTCTTTTTGAAGCTAAAAACATCACTGTCAATCTACGGAAACCGAAGTCCCTCGACATGGTCCATTTGGACGAAAACAGGATTACTCAGGTTATCGGCCACCTGTTATCCAATGCAGTTGAATTCTCTAAACATGGTGGAAATATCCTTATAGAAATCAGCCAAAAGGACAGTAAGATACTTTTTTCGTTATTCGATTACGGCATTGGAATTCCAGAAAATGAATTGGAAGGTGTGTTTGGCAAATTCGTGCAAGGCAGCCTGACAAAAACAGGAGCAGGTGGAACAGGGCTCGGTTTAGCAATATCCCATCAAATTATTTCCGATCACAGGGGAAAAATTTGGGCTGAAAACAACCCGGAAGGCGGTGCTGTTTTCCGTTTTGAAATTCCTGTATACGTCTTTTGATATCGCTCCGGGGAGATATGCCCCTCCGATCTGGTCTATTTTCCGTAACGCCTCTCTCTCTGTTGGTATACTCTGATTACCCGCCACAAATCGATCATTCTGAAAGCCGGCCAGAAAACTTCTGTAAAATAGAGCTCGGAATAAGCACTTTGCCACAGCAAAAAACCACTTAATCGTTCCTCTCCAGATGTTCGTATAATCAAATCTGGATCTGGAATACCTCCGGTATAAAGATTTTTAGCCAGCAATTCCTCGTCGATGTCATCTATGGCAAGTTCTTTAGCCTCAATCTGTCGCGCCACTTTTTTGACGGCATCCACAATCTCCGCTCTACCACCATAACTGATAGCGAAATTTATCTGAAAATTATCATGATCTTTTGTTTGCGCTTCCACTTCGGCTATCTGTTCATTGAGTTCTTTGGATAGGTACTCCAAACGACCAATGACTTTAATTCTGACCTTATTTTTCTTCACAACCGGATCATCTTTAAACTGATAGATTTTTTTGGATAGCAATTCCATCAAGGAATTTACTTCATCTTCGCTACGGCTAAAATTTTCGGTGGAGAAAGCATACAAAGTAATAATTTTAATATCGAGTTTCAGGCACCAACGTAAAAATTCTTCAACCTTACTTGCTCCAAAAACATGCCCTTTGGTTGCAGCAAAGCCTTTTTCCCGAGCAAACCTACGATTACCATCAAGAATAACACCGATATGGTGAGGTTTGGTACCATTTTTGATCTGACGCCATAGATGTTTTTCATATAAACGATATAACAGCGAATTCATTCTAAGTTAAAACCAGTTTATTGTTTAAAGATGACGGTTTTCCGGTCTGAATCGACCGAAAAACGGTAAAAAAATGAATACCAAAAGATTATAATTAATCTTTTAGAATTTTTTTGATTAATGCAACCGTGTTTTTTGGGTTATAACCAATCTATTGTATATTTCAGCCGGTATAAATCGGAATGATTCCAGCTTTGACAAACTTCCATCGTCCAATCAATGAAAAAGCCTGTCTGTTTTTATAAAACATTCCATCCTGATTTATCTGCTAAAATTGACCAATGTGGTTGAATGTTGATTACCATCAGTCAATACCACCTGGGATAGTACCGTATACTAAAAGCTTTAATACTTATTTTGAGAATAGGATTTATATTTTTTTAAACATCTATCTCCAAATGAAAAAATGAAGATAGTGACCTACTACCTCTAAAAAAGGCTACTTGAGCGTCCGTTTTGCATAACAAAAAGAGGTTGTTGAAAAGTTAACAAACATTGAAATAGACAACCATGTAGCAGATCAATTATTAACATCAGGAACCACTCCTCAACCAAGCCATTGTAATTATTTAGCAGTTTTCTTCGAATACAGGATGATATTTTACGAAAAATGGAAGAATTGATTACAACTTTAGTAATAAGTGTAAAAGCAGCTGGGAAGAAAATGAATCTATGTTGGACATTTATCTATAAACTTCACCAAGATGTTTATTGCTTCACCAATAACAAAATAATCTCCGGAAGAGCAAACTAACAACTTTTAATGGATTCCTTTTAACATTGATATTCTTTTATACAGGGGAGTATGGAAAAAAATCCACTCAAAATATGGACAACTAAGTAGTACTCCCTTCACATGAATCTGTTAATAATCCTATCTGTTAATCATATGAAATCAAATACTAAGGTATTCCCCAACATCCGGTAGATTTTCGCTTTTTTGCAGTACTTGCATTTTATTTAGAACATGGATACCATACAAACTTGTTAATAAAAACAGTATGGAACCACTGATAGCACTATACGGGAAAGGATACACGGAGTAGAATTTATCATTTCTAACCAATATTAAGGGGAAATCGCTATTATGGTTCATCTCTCAATTTTCAAAACATTTCAATTTATTAATGTAGTAATGTAAAAGTTTTGTAAAAAGCAGAGTTATTCTTTAATTAGAGGAACGCCTTTTCTAGTATAAAATAGAAAGCTTTTGAATGACTTATATAAAAACAGCCATTGTTTGAATGACTTATATAAAAACAGCCATTGATTTAATCTTACCAAATGAATATAAAATAGTGTCTATGGGGAATAGGTCCCATGTAAAAACTGATTTCAGTTTAATAATTTTAGCTTCTGAAATATAAGTCATTTCACTGCACCAGTATACGCCAAGCGATTTCCAGATAAGCAATTGTTTTGGCTGGAAAAGAGAAATCCAGTAGATAATTCACCCATACTCGTTGTCACTGCAAAACCAAGTACCATGGCAAATCAGGAAAACATATACCAAGCCGGGCTCGACATCGGATCAACAACGGCAAAAATCGTCGTCATGAAACAGGATGGAACCATCATCTATTCCAACTATCAACGTCACAATGCCAAAGTTTACGAGGCCATAGAAAGTTTTATTCACGGGGTGATGAAAGAAATCGGGAATTGTTCCATAAATCTTCAGCTAACAGGTTCAGCTGGATTGGGGATCTCCGAAAAAACAGGCATTCCGTTTATTCAAGAAGTTATTGCTACCGATGGGGTTATCCGCAAGTTTTATCCAAAGGTAAAAACTCTGATTGATATTGGCGGGGAAGATTCTAAAATGATCTTCTTCAACCAGGATAAGCTTCCCGATATCAGAATGAACGGTAATTGTGCCGGTGGAACAGGCTCTTTTATTGATCAAATTGCCACCTTATTGAATGTCACTCCCACTGATCTCAATGAATTGGCGGCTAATCATACTACCATTTATCCCATCGCTTCCCGATGTGGCGTTTTCGCCAAAACAGATGTTCAAAACCTGATAAGCAGAAAAATCCCCAAAGAGGATATCTCAGCCTCCATTTTTCATGCGGTTGCCATTCAGTGTATGAATACACTGGCCAGGGGATTTGATATTTTACCCAAAGTGATGCTTTGCGGAGGACCATTTACCTTTTTGCCGGAACTCAGCAAGATCTTTGCAAAAGCCATAAAACTGGATAAAGAAGACATCATCACACCAGATAAACCTGAATTGCTTCCGGCAATCGGTGCAGCCCTGATAGATAACAAAAACAGTTTTAACCTTAAATTAGATGGGCTGGCCGACAAACTCAGTACTGCTGCCGGAGAAGCATCCACCGCCAGTCATCGTTTGGAACCGCTGTTTATAGATCAAACGGAATACACACAATGGAGAGAAAAACATGCGGTTATATCCATTGAAAAAAAGACAATCAAGGACTACCAGGGGGAAATTTGCTTTCTGGGAATCGATTCCGGTTCCACCACAACAAAAATCACTGTGACAGGTGAGAACAACGAGTTGTTGTTTTCCTGGTATCAAAATAATCGAGGAAATCCTGTTAATACCGTCATTAAAGGTTTGGAAGAATTTAAAAACGAAATTCAAACCTTCAATCCCAACCTGACAATTGCTAAATCGACCGTTACCGGCTACGGAGAAGACTTGATTAAGGCAGCCTTTGGCATAGACAAAGGTGTGGTTGAAACCATTGCCCATTACACCGCCGCCAAACATCTTAATCCCGATGTTTCGTTTGTTCTGGACATTGGTGGTCAGGACATGAAAGCCATCTTCATCAATGAGGGGATTATCAACCGCATCGAATTGAATGAAGCCTGCTCCTCCGGTTGCGGATCATTTATTGAAACCTTCAGTAATTCATTGGATTACGATGTAGCTAATTTTGCTGAAAAGGCTTGCCAAGCAGAAGCTCCCTGCGATTTGGGAACTCGTTGTACTGTTTTTATGAATTCCAAAGTGAAACAATCGTTACGGGAGAACGCCACTGTTGATGAAATCAGTGCCGGTTTATCTTACTCGGTAATTAAAAATTGCCTGTTTAAAGTCTTGAAACTCACTAATATGCAGGAACTAGGTGATAATATTGTAGTGCAGGGAGGCACCTTTAAAAATCCCTCGATTGTAAGGGCGATGGAGATTTTATCAGAAAAAGATGTAAGGTGCTCGGACATTCCGGAACTTATGGGTGCTTATGGTGCATCTTTGATCTCACACCTTGATTATTTGACAGACAAAAGCATCACGCACTCTTTTGTTGGATTGGAAAACCTGTCGTCAGTGGAAAACTACAAAACCAAACAGATTCTTTGCAAAGGGTGCGAAAACAACTGCATCATTTCCAGATTTACTTTTACCAATAAAAAATCATTCATTTCCGGTAACAAATGCGAAAAGATTTTCACCAATAAAGGTGAAAAGAACGAACCGGGCTTTAATCTTTTTGAATACAAGCAACAACTACTTTTCAACCAGGAACAACCAATAATTGAGAATCCCACCCTAACCATTGGTGTTCCGAAAAGTCTGGGAATATTTGAAAATTTTCCTTTCTGGAATACACTGTTCACCGCTTGTGGGATAAATGTCATTACCTCCTCATCCTCCACTATGAAACTGTACGAAAAGGGATTGGGAGCCGTGATGTCAGACAGCATCTGTTTTCCAGCCAAATTGGCGCATGGGCATATTATTGATTTAATTGAGCAAAAGGCTGATCGTATTTTCTATCCCATTGTTATCTATGAAAATAAGGAATTTAACGATTCGGTCAATTCATTTAACTGTCCCATTGTCAGCAGTTATAGTGAAGTCATCCAGAGTGCCATGAGCCCGAAAAAGAAATGGGGTGTTCCCTTCGATAAACCTGTAATTACATTTAGTGACACATCGTTATTAAAAAAATCCTGCACCGCATATTTGAAACAGTTCGGTATTTCAAAACGAGTCATCAACCGAGCAGTGGATAAAGCGATATTGGCGCAAAGGGCATTCAAAAACCAGCTCAAATCAAAAGCAGCCGAGTTAATTTATAAAGCTAAAAATTCCAATCGGTTACTGATTGTATTGGCTGGTAGACCATATCACACTGATTCCCTGATCAACCACAAAACTCCTGAAATCCTGGCCAGTCTGGGTGTTGATGTTGTGACTGAAGATTCGGTGCCCCTGGCAGAGAATGAGGTTTTCGAAGATATTCATGTATTAACACAATGGTCCTATCCGAACCGTATTTATAAAGTGGCGGATTGGACTGCCAAACAACCGGAGAATATCCAATTTGTTCAATTTAATTCGTTCGGTTGCGGACCGGACGCTTTGGTAGCAGATGAAACAAGAGCGTTATTAAAAACAGGCGGAAAAAACTTCACCCTAATCAAAGTTGACGAAATTACCAGCACCGGATCGGTCAGACTCAGATTGAGATCGATGATAGAATCTCTAAAGCTGAAAAAGGAGAAATTCGTCCAACAAAATCAGAAACGGAAAAAAACACCGGCTTTCGAGGTTGAAGATATACATCGAACTATTTTGGCCCCCCATTTTGCCGATTGTTATTCACCTTTGATTCCCCCTTTGTTCGAATTGGATGGATATAAAGTGGTTAATCTTCCAAAACCAGACAAAGAATCCGTACAATTCGGACTCCGATATTCCAATAATGACATTTGCTACCCGGCAACCATTGTTATCGGTGACATCATCAAAGCCCTTAAAAAAGGTGATTATAATCACAAAGAGATAGCCATCGGTATTACCCAAACCGGCGGTCAATGTAGAGCGTCCAGCTATATATCATTAATTAGAAAAGCAATGTTATCTGCTGGCTATGATGATATTCCAGTAATTTCAGTTACTTTAGCAGAAGGTTTAAACGATCAACCCGGATTTAAGGTCAATTGGCTTAAACACTCCAGAATCCTGCTTATGGGAACTATCTACGCCGATTGTCTAGCTAAAATGCTCTATGCCACCGTAGTCAGAGAAGTCAATAAAGGCGAAAGTCAAAAACTACATGAAAAATACCTGAATCTGGCACAAAGACACATTGTAACAAAAGACTATAAAGGCTTAGTAAATCTTATCCGTCAAGCCACCGATGAATTCAACAATATCGACATTAAACCGGGCGATTATCCCAAAATAGGTGTGGTGGGCGAAATTTATGTCAAGTACAACTCATTTGGGCATCAAGGCATTGTGGATTGGTTGATCGAACAAGGAGTTGAAGTCGTTATCCCACCCATTGTCGATTTTTTCACCCAGGATTATATCAACATCGTGGTCAACAGAAAAGCACATCTCAGAAAATCATCATATGCGGATCTCATCGTCAAAGCCTTGGAGATTTATACCTTTAAGTTCCAAGACAAAATCAACCGAATCATGGCAGATTTCCGTTTTCACACTCCCTTTCATGATCTGAAGGACGTGGCTGGAAAAGCAAGTCGTATTCTGGATCTGGCCAATCAGTTCGGGGAAGGCTGGTTGATTCCTGCGGAAATTGCCGCTTTTGCGGATGATGGCATCAATAACGTGGTCAGTCTCCAACCCTTTGGATGTATCGCCAATCACGTCATTTCAAAAGGTGTCGAAACACGTATTAAAGAGATATACCCGGATATGAATCTGCTGTTTCTCGATTTTGAAGCTGGCACCAGCGAAGTAAACGTGCTGAACCGCCTGTATTTCATGCTCAAAAACGTGACCCAAAAATCACCGATCGTTGCCTGATTTTCACAGCCTTTCCTGTGTCTAATTATGAAACCACCCAATATCTATCCCCCCGGAGCTAGGGAGCGAAGCTTATAAACTCCCAAAATACAGTTGAGTGCCTACATCATGCCTTTATTAAGTAATAGGCCCAATTGCCAAAAGTAAAGAATATCAATTGTAAAAAACTTACCCATCCAAAGACAATTCCCCGGCAAAATGACAGGCAACCAAGTGCTCTTGATCAGAAGAGACGTTTGATAGTGGTGGTTCTTCTTTAATACATTTTTCTTTGGCGATTGGACAACGTGTATGAAACCGGCAACCCGACGGGGGATTAATGGGGGAGGGAACATCGCCACTTAAAATAATCTTTTTTCGTTTAACGGTTGGATCGGGAATTGGGATGGCTGAGATAAGCGCCTGAGTGTATGGATGAAATGGATTTTGGTTAATTTTACCGGAGGATGCATATTCAACAATTTTACCAAGATACATGACTGCAATTCTATCGGAAATGTGTTTAACTACCGCCAAGTCATGAGCGATAAAAATATAAGTCAACCCCATTTCCTCTTGAAGTTCCAGCAAAAGATTTAATATTTGGGATTGAATCGAAACATCTAGAGCCGAAACTGGTTCATCACATACAATCAGCTTTGGCTTTAGAGAAATTGCGCGAGCGATACCAATTCGTTGCCGTTGTCCACCGGAAAATTCATGAGGATATCGATCCACTGATGTAGACGACAAACCCACTCTTTCCAGTAAACGTGCTACTTCTGCTTTTCGTTCTTTTACAGTACCGATATTATGAATAATAAAAGGCTCTTCGAGGATCTCGCCGATTGTATGACGAGAGTTAAGAGATTCAAACGGATCTTGAAACATCATCTGCATTTCCCGGCGTATATTCCGAAGATTCTTTTGAGGAAGTTTGGTAATATCGTGATTATTAAATATAACTTGACCATCAGTAGGATCGTATAGTCTCAACAAACTTCTACCAAAGGTGGTCTTTCCGCATCCCGATTCCCCCACTAAACCGATTGTTTCCCCCTCTTCAACAGCCAAGGACACGTCGTCCAAAGCAAAAACAGTACCGATGCGATGTAAAAAAATCCCTCCAAAAATGGGAAAATGCTGCTTCAAGTTTTTGATTTCTAAGAGATATTTCGACATATTAGTTTTAAATCTCTCTCCAATAATAGCACGCTGTAAAATGATTTTTTGCAACTTCCTCAATCGGAGGTGATTCCCCCCAACAGCGTTCCTTAACAAAGGGACAACGATTTTGAAATCGGCATCCGCCAGGAAGATCCTGGAGATCGGGCACTACTCCATTTATCGTATTAAGCTTTTGCTTTACGGGAGTATCCAGACGAGGAATGGACATCAGCAAACCTTTGGTGTATGGATGTCGAGGGTTTTTAAAAAGGTCCTTTATCGGAGCGTTTTCCACTACATTTCCAGCATACATCACAACAACATCATCGCACGTTTCAGCGATAACTCCCAAGTCATGAGTAATTAAGATTATCGACATTCCGGATTCATCTTGCAGTACTTTCATCAAATCCAATATCTGTGCCTGAATCGTCACATCCAATGCCGTTGTCGGCTCATCAGCTATCAGGATTTCAGGACCGCATGCCAGCGCCATGGCGATCATTACTCTCTGACGCATTCCTCCGGATAATTGATGCGGATAGTTTCTCATTCGTTGTTCCGGTGCCGGAATTCCAACTTTGGTTAGGATTTTTATAGAGGCTTCATCAATATCGGCCTTATTCATATCAGTAAAATGGAGACGAAACACTTCTCTCAACTGTTTTTCCACCCGATGCACCGGATTCAAAGCCGTCATAGGCTCTTGAAAAATCATGGAAATCCTGTTTCCCCTGATTTTCCGCATATCACCGGGAGGCAATTTTAATAAATCCAAACCATTAAATAATATCTCACCTGATTCAATTCTCCCCGACGGTCTTGGCAACAATCGCATAACAGAAAGAGACGTCACACTTTTGCCACACCCCGATTCCCCTACAATACCAAGTGTTTTGCCTTTTTCTACTTTAAAACTCACGCCATTCACAGCCTTAAGACGACCAATTTCCGTATCAAAAGAGGTAACCAGGTCTTTAACCTTTAATATAATATTATCCGACAAACGGCTCCTTTAACGTTTTGCGAATAAACTCATGAGCTTATCGTTTATAAGTTGTATCAACAATTGTTTCAGGAGAAAATGTTTCACCTGCTTTCATTGCGTCTTTTGTTCTTTTCTTTTCTTCAGCATCAAACCAGAACATGCCTAGTTTAAACGGCTCAAATAATTCTTCGGAAGTTTTGGTAGCGGGAACATCTGGGAATTTCCACCAACGCCAATAAGCCCCTCTTATATAGCCAACATAATATGTTGGAACATAAGCGCCGATTTCATGAATCTTTCGCTGTATTTTTCTCGCTAATTTAATACGTTCATTTATACTTAGTGATTTCCGATATAAGTCAATTAGTCGATCCATTTCCGGATCATCGGTATTAGTTATATTATTGGTCTGTGATTTGTGTGCATTTACTGAATGGTATAATCCCCAATATTGAGGTCTATCCGTAGACGCCCATCCGCCCCAATATACTTCGTGTTTTTTTTCCAACACCATCTTAAATGCTGCACTACCATCCAATCGCTGTAGTCGAAGCTCAATTCCAGCTTTTTTTGCTTCCTCTTTCAGTAAAACCAACCTGCTTGTATGAAAATCAGCCGAATATGTTACCCTTACTGAATATCGTTGAAGACCCTTTTGCCAAATACCGTCTGTCCCTCGTTTCCAACCGGATTTTTTCATTAATTCTTCCACCTTTAATACACTGAAATTCCTTGCTTTAATATCCAGGTTGTCATATTCCCCATAGCCGGTCGTTCCGCCATGCAAGCGACTATAGTCGCCTCGTAACAGTTCTCTAATTAGTTTGTCCATGTTTATGGCATGGCCAAAGGCATACCGTACATTTTTATCCTTAAAAATCTCAATATCCTGGTTTAACCAAAACCCTAAAGCAGGCTCGTGACCATTAGTATAAAACCATATTTTCTTAATATATCCTTTGTCATATGCTTCCAGGTCTTTTGCTTTTTGGTGCCAATATGTTGGAAGATTTAAAATGAATGCATCCAGTTTACCTTTTTTAAAATACTCAAATGCTGTTGTATAATCACGAATAACTTCAAACACAACCTTGTCAACATTGAAACAGTTTTTAAAATACCTAAGATCTTTTGCCCACCAGTTTTTTTTTCGTTTGAAAGTAATGCTTTTCCCTTTTATTATTTTCGATATTTGATACGGTCCGGTATTGGGGACAATCGCCCAATTGTACCGCCTGACAAAATCTTTGGGAATTTTACCTTTATAGAAGTGTTTGGGAATCGGTGGTAGAGAATTAGTAATTTGATCAACTTCAGGATGCGGTTTTTTACTTATTATGGCTAAGGTATGATCATCATACTTTATGACTTTATCTATCTCCTCCGTAAAAAAATTATTATGCCAGGGAGAGATTATATTCTTAGATCTCATGAATTCCATGGCAAAAACAAAATCATCAGCAGTAAGCGGTTCTCCGTCAGACCATCGAGCTCTTTTATCGAGCTTAAAATACATAGTTTTATTGTCATCGGCAAACGCCCAATGAGTTGCTAACTCAGGCAGTAATTCATCCGTGTTGGGATGATTCGGACCATGCAATAAACTCAATTGGTTATCATCCAGATAACTGCGAAAACTGCTGTTTGAATCAGGTCCATATTGGCGAACGGTTAATGGAAACGAGGGTATAAAAGATTGAAAAGTCCCTCCTATTTTCGCTTTGGAAGAACAAAAAACCGGAGCTGTATTATTGGTCTGCCATTGTATGTTCTGCGGTGGTTTTTCCATCGCTTGGATATTAAAAACAAACATTGATCCAAAAGCCAAAACCATCTTAATCAGTTTCACTTTCACGATTCCTCTTTAGTCTTCTGGTTTAAATGTTTTGTCTATAATCGTGACAGATTCAAATAATTTTCCAGATTTCATCGCTTTTTGGGTTTCTAATTTTAAGTTTTTATCCATCCAGAACAATCCTCCTCCGAGCGGATCAAAAGCGGAATCGGACAGTTTTGTTGCAGGTACTTCTGGAAAACGCCACCATCTCCAATATGCTTCTCTAAAATAGCCAATTTTATATGACGGTATAAACGCCCCTATCTCATGCACTTTATCCTGAATTTTTTTTGCAATATCAATTCTAGCTTTATTATCCAAGGTTACACGATATAAATCGATTAATTGATCCATCTCGGGATCATCGGTATTGGTAAAGTTAACAGTTTGAGGTTTATGGGCATTTGCAGAATGATAGATTTGCCAATATTGGGGACGGTACGTAGCACCAAAGCCAGTCCAGGCGACCTCATGTTTTTTTTCCAATGCAGTTTTCCACGCCACACTACTGTCAAAACGTTGCAGTATTAGTTCAATTCCCGCTTTCTTAGCTTCCTCTTTTAATACGACAAGACGTTGTGTGTGATGATCAGTTGAATACGACACCTTGACTGAATATCTGGTTTTTCCTTTTGTCCAGATACCATCCTTTCCACGCTTCCAACCGGATTTTTTCATCAACTCTTCAACTTCTTTTATGTTGTATTTTCTGGCACGGATATTTTGATTTGTGTACTCTCCATAGCCAATAGTTCCACTATGAAGTCGGCTATAGTCTCCTCTCAAAACGCCTTTTAAGAGCTTATCCATATTTATGGCATGAGCAAATGCGTATCGTACGTTTTGATCTTTAAATATGTCTAAATCCTGGTTTAGCCAAAACCCCCTGGCAGGCTCCCGGGAATCCGTATAAAACCATATTTTATGAATATAACCCTTTTTATACTCTTTTATATCTTTTGCTTTTTGATGCCAGTATAATGGGAGAGTCAAAGAAAACGAATCCAATTTGTTTTTTCTAAAATATTCAAAAACAGTATTGATTTCTCGGATTACAGTATAATTCACTTTATCCACATTAAAGCGACCTTTGAAATATCTAAGATCTTCTCCCCACCAATTTTTCTTTCGTTTTAGGGTAATGCTCTTTCCTTTCCTGATTTCTGAAATATAATAGGGTCCGATATTGGGTGCAATTTTCCAGTTATATTTTTTAACAAAATTTTCATCCAATTTGCCGTAAAAATGTTTGGGTAACGGACCAAGAGAGTTTGACCGAACCAATAGATCCGGAAGGACCATTTTCGAAACAATGGCAATGGTGTAATCATCGTATTTAATAACTTTATCAAAATCATTGGTAAAAAAATTGTTATGCCAAGGTGATTGAATAAGTTTTGATCTCATAAATTCAAGTGCATATACGTAATCATCAGCCGTCACAGGTTGTCCATCAGACCAAACCGCTTTTTTCTCCAACTTAAAATACATGGTTTTGTTATCATTTCCAAAAGCCCAATGAGTCGCCAATTGAGGTATCTCCTCTCCAGTATTTAGTTGAAGACCGATAAGATTTAAGTTCAAACTACTTATAACACTAGCAAAAACGCCGTTAGAATCCGGTCCAACGCTACGAATTGTCAAAGGAAATGAAGGAATAAAATCTCTAAAGGTTCCACCCTTCACTGCCTTGGATGAGGCAAAAACAGGAGCGGAATTGTTGGTAATCCACTTAATGTTGGAGGGGAGTTTTTCAACAGCAAATAACGGTCTGCTAACCAGAAAAAACACAATTAAGATGGAATAAAAAAAAGATCTCTTTGATGTTAGAGCAGCTTTCATAAGGTTTTCAAGAGTATAAAGTGTGTGAATGGAATATTTTGAACAAAAATTAATTCAAAGACAACTACAGTATGTATCTCAATTCGCAATAAAATCGCTTATTCAAATGTACTGTGCAATTTCGGATCAAAAGACTCACGAATGGCTTCACCAATAAAAGTTATGCTGACCATTACAACAACCAATGCCGCAACTGTGGAAGAGATGATCCAGATTGCTTGCAGGTTATTTGTTCCTTGTTGGAGTAACTCTCCCCAACTAGGTGTTGGAGCCGGTAGCCCAAATCCTAAAAAGTCAAGAGCGGTTAACGCACTAATACCGCCTGCTACGGAAAATGGGATAAACGTCACAACCAATGAAACCGAATTTGGTAAAATATGGCGAAATATAATTCTTGAATTTGAAGCTCCCAATGCCCTGGCAGCCATCACATAATCTCTTGCTTTCTCCTTGTACGAAGTCGTCCTCATATACCAGGTGATGCCCATCCAACCGAAGATAACCGAAATCAGCACTAATATTAATAAATTGGGGACAATGACGGAGGCGATGATCATAATGATATAGAGAAACGGTATTGAAGACCAGATTTCAATAATTCTCTGGAAAAACAGATCAAATTTTCCTCCCAAGTATCCCATTAAACACCCGAGGGTTATTCCGATCGAAAAGTTGATGAATAATAACAGCAAAGAAAAAGTGATACATATTCTAAATCCATATATTAATCGAGCGATTATATCCCGTCCAACCTCATCAGTACCCAGATAATGGGCATCCTCAAGAGATGGAGGATAGGGAGGATATCTGTTTTTCTTTAAATCTATCTCAAATGCGTTGTACGGTACCAGGGGCATTACTACGAACCCATTACTATCTTCCTGCTCATATTTTTTCTTCAATTCACGATAGTTTGTTTCATAATCGTATGCCAAACCAAATTGCTTCCCCGGTATCATCGATCTATATGTAGGGAAATAGAAACTTTCACCGTCGTAAACCAACAAGGCACGGTTATTTATTAATAACTCAGCAAAAACTGCAATTAAAAGGAAGAATCCAAACAATAAAAAAGAATAGTATCCTCGCTTTATAGATTTGAAACGATTTATCTTTTTTATTGTAAGTGGATTTAATTTCATGAGCTTACTAGTCAAATTTAACTCTTGGATCAACTAATGCAACACACAAATCAGACAGAATATTTCCCACCAGACCAAGGATGGAAGATATTACCAACACTCCCAGTACAATTGGATAGTCCCGTTCAACCAATGATTCATACCCCAGCAACCCTAGTCCATCAATATTAAATACTTTTTCGATCAAAAATGAACCAGCAAGAAACATGCTGATATTATTGCCAAAATGGGTTGCCAAAGGAATAATGCTATTTCGAAATGCATGATTAAAAACTGCCCCTTTGAACGAAAGCCCTTTGGAAATAGCGGTCCGAACATAATCTGCCGCAAGATTGTCCATTAATGTATTCTTCATTAAAAACGTCATTGTCGCAAAACTACCAATCATGTAGGCAATCATCGGTAAAACGGAATGATAGACGACATCCCAGACCTGTTCTAAAAAAGCAAGATCTTCAAATTCATCACCGACAAATCCTCCCAATGGGAAAAGATCCCAACGTGCCGCAGGCCAGACAAAAAGAATAACAGCTACTATGAATGACGGAAGTGCATAGCCCATTAACACTATTACCGATGAGCTATTATCAATAACGGTTTTATGTTTAATAGCTTTTAGGACACCCAGAGGAATACACACTAAATAAACAAGTATGGTTGATACCGTTCCATAATAAATAGAAACCGGAAGCTTATCTTTTATAATCTCCCAAACCGGGTCATAGTAACGTGTCGACGTTCCAAGTTCAAATTTTAATATATTAATCAACCATTGGGCATAACTGATCAGGACAGGTTTATCGAAACCATAAAACTCTTTCAGATCCTGAATTTGTTCTGGAGAAAGAGGAGAAGTATTACTGGAAGTCTGACTAGCTCCCCGGCTGCCCCCCTCGCTAATGCTCATTCGTTGAGCTTCGGATAAAATCTTGTCAACTGGCCCACCTGGGACAAAACGTGTTATCACAAAAACAAGAAGAGTTATACCTATGAATGTTGGTATTACGAGCAATAAACGTCGAATCAGATAACTGGCCATGTTGTTTTAAAATTCATGTGAATGCCTTCATAAGCAGGGAATGTAGTATTGCTGAAGTACTTCTTTTAAAACTATTGCATAATTACAACAACTTTACACATAAAATATGAATTGTTCAATTACTGATTCAAGTTATAAAAAAGGTTGAATCCTCAAACTGGTTTTATTATTTGTTCATGAAGCATCAAAAATGTAATCATTCGGTGTTCCAAAGCTTGATCCTTCCACCACGCGAATGAGATCATCCATATGTTTAATTGGACGAGCCAACAGTAAATTGGATGCTCGTTTTTTACCAATGCCGGGGATCTGGGCCAAGGCTGGTAATCCCAGTTGGTTGATCCGGATCGGGTGGGTGAGCCCTAGTATACTTCGCTCTTTATAGCCGGTAACTATTATATCAATCGGTTGTCTGTTTTTATAGTGTGTTTCAATTTTTTGATCGTAAAGTGATATTTTTACGGTGACAGGGTACGATCCCAATTGTCTTCCCAACACATACCCCGGATTTTTTGCTTCAAGAATGACCTCTTTTAAAATGGTTCCCAAGGGGAAAATCTTTTCCAGCATAGGGCGATCAACTTCCTGACGAATTTTATCACGGTAATAGATAAATTTTTTATCTAATAAAGCTGGTTTTGTTCGTTTTAAGGCCAGTCCAGTTTTTTGGGATAGATTCCCGCTCTTTTTTAATCCTTCAAGACGAGTTCCACTGTGCACAAAAACCTGTCTGATATTGATTCTGCGTAATAACAGGTTTTTCTCCAGTAGCTCAAGCAGAAACTCAAAATTCATCTGAAAGGTACGATCCGATTCACCCGGAAGTCCATGAATAAAATTTAAGCCTGGTAAAAGTGTTGGGATACCGTTTTTACGTCTGGCACCATATTCATTTACAATTTCAATAGCACGTAACGCCTCTGATTGATTGCATTTTAACCGATTCATGTCAACCACAATAGGATCAATACTCTCCAACCCCATGGCAGCCGTATCACCTTGGGTATTATAACGGGTTATGATATCAATAATTTGAACTGCTTCTTTCTCAAATGAAGCAACGGCTCCGGGATTCATGTTGTCCAGGTGAAGGACTTTCAGTTCAGGTGCAACCTGTCGAATACCTATATATAGCTTTTCCAGCTGATCCGGCTGCGGTTTCGGGAAACCATTGCTGTAACAACCCAAATCAGCACCATAGGTAATGATATCCGCTTGTCGACCTAAACGAAAATATCGATTTCCCAATTGATACAACTCTTTAACTTCATTTACAATTCCCTGTTGCGATCTGAATTCCGGTTTTCCATAAAACATTTCTGTGCAGAATGAACAAAAGGTTTGCCGAGTGCAACCTCGATAAGTTTCCAATTCATTGATTAAATAAGGAAAACAGGGATGCAGGGTTGTAATGAAAGCGCCTCTTACTGCCCAATCATCTACTTGTTGACATGTTCTCGTTAAATTTAAGTCGGATAGCCGATTTTGTTTGGTTTGAAATGAATCAACAAAACGAAGCTGACCACCGGAATAACTCACCGATTTTTCAATAACCGCTTCAACATCACCAAAAGCAACGATGCCGTTTTTGGATTTGATTTGATCCAGGATATAAGAAGGTGCATATTGAATTGGGCCCCCCAGAAGCGTAATGCTGTTCGGCTGGTACTTGTTTCGATAATCAAGAAACTCGATTATTTCAGCCAAAGTACCGATTTTTCCTCCCAGATATTTCCCGGGGACAGTAAAACCACCGATTAAAACAATCAGCTCAGGATCTTCTGTTAGTTCTTTGTTATTTTCTCGCCATTGATCAACAGTTTGGTAGGATATTTTTTCCGGTGGAATCCCTTTATTAACCAATACACCTGCGGTATATCGACAATATGGGGACAAATAGGGCGGGACACCTAAACACGCGGGTTCGTCAACATAAAAATCGAATATTTTAACCATTTTACCAGCAAAAAAACAAACAAAAAAAACAAACCTTTAATGATAATTGCATTTTACAGTCTATTTTGGGAACATTAAAACCATCATGTCAATTAATTCTCTTTGAAATGGTTTTGGTTAATTCCAGTCCTGCCAATATGATATACTGAATAACTAAAAGCAGGATCCCTCTAGTTTCAACTATCACAACAAACATTTACAAACCGTTCCAAAGCTTTACTTTAGCAATATTTCAATGAAATCAATCCCAGCTATGAATTCGCCCCTGGATAAATTTCCAACTTCTCCATTGATGACCAAGTTTAGAAAACGGTTTTTTCCAGAAACCAGTCAAAACGATTGGAATTCATGGGCTTGGCAACTCCGCAATAAACTGGACAATCCTTTAATTCTGAATCGGATATTTACACTGACAAAAGACGAGAATTCAGCTCTTAACAAGCTTAATCTCCGGTTACCGGTGGCAATAACACCTTATTATGCTGCGGTCGTCAATTGGATATCTCAAGACAAAGTACTGAGGAAAACAGTGTTGCCAACAGAAAATGAATTTAATATTAGCCGTCGGGAAAATGTCGATCCCCTGGTAGAAGAGAAGTATTCCCCAGTACCGAATGTCGTCCACAAGTATCCGAATCGTGTTTTATTCTTAGCAACAACCATTTGCGCCACTTATTGTCGTTATTGCACTCGGGCTCGAATGGCCGGCAAAATCGATCAGATTCTTCCCAATAAACATTGGCAGCAGGGATTGGAATACATAAAAAATAACAAAAATATCAGGGAAGTGATAATCAGCGGGGGTGATCCCCTAGTCTTGCAGAACTCAAAATTGGAGGAACTGCTTCGAAAATTACGTGTCATCTCACATATTCAGATTATTCGATTGGGGACAAAAATTCCTATTGTCCTTCCTCAACGAATTGATATGGAATTAACAAACATATTAAAGAAATACCAGCCGATTTATATCAGTCTTCACGTCACCCATCCAAATGAGTTAACCACAGAAGCAAGATTTGCGATAAACAGATTGGTTGACGGCGGTATGGTCATCGGATCACAAACTGTTCTTTTAAAAGGTGTAAACGACTCTTTGGAAGTAATGAAACCACTAATGGAAAATCTGCTGCTGAATCGAATACGTCCTTACACACTCTTTCATTGTGACAGGATAAATGGATCACAGCATTTTCGAACGCCATTAGAGAAGGGCTTGGAGCTGGTAGAAGGTTTGCGCAGACATTCGTGTGGGTATTCGCTTCCCCACTATGTGGTTGATCCACCGGAAGGCAAGGTAACCCTCGCTCCCAATACAATCATGGCAAAAGAAAACAATGGCTATATGCTCAAAGACTGGAAGGGAGATGAAGTGTTTTATCTCGATGATTGATTGAATAAAGGAAAAATCCTCTATTCAATCAAAAGGTTTTGTTATTTTGAGGATCGAATTAATTTAAAAATAACTAACTGGCCTGTGATCTTGATTTTACAAAATCTCCCCAGACTCCGGGTTTCGTGTCTTTCGTCACTTGAAGTCTTGTAACCCTCCCCCCACAATTAAAGTACCTCTTTTTAGCTTGTTCAAGATCCTCTGTAGATGGTTGAAAATCGCCCCTCAACTTCCGTAATTTTTCCCTTCGATCTTGATGTACTCTAAAAGTCTCTATAGACCTTGTGAATCTTTGTTCCATCTTACTCTCCTTTCCTTTGATGAATCGCACCGAAAATCCAGTTTTTTATCTAATGTTTTTCTGCAATGACAAAAACGAGATTTCGATAATTGCAACCATTAAAAGAGATCTGATATCCCAACGGAATCGATATAATTCCGTTAACATGATATCCTAAATCCCATTTTTTCGGCCTAGACCAATCAAAAAGACATAACCTATATAAAGCATTTCAGCGCAAAAAGTACATTAAAAAAAACATTTTTTCTAAAAAAAATATATTCAATACTCATTTTCCCTATTAATTCAGCCTATTGCATTGAGTGGCTTTAATCAATTTTTATCGGCAGTTATCGATTATTAATCAGTTTTTTGAACAATTTTGCTATGGAATTTGAAAACGGCTGGTTTAGTCGTTTTTTCAATACCGATCAAATGAACCTTTCAAGATTGATTCTTCGATTGGGACATTTCAATCAGTCGACACGCTTCCTCATACTCAAGGGGTGTATTGATATCGTGTATAATATGGGGGGATTTGGTAGGCGGTAGTAGGCGGATTATAGAACGATCATCTAACAATGCCAAACAGCTGGTTTTTCCAGCAGCCAGCAATTCCGGAGCTTTTAATAGTGTTTTTTTGGGGTATAAGGCAAGTAGTGGATTAATATATCCATTTTGTTCAGAACAAACAGCATCCACATTTGGCTGAAACGCCTTTTTCAATTTTTTTAACCACTCGGTAGTCAAATAGGGCAGATCACAAGTCAAAAGAAAAACAGCTTCTACATCAGTAATAAGAAGCGGTAGTGCATCTACAATTCCCTGCATGGGACCTTGTTCCGGTTGTGAATCTCTGCCGATTCGGATATAGTTATATGTTTCAGAGGAGATCTTGGGAAGTTTTTGTTTTACAGCCAGCATGACAACGGTTTGAAAAACCAACGGTTTTACTATTCGAACCAACCGCTCCAACAATGTTTGCCCCCCTATTTTCAAGGATGCCTTATCCGTTCCCATACGGGATGACTTTCCTCCGGCTAGTATAATGGCTGCATATCTTTTCATTCAATTAAAAATGATGGATTTTCGGCACAATTAAGCAGGGAATCCGGCAATCAAAACTCGTTTCTACGGGCTGTGATCCATATGGATATGACAAAAGGCGGTCAAGATCGAAAGAGGAAAAAGAGTTGAGTTGTCAATAAGCCGGGTTCTGTTCCCTGCAAAGTCAGGGATGTAATCATTTATCTACGAAATCAGTTACCTGAATTCTTTAGCATCCTACCCGGTAGCAAGGCGAGCAACCATTAACACTACCCTATTTGGACTTGCATCAGATGGGGTTTACCCTGCCAGAGATGTCACCATCTCTGCGGTGGGCTCTTACATTAAAGAGTTGCCTCTCCCACCATTTCACCCTTACCTGTGATCGGTTAAACCGATCCATCGGCGGTATATTTTCTGCGGCACTTTCCATGGAGTCACCTCCCCTGGCCGTTAACCAGCATCCCGCTCTATGATGCCCGGACTTTCCTCCGACAGAGCAAGCTGCCGGCGATTACATTTTCAACTCAACTCCAATTAAAGGATAACAATATGGATAGATATGATCAATCCAACAATTGTCGAATTCACACAAATGCATCAAATTATTTCAATTATGGTAAGAGCAGGAGATAATATGGATTCGATTCAAAAAACGATAATAGCGACTACAGCACCAGGGTTTTAATAAAATCCACTAATTGATTCAAATTTTGGCAGTGACGAACCTGGTTGCAGTGGCATTCATAGGTTTTCATACGGCTGTCACCGGTGTACCAAAAGACTTGTGATTCCGGATTCAGCCAAATAATACGACGACATCTTTCACGCATTTCGTTGAGAATCTCCTCTTCCGGATTTGTATAATTGGTGCGACCGTCACCAATAATGATCAAGGTGGTTTTTTTGTTCAGAATATCCAGGTACTGTCTTTTAAATTGCCTGAAAGTTCTGCCATAATCTGTCGAAGCATTGTAGTCAATATCTGTTTCTTTTAAGGCTTTGTCGATAGCGTTGTTAACTTCATATTTTTCAAAAACCCCTGTGACTTCAGCCAATTCCGACACAAAAACATAGCTGCGTACTTGAAGAAAACAATCCTGCAACGAATAGAGCATATTCAACATAAACCTGGCTGCTGACCAGACAGAACCTGAAACATCACAAAGAGTGACTATTTTTCCTTTACGTTTGGGCTTTTCCCGAAAGATCAGTTCCATGGGAATCCCTTGGTATTTCGATGCCAAACGCAATGTTTTTTTTATATCAAGAACACCTCGATTTTTTTTGGCATGACGTCGTTGGACCTTATCTTTTAGTTTCCGTACCAACTCCTCAATCACATGACGCATTTCCTCAATCTCTTTTTTGGTCAAAGAGAAGAAGGATTTTTCTCCCAAACTCCCCAAGTACTGCTCATAGGATGTGCCTTCATTAAATTCATCCTTGAGCTCTTCAGGATTTTCCCGCAGCATCCTGCGGGCGTTTTCCAAACGATCACTAAAATGAGTATTCAAATCACGTCGGTTATCCCAATTTATGACGGAACGATTGTTAATTAAAAATCGTTCCACTGCCATAGCGATAGCATTGATTTGAGAGATGATTTCCAGACGACGCACCAAGGAAGCATAGCTGGAATTTAGTCCCTGCTGAACATCCGCTTCTTCTGTTTGAAGCTTACGCATTTCTTCCAGATAGCGCAGGGGATCCCCCCTTAAAAAATCAATAATGGCTTGAAACGCCTCATTACCATCCAAATTTCTCTCAACATAATCCAATACCTTTTCCATTTTGTCGGCCAATGAATCTGAATGTGGGATACTGGCATCACTTCGCATCTCATGGAAAAAAAGATGGTAGAGATGATCAAACTTAGATTGTTCTCGCCGACTTTTGGCGAAATTAGCTCTTAAAACGTTTTTGAACAGCGGTTCATCCAAAACATCAATATATTCAAGATGTTTTATACAATCCAGTACTTCGGAAGAGGAGATTCTTAATCCTGCTGCTCGAGAGCAGGAAACAAATTTTATGATGACGTTGAGCATATCAAACCTGCTTCTTTGGCAATATCTCCAATATTTTCTCGCACCAATTCGGAATCGGAACGATATTTACAAATAAGATTCAAAGTATCGGTAACGAGATCAGGAGATAACTCGTTTATCTGCAATGCGATCAATGATTGCGCCCAATCCAAAGTTTCCGAAGTACAGGGTTTCTTCTTCAAATCAAGTTGGCGAATTTCATGGATAGTACGAATCACCTGCTCTGCCAACCGTGTTTCGATTTTAGGAATCTTCAGCTTGACTATCTGCAATTCGAGCTCGGTATCCGGATAATCGATATAAAGATGAATACAGCGCCGTTTTAACGCATCACTCATATCCCTGTAATTATTGGATGTTAAAATAACAAAAGGGATTTTGACCGCTTTCTGAGTACCGATCTCCGGTATAGTGACCTGAAAATCGCTAAGCACCTCCAGTAAAAAGGCTTCAAATTCGGGATCGGACTTGTCAACCTCGTCAACCAGCAACACAACCGGTTCTGGTGAGCTAATAGCCTTAAGAAGTGGACGGGGTTGAATAAACTTTTCAGAGAAAAATGCATCCTCCTGATTTGCAATTTTATCCACAGCTTCATTCAGGTTTTTCGAGCCGGAAATAACCTCATCAATTTTGTCTTTGACCATCTGGGTATACAATAATTGTTTGGCATATTCCCATTCATATAGGGCTTTGGCTTCATCCAAGCCTTCATAACATTGCAACCGAATCAATTCTCTTCCAAGGCTTTTGGCAACTGCTTTGGACAATTCCGTTTTTCCAACACCGGCAGGTCCTTCAACCAGAATGGGCTTTTGAGTAGCTTCCGCCAGAAAAACAACAGTGGCAACGATTTTTGAACAAATATACCCAGACTTTTCCAGTTTTTCTTTTACGTTGGTAATACTTTTAAAAGACATAACTTCTACCTGTTTTTAACATTGTGCAAAAACTACATTGTTTTCGCTTATTTGGAACCTTAATTATATCCTCCCCTCCTTTGACATAAAGAGAGTGTATCAGTTTATTGGCCGTATTGTTTCCAGGCTTTCCTTAATCGGCCAGCCCTCGCTTTCCCGGCAATGTTTAATATAGCGTTATCCCGTTCCCAAAGCTTCCTTACATCTTCCGACACCTGACCCCACAAAGGTGTAATGTCAGACATCAACCTATCCATGGTCTTCTGCACACCACCATAGGCAATGTGGGCATCAAATCCTCTCGGATCTGCATCGGCTAGCACTGATATATTGATCACCAAAGAAAGAATCTGCTCCTTGATTTCCTTCGGCCAAAAATACAAACAGCTGATGCGGAATAAGTATCCTAATATGGAGGCCAACACATAAACATCCTCAATGAAGCGAAACGTTTTAATGTATAGAGAGTATGCATCCCCCGGAAGTAGTTGCGACTCATCAACAGCAACATTTTCCAGGCAAACGGTGGCATGTTTGATTTCGGGAATGAACGGCAGATCTTCCAGGGGTATGATGGTGATTCCAGGAGTATTTCGATCCAAAAGCACTAGTTCTATCTGACTTCGACCATCTTCACCCTGACCGGTTGAGGCGGCCACAAATAATTGCTCTGCTTCATTGGCGCAGGTGATAAACGTTTTGAATCCATTGAGGTTCCAACTTCCGTCACACTTTTCCAGTCGGGTTTTTATCGCCCTTGGACCATTCCCCCCCTCTTCAGAGATACAAAAAGCAGCGACTGCCCGAGCGGATAAGCTAGGAAACAGTCTTTGTAGGGCCGCCCGAAAACCAGCGACAAACGCATAGGCCATTCGATCAGCCAAAAAACCGCCGGATACTGCCCTCTCAAATGGAAATAGCCAGTCATCAGCTGTTTGATTTAGGATTTCCTCCCAATCATTTAGTGAATCTATGGGGGTGGTATTTATTTGCAATCCCTGCATCAATAACCAATCAACAATCTTGAAATGAATTTGGCTTGATTCTGTCATAAATTCCTTTTTAGTGTAATATTCCCTAACTTCCCAGATAAACACTTGCCAATCCCTAAAACTTATCAAAAAAGCCAGTTAGTATCTTTTTGAATATCTCAATTTCCTGTTCTGTAAAACCTTTCTTTATATCTTCATTAACCTTGCGAACAATGACTTTGGCCTTATTAATCTCTTCCAGTCCTTTGGGTGTTAATGAAATTAAAAAGGTTCTTCGATCTGCAAGGTTGGATTCCCGTATAACAAACCCCACTTTTTCCAACCGGTCAACCAATCCCGTAATGGCTGAATTGTCGATAGATAACTCCTTACTTAACTCCGTCATAGAGTGTGATCGACGTTTTAATAAAAACAAAATTCCGGCTTGGGGAAAGGTTATTTTGATGTTCTGAGCCACCAGAGTTTTTTTTAAATGATTACCAATCCGGTGATGGGCTTTGGCTAAAAGGTAGATTAATCGATCGTCTGTCTTCATATGCAAATTTCTTTGATGTTTATACTTTTGTGATGATAAAATTTGACATATCAAATAAATCTTGTCAAAAGGATTTCCCAAAAAGTCTGACGATGACACGTGAAACAATATGAGATATTATAATTTTGGCTGATTGATATGCTTACATAAAGCAATCCAATTCGCAATTATTCAACATAAAAACATAACCTATTTGTCATTCAGATGGGAGCCTTAGGCGACTAGAAAAATCTCAATGGAGTTCAAAATGACATCCGGAAATAGCTTGATTACATAAATGTCCCTAAAAATCAGATTGTTTGTGCATAGTTCCATACAATGTTAAACGACATCAAGTGCTTTTGGCCTTGAGTGATCCTTCATCGTCTCTCCTCAGGATGACAGATGACGTCTTTGCGGGAATGACGAGAACTCAGGATAATACTGAATAGTTACTCCAATTCGAAAAATAGATAAAACTTATGGCTGAGTTTCATTCCAGTATCGATTACCTGATCGTACACGCAAAATCGCGTAAAGAATTGAAAGAATTGGAACTTTTATTTCTCTCAAAATCAATTCCATTTTCCATTCAAAATAATTACGGAGAGAAAAGCTTTTTTATTCCCTTACATTATGAGACCTTTGCAAAAAATGAAATCCGTCAATACCAAAAAGAAAACAGGAATTGGCCACCCATTGTGATCAATAAAGACAATCTGTTTTTCCGATTTTCATATCTTCATTTTCTGGTCGTTCTTTGTTTGGCTTATTTTCATTTTAAAACAACTCACCTGACACCCCCGTCTTTCTGGCGGGGAATCGGTCGGTTTTCAGCCGATCTGGTTTTAAACGGTGAATGGTGGCGGACTATTACATCTCTCACACTTCATTTGGATGATGCCCATTTATTAAGTAATTTTTTTGGATTGTTGATTTTTATCGGAGGAGTTAACCAATTTGTAGGCTCCGGTTTCTCCTGGCTACTGGTTCTTTTTTCGGGAGCCTTGGGGAATTATTTGAACGCCTTGCTTTATCAAACAGCACACAATTCAATCGGGGCTTCAACAGCGGTTTTTGGAGCCGTCGGCATCATAGGAGCCTTTGGTATCAAAAGGTATTATCAGCATCGGCAGCTTAAAACCCGATATTTTGTTCCACTTCTTGCGGCCCTGGGAATATTCGCCATGTTAGGCACCAGTCCACAAACAGATGTCACTGCTCACCTGTTTGGCTTTCTCAGTGGCGTCGGCATTGGATTGCTTTTTATTCCCTTGACCGGATCTCAACTCCTTGACAACAAAATTATCCAATTTCTGGCGTTTTCTGTTTTTTGTGTGATAATCTACACCGCCTGGAATGTGGACATCATATACAACTGGTTTTCTTAACAACACCAGATATGCGATTTTGCTGACCTGCAAATAATATTGAATTTTGCCATCATCACATGTATTATATAAGCAAAAAACCGATGGTGATTCCATTGGTGGTTATCAGAATAAATATGGAATTAGTGGGAGAATGCGATGAAAAAGAAGACGTTACCCAAAAATGTTGTTTCCTTAACCTCTAATCAACTGGGAGAAATTCTAGCCAAGGGATTTGAAAAGTTTGTTCGAGCCTCCCAAAAACAATATCGGGATGACAAAGCTGCCAACCTGGGAATTCTTAGTGATCATGCCGAGGGTAAAATCAGAGTAAAAATAAGTGGACAACCACATTCGAAGTTTATCAGCAGCGATTTTTCAAAAAAATCCAAAAAAATAACAATTAAAGGACATACCCCGATTCGTTCGCAGACCGGGCATGACCATGATCGCCATCATCATAAATAATAACCGATAAGTACAATCCTTCGTGGGACTATCCAAGTAAATCAATACTTGCCATGGGTCCCGCCTAATTCACTCCTATGGCTCAATTAGGCCTAATACTTCTCAATTGTTTTAAACCGATAAACCGAAATTCAGATTGATTGAGAAAAAATACGATTTGTTTTGGGTATACTGAGGAGTAAAATGATGATGCAGTCTACTGGTCTTAATCCGTACCAATAGACTGCCAGCTAAGAAATAAGTTTACTTCATTCCGTGATTGAACTAAAACAGAATTTCTGTAAACCCAATAAAGCTATTGAAGATCTTCCCTACGATTTATAATTGCATGGTAAATCTAAAGCAGTTCTTCCACAGAAACCAATTCCAAATCAAATGCATCGGCCACACCTTTGTAGCAAACATTTCCTTTGACAACATTGGCACCCCGTAAAATTTCTATGTTTTCTTTACAGGCCTTTTTCCAACCTTTATTTGCAATTTCAACTGCATATGCCAATGTGGCGTTGGTCAAAGCAATGGTAGATGTTTTAGCCAATGCACCCGGCATATTGGCTACACAATAGTGAACCACATCATGAACCGTATAAATCGGATTAGAGTGGGTTGTCGGTTTGGATGTTTCGAAGCAACCTCCCTGGTCAATAGCGATATCCACTAAAACAGAACCTTTTTTCATAGTCTTTAACATCTCTTCCGTTACCAGTCTGGTAGCTTTAGCTCCTGGAATCAATACGGCGCCCACTACAACATCCGCCTCTTTTATCAATCTGCGAACATTTTCGGGACTCGACATTAACAAGAAACAGTTTGATGGCATCACGTCGCTAAGATATCGTAATCGTTGCAGATTCACATCCAGCAAGTACACCTTTGTTCCCAATCCACACGCCATTTTTGCTGCGTTGGTTCCGGCGACTCCACCACCCAAAATCACTACTGTTCCCGGATCTACTCCAGGGACACCGCCCAGCAGAATACCTTCTCCACCATGCGCCATTTCCAAATACTTGGCTCCCTGCTGAATGGCCATTCGTCCTGCGACTTCGCTCATGGGTGTGAGTAAGGGCAATGAACGGTCATTTTTCTGTATGGTTTCATAGGCAATACAAACGGAATTACTTTTGATCAGTGCTTTAGTTAATTCTTCCGCCGCTGCCAAGTGAAGGTAAGTAAAAACAATTTGATCTTCTCTGATCATTTCGTATTCGGAAGGTAACGGTTCTTTAACATGCATTACCATTTCTGCGCTGTCATAAATCTCTTTGGGATGATCAATGATTTCCGCACCCGCCTTTTGATATTCCGCATCTTCAAATCCGCTTCCAATTCCGGCACCTTTTTCCACCAGGACTGTATGCTCGTTTAACTTCATGATTTCAACACCGGCCGGCGTCATAGCAACACGGTTTTCTTCCGCTTTGATTTCTTTTAATACTCCGACAATCATAGGTTTCTCCATTGTTTAAGATTACAGAAAGTAATCCTGAAGAGTTTTTGACTTTAAGAACTCGTCCCTAGCAGTGTTGTCGCCTCAAACAACAAATATATTCCCCCGCCATTGCCGGCAGTGAAAGCGACAAGATAATATCCGATTATATCTCGTTATTATTATATGAATCAATAAATTAATAAAATTACTGATCTATAAAATAACAAGATAAAAACGCCATTGAAGCTTTGAGGGCAATCAAAAAATACACTTTTTATTACTATCCTGCAGTTTTTCCTGCCAACTACGTCTCTCTTTCTTCAAGAACCAGATAATATTACCGATTGGGCCTCTACTTGGGTCGAGTATTTCAATTCACTGAGTATAACCATCATTGGCAACTTCTCTATTCAAACATTGAAATGCCGACAAGGTACGATTTTTCTAGTTTTCACACAAACATCAAATCTAACCGAATAATATTCACATACTCGTAATATGTCAATACGTATATTGTGATATTCGAAACTTATGTACATATAATTTACTTGGCCGATTGCGTTTGTCTAAGATATTGTAAATTATCTACACTATGAATAATGGATAAAATAGACATTGAATTCAGATGTGTTTTGTTTTGGCTAACATCCAATGTAATAGTGTAGATAATTCTTTAAAATAGCCTCTGAGTGAAAACTATCCGAACTAAAAATCCGTTAGCCAATTAATCGATCAGACCAAGAACCACTTTACTCTACATAACTACCAATGAAAATTGATAAAATTGATATAGAAATTGTTTCTTGTCTCAACAAAAACGGGCGGATTTCAAACAATGAAATTGCCTCCAAACTCTCCATTTCTGAGGGAACTGTACGAAACAGGATTCGAAAACTTACTGAAAATAATTACTTAAAAGTCAAAGGATTGGTAAATCCCAATCAAATCAAAGAAAAGCAAGTGATTTTCCTGGGAGCGAAGGTAGCTGTCAGTAAAGATTTGGAAAAAACAGCAGTAGCCATATCCCACCTACCTAATGTCAATACCACATCCATTGTGACAGGAAGATATGACCTTATTATTGAAGTATTTCTAGAACCGTACGCAGTTATCAATTTTTTATGTAATGACTTGGCAAAACTGGATTCAATTGTTTCAACCGAGACGTTTATGACTCTGAAGAATTACAATAAGTGGGTTTAAACCAGAGATACCAAAAAGCCTATTTTTTTAATATTCAATTTTTTTTATCAACGGAGCCGTTATGACACGTATATCCTGGGATGAATACTTTCTTGAATTAATGGAAACCGTGGCCAAAAGAGCGACCTGCGATCGTGGTCGAAGTGGCTGCATTATTGTCAGGGACAAAAGGATTGTCAGCACCGGGTATGTGGGAAGCCCTCCCGGACTGCCCCATTGTGACGATGTTGGTCACTATATGAAAGAAGTAATAGACGAAGATGGGACGGTTAAAAAGCATTGTGTGCGAACCATCCACGCTGAGCAGAATGCTATTTGCCAGGCAGCACGATATGGTATTCCATTGGAAGGCACCACCCTGTACTGCAAAATGGAACCCTGTCGCGTCTGCGCCATGCTTATCATCAGCACTGGTATTAAAAAAGTAGTAGCCAAGAAACGATATCATGCCGCCCAGGAAACCAGAGAAATGTTTAAAGAAGCCGGGGTTGAATTGGTTGTGGTGGAAGACGAAACCGAGACTTATACTAATCAATAGAAACATCATTGGCGCAGGTCTGTTCAAACAGGATATCATTTAAACCAAATGTTTTACCGATTAATCCTCATTCTATTGAAAAATCAGCAAAAAGACATTCAATCAAAAAACCTTACATTTTAGGTTTTTTGATCCTACCGCAATGACTACGGACTCCTGGTCAATCAATAAGCAAGTTTTCTGTCATCTTTAGAAGGTATGACGAAGGTCCTCTCAGGGCAAAAAGCAAGAGATGTTGATGAGGATTAAAACATGTGTGCTTCAAGTCGTGTGAAACCAGATCTCTTTGAAAGCGTAGAGATTTTTCAAGTCGCCAGCGATCAGAATAACACTGGTTTTTAAAAAAAATTTGAATAAGTAAAGATAAAATCCAACCCTAAAATGTGTAAAAAAACGCTCTCGACGTTATACACTTCAACAAAAGATGATTTTATGGTTTCCACGATTATGGGGAAATACAACAAAACCTTTCAACAAATAAAAATATATCTTGCAATTTCATTTTAAATAAACAAGAATTGCCAACAAAAAGGAAGCAGAATCACTTGTACTCAATTTTAGCTAATTGTCTTACATTTATTCTTTAAGAAAAACAATTTCTTATCATTTCTACAGTTAAATATCCAGTGGATAAACCTGGACTAATAAAAACTGAATAGTGGAGAAAGCGTGAATAAGAAATTACGTCTGATACTGATTGCAAGTATTATCATCACTGCCATTTTGGGGTTTGCTTTCCCCAATCCTCATCCTCACATCCAATTCCACGGAATCTTCACATCCAATGTTATTTTTGTCTCAATACTTGATAGTATCGTTGCCTCTACATTTGACATCTTTTTTGGTTTTACCGGATGTGTTTTGATCATTATCGTTTCAAAATGGCTCGGACATAAATGGCTGATGAAGGACGAGGAGTATTATGATTAATTCCATACCTCCGATTTTTATCTACATCATTGGTGCATTAATTCTTCCATTAATAAAAAACCACAGAATAAAACAGACGGTAGCCCTGACCATCCCAATTGTTGCCATGGTGAACCTGCTATCAATGCCCTATGGAACCTATTGGGAATATCATTTTCTCGATTTTGAACTGGTTTTGGGCAAGGTTGACGAACTCAGCAAGATTTTTGGGTATATTTTTATCATCGCCTCTTTTATCAGTATGTTGTACGCCATTCACATAAAAGATACCGGACAACATACCGCTGCCTACCTTTATGTCGGCAGTACATTAGGCGTCGTTTTCGCAGGTGATCTGTTTACATTGTTTGTGTGTTGGGAGTTGATGGCGGCATCTTCGGTTTTTTTGGTTTGGTATCAAAAGACCCAATCTGCACTTGATGCGGGTTTCCGATATATTTTAGTGCATATAACAGGCGGTTGTATTTTACTGGCCGGGATTGTTATTCATTATAATTCAACTGGTTCTATAAAATTTGAACTCTACGATTTTCAAACCCTGGGAGCAAAATTCATTCTCTGCGGATTTATTATCAACGCTGCTGTTCCCCCGTTACATGCCTGGTTAGCCGATGCATATCCTGAAAGCACCATTACTGGTGGTGTTTTCATGACTGCATTCACTACCAAAAGTGCTGTTTATGTCCTGGCTCGCTCTTTTCCCGGAGTGGAACTGCTGGTCTGGTTGGGTGCCATAATGGCGTTATACGGCGTGGTTTATGCTGTATTAGAAAACGATATCAGACGATTACTAGCGTATCACATTATCAGCCAAGTCGGGTACATGGTATGCGGAATAGGACTGGGCAGTGAAATGGCAATAAACGGTGCCAGTGCACATGCTTTTTGTCATATTTTATACAAAGCCGTTCTGTTTATGGGAATGGGAGCTGTTATCCACGTAACGGGACGAAGGAAAATGACCGATCTGCAAGGGAGAGATCTCTACAAAAAAATGCCCATTACTCTGGGACTTTATATGATCGGTGCATTTTCCATATCCGCCGTTCCACTGTTTAACGGATTTATTAGTAAGACAATGGTTTCGGCCGCTGCGGGAGAATTGCATAGACCTGGAATTGAATTGATGTTGCATCTGGCATCCATCGGAACGTTCCTGCATACCGGGTTAAAGCTGCCCTGGGGAACATGGTTCGGCACTAACGGCGGTGTAGAAAAGGAAATTCCCGAAGCCAAGGAACCGCCACTAAATATGCTGTTAGCAATGGGATTGGGAGCTTTTTTATGTATTCTGACAGGAGTTTATCCAAAGCTACTTTATAACCTGCTGCCGTATACAGTTGATTTTCATCCATATGAAGCCAGCCGCGTAGTTGCTATGCTACAGCTATTACTGCTGACGTTTGTAGCTTTTTGGATCTTTGTTGACAAACTGGGAGGTGAACCTTTTATCAGCATAGATACAGATTGGTTTTATCGAATATTTGGACGGGTTTTGCTGTATTTTTGTATTGGACCACTGAATGCTATTCGCTTAAATACACTGAATATATCCATTAAAATTGTTGATCGATTGAGATGGTTCAGTATAAATCCGTATATTCCATTGGAACGGTTTTGGGGAAACTTGAGTGGCAATCCGTTACCATCTGATTATTCGAAAGATTTTGATACACATCGCATCCCCATCGGCGTTGGTGCTTGTATATCGTTAATTGTTCTCTGCGGATTGGCATTTATTGGTTTACAAAATTAAGATGGCGTTGGAAGAAACAAGTACTCGATAAAATCTTTAGGCCAACAATAAATTCGTTTTTACTGTTCTGATGTTTGTTATCAGCTCATGAAGGAGAAACTATTGGATCAGTTACCCAACACCCAAAATAACAAAAAACCATCCATATTTCCCAGGTTTGGATTGGTTTTTATCCTGACCTTTATCATTCTGTTTTCAGGTTGGTTACTTCTTTCCGGGAAGTTTGACCTGTTTCATATCGCCCTCGGCATTATCGCCTGTCTGATAGTGACGTTTGTATCATCGGATTTGCTATTTGGTTCATCCGATTATCGGAAAATTCCTATTCAATGGCCTCGTTTTATTATGTATATCCCCTGGCTGTTGTATCAGGTTTTTTTGGCCAACATTCATGTCATGTACCTGGTTTTTCATCCCAGGATGATGGATCTGATCGATCCCAGAATTATAAAATTTAAAAGCAGGCTCAAAAGCGATCTGTCACTAACTACATTTGCCAATTCAATAACACTGACTCCCGGAACAATAACAGTTTATGCCACCGACTACGGTGAATTTGAAGTTCATGTGATTGATCAAATGTCGGGGGACGCGTTGCCCGGCGAAATGGAAACCAGAATTGCCAAGATATTCGACGAATAATGGACACTCTATTTTATTACTCCGGACTGTTTTTATGTATGATCATGATGCTCCCCCTCTATCGAGCAGTATTCGGTCCAACTGTTTTAGATCGATTGATTGGCGTTAACGCCGTCGGTAGTAAAACCACAGCCTTGTTAATTCTGATCGGGCTAATTTATATGAGAGTTGAAATGTTTGTTGACATTGCATTGGCCTACGCAATGCTGAATTTTATTGCAGTGTTGGCAGCATCAAAATATTTTCATAAACGCAAAGGATTGCATAATGAAGTTAAGCATCTAAAGGAGTAATAAATTATGAATTATATTGTCGGCATCTTGATAATCAGTGGATTGATCTTTTTTTTCGGCGGCGCGGTGGGGATTATTCGTTTTCCCGATTTTTATTCCAGACTTCACCCGGCCGGTAAACTTGATACAGCAGGATTACTATTGACCATGTCTGGAATGGCCTTGTACTCGATCAATGAATTTTCGTTGGGTTCGGTTTTAACGGCACTGAAAATTATGCTGATTGTGGTTTTTGTATTTTTGACCAGTCCGACTGCTACTCATGCCATTATTGATGCCGGGTTTAGTGCCGGTTTGACTCCATGGACCAAAAAACGAAAAAAACAGGAAGAAAACGAACAAAACTCAAATTTGCCCACTAATCCTTCAACAAACAAAGAAAAAAGAAACTAAAAATGATCTGGCAATTTGACATCATCATCCTTTCGTTTGTTATTGTTTGCGGCTTTGGCGCTATCATGGTGAAAGATTTGTTAAGTGCTGCCATTTTATTCGGTGCCTACAGCTTTCTGATGTGTTTATTGTGGTCGATTATGGGTGCTGTAGATGTTGCATTCACAGAGGCATCGGTGGGAGCAGGCGTGAGCACCGTTTTATTTGTAGCAGCAGTTTTTAATACTTCCAGAAGGAGTAAAGATTGAAAACACTTGGCTTGGTAACCGTTATATTAACTGGATGTCTGTTGATTTACGGAACTCATGATTTCCCGGCATTGGGTGATCCCACTTCACCTGCCAGCAGCTATCTGTCGCCGCATTATATTGAAACAGCTCTGGAAGACACCGCTGTTCCCAATATTGTTACTGCTGTTCTGGCAGATTACCGGGGATATGACACTATGTTCGAAACCACAGTGATTTTTGCAGCCGGATTGGCCTGCTTCTTTCTGCTAAGAACCTTTGAGCGGCAAAAAACAGAAATCTGTCTGTACCGACATATTACAACAGGTATTATTATTCATATTGAGGAAGGTGGCAAATTACCGGAAGATAATTCAATATTTGAGCAGGTCGATTCACTTTGGACACCAAACGATTTGATTACCAAAACAACCTGTCGTCTAATTATTCCATTCATTCAGCTGTTTGCCCTTTATGTCATTGCACATGGTCACCACAGCCCTGGAGGAGGTTTCCAGGGAGGCGTCATTTTAGGTGCTTCCATTATTCTTTTAGCTATCTCACGGGATTTGAAATCTACTGTTGCCAGATTGAGCGAAAAAACCAGTGCTTTCTTGTCATCGACAGGTGTCTTTATTTATGCTGGAACAGGCATGTTATGTCTGCTGCTGGGCGCTTCATTTTTAGATTACAGCGTTTTGTCATCATTGCTTGGGACAGACAAAATAATGGCCAGGTCTCATGGCATACTGATTGTTGAAATCGGCGTGGGAATGGCGGTCATGTCTGTCATGATATGGCTGTATTATAATATCTCTTCTGCTGGCAAACACGATGAAGGACTATGATTATGGACGATCTTATTCTTTTAGTGAGTTCGAAATTTAACTACTGGGCCTTTATAACCTTAATGATGATAGGACTGTATGCCATGATCGGCAAAAAAAACCTGGTAAAAAAAATTATTGGCATGAACATTTTTCAAACTGCTATCATATTGTTTTACGTATCAATTGGTGCCAAAAAGAATGCTACCATTCCCATCATCAAACACGGACATCATGGAGAGAAAATTCCTATCAACGCAGTCGACTACATCAATCCCTTACCCCACGTTTTGATGCTAACAGCCATTGTTGTATCGGTCGCCACTCTGGGAGTAGCCCTGGCACTTGCTATAAGAATCCACAAACAATACAACACTCTGGAAGAAGATGAAATCCAATCACAGATAACTCAATCATGAATGAACATTTCCCGGCTTTAATCGTTGCAATCCCATTAATTTCATCGTTTTTTATCATCACCGCAGGATGGGTGAACAAAAAGCTAAGCTTTCCACTGGCTTTAGCGGCATTATTCATATCTTTGTATTCATCTATTGGCATGCTTTTTCAAGTTTTAAGAGTTAAATCAATATCTTACCAATTGGGAGGATGGGAATCTCCATTCGGAATCGAATATGCAGTCGATCATTTAAACGCTTTTGTGGCGGTTATTATATCAGTGGTTGCTTTTATCAACCTGTTTTCTGCTAAAAGACAAGTGGAAGAAGAATTTCCGGAAAAAGCCAATGCTTTTTATTCACTATATACGTTGTTTGTTGCCGGTCTCTTGGGAATTACAGTGACAGGGGATGCTTTTAATCTTTACGTTTTACTGGAAATTACTGCATTGAGTGGTTACGCCATGATCGGCATGGGAAGAGACCATGCGCCACTGGCCAGCTTACACTATGTGTTCATGGGAACAATCGGCGCTAGTTTTTACCTTTTAGGCATTGGATATTTATATTTGAAAACCGGCTCACTGAATATGGCCGATCTATACAATTTGATCCCTCAGGTTGGAGATTCCACAGCCATTCTACTTGCATTTGTTTTTTGCCTAGTCGGATTATTCATCAAAATGGCATTTTTTCCGTTGCATAATTGGCTCCCCAATGCTTATTCATATTCTCCTGCCGCAACATCTGGTTTGATAGCGCCGTTGACTACCAAAGTAATGATATATGTGATGATGCGATTGGTGTTATCCGTTTTTCCCCCATCGTTTTCATTTTCCAGTACAGCTATTGGGTCGTCTTTGGTATGGTTGGCCACAATTGCCATTTTTATCGCTTCAATCCTGGCCCTGGCGCAGAAAAACCTGTTTAAGATGTTATCGTACATTATTATTGCTGAAGTTGGTTATATGGTGGGGGGGTTCTGGCTGGGAAACAATGATGGAATTACGGGAGCGATCCTTCATATTGCCAATGACGCAGTAATGACACTTTGTCTTTTTCTGGCAGCGAGTAACATTCTCTATACCTTAAAGCGGGATAATCTGAGTGATTTAAAAGGAATTATCAGGAAAATGCCGTTTTCCATGACCGGATTTTTAATTGGGGCTTTTGCCATTATAGGTGTTCCACCCACCTGCGGCTTTTTCAGCAAGTGGTATTTAATCAAAGGCGGATTGTTAGCCGGACATCACGAATTTGCAACAGCTCTGATATTCAGCAGCCTGATCAATGTAATATTGTTTTTCCGAATTATCGAAATCGGGTATTTCGAACCTTTACCCACTACCGATACACATGGGCATTATAAAGCAAATAAAGAACCGATAGCCGAAGCACCAATAGTCATGATCATTCCGTTGATGGTAACAGCCGTTCTTCTTATTGCCATGGGATTATACACAGACAATATCGTCACTCATATCATTCGATTTGCCTTACCCAAATGATCACTCTATTAATCACTGCCCATTTAAAATAAAACAACTTTGTCCTGCTAACCAAGCAATGAATCCAAGCTCGCAGGCAAACGATTTTATAAAATAAATATGGAAACCATTGTCTCATTTAAACCTTTTTTCGCTATCTTGGTTTCATTGTTCGCTGTTCCACTGATTATCCTTTCCGGCAAAAAGCCCAATCTTCGTGAAAGCTGGACATTTATCGCAGCCATAGCCAAGTTTTTAATTATCCTATCCATGCTTCCCATTATTCTGGAAGGTAAAACAATACTATTTACCGTTGCCAAGGTAGTGCCTGGAGCATCCATCAAATTTCACGTCGATTCCCTGGGAATGCTGTTTGCCTTGGTATCTTCGTTTTTATGGATCATCACCTCTGCATACTCCATCGGTTACATGCGAAGTTTGAAAGAACATAGCCAGACTCGCTATTTCTGCTATTTTGCCGTTTCATTATCTGCTACCATCGGCGTTGCTTTTTCAGCCAATCTGCTGACACTTTATCTGTTCTATGAGATGCTCTCTTTTGCCACTTATCCCCTGGTTACCCACCATCAAGATTTAGAGGCCAGGAATTCCGGAAGGAAGTACTTGCTGTATATCGTAGGAGCATCTATTGGTTTTGTTCTACCGGCAATGCTGGTGGTTTACAATATGACAGGCACCCTTGATTTTTCATGGCAAGGTGTCTTCTCCGGCACTGAGTCACCGACTACCATAACGATTTTGCTGGTCCTTTTCCTTTTCGGTTTTGCGAAAGCTGGTATTATGCCATTTCACTCCTGGCTACCTGCCGCAATGGTGGCTCCCACACCGGTTAGTGCACTGCTGCATGCGGTTGCAGTCGTTAAGGTCGGTGCGTTTTGTATTCTAAGAATAATTATCAATATATTCGGAACCAATCTATTAACAACGCTAAACCTAGGTGCATTAGCTGCGTATATTGCTGGAATCACTATCATTGTGGCTTCTTTAGTAGCCTTGGCACAAGATAATCTAAAAGCACGACTGGCATTTTCAACTGTAGGGCAACTTTCTTACATTGTGATGGGCGCAGCCTTGCTTTCTCAAAAAGCTATGTTGGGCAGTATGATGCATATTGCTATGCATGCTTTTGGTAAAATCACCCTCTTCTTCTGTGCTGGCGCCATATTTGTCGCCACCGGTGTTAAAGACATCAGCAAAATGACAGGGCTTGGAAAGCAAATGCCTTTTACTATGGCAGCTTTTTTCTTTGGATCATTGAGTGTCATCGGCATTCCGCCATGTGGAGGCTTTTTAAGCAAATGGTATCTAGTCCTGGGAACGTTGGAAGCCGATCAGATAATCATGTTAATCATCTTGTTGGTCAGTTCTGTTCTTAATGCTGCCTATTTTTTGCCGGTGGTTTATAAAGCCTTCTTTTGTTCTCCCGAAGAATCCTTATTTGAGGAAAAAGTAGTTGAAGCACCCAGATGGTGCTTGTTTCCACTTATTTTTACTGCTTTATGTTCCATCATTCTACTCTTCTTTCCGCAACCATTTTATTTACTGGCAGATATGACAGTAAATAAAATTTTTGACCTCCCATAATGCCATTAAGGAGTTTTGTATGGTTCCCAAGGAAGATCTGCAAAAAATCATCATATTGGAACACTTAACCGACGACATGCTGACCAAGCTGGTTCCATTTATTAATCTACTAAATTTTAAGGATAAAGATATTATTTTTGATGAGAATAGCGATGCCGACCGGTTTTACATGTTGAAAAGAGGCAAAATCCTACTGGAAAAGCAGATATCCAGTAAGATAACAGTATCCCTGGGATCAATTAAACCGGGGTATTCGTTCGGATGGTCAGCCATATTTGGAAAACCGTTCTCCATGAGAGCTGTTTGCGCAGAAAACAGTGAAGTTTTTTCCGCCGGAAAAGACAACATCCTTGATCTATTAGCTGCCGATCATTCCATGGGTTTTACTGTGATGCAAAGTTTAAACAGAATGATGAAGAATCGTCTGGACCGAATGGAAGAACAGTTTTTACGGGCAGTACGCGAGCATCCGGATTTTAGGCCGTTATTGGAAAATTAGATTGAATAGCTAGATGGGAATCAAGCGAGTTCACTCAGGAATATTGAACAGACATGTGAGAAAATCGGGCAAAAATGTATGTAAAATGATCCTGTATGTCATCGCATAAACCCGGTTATTTTTAATTTCTTTTATACGATGACAACTATATAAGGGTGGTAGTTAATTACCGAATCATAATTAATGCCCGGCAGTTAGCACACCACTAGCGGCCAATGACAGAATTACTACCTCAAAAAACGCCAGCAAAGCAAATACTTTATCGTTACTTTTTAATAATGTCGGAATAATCAGCAAATAGCAGAGAATGGTTATACCCGCCAAAACCGCTATCCCAACAAAATTTAAAAAATCTCCATATTGCAACATACCGACCCAATCCCAACCTGTCGGGATATTGGCCTTTGCAAGATACTCATTAACAGGCAAACTCCAATAATTAGACAGTTGATCCTTTGGAAGATAAGAATCCATTATTCCCAATGCGTAAATGGCATAGGTGATAAAAAGAATAGCCAGTCCTACCAGCATTCCCTTGTTTAGAATATTCGCATACAACACCTGTTCCGGTGTAGCTTCCAATGCACTGTTATTATTTTCGCTCATCATTTTCCTCCTGATTTATCCGGTAATTTTTATTTAGTTTATCATTCTAAAATAATTCTATCCCTAAACCCTTTGTCAATGCTTTGGCACCGGCAAAAAGCAAAATAACGATAACCATCCACCTGATAAATGTCGGTTTGGCTATTTTCAGCAATCGAACACCAACAAATGATCCAAGCATGATTCCAACCAGTGAAGGAACAACCATTAATGGAATAACACAACCATTATTCATATAAATCCAGGCAGCTGATGTATCTGTAATCGACAGGAGGAACTTACTTGTAGCAACACTGATTTTTAAAGGTGCACCCATTACAAGGTTCAAAACAGGTACATTTGCCCAGCCGGCTCCTAAACCGAACATTCCTGCCATGATTCCAATCAGAACAAAAAGCATCAATCCTATCGGCGTGCGATGGATCTTCCAATTAATAGTCTCTCCGGTACTCGCTTCCTGATATACACCAAAAATACGTAAAGCGGTAGAAAGATTATCTGCCTTGGGAACCTCCGGAATTTCCGATTTCTTCGCTGTCAACATGAGAACACATATCCCCAAGATGGTAGCACCCAGTGCAATCTGAACCACATTGGTCGGTAAGGCCAGTCCAATCAAAGCTCCGATAATAGCACAGGTGGAAGCAATCAAAGCCACTGGAATTGCAAGCCTTAAACTAGCCAGATTAGCCTTCAATAAACCCGGACCGGCAGCCAAAGCACCTGAAAGCGCTACCAGTAGACCTGTTCCTCGAACAAAATCAAGATGAAACGGAAAAAAACCACTTATAATGGGAACATAGAGGACACCACCGCCAACACCCCCTAAAACAGCAAAAACTCCCATTACAAACGTTACAATAAATAATACAATCGGCCAAAACCACCAGGCATGATCACCTGGCATAGCATCTGCTACAGAAGTTTCAGCATATGCCATGGATGTCGTTAACACTATTGAGAATAAACCTGCTATCAATAGTGACAACCATTTAAACCTTCTCCCCATTTTCTTCTCCTTGGAACAAAATTAAATATTTTCAGATAGATATCTTCAAAAACTCTTTATTTGGACATCCTTCTGAAAAGAAACGTTGAATGTCTTCAAACAGAAGTCTCCCTACTTTTTCCAAACACCCTGCACTTCCACTTCAAGGCAACCAAACGCTTCAATTAAATGTTTTCGGTTACACATCATATATATAAATATATACAATCGCCCACATTTAAAAATGCAGCTATCCCGATAAAACTTTAAAACAAATAATACTTCAACAGACTGGAAATACGATACATCAGTGATATTATATTTACGGCCTAAACCAACATCGGAATGACGTAAAGCTGCAAGACAATTATATATCGGTCAAATTAAAACGACTTGCAAAACCAGTCATTACCTACTCGCATGAATGGAATTTGTCCAATTGAACATAAACAAATTCAGCGCTTAAGGAATCAACTATATGCTTTGCCGATCATTTTGAATTTCCCAAGATTTTACCCATCTTAAATGTTCGTTACAATTAAAAACCGTCGACAATAACTAGTTTTTTATTGCGGCGTTGATGTATAACAATTGGCTTTTATGAGAAATACAAATCTAAATAACTGACAATATTGAAAAAGCTCTACGGCTTTATTTGTTCCAACGGAAAACAGTCGTCTATATATCCAGCAAATTATTGGCTATGTATTTTAGAAAGGAAAGAATGAAGTGAAAAATCTGGTTGAATTCTGATGAGTATTTTATTGAATATATCGACTTCGTTTGTTAAAACCACCTGCATCTGGCAACATCCCTGCTGTCGTTTTTAACACCAAGTGGTTTCTTAGAATAATATCCTTATTATTCCATTAAGAAATCATCTGCAGAAGACTGGACATCCGGCATAGCCACAAAGTTCTGATAACTGCCATTTACTCTTTCGACTCGTTTAATAGTTCCGCCTTGTTTTAGATACTCTTCTACTGATTTTTCAATATACTTATGACTTGGATTAAAAGCTACTGTTCGTCTTCTTCCCCGTCGTTTAAATGATTTTGTTTTGTTTTCCATGACAATTTTCTCCAAATTATTAAAATTATTGATACTGGTGGATCTTTTAAAACCCTTTTAAGTCATCATTTTGGCAAACTCATCCGATCGGATTTCGGTTTCGATTTTTTATCGGATTTTTTAATCTACAACAATATCGATTGTTAAATCTATTTTTTTATATATTTTAAAACATGTAATATTAGGTAAACTTAATGACAGTCTCTGTCAACTATTTTTGGGAAATAATCCACACAATTTTTCATATAATGCAAGTTGTTATCATTCCCTTATAATAACACTATATTAGAACTGGATTAAAATCCTAATCCGAGGATAAAAGTTCTCGATATTTTTTCGGGAATGTACAACAATTTTGGAATTTTCCATTAAATTGAGAATATCCTTTTCAGTTTAGACTAAATTAGTACTTTTACTCTAAAAACATCTGTTTCGGATATTTACGAATAGTGGAAGTAAATTCAGTAATGGTGAACAACCGATTTGCCAATCTGGATTCTATTGCATAAAATGAAAGAAATCTGGGATTTATCGATCAACAATATCTAGAAAAGGTCAGTAAATGATGCTTACGCGTATTGCCAGAAAGCGCACAAGTTTTGAAAATTCCGAATGGGACAATGTCAGGGAGTTAATGCCCAGACGGCAGGCTACCAGGGGAATCCAATACGAAGCTTTGGAATATCTTTTTGAACATCTATACGAAAAAATTTCAGAAGATGAACTAAGGGAGCACTTTTTGAAAGTGAAAGGACGTTTACAGCAAAAAGGTGATCCTGTAAAAAGTGCAATTAATTTGGCCATCAAAGAGCTTCAACGTTTGAACGAACCAAAATTCGATATTATTAAAATCCAGGAAGCGTCACTCGTCGGCAAAACACGTCGATATGTACAGCTTAATTTTACCGGTTTTGATTCGGTTGTGAGCTTCTCACAATTTTGTTCATATATTGAAGATGTATTGACTGATGAAGAGAAACCGGTTTTGCGCAGTATTTTCAATGTCCCCCCTAATATGCAACCGATTATCTTTCCGGGTATCAATAAGGATTGGCTAAAACGAATTCGTGCTCACGCACTCATCAACACATCCGATCAAATTGACGATGATAATCCTCGCACCAATTACTATTTCATTCCTGAAAGTCTTACCAATCAAAGTTTTTTACTGTTATATGAAGATGAAGCAGCAGAATTGCCGTTTTTAGGATTTGTTTCCAATATTGCTTCAGTATCGTCTGTAAAAGACTCACAGTATTTGATATACCGAGGTGAAGAAAAAGCAGCTAAACTTGAATTTCTACATCAGATCTGGGTGGCACAAAGAAAAATAGCCCTGGATATTCAAGAGGTCATTGAAATCCGGGAAAAAGCTGATAAATTGTGGAATAATATCAAAAATCAAGACATGACGCTGGACATGCACACTCTTTTTAAAGGACTACTTGCCACTACAGTCCGGGACAGGTGGAGTCGCGCAATTGATAAAGAATAATAGTCTCCAAAATCACATATTTAAAAGCCTGTACAATATAATATCGCAACGTGCAGGCTTGTAAAAAAGCCAATCTCGATTAAAGTTTTCCACTCAACCTGCCGATATAAAATTAAGGGATTATTTTACCTTTTTTCAAATCCTTTTTTATTCAAAATATCAAAGAGAAGTTGAATGGAATCAGTAGAGATCAAAGAAGCTTTACAGACAGCCATTATGTTGGGAGAGGCATCTCAATCCAATCACACCGTTAATATCAACGGCATCGGTGAAGTTCAAATCGACCAGGGTTTTGCTGCACTGATGTCGGAAGCGGGTGAATGGAAACTGATAACCAGGGAAAATCTGGAACAACGCCTTGAAGAACTAATGACCGAATCTGCCAAAGTGAGAACCAAAAGAGAATTTGAGACTTTTGCTTTTTCATGATCAAAAATATAGCGGGAATGGAATCCCGCTATAGCTTCACCTGTTTTAAAAACTATGGTTTCGTCAATTGAGCAACAATCTCTTTATATTCTGCAAATTCGTTCAATAAATCCTCTCTTCTTGCCAGCTCAAAATCATCAAAATCAAAGCCGGGAGCCACTGTACAGCCGACGAGGCTATAAGAATCCGGTTTATCAACAGTTGCTCCAAACCAGTATCCTTTTTTAATGATGGCCTGAAAAACCTGCCCCTGCTCCGGATCTTTACCCAGTGTGACTCTGGAATATCCGGTCTTTTTATGTAAAATATGAACACTCAAAGGATCGCCTAAGTAAAAATGCCAGATTTCATCCGACTTTAATCGATGAAAATTAGATGTATCTTTACTGGTGATCAAAAAATAAATAGACGTCAAAAATGAACGTTCGCCTGAATAGCGTTTGGGTAACGCCGATTTTGTAACGGTTTCGGTCGAACGATAGATCTCTCCAAAATATCCACCTTCCGGGTGTTTATTCAAATTCAGTTTTTTTATCCAATATTCAGCATTTTTCATTTTTGACTTCCAGGATGAAGCCGGGCTTTTACAAATACCCAGGTTGTTTTCCACTTGATCACTTGGCCGGACAGTTTCGCCTGGAAATAGTTTTTTACCTGCTGAATCTCCTCATTGGAAAGATTTTGCTGTAGGTAATCAGCATAAGATAATTTATTCTGACGATGCAATAAAAACCATTGATTTATCTTTGATTGCGACACATGCGTCTTATTTTGAAATTCAGTTATTTTAATCTGTTTAACCTGGAATCCGGCATCATTCAGATTATCTTGCAGTGTCCCCTCGTCCCAATTAACCTGAAAGTTAGTTTTGTCATCATATATGGTATTTTCCGACTCGATCAGTTTTTTATACAGATCTTTGGATAATTCGCCCTGCGGGATATACTGTGACAATCGTTGTCCTTTGGCTGGGATGCTCTCCACCAGTGTCAAATATCCGTTTCGGTCCAATAGTGAATTTATCCGATTCAAAATAGTTTTTTTATTTTTAATCGCAGAAAGAGAATTTCGTCCCATAATAAGGTCAAACTTGATGTTTTCTTTAAATAAACTTGAAAAATCAGGGTTATCACTTTGGAATGTCGTTTTTAAAATAATGGGTCGAAACAAAAACTCTCGATCACTATATTGACCTTCCAGCAGCTTTTTTTCTTCATCATTTCTGACCAATCCATATACTGTTCCCTCAGGAGCTTTTCTTACAGCTTCGCCAAGAAACAGACCGCTGCCAGCATTTAATATCAGGATCAAATTATCTCGTGCTATATTAACGCGAGAAAAAGTGTAGTCTCTAATTTCAGTCAGCAATTCTCCGGTATTGCCCAGAGTTCTCCCTCTCCAATAGTCTTCCTGTCCTTGTTGTTCGGATTCGGTTGCTTCCAGTATCGCGGCCAATTGAACTTCCCTGCGACGCACTACATCATCTTTCACCTTGAATTCGTATCCACTCTCAGATGGTTGATAAAATGTCCGCCCCTGTAGGGTTTTGGGTAAGTATTGCTGGGACACCCAATGATCCTGATAGGCATGGGGGTATAAATATCCTTTTCCATGTCCAAAACCTTCCTTATCCCGGTTTCCATCTCTTAAATGATTGGGAACATCATCAACTTGTTCTTTATTCACAGCATCCAAAGCATCAAAAAAAGCAAAGGCGGAATTGCTTTTTGGTGCGGTTGACAGATACAAACATGCTTGAGCCAAATGAAACCGTCCTTCTGGCATGCCCACATAGTCAAATGCCTGGGACGCGCTGATAACAACATGCAATGCATTTGGATCTGCCATGCCGATATCTTCCGCAGCCAGGATAATCATACGACGAAAAATAAACCTGGGATCTTCCCCTGCGTAAACCATTTTAGCCATCCAATACAAGGCTGCATCCGGGTCTGATCCCCGTATGGATTTTATGAAGGCTGATATGGTATCAAAATGGGCATCTCCGTCCTTGTCATAGAGTACAGCTTTTTTCTGAATCGATTCCTCCGCCGCTGCCAAATCAACATAAATGCTTCCGTCTTTATCCACCTTGCTAGTAATAACAGCCAGTTCCAAAGCATTCAGCAACGCCCTGGCATCACCGTTGGCAGTATGAATCAGATGTACTGCCGCATCTTCTGTGATGTTGACCTTTAGCTCACCATATCCCCGTTCTCTGTCAATCAACACACTTTTTAATACCTGCTGCAAATCCTCCGTAGTTAGCGATCTTAGTTGGAAAATCCGTGATCGACTGACCAAGGCTTTGTTTACTTCAAAATAGGGATTTTCTGTTGTTGCCCCAATCAAAATGACAATACCATTTTCCACATGAGGTAACAGCGCATCTTGTTGCGCTTTGTTAAAACGATGGACCTCATCAATGAATAAAATCGTCTTCAATTGATGTTCTTGGCGATATTTTTCTGCTTTGACAATGCTCTCCCGAATATCTTTGACACCCGACAATACTGCATTTAGGGAAACAAATTGGGCTTTTGTTGAATTGGCAATAATCCTTGCCAATGTCGTTTTACCTGTTCCTGGCGGTCCAAAAAATATTAAGCTGGAAAGCTTGTCTGCCTGGATAGCTCTTCTCAATAATCGGCCCGGTGAAAGAATATGAGATTGGCCAAAAAACTCATCCAAGTTTCTGGGTCTCATTCTATCAGCCAACGGCGCGTCTTTTTTGATCTGTTCCTTAAGAGAATAATCAAATATATCCAAAATGCTTCTCTTTATATATATGGCACAATAAAATAAATTTTTAAAAATAGGGCAAAATATTCGACTTTATTACTTTCCCGATGTCCTACCTCAAATGTCAAGTCAAATGATGATTAGATAATTCCAATCCATATGAGATACCAAAACAAATTTAACACAATGATTTACCCATTTTTTCATATAGTTAACTTTTTATTAAGTTCAAAGCATATTGATTAGAGGATTTGCCCCCTTGTTTTGAAAAACGATTTATCCAGTTGGTTTTGTTAAAAAATGTCAAAAATAAATAACTTAGTTGTTTCAAACTTCGGGGCAGAATTGATCAAATGATCATTTCAGCGTACTCTAAATCGTATAGAGTCGCTTTTTCTGATCTTATTTTTTTATACCCAGATAGCCAGCCAGCCTAATGAAAACAATTGAAGAACCATTTTGGGAGACAAAATCCCTTGATGAAATGACGGAAGACGAATGGGAATCGCTATGCGATGGTTGTGCGAGATGCTGTCTTCACAAAGTTGAAGACGAGAACTCCGGCCAAGTATATTATACATACATTTCCTGTAAGCTGCTAAACACTGATGATTGTCAATGCAAGGCTTACGATAAACGATTCGATCTGATTTCTGATTGTTTGAAAATCAAACCTACCGGTTTCACTCGTATGCATATTTTACCTGAAACCTGTGCATACCGGACCTTATACGAAGGACGAAAACTGGAATGGTGGCATCCCCTCATTTCAAATGATCAAAACAGTGTCCATCAAGCAAATATCTCTGTTCGTGATAAAGTTATCCCCGAAGATAATATCCACCCCGATGACATTCAAAATTGTATGTTTTTCATGATAGAATAATCTTCTATTCTTCTTTTTCCATAATATTCAATCATCTATAAAGGACAAAATTCTATAACAGTTATCGGAGGTACGAATTACGCCGTATCCAAGATTCTGTTTGACTCAAGTTCATATCAGGAATTATATTAAAATAATGATACGGTTTGAAACCTTATTTTACTTATAAATAATAATCAAGGGTTTCGCACGTAGATAATTACAAAGTGATTTTAAGATACTAAACCATTGTACCATTTGAATTATAACCGAAGATCCATAAAAAACAGTCCCATAAAATAAATCAATGAAACCATTAAAAGAAAATAAAGGTATTAGGAATATTGCCATCATTGCTCATGTTGATCACGGAAAAACAACGCTGGTCGACGCCATGTTTAAACAGAGCGGGACATTTAGGGAAGGGCAGGAAGTTAACGAGAGAATCATGGATAACATGGATCTGGAACGGGAAAGAGGAATCACTATTGCAGCCAAGAATTGTGCTGTTACATGGAAAGGAGTAAAAATCAATATCATCGACACACCCGGCCATGCCGATTTTGGTGGAGAAGTTGAAAGAGCGCTAAGCATGGCGGACGGAGCTTTGTTATTAGTAGATGCATCGGAAGGACCGTTGCCCCAAACACGGTTTGTTCTGGAAAAAACCCTGAAAGCAGGACATAAAATCATTGTTGTGATAAACAAGATTGATCGGAAAGACGCCAGAACTGAAGCAGTTTTGGATGAAATCTACGACCTTTTCATCGATCTGGATGCTTCGGAAGAACAACTTGACTTTCAACTATTGTATGCCATTGGCAGGGACGGCATTGTGAAAAAAAGCCTTGAAGAAAATAGTACGAATCTTCATGTACTGTTTGATATAATAGTTGATGATGTTCCTGCTCCTGTTTACAATCCTGATGAACCGTTTCAAATGTTAGTAGCTGACCTGGGTTATTCCGATTACATGGGGCGATTGGCAATCGGCAAAATATTTAATGGACAGGCTAGCTCCAACGACAAACTCATCTGTATAAATGAAAAAGGAAAACCTCAACCGCTTAAAGTTTCAAAACTTCAAATTTACGATGGTCTACATCTGACAGATACCGATGTGGCTGAACCTGGCGAAATCATTGTCCTATCCGGAATCGAGGATGTCAGAATCGGTGACACAATCTGCACCGGGGACTCACCTAAAGCATTAAAAAGGATCACGGTTGACGAGCCAACTGTATCCATGAGGTTTGCCATGAACAAATCTCCCTTTGCTGGTATGGAAGGAAAAATTGTTCAGTCGAGCAAAATCAGAGAGCGCTTAATAAAAGAAACATTGCGAAACGTCGCCATTCGCATGGAAGAAACACCGGATCGAGATGCTTTTATCGTAAAAGGTCGAGGTGAGTTTCAGATGGCTATTATCATCGAAACCATGAGGCGTGAGGGGTTCGAAGTGTGCGTGGGAAGACCCGAAGTTATTTACAAACAAGAAAAAGGAAAAAAACTGGAACCTATTGAACGATTATACATTGATTGCGATGAAGACTATATTGGGATCGTCACAGAAAAATTGTCCATCCGAAAAGGCAAGATGGTAAACCTGGTAAACCATGGAAAAGGGCGTGTACGGATAGAATTCAACGTTCCGTCCCGTTCATTGATTGGATACCGGGATGAATTTCTAACCGATACCAAGGGAACCGGTATAATGAACTCATACCTGGCAGGATATGAAGAGTACCGAGGTGATTTTCCAACCAGATCAACAGGCTCCCTTGTCTCCGATCGACAAGGCTCCAGTGTTACGTATGCCCTATATAATCTTGAACCTAGGGGAAGACTTTTCATTACTCCCGGGACACCGGTGTATGAGGGAATGATTATAGGTGAACATAACAAAGATGGAGATCTGGACGTTAATCCTACAAAGGAGAAAAAGCTAACCAATATCAGGGCATCGGGTCGTGATGAAAATGCCGTTTTAGCCCCTGTCAAGCCAATGACTTTGGAAGCTGCCATCAATTATATCAGTGAAGATGAAATGGTTGAAGTCACACCACAATCCATCAGATTAAGAAAAACCATCGCCTCTGCCCAAAAACGACACCAAATCAGGGGGTCGCAAAAAAAGCCAAAAACATCTTAGCTTCATCAACGGTGCCCTGCAAGAATTACTGTGAATTTTTTTTATATGGTCAGGACGCCGGTAATATTACTTTATGATTATGGAGATAAATATGAGATCAAATAAAATAATTTCAAAAGCAGCGATTTTGATTATTTTCACATTGGTGTTCAGCTCCTTCACCATGGGAGATCATATAAAAGCAGACATCGCAAAACCATCTCTCAGCGGCGAATTAACACCTGATGAACAAAATAACATCAATATTTTCAGCAGTACTAATAAATCCGTTGTTTATGTAACGAACTCTCAGATACGACGAGATGTATTCAGTTTGAACATTTATGAAATCCCGGCAGGATCAGGGACCGGTTTTATCTGGGACAAAACCGGTTTGGTGGTTACCAACTATCACGTCATCGAAGGTGCCAATAAAATAGAAATAACTCTTTGGGATCATAGTAGTTGGCAGGCAGAAGTGGTGGGAACAGCCCCTAACAAAGATTTGGCTGTATTGAAAATTAAAGCTCCAAAAAATACACTCTTACCCATTAAGCTTGGTGATTCCAGTAAATTGGAAGTGGGAAGAAAGGTACTGGCCATCGGTAATCCATTTGGACTGGACACAACATTGACCGTCGGAGTGGTTAGTGCCTTAGGGCGTGAAGTGAATGTCTCCGGGCGGAAAATCGAAGGATTGATTCAAACCGATGCAGCCATTAACCCGGGAAACTCCGGTGGACCGCTGCTAAACTCCAGGGGAGAATTGATTGGTGTTAATACACTCATTTATAGTCCTAGTGGCGGTAGTTCGGGTGTTGGTTTTGCTATTCCGGTCAATATGGTTATTAAGATCGTCCCCCAACTCATCAAATACGGAAAAGTCATGCGCCCGGTCATCGGTATAAGTATTCTGGATGACTCAGTAGCCCGACAATATCGAATCAAAGGGGTTATCATTCTTGAAGTGTCTAAAAAATCATCAGCTCATCAAGCAGGGATGATCGGAATACGAAGAGATCGCAAGGGCAATATTATTTTGGGCGATATTATTGTTAAAATTAATGAACATGAGGTCGGTAACCAAAATGACCTGTTAAGCGCCCTGGAACACTATAAGCCTGGTGATTATGTCACTGTCATTACTAACCGGAATAATCGCACCAAAAAATTTGAAGTCCAATTATCAAAGCCGAATCAGTAACCATATTTAGAAGATCAGGTTGGGAAATCCGAAAACGCTTTCAAAACAAGGATTTCTCAACACAATTTATGCTTTATTTAGGGTCTTCTTTGGTTTCCTCTTCTATTTGTTTCTTTTGCTTATCAATTTCAACTTCTTTTTTAAAATTGCGAATCCCTTTTCCCAGCCCGGAACCGATTCCTGCTAATCGACCGGCACCAAATAAAACAACCACAATACATAGAATTATTGATAATTCTCCTACACCTAAACCTCCAATCATACTACTCCTTCTTCGGAATCAATTAAATGTGTCATCAAAATATTGTCGAAAAGAGAAAAGTTATTCGGAGTAATAATATAAAGATCATACCCTTTCAGCCAAGCTCCGGTTATTCTAAATTATTTAACAAGTGTAGTTAAAGTTATTAAATATCAACTAATTACATTAAACCGGAATATCTGACTAGTTCGATTCGACACTTATTATAACAATCCTAAACCCAATAATGAATAATTTCTACCGCTTTTTTTAGGCCTATATAAACAGTCGTATCATCTAATATAACCATTTTTTTTCTTTTACATGTTCAGACACAAGTTTCCAAAACAGTGACCAATCTCCACGGCTTTTTCCCCAAAGTTCGTTAAAAATCTTCTGCTCAGAGTGGTATCTACGATACTGTAGTATTCTGGCATTGTTAAATTTCCAATGGGTTTTAGGGACATGAGGATATAACGTTGCTACCTCATCTACCAGGGACGAGAAGATAGCTTTGCGTTTTTTAATTGCCTCTTCCAATGTTTCTGAATTTTGGTACAGCTCTTCCAGTATTGGAATATAATTCCTGATAATCTGTGCAAACTCTTTGCTTCTTTGTTTTTGCTTTTTTATTTTCCTAATCTGACCATCATCGTACAAATTAGATTTTTTAAGATACAAATAAGCTCCCTTCTGCCCGACAAATGAGGCCAGCTGCTCATTAAAGTCGCCTTGGTCTTTAATATATAAAGTGGTGTGCGTCATCTCATGAATGACGGTTTCCGCCAAATAGTAATCCCCCCTTTCAAGCATAGGCGTTGTAATAGGATCTTTGAACCATCCCAACGTTGAATAAGCAGGCGCTACAAACATCCATGTATCGTAGCCATCTGTTTGTAGTTCTTTTTCCAAATCCAGGGCATCTTCTTCATCAAAATACCCTTTGTACGGTACAGAACCAATAATGGGAAACCACCAGGTATGGGGTATCAATTCGTTTTTCCGGCAGGCAGTGACGACAAAGGCAATCCCTTTTTGTGAAGTGGCAAAGTAATCGGAATAGTTATCGTTATCTTTGAGTTTGAGTTCATGAATAGCAAATTGTTTAATTTTAGGAATCGATGCCAGCAGTTGTTTATATTTCGAATTCTTTTCATTAGCAATCGCTTCTTCCAATGGAACCTGCTCTAGACGAAGCTTGAATTGCCCGACTCCCTGCTTGACAATATAGCAACCCTGAAACGGAAATAAGAAAAACGACAATAATATCAATAAATATCTATTCTTCAAATGTTTCTCGTCCTTCGATTTCGCCATTCTCTTTTACCAGGATTTCAATCCGTTTCTCTGCTTTATTTAATTCATCATGACAGGCTCGACTCAGTTTTATTCCTTTTTCAAAAGCTTTTAATGATCCATCCAGAGTATCCGTCCCTTCTTCCAAGGACTGTACTATTTTTTCAAGTTGTTCCAAATTTTTTTCAAATGTTGTCGCCATGGCTGTTCCAATTCACTAATTCTAATTGTTCCTAACAAAATAATACTCAGTGTCAATATGTTAAGCTTTTGCCATTATTTCTCTGAGATGCACAATGTCGATTCAAACACCAAACAAACAATAGACCCTACGAAGCGTTAATCAATAGATAGGTCCTGATACCAGAAATCAGAATCGATAAAATGACCAGAATACAAATTCATAAACATCTATTATTTTAAAAATTAGTACCTATACCATTCCTAAAATTCACACGATTCTTGATATCGTCAGTGCCCCATTCTGGATAATAAATCACATTTTGCAGATCTTAACCAAATGACATTGAGATAACAATATAAGATAGTCTCATGCAAAATAATATGTTTAGCAAGAAATTACCCGAATTGACTAGCATATCCCGCTCCTTATTTTTCTCCTGAATTTCTCCTGTTTACTTTTTTTTCTCAACAGCATTTCATTTAATGCTTTGAAAATAAAAAGTAGCTAGAATTACCCAGTAAAATAGGTCTCTGTAAAACCAAATACCTTATAAAAATGGGGACTAATTTGCATTTCCAACTTCGTTTTTTTAAGAACGCCGGATCGAACATTTTTCCAGTTAATTATAGTATTTGGATCTTTGACTATATGCCAAAATCAACGGTAGTTGTTCATGTTTCTGATTTTCATTTTTGCGATATGTCGATTTCGATGGGCGATTTGAAGGAAAAACATGGCATTATGTCCAAACGAAGCATTGGATGGTTAAACCACAGAATACGCCGTAAACGCCAGTTTATACCTGAAATACAAGATCGGATTATTAGCTTATTAAGCCAAATGAAATGGGATCATTTGGTAATATCCGGCGATTTAACAACCTTAGCTCTTGAACAAGAGTTTAAAACAGCGAAAGACAAAATTATCCCCTTGATGAAGAAAGGGAATATTATACTAACCCCCGGTAATCACGATCGATACGTAAAAAGTGTTTTTAAACCGGATTTACTGGTAAAATATTTTGGTGATTGTTTTCCCTTTAATAAAATTCAACCTCAAAATAATGGTATCAATATCTTTGAATTAGATGAACAAACTGTTTTACTTGAGCTGGATATGTCAATTCCCAGGTCGTTTTTTTCCTCAAAAGGGAAGATTAGGGTAGACTTGGAAAAACACCGGGATATCCTATACAAAAAATATAGGAACAGGTTAAAAATTGTTGTGGGACATTATCCTGCCTTTCTACCTCCCGGAGAGTCAGAAGGCTATCTACATTCACTTGAAAAAATTAAGGATTTACAAAAATTTTTAATGGAATGCCATGTTGATTTATACTTACATGGACATATTCATAAAACCTGGCATTTTAAACCTTACCAAAACCAAAAATTAACATGCATAAATAGTGGTGGTTGCTGTAGGTATTCCGATGGCCCATGGGCCGGCTTTTATCGGATCGAAATAAAAAACAGAGAATATACAATTAAACGTGTATCTCTTTGAACAATATGATATATTAAAAATACCAGATTTTTCCCGGAATAAGTTCAGACATTTCCATTTATTTATCTGGAATTTACAGTTAAAAAATATAAGATTGCCGATTGATACAGAAATATACAAAAGAGGAGACAAAATAAAGATTAAGCATCACTTTATGATAAGAATTTCAAATTCGGTTTTACTAATCAACTCAGTTAATACTTACTTGAACTCCTAAAAAAACGAGATTCGCCATTTTTACATTGAATGAATATAAAAGACCAATAACTCTCAAACGTGCTTTTCTATCTCAAATTTAAAGGAAAAGGATAATTCATCCATGATTGGAAAACAGATTGAACATCCGTTTAATGATAAAGAATCAATCGTAAATTACTTAAAGAGGAGTCGATTACTCAATCCGTTACCGGAATCACTCTTGCAGAAAATCGCCCCCTTATTCAAAGTGATGCATGTGCCTGAAAATACTGAAATTATAAGGGGAAGTAAGATGGATGCCAACATCTTTTTCCTCATCCGAGGCCAAATTGCAATTTACTCAAATGGTAATTTGATCTTTAAATTGAAACGCATTGGCGATATGTGCGGGGAAATGAGCTTTATCACTAATAAACCATGTACAGCATCGGAGGTAGCCGACACACCGGTTGATTTATTCTGTCTCAATATCAGCGATATCTACGAAAAAACCGATTATAATACCATTGAAATAAAAGCGATTCTCTACCAACTTTTTTCAGCTATGCTAGCTGACAAATTAACATTAACCTGCGATAGTATGGTATCCCAAAGCGAATTCACCATCAGTCGGTTAAATAAATCGAATGACCTGATAAAAAAAGCTCAATATGAAGCAGAAAATGCTAGACGTATCAGGGATGAGTTTTTAGCTAATATAAGTCATGAAATTCGTACACCAATGCACGGTGTGCTTGGTATGACAAGTTTGTTGCTTGACACGGAATTAAACGATCAGCAAAAAGAATTCGCAAGAATCATCGAAAAATCATCACAATCATTCATGAATGTTATCAATGATATTCTTGATTTTTCTAAATTGAAAACCGGCGAAGTGGAACTCCATTATGCGACATTTGACATTTTTAGGCTGGTTGATGAGGTCATTGCGGATTTAAGTGAAAACGCCGACAGAAAAGGATTGAAACTAAAAGCTAAAATCGATCCAAACATTCCCAATCTTTTACAAGGCGATTCTCTTCGGATACATCAGATATTAATAAATCTCACTGGTAATGCTTTAAAGTTTACAGAAAAAGGAGAAGTCGTCATAACAGTAGATTTGCTAAATGAAACAGATGCTGCCATCAGACTTTTCTTTTCTGTCATAGACACTGGTATTGGCATTCACAAAGATAATATGCATCGGCTGTTCAAATCCTTTTCCCAAATCGATCCTTCACTAACACGAAAATTCGGTGGCACCGGTCTTGGGTTGGTTATTTCCAAACAGCTGGTAAAAATAATGGGCGGTGAAATAGGTGTATCCAGTGAAGAGGGAAAAGGATCAAATTTTTGGTTTAAGTTAATGTTAAAAAAACAGAAGGAAAGGCGAACAATACAAACTACCGAACTACCCCTTCATCGAAAACTTTCAAGATTTAATGACAAACAGCAGGAGTTTGGACCCCACAAAGGCAAACATATTAAAGTACTTTTAGTTGAAGACGACAATATTAGCCAGTTGGTTGCAAAATTGACATTAAAAAAGCTTGGATACAGCGTAGTTATCGCTTCAAATGGAAAAGAAGCCATAAAAATTTTATGTGAAAAGATATTCGATATTATCCTGATGGATATTCAAATGCCGGAAATGGATGGTATAGAAACAACAAGATTTATTCGTAGCGTTGAGTCCGCTCCACAAAATCGAAACATTCCAATCATCGCCATGACCGCTCATCTTCTCGATAGCGATAGAGGGAAATGTTTGAATGCCGGAATGAACGATTATATTACCAAACCCATATCAGAAGAAGAGCTAAGTTCAGTCATGCAACGATGGATAACAACACAGGTAAGTAATAAAAATGACCAAACAACTTCCAATCAACAAGACAATGCCAGCAGCATTAATGTTGGAATGTTGGAACGATTAAGAAAAAACGTAGGTGATATCAATCCATTAGTCCAGCTATTCCTGGAAGAGCTACCGGATAAAATTGAAAAAATCAGCATAGCTGTTTCTGAACAGAATCCCGATATATTAAAAAAAACAGCCCACACCCTTAAATCTAACTGCATCACTTTTGGTGCATTGACAATGGCTGATATCTGCATGGAAATGGAATTGATCGGAAATTCAGGAGAAACCGACGGTACGGATGAATTGATGCGCCAGTTGGTAAGAGAAAGCAAAAAAGTAGTGGCTTTTTTAAAAAATAATATTTGATTTTTTTCAAAGCACTACCAAGCAAACACTTGTTAATTTGTGCTAATCCGGCAAAATCTTACAAAACACTGAAAAAATTCCTTCCTTATTGGAATTCAGTAGACAAAATCTTAATTAATAGTACTGAATTCCAAACAAATTTAAATCATTGTGCCAATTCTATTTTGCCTTGAACCAAGTCACTGTTTTACCAATCCCCAGCCATTTTGGACCAACAGTACCTTTCACATTCAAGACTTCCATGTTATCCATCCACATCTTGCAATCATATGTTTTGCCGTCTTCAGGATTATAAATAAAACCATCGATCCACTCATCATCATCAAAAACAAAATCGTAGATCATGTTCAGCCCAACCAACTTGCGGCTTTTTTTTGATTCGTCAGGATTCTGGCTGTCAAGTGTCTCAGGATCTTCCAACCAGGCAATTTTTCCACAAAATTTGTCACCACACTTAACAATTTCAATTTTTGTGGCATTAGCTTCCTTTGATGTGAGCCAAAGCCCAAGTACATCATCAGCATTGACCGCATACAAACTTGAAGCCCAAAGCAACATAACACAGAAGACAATCGTCAAAACGGATACTTTTTTAATCATATCTATTTCCTTATCATATGGTTTATTATTAGAAGATTGCGCTCTCAGCCCACAATATCGAGTCATGACACAATAACACAACTATAAAAGTGTATAACGCCCCTAAGAATCTTGCGTGATATGCGCCATGATTCGAGGAAATATATATATGATATTTAACTCTTAAGCAAGCTAGTCAGAATTTTTTTGTTGTTATGCGTAATGGCATGAGTGATATGAATACCATCTTCAGCATATTCGACTTCCTTGACCGTACCCAACTGATATAATTTGGAAAGAAGGTTGGCTCGATCGTAAGGCAGCAAAATGTTGTCCTTGATAAAATTATGTTGAAAAAATGCTTCAATTTTTTCTTTAAGCAAAAGTAGACGTTTGGAATCAAGAATCGAGGTCGGGATACCTTCGGGATAAGCTTTTAATAAAATTAAGCGATCCATTTCATCTTCAATCAGATCGACCTTATTAAGTACAAGAATACGTGGAATACTATGAGCATCAATTTCCTTCAATACCTGTTCTGTTGTATCAATGTGTTGTTCGATATTTGGGCTGGATGCATCTACTACATGCAACAACATATCAGCATCCTTTACTACCGCCAAGGTCGATCGAAACGATGCAATCAAATTGTGTGGTAAATTACGAATAAATCCAACCGTATCGGAAATTAGAATATCCGGTTTTATACAACTAGGTAACACCCGTGTAGCTGATTCCAAAGTAGCAAAGAGTTTATCTTCGGCTAGAAGCTCCGCCCCTGTAAGCAGGTTGATTAATGATGTCTTGCCAGCGTTGGTATAACCAACAACCCCAACTTGAAAACAGCTGTTTCGCCTTTTGGACTGAACTTCTCTTTCCTTGGCAACCTTTTTTAAGGATTTCTCCAACCTTGCAATACGGGTACTGATTAACCTTCGGTCAATATTGATCTGTTTTTCACCGGTCCCCCTTGATGCTCCAATCCCCCCCTTTTCACGATCAAGATGCGCCCAAAGCCCAACCAACCTGGGAAGCATATATTGTAATTGTGCCAAATGCACCTGATCTTTGGATTCCGGTGTACGGGCATGTCCTGCAAAAATTTCTAGAATTAATTGAGTACGATCCCAGACCATACAATCCAAAAAAGTTTCCAGGTATTTCCCCTGGTTGGGACTTAACTCCCTGTCAACCAACACCAGGTTGACACCATTCTGCTGTATAAACCCCTTTATTTCACCAAGTTTACCGGAACCAATATAACTGCGTGAATCCAGTCGCTCCCTGGTTTGATAATCTTCTCCCAGGATATCAAAATCTAGGGTTCTAGCCAGGGATTTCATCTCCTTCAAGGAATCCAGTGTGATATCAAGTTTTTCCGATTTTAAATGGGCGGCTAATAGTAATACTTTGGTCCGCTCCTGAGAATATATGATCAAGGTAACCTAATTTCTCCTAAAATTTCTCCTGTTTTAACTTGGTACCCGTTGACAAAATCTCTGGCTGCCATCTCTTTTTTACTTTCAGGCTGACATGACAAAATTGAAACAAAACCATTGCCACAAACAATTTTCACCTTTTCATTATCAATTGAAACGATAGAACCGGGACCATACTGATCAACCTGTTCATCATATTCAGTCAGTAACATGTCTTTTATGATCAACCGTTTATTGCGAAATTGTGTCACGGCACCAGGATCCGGACTCATTGCTCTGAATTGATTAAATATTGTGGCAGCATCCTTGCTCCAATCAATAATACGATCCTCTTTTTGCAACAAACGGGTATAAGTGGCGTCATTATGATCTTGCTGCTTTGGAATAATCTGATCAAAACTGTTTATTGTTTCCACAATCAACTCCGCCCCTAATATAGATAACCTGTTGGAAAGCTGGTTAAACCTCTCATCAACTTGAATATCGGTGATCCGGGTAAGCAAAATATCGCCAGTGTCCATTCCTTCATCCATCAACATTGTGCAAACGCCAGTTTGTAGATCTCCATGAAGAAGTGAAAATTGAATGGGAGCTGCACCTCTCCATTTCGGCAACAGTGAAGCATGAACGTTGATACAGCCTTTGGTGGGTATCTCCAATAATTCTTTGGGTAAAATTCTTCCGTAAGCGATAACAACAAAAAAATCCGGTTGAAGTGATAAAAGTGTCTGTTTTATATCAGGATTGCGCAGTTTCTCCGGCTGGATAACATCGATGTTGTTTTCTAAAGCAAATTGTTTGGTAGGAGGAAATTTATATTTTTGGCCACGTCCCTTTTTTCGGTCCGGCTGGCAAATCAACAAAGAAATATCATGACCAGCATCTAACAGGTGCTGCATAGAAGGTACCGCAAAATCCGGGGTACCCATAAATACAATTTTATGCAATTAGTTTCTCCGAAACAGAATTGGCACCGATGGCCTGCATTTTATCGACAATACTTTTCATCACAACATCGGGTGCCGTTACACAATGAACATCATTCCAGGGATTTCCCTCCTTATCTTCTTTCCGCTTATATTGAGAAATATAGCACTTTTGTTCCATATAAGCCAGCTCAGAGTTGAGTTTACGGAGGATCTGATATTTATTGGCAGAAGTAACATTAAATGCACATCCTTCAATAATCTCTCTGGTTGTTTTTTCTGTTGTTCCTTTTTTCTGGAGAAATTCATTGAGCCAAGTTCCGGTAATATATGACGATAATCCCGGAAGAAGCGCATGCTTGTAAATACTTTCCCTGAATAGTTTTTGCGAAATCAATGTCAGATGGCTGCCCAAACGAAACGGATTTCCCATACCTGGTAAAAACATAGGATCCAACAACATTTTCCGAAGTGTTCCGGGAGCACTTGAAATAGAACCTTCACACCCAAGTTCAAGCAAAAACGGATTGGTCACCTGTTTTCCCTGCCCGGCCTCATTCCAACAACGTTTGACCTTCAGGCTCATCAATAACTGAAATACATTGTTCATTAAAGAATGTTGTTTGGATGAGAACTTACCATCCTTAGTTTCTCGAGCAACCAGTTTTAAATGTTTGATGGTATCGAAACTGCAAATAACATCAGACTTTATTTCAGCCAATTGGCGCAAGATGGCCAGAAAATGTTTTACCCCTTCATGTGAAAACTTCTTCTGAATCATTTTCTGCAATGACAATAGCGTTTCATGAGCGTTTTCCGGTATCAATGGTAATTGATGGTTCTTCTCATCGGCATCATCAAACTCAAGTGTGATCCGATCAGGTCGGCCTTCTGGAAAAAGTGAGTTGAACGATACGGACATGAATTTTTGGCAACTCACACTATTCTGGGATTGAAGTTGAACCTCCTTTTCTTCCGGTTTTATAGAAATCGTTGTCTGCTTATCCGTTACATTTTCCGCATTTTCATAGATTTTTGATATTATCTGTGCTGATAAATACGATGAACGACAGTATAAATTTTTTGGAAGCCAAAAGGGATTGCTGGAAGCGTTAAATCCATCTTTTTTCTTCCAAATAATACGGGGAAATTGATAACGAATGAACTGAAGCTCCAGATTCGCTGGTGGCATCTCCTCATCCTGCTCAAGAAAAAACAGACTGATCATCTGAAGCACCAAGTTCAAATCGGACTCTGAATCACCTAACTGCTCGTTGCGATGTAACACATCCAAACTTGAGATATGGTCTAGCAATAGCGGCTTAATCAAGTGCCATTTACCAACAATGGTTTCTCGAGAATTCAAAATTCCTGCAATTTTCAATTTAAGATCAACAGTTTGACTATTATTGAATAGGAACTGAACAATATCTTTGGAACGAAACCACTTGGCTGTTAGAAACCTAAATTTTTTACATTTTTCATGTTCTTTTACTCCTAGAAACAGTTTCTCAATTTCTTTATCAATCGCCTTTACTACTTTCCGATAGTCACGCTGGTAATAGTCAATGATGTGCAAACCTGCGTTGAGTGATTCTTTAAGGGCAAATGATAAGGAAAACCGTTCCGGTATACCTTTCTGATTGAATCTAATTCCGTAGAATTTAAGCATAGGTCAAAATAAAATAGAGCGGCTTTTTACACGTGTGAATATTAATTTTCTTTATAAAAATAAAAACTTATATGCTCGATTCCCTGTCAATTGCCCTTGATTGCTTGCAATCCCTTTATTCTGTTGGTGATTGATGCCCCTAAGTTGCAGTTTTCACTGAATTGATCACCGAATATCAGTTCATTGCCAAGGAATTTGAACATCTAAAAAATCTAGCTAATTTAATGCAGAAAAGTCAAAAGAAAATCCTACACCTCGGTAAATACTATCAGTAAGTCTCTTTTTTCCATATAGATCGACGACTCGCCGGTCAATAATTTTTATGGTATAAAAAATCATTCAAATTAAGCAGTTATGTTTTTTTTTGGAAAAACGTTCTCTTTTGATTGGTTTTCTGATAACGTAACCGCCCCTCTTTACACCCCCCACATGGCTGGTTTTATACACACTAAACAGAGAGTAATAACTTAGATTCTCCTGATCATTTAATCAAGAAAAAATACCAGGTGTTATTTTTTCTTTTTTTATTCTTCAAGCATGCCTGCATAACCAATTGATGTCATTACCAGGTAAAACAAGCAAAGATCCGCTATTTGGGAAATATGACTTTGGAAGGAAATATTGAGAGGTAAGTTTTGGTCGGTTTATCTCGGGTGAGGTTAAATCTGCCCGAGATAAAACAGTTTATCAGAGATTGCCGTGTTCCTTTATCTCTACTTTTTCCATAGAAGCATTTAAATTTTGGAGCTCTATTGTTTTCACTTTCTCCAATGTTTCATAAATGTAAGGTCGAAGAATCTCATCCCGTTGAGCAAATGCATCATTCTTCCTGACCGTCTGCTGGACCATGCACTGGGTTGCCTGTGTCAAATTAGCAATGATTTTTCGATGCAGACCGCTTTGAAAATTTGGATTGGGTTGACCGGACTCAAGTCTTGGAGGAAATAGTTCGTCCAACCATTTTAAAAGAGACAGATCCGTATCCTGAATATATTCAAAATTTAAATACCCCTTGAGCATATGAATGATGGATTCAAGAAAATAGTGAGGGTGCATCCAAAGAAGATGGTCAGCGCCAGCAAGTTGTTTTGCACTCCGTTTACACCGTTTTGACACATCTTCCAACAATTCAATACTTTTATAAATGATGGTTTGTCGGCTTTCCGATTCGATACGCTTCAGAATAAAATTATTTTCGATCGCCTTGTTCCTATTGTTATATTTAAACTGCCAGTACTTATCGATCTCAATAACGGATTTATTACAGGATGTGCATAATCGGGTCAGCACAAATTCAACTTCAAGTAGGGCAGTAAAAGCTTCCGTCGGATTTTCTCCTAGTTTTTCACACGTCGCTTCCAGAGCGATGCACGATTCACCATCACTGAAAAAATCAGCAGCTCTAAATCGTTGGTCTTTATAATCGACCCACCAATGGTAAGATTCTTTTGCGATATCCCTTAACATGCCGATTTGCCAAGCCAGAACCTCATCTTTGACATCATACTCTTTTTGCTTACTAATACAATTCACCGCTTTGTTCTGGACTTTTTCATACCCCTCTTTATCAGTAATTTTCCATTTTCCTTCATCCTCATACTCAAACTCTTTGTACATTCTCAAGAACAAAGTACTGGCCAAATATGACTCTTGGGCGGCAGCTGTTTCTATTTCAGTTCGGACACTCTCGATATATTGATGCATATTGCCTCTTGGGCTTTATCACAAAATCTTTTAATTTAAAGCAGAAATGCAGTATTTCTGTTTATTTTTCTGAAAACTCTCAATACAATTTACTCTTTTATTAGTTATTCAATTTTCAAACCACATCTGATCAATTTTACAAACGACTGGAGTATTATGTCAGAAAACCGAGTACGATTTGCCCCCAGCCCCACCGGATTTCTTCACGTTGGAGGGTTGCGAACCGCCCTATATAACTACTTGTTTGCCGCCAGTACAAAAGGAAAACTGATTTTGAGAATTGAAGACACGGACCAGACAAGAAAAGTTGAAAACGCAGAAGAAAACATGCTTGAATCTCTTCACTGGGCAGGTCTGTCGTTTGATGAAGGACCTCATAAAGAGGGAGATTACGGCCCCTATATCCAATCCCAACGGATTGATATTTATAAAAAACACGTTCAGCAATTGATCGATAATAATAACGCTTATTATTGCTTTTGCACAGAAGATGACTTGAATAAGATGCGGGAAGACCAAATGGCCCGCAAAGAAGATCCAAAATACAATGGACGATGCAAAAACTTGAGTTCTGAAGAGATTCAAGAAAAACTAGAAAGAGGAACTCCACATGTGGTTCGAATGAAAATTGACAAAAACAGGGATGATTTCCTAATAAACGATATCGTCAGAGGAGAAGTTCGATTTAAAGCCAGTCAGATTGATGACCAGGTTTTATTAAAATCGGATGGATTTCCAACCTATCACCTGGCAAATGTGGTTGATGATCATTTGATGAAGATAACCCATGTAATCAGAGGAGAGGAATGGTTGCCGTCAACACCAAAACATGTTCAGTTATATGAATATTTCGGTTGGAAACCACCACAATTTTCACATTTACCGCTACTGTTAAACCCCGATCGTAGCAAACTGAGTAAACGCCAGGGAGACGTGGCCACTGAAGATTATCGAAACAAAGGTTTTCTTCCAGAATGCCTGATCAACTTTGTAGCTTTGCTGGGATGGAACACCCAAGATGACCAGGAAATTTTTTCCAAAGAAGAATTAATACAAAAGTTTACTTTGGAAAGAGTGGGAAAGGCAGGCGCTGTTTTTGATATCGATAAACTTAAATGGATGAACCAGCAGTATATCAAGCAAAAATCTGAAGATGAATTGTTGGAATTATTAACTCCATATTTACCTGAATATGTCAAAAAATCTGAAACAGATCATTTAAAGAAAATCTTACAGATTATAAGGGACTATCTGGTCGTTTTACCCGATATCAAAAACCACCTGGATTTGTTTTTTAACGAAAGTCCAGAACTCACCGATGCGAAGCTTATTGAACAGATCAGTGATGAAAAGCCTCAACAGGTATTCCAAAGCTTCGTCAAACAAGTTGAAGCACAAGACAAACTAAGCGCAGAGAATTTTGGACAAATCATGAAAAGCGTACAAAAAGAAACCGGAATAAAAGGTAAAAACCTTTGGGGATCGATGAGAATAGCCATCACACAAATGGAACATGGCCCTGATTTATCATCAGTGGTTGATATTTTCGGCAAGGATAAGTGTCTGAAAATAGTTAAAAAAATATTGAAATAACATCATTTTATTCATTACAATAAAGTATTGACATTCTTTGCTTTACCTAAAATAGAAAACAATAAGTTAGCATGAAAAAACTATCCAATAACGACGAAAACACAAATAAAAAAAATCTTCCTGTGACAAAACCTCAACACTTTATCCGTTCCATCATTGCGGAAGATATTAAAAACAACAAACATGACGGTAAAGTCGTAACACGTTTTCCACCGGAACCAAATGGTTATTTACACATCGGTCATGCAAAATCCATCTGCCTGAATTTTGGAATGGCGAAAGAAAACAACGGCATATGCTATATGCGATTTGACGATACTAACCCAAGCAAAGAAAGCGAAGAATATATGGAGTCCATCATTTCCTCTATTCGTTGGCTGGGATTTGATTGGGGGGACAGACAAACCTATGCCTCAGATTATTTTGATCAGTTATTCGATTTTGCTGTTCAACTCATCAAAACAGGAAAAGCATATGTTTGCAGTCTAAGCGCAGATGAAATTAGAAAATACCGAGGGACTTTGAAAGAACCGGGGAAAAACAGCCCATACAGGGAACGGTCTGTTGAAGAAAACTTGAACCTGTTTAATCGGATGAAAAACGGTGAGTTTGAAGAAGGCGAACATGTATTACGCATTAAAATTGACATGTCCTCACCAAATCTAAATTTACGAGATCCGGTGATTTATCGGATTTTAAAAATTCCTCATCTGAGGACCGGAGATAAATGGTGCATTTATCCATTATACGATTATACACATTGCATATCGGACTCAATGGAAAAAATTACCCATTCCCTTTGTACTCTTGAATTTGAAGACCATCGCCCATTGTACGACTGGATTCTTGATGAATTGAAAGTCCCATGTCATCCACAACAAATTGAATTTTCTCGATTGGCATTAAATTATACCGTTACAAGCAAACGATTATTAAATCAATTGGTTAATGAAAAACTTGTCAATGGATGGGACGATCCACGTATGCCAACCCTCAAAGGAATGCGGCGCCGGGGATATACTCCTGAATCAATAAGAGATTTATGTGAGAGAATTGGCGTTACCAAAAAGGAAAACACAATAGAAATGAGTCTGCTGGAGAATTGTGTGCGGGAGGACCTTGACAAACGAGCACCACGTTCTATGGCCGTGCTTAAACCGTTACGAGTAGTCATTGAAAACTATCCGGAAAACCAAATAGAGGAACTTGAAGCTCCGGCCCATCCAGTTAATTCGGAAATGGGTATCAGAAAAATCCCTTTTTCTCGAGTAATCTATATCGAACAAGATGATTTTCGAGAAGATCTACCCAAGAAATTCTTCCGCCTCGGTCCTGATAGGGAAGTACGATTGAGATATGCCTATATTATTAAGTGTGTAGATGTCAAAAAAGATGAAAAAACCGGTGAAATCACCGAATTACGCTGTACTTATGACCCCGATACAAGAAGCGGCTCAGGAACCAGCACTAAAAAGGTAAAGGGTGTCATCCATTGGGTTTCCGCTGAACAATCCATAAAAGCGGAGGTAAGATTATACGACAGATTATTTGTCAAAGCACAACCAACAGCGGACAAAGATGGCACCGATTTCAAGTCCTATTTGAATCCAAATTCAATGGAAATCCTTAATAACTGCCACATTGAACCCAGTATCAGAAATGCGTTGCCAGAAGACCATTTCCAATTTGAAAGACTTGGATATTTTACCGTTGATTCGATTGATTCACAAAATGAAAAACTGGTATTTAATCGGACAGTAACACTTCGGGATTCATGGGCAAAAATAGAAAAGGCTGGAAGACAGGGAAGTTGATGAGTAATAAAGATTATGGGGATAAATAAGTTTATTTTGTTTTAACAGATGTTCCATTCTTTAAAGGCATTCTAAGCCTCTGTGCTCCCTATATGTTGGGATATACGATGATTTGGCAGGATTCCTGTGATTACACAGCTTTTCTACTCATTTTTCTTCAAAAAACAAGCTTTTTCCAGCCGGTTATTTTTGATCTTTTGCCAGGAAGTACAATCGGCAGTTGGACATCGGCCGCTATAAGTAATTTATGCGAGAGTTCCCTTGGCTGCGGTACTTGAACATATGTTCCATCATCTTTTATAGAAACTTCCTGGGCCACAATGAAGTCCCTCTTTCACCTTTATGTCGATCTCCATCCACAATGACAATAATTCTTTGACAATTTTATAGGCGAGCATAACCACAAAAACATGTGACCGAATGTTGAGCAATTTTTCTATCTTCGGTTTTGTTATAGAAGTCAGATAATGGGCATCAAGCTCTTCAAATTCCCCTAAATTTTTAATATGAGATCTTTTTATCATCCCTTATCCCCAACAAATGTGACTGATTTACCTCCAAAGCGTTGCACTACTTTCTCAATTTGCGGAGTAGCCCGTTTCCAGTATCTTCAGTATTTCCATTAAAGACTACGATGGAGACAGAATTGCCCTTCACATCACAAAGCAGCCCTATCACAACTTGCCTTATTCCTTTTTTTCCATTGCGGTTATAGCCAAAAGCGGCAAACTTTTTTTCAGTTCCCTCTAAGTAACTGATGGTTACATCATATAAGAATAAGTCCGAAGAACATCCAGCATTTCTTTCTTGAAGTGCACCTTCAATAGCTGTTTGATTTTCAGCGATCCAATCGGAGATTCGTGTACAAAGTTTCCTCGTTTAACTCTTGCGCAGAAGGACTCTTGTATATGATTTACTGTCTTTCTTGATAGTTGAAAAATCCAAGTACATATGCATCGGATAATTGATTGTTTTTTATCAAAATGGTTAATATGTCTACATACTGTAACTCTTTATCCATATTTGCTAAGTATTAAACAATAATCTTAGTGACCACATTATGATTAAAACCAACTTAATACATTGTTTTTAAATTACATTCAACTATTTTGGCATGGCACATCCGTTTTAATACAAAATTGCCAGGAAGCTTTCGAAGTGCATCTTTTTCGATGGGCGTCTTTTTTTTACTGACCAAATAGCGATTCAAAGATGCAATAACTATCGATAATTATAATTTTATTTAACTCCCTTAATTAAATTCATTTTCTATTTTATTTTTGATAACCTAAATTCATTGGCAAATAGTATTGAAATTTTGTTTTAAAATACTGTATAGTGTTTCTTATTTTGTCAGACGATACAGAAAGATCTGGAAAAACACTGTGAAATGATTTTATTTAACCCAACTTCGTCGGGAAAATTGGGATTTTTTGGGATTTTGAAAATATTTTAGCATCAATATCAATAATTTAAGATTTTGAAGCAAAATGTAGTGCCAAAAAAATGAATATTATCTCTTGTCAGTCTCGATTTTTCAGGTATACTGAAGGTTACTTAAAAAGGAGGCCTTTATGTATATTCGAAAATCCAAAGAAAGAAAATCGGGAAAACTCTACAAATTCTACCGGCTGGTTGAAAGCGTATGAATAGATGGTAACCCTCGACATAGAAACGTTTTGAATCTTGAAACCGAGTTTAGTGTCACGGAAGAGCGCCACAAGGAGTTGTGCGGTCTCATTGAAGAAAAGCTTCATTTGTTGAGCGATGCGACACCAACGCTCGAAATGGAAAGTGATTTGGATTTGATAGCCGATAGTATAGTCAGGAAGATCGTAGCAAAAGAATCCGATTCTCGAGAGTCGGCGGAAAAAAGGTCTCCTCAGCAAAAACCGGTTGATCGGGACTATGTTTCGGTGGACCTGGACTCGTTGGAAAACAGCGATGTTCGCTCCTTTGGAGGCGAAGCGGTTTGCCTGGATATGATCCGTCAATTGCGCCTCCCCGACAAATTGGGAGAATGGGGGTTTAACCGCAAACAAAGGGCATTGGCTATTGGGAGCATTGTTTCGAGGCTTCTTAAACCTGGCAGCGAACGATCCAGTTTTAACTGGTTGCAAAATACGAGTAGTTTGGGAG